>CAZVFX010000027.1:0-66837 GCA_964626565.1 uncultured Myxococcales bacterium
TGTTCGTTAATGGCTGCTTGACCCTGCTTCCTTCCTTCAATATTATAACATGGTTGTAATACACATCAGCATTGGGGGAGCCTTATGAGAATGTGCGCTGGGATCGTTTTGTTCGCCGCTGTCTGCTTGTTTGCAGGCGGGCCAATCGGCCAGGCCTATGCCGAAGACGCCTGCTCGAACTACGGTATCAACTCCCACATCCCTTCAGCTCAGGATATGGAGAAAATCAAAGCTGCCGGGTTCGACTGGATCCGCGTTGACTTCAACTGGTGGGTGATGGAACCCAGCAACAACAACTGGCAGTGGGGGCAGACCGACCCGGTAGTGAACAAGGCGCAGGAGCTGGGCCTCAACATCTTTGCCACCCTCTCCTACACGCCCCAGTGGGCCGCAGCGGATCAGAACTGCGTGCCCAACGCCGGCGGCGACGACGGCTGTAATCCTAAGCCCTTCGCCAGTGTGGCCGAGTGGCAGGACTTCGTCAGCCATGTAGTAGGGCGCTACAAAGGCAAAATCTCGCACTGGGGAATGTGGAATGAGCCCAACCTTGACGGGTTCTATTCCGGCACCGAAGACCAGTATGTGTACGACATCCTTATCCCGGGCGCCCAGGCCGCCAAGGGTGCGGACCCCAACGCGCTGATTCTAGGCCCGGAACTGGCGGGTCTGTCCAAGAGCGACCACTGGAACGGCGACGAGGGGATCTGCCTGTTCGGCGGCTGTATTTTTAACGGCTGGGAAGTGAGCCTTGCCAATGTTCTCGACAAAGGCGGGGATCACATCGACATAATAACCCACCACTTTTACACGGACGACGAGCATGAGTTTGCAGCCTTGATCCTGGATGGTGAGTATGACTTCCTGATCAAAACCCACGACTCGCTGAAGGAGGTTGTGGAAGCCCACGGTCAGGGGCAGCCGGTATGGCTCACCGAGTGGGGTTTTGAAACCCACGCCTATGGCGGCTACGAAGGCGGTGGTGGCTTCTCCAACCAGGAGCAGGCCGACTACACCGTGGGCTGTTTCGACGTCCGGGACCAGATTCAGTTCGGCGGATATCCGGGTTCAGATAACGACCCGTTCCCCCAACTGGAGAAGTTGTTCTATTACGATTTCCACGACGGCGTATTCAACAACGAGTTGTGGTCCTTCGGCATCGTGGATACGGGCGGCAATCCGAAGCCGGTGTACAACGCGATCCAACAGTACTTCAACGCTAATCCGCCCGATTGCAATGATGGTCCCGACCCGCCGCCTCCCGGCGAAGCGCCGACCATCTCCGGCATCCCCGATGTGCTTCTGGTGCAGGGCAAGTCCAAGCCCCATGCGGTTGACCTGCTCACTTTCTCCGGCGACCAGGATACCCCCGACGCCCAGCTCATCTTCTCGGTGCAGAACCAGAATCCGGGTGAGCTCAAGGCATCGATCCAGGACGGCCGCTATCTGGCCCTTATTCCGGAAGGGAACTGGACCGGCTCGGGAACGGTCACGGTCCAGGTCTCCGACGGCAACAAGACCGACAGCGATTCGGTGAGCGTCGAAGTGATCGCTGCGACCAAGCCGATGGACATCAACGCGCCCAAAATGGGTGGGTTGGTAATGGACGGGTCACTGGGCGACTGGTGGGAGGTGCCGGGATACGATCTGAAACCTTCGGACCACTGGGCTGGGCTGCAGGGTGAGACCCCGTCGGCAGGTGATTTCAGCGGCAACCTGAAGGTGGCCTGGGATGACGGCTCGATTTACGTGGCCATCGAGGTTACCGACGATGTCCACGCAAACCAGTACGATCCGGACACCATGTGGATGGGAGACAGCGTCCAGGTGGCCATCGACTCCCAGAACAACAAGAGCGGCGGTTACGACGGAAATGACTGGGAGGTGGGAGTGGCGATCCTTGATGGAGTCGCCTCCACCGGTTGCTGGCACAAGCCGGACGGATACGGCGGTTGTCCGGTGCAGGTAGCAGCCAACCGGGTAGGGGATACTACCACTTACGAAATGAAGATCCCGGGGGATTACGCTTCAACCGTGGGCTTCAGCCTGCTGGTCAACGAAGACGACGGCGAGGGCCGCGAGGGGTGGCTCGAGTGGACACCGGGCATCGGTTTTGGCAAGGCCCCTAACTTGTACGGCGACGTCAACCTGGTTGACGAGTATGTGCCGCCGGTAGAGCAGCCGGTTGTGCCTGACACCGGCGGTCAGCCTGACGTCATATCCCAGCCCGACACGAGCGTTCCTGCCGACGTGCCGAACTATGCCGACATGCCGGGGGTGGAGCTAGGTGGGAACTTCGACACACCCGGCGGCAGCGAAGACACGGAAGACCCGTGGTACATCGCGCCGGACACCACCGGTGACGCTACGGTCGGCCCCGGCCCTGGCCCGGGCCCCGGCGCCGAAGACGACGAAGTATCGTCCAGCGCCAGCGACGGGTGCAGCGCCGGCGGCGCTGCACCACCGGCGTCGGCATGGCCGTTGCTGGGCCTCTTGCTGGCCCTGGTCCTTACCACCGGCGCCCGGAGGTCCGCTCGACGAGACAATTAGGGGGACAGACCTCGCCGGATTGGGGGGAGGAGGTGGAGAGATGTGGTGGCGAATTGGTGTGGTGGGCGTGTTGCTGGCGAATCTGACTGCGTGCGCTGTGTCCGACTGGCTCTTCCCTGGCGAAACCGACCGCGAACCCTGCCCCTGCAGTGAGGGGCTGTTCTGTGTGGGAGGCTATTGCGAGGAGGCCTATCCCGACCCCCTGGCATTCGATGAACTTCACGTGCTGACCGCGGTGCCCGTAAACAAGACCGGTACCGGGGGCTATGTGGCGGCCTGCAGGGCGCCTGAGCAGGGTCCCCACGGGTTCATGTTGAACGTGCTTCTTCAGGGTATCCCCGGCGGCCACAGCGATACCAACGACCAGGCTCTCTCTCTCCGGCCGGGCATTGAGATGAAGAGCGGGCAGGTTGTGACTGAGGACGCTGTCACTCCCGAGCTGTTCGAGTTGACCATCGAATGTATGGAACAGCTTCCCGATTCGGCGCCGAAGACGTGCCAGTCGAACATCAGCGCGGACAAGTTGAACATCCAGAAGGTGGACTACTTCCGCTATCATCAGGAGCCGGGAGACACGGCGGCAGCGCTGGCAATTCTCATCGACATGAGCGGGTCGATGAAGGGGCTTGCGCACCCCTTTCCGCCGTACAACGAAGACACCTTAGAAAAGGTCACGGGGGCCATGCCGGACGGTTTCAACTTCTCGGCCTTGGCATCCGACTCGGGCGGCTCCAGGATCTCGGCCGTGGAGACTCTGGTCAAGACGTTGAATCCGGATGACAAGGTCATCATCTTCACTTTCAATGAGAACAACGTGGACGTCGTTTGCGAACTTCCCGGCAACCCTGACGCTGACTTCGAAAAGAAGAAGCTGGAGTGCTTTGGGACGAACCGCCCGTTGCATGTGGGCGGTTCCGACTTTGGCTCCAGTCCCCTTCTGAGCATCAAAGGCGACGAGCGGGGCCGGAGTCCGCTCTGGACCGCGGTGGATGATGTCTACGATTTCCTGGAGTCTACGGAACTTGCCAACGGCCGCTTGCGACACCTCCTGGTGATCACCGACGGCCCCGACACCTGCTCGACCTCCCCCGACCTCAACCAGTGCTCCGGTATGTGCATGCAGTACAACGTCGAATACGAAGTTGTGCGGGACAAGATCGAGGCGGACCCGGTGGAGCAACGAATCCCGGTGCACTTTGTGCAGATGGCCGCCAAAGGCTATCCCGAGCGGGATCCACGGCAGCAGGAGATCGCCTGCCTCACCGGCGGCCAGTACATTTTTGTCAACACCCTGGAGATTCCGAAGGACTCCCTGCTCAACGTGATGGAGACAACGCTGAGGCGCATTCGGTATACCTTCCGGGGCTACTGGCGTTTCGCGATGGAGTTCTCCGTGTTGAAGAAGACCAACGAGCCCGACAACGGCTGGCTCTATGCATTGCAAGGGAAGGGGAAGGTTCATGCCGGCGAAGACGATTTGTTCACGCAGAGCCAAGAGGTGTTCGAGTTCAAGTACGGCGAGCAGCAGGTGTCGAGCTTCTTCGACCGTAGAGTCTCGGTGCGCAAGGAATGCGAGCCGGGCGGCGGCGGCTGCCCGGGCCCAGAGGCGTACGGGGAATGTGCAACCCGGGTTTGGCGATGCGACGAGGAGACGTTGACCTGCCGCAGCGAACTGGAGTGGAAGGAGAATGGCGCCAAGAGCTCTTGCGGGTCAGCGGAGGGCAAGATTACAGTCGATGTGAAGAGTGGCGGTACGCACATTGAATACGAAGTTGCCGTGCTGGGTTTGTTGCCACTGCGTTGCTGCGGCGGAGGTTGCATTCCGCCCGGGCCGCCGCCGATGCCGGACGAGCTTGTCAGCCCGGAAGGCTCGACGAGCCCGTGTTTCTACTACACGTCGGGTTGGATGAAGGATTCCTCCGCTGGCCAGAACCAGTGGGTGGCGTTCGCCGACTTGAAACAGAGCGATGTTTGCACCTGGCAAGCGTTCTCGGATTACCTCAAGAACCACGACGGAGTGTATTCTTATCCCGACGACTGGAATTGCGAGGCGGTGAATTGCTTTCCACCGCCGGGAGGATAGTGGGCTTTGAGCGCCCGCGTCGCGTCTTATGACGCTCCCACAGTGTTCTTGATGCTATCGTACCATGATGTCACCGGACCACCAGGCGTACCAGCCTTCGTGTTCCGGTCCGTGTTCGCCGAAGCCGATGCGGAACTGGTCGGAGCTTACGCCGGGGGTGTAGATCTTGTTGCCTGCGGGCCAGTCGAAGGTGCAGGAAGTGCAGCTGATGTAGGCGCCGCCGCCGCTGCAACCGGAGCAGTCGTTAGTGCTCACTCCTTCCGCCGCGTACGATGTCACAGGGCCGGACTGGGAAGGTATGCCGAACGAAACGTCGCCCCAGCCGCCGCTCTTGTAGCCCACGCCCCACACCGACTGGATGAAATCAGACCCGGTGGCCTGGTCCGTGGTGTAGCCGGAATAGGCATAGGCCTTTGACTGGTAGTCCTTCAGCCAGAACTCGGTGAATCCGAAAGGAACGTCAAAAGTGTAGTGGCAGGTGTGGCCCCCGCCCTGGTCACGGCAATAGGGTCGGCCTTCCGCATCGATTCCGTCTGCCGAGCCCTGTACTACGACCGCAAGTTCGCCGCCGAGGGTGCCGTGCGCCTGTGCGATGGTGAAACCGGTCCATCCGCCGCCGTCGTACTCCATATCGCAGAACACCTCGAACGGCTCGATGGCGCCTTCGCCGTCCGGGTCGATCATGTAGTCACCGCTGGGCAGCCCCGGCGTCTGGTTGAGCAACTCAAGGCAGCTCTGAGCATCGCAGATGTCGGGTGTGTCCGCATCGCAGTCGTCGTTCAAGCCGTTGTAGCACACCTCGTCGGCACCGTGATAAACGTTGGGATTGAACGGCTCGCAATCGGAAAGATCGGGATCTCCGTCGTTGTCGTCATCAAGGTCGATACAGTCGGCCTCGAGGTCGTTGTCGAAATTGGGGAACCCCTCATCCACACTACCTTCGCAGTTATTGTCCAATCCATCGCATTCTTCGAGTTCAGAACCCAGCATGGGGTCGCAGGACTGGGGAGCTCCCTCCAGGCAGTTGTCCACCGTGTGCTCGCACTCTCCCAGGCCGCACGTGGTGGTTCCCAGGCCGTCGTCAACTTCGCCGTTACAGTCGTTGTCTATCCCATCACAGTTTTCGAGCTCAAAACCCTCCAGGGGGTCGCAGATCTGGGGTTGTCCATCAACGCACGCCACCACGGTGTGCTCACACGGCCCCAAGCCGCACGTAATCGGGGCGATCTCTTCATCGATGGCGTCGTCGCAGTCGTTGTCCAGCCCGTCGCACGCTTCGGGCGCGGGTGCCGGGGCGTCGCACGCGGTCAGGCCGCCATTGCACCAGGTTTCCCCCCAACAGGTGCCGTGGAGGTTCTCTATGAAGCAGGGCGCGCCCGGGATACCGTCATCGAGTTCCCCGTTGCAGTCGTTGTCCAAGCCGTCGCATTTTTCGACCTCCGCACCCTCCTGTTCATCACAGATTTGTGGGACTCCGGCAACACAGTTGTCCACGGTGTGCTCGCATTCTCCCTGTCCGCAGGTAGTGGTGCCCAGGCCTTCATCGATCTCACCGTCGCAGTTGTTGTCCACACCGTCGCAAACCTCTGGTTTGGGCGAGGGTGCGTCGCACTCCAGGCCGCCGTCAACGCACACCTCGGCGCCGGTGCAGACGCCGTTTTGATTTTCGTTCTGGCAGGGAGCGCCGCCTGTGCCTTCATCCAACTCGCCGTCGCAATCGTTGTCGATGCCGTCGCAGACCTCGGGTGCGGGGACAGCCGCATCGCATCCCGGGACTCCGTCGAAACACACCGAGGTTCCCTGGCAAGTGCCAAGCTCGTTGGAAAACTCGCAGGGCTCGCCGTCCGCCCCTTCATCCACCTCATCGTTGCAGTTGTTGTCCAGGCCGTCGCAAATCTCCGGACCGGGCACTGCTGCGTCGCAAACTTCGGCTCCGTCCCAGCATTGGACCGTACCGTCACAGGACCCGAATTCATTATCCAGCGCGCAGGGTTTTCCTCCGGTGTTTTCGTCAACTCCGAAGTCGCAGTCGTTGTCGATTCCGTCGCAAACCTCGGGGCCGGGTACCTGTGCATCGCACGTCAGTTCCCCCTCGGGACACACCATGAAGCCGGAGCAGGTTCCATGCTCGTTTTCCTCGAAGCAGGCCTGGGGAGGAAGGTCATTGTCGACGCCGCCGTCGCAGTCGTTGTCCACGCCGTCGCACACTTCGATGCCGGGAAAGGGCGCATCGCAGGAAAGGTCGCCGTTGATACAAACCAACAGACCCTCGCATATGCCCAATGCATTTGCGTTGGCGCAGGGCTCTCCGCCCAAGTCCTCGTCTACCTCTCCGTTACAGTTGTTGTCAGCCCCGTCGCACTCTTCGGGGACCGGCTCTGGCCCCTGGCACATCTGCTCGCCTTCTACGCAGACCAATTCTCCGGTGCAACTGCCCAGATCGTTGGTGATGGGGCACTCTTCGGTCGCCACCTCCTCGTCCACCTGACCGTCGCAATCGTCATCGGCCAGGTTGCACAGTTCGTCAGCTCCCGGATGTACCGCCGGGTCCAAGGGCGCACAGTCCTCGTCGTTGAGGGCTTCGTCGCCATCCATGTCGTCGTCACAAATGTCGCCGGCTCCGTCGCCGTCCAGGTCTTCCTGCTCCGGATTCTCCAGCTCGGGGCAGTTGTCTTTGTAGTCCAGAATACCATCCCCATCGGTGTCGGCTTCGAGGCAGTCGGGGATGCCGTCCTCGTTTTCGTCCTCAAAGCCTTCGTCGGTTTCGCCGTTGCAGTCGTTGTCGATGCCGTCGCACTCCTCCTGGATGGGTACGGGCCCGTCGCAAATCCACTCCCCTTCAAAGCAGGCGGTTTCGCCGGGGCAGGCACCTTCGTCGCTCTCGTTTTCGCACGGCTCGCCCCCCAGTTCCTCGTCCACCTCGCCGTCGCAATCATTGTCTTTTTCGTCGCACACTTCTTTGTTGGCGGCAGGTGCGTCACATTCCCCCAATCCTTCTTCAGTGCACACTCGTTGGCCCGCGCACGCACCGTGGTCGTTCTCCTCGCCCGTGCATGCTGTGGCGGAACCGGTTTCCATGAAGTATTGGTTGCACTCACAGCCGTCTCCCTGTTTTATACATGCCCCATAGGTCTTGCCGGAATGATTCTGGACATCTTTGCACGCATAATCGTCGGGACACTGGTAGCCCAATTCACAAAGGGTGGCGCAAAACGAGCCGTCGTCGCCGTAGTTGGCGCACTTCAGTTCGGTAACGCCGAACGGGTCTTCGCAGTCGGCATCCTCGAGGCACGGCATGCACAAGGGGAGCGCGTGGGGTACGCATACATAGTATGGTTCCGGAATCGCGCCGGAGGCGTCAACGCAATCGAATCCTTCAGGGCAGTTCTCCAAACAGGTCTGGCCGCAGATCTTGCCTTCGGTCGTCTGCACACAGAAGCCTGAATCGCAGTCGGAATCATCCTCGCATGGTGCGCCGTAGTTCCATTGACCATCGGGCGGAATGTCCGCATCGTCGTCCCAGCCGTCCAGGTCGGAAGGCAGGTCTGTCCCTCCCTGGTCTATTGGTACATCCGCAGGTTGGGTGCGCTGTTCAATGACGTCGGGTGCGACAGCTTCCGAGCCGAGGTCTGTCCCCTCGCCGGTCGTTCCGCCGGTGCAAGCGAAAAGGGCGACAATTGAGGTGGCCAGGATGGTGTTGATAGCGTTGCGCATCGTCGTTTCCCCCTTGGGTCTGTCCCCATGATTATATCGTGCCTGTGCGAAAAACCCAATGCCGGTGGGCCGGGCCGCTGTGGCTGGTTGCTCTGTTGAGTGGGGTTTAGTATGCTCAGGCGCAGGAGGAGATGTATTGCGCAGGTTGTTGCTCACCATCGGTCTGTCATTGTTGCTACTGGCGCCGGCTTCGTTTGCCACTGCGGGTGAGGACCGGCTGCGGGGCGTGGATATTGAGATCCGGGGCAACGTGGTACTGGTGGAGGGTGTCTACCTGGCCGTGCTGGATCTTCCTTCCGGGGCTGCTGCAGACAAGCAGACCGCAGCCTTGGTTCGAGGGCAGATTCTTGGGTTCATGGACCGGGCGGGGTACGTACTTGCGTCGGCCCGAGTGGTGCCCAAGGACGGCCGCCTGCTGGTGGATGTGGATGAGGGGCACGTGGAGAAGATCGTGTTCATCGGCGCCGGCTCATTGCGCACCCTTCAGTTGAAGCTGGATTTGAACATGCCGCATCACGTGCTCAACTTGCGGCACCTGGAGCAGCAGCTCAACTTGATGCGGGAAAAATACAAATTGGGGGAAGTGACTTATCGGCTGGCGCCGGCCGGAGCCAGGGGCCACGACAGACCCCAGGTGGAGAATCTGGGCAAAGTAGTCGGCCACTCGGTGATTCCTCCCGAAAGCCGCTACGAACTCCACATTCTGCTGGGGCAGGGAACCTGGGGCACCGGCTTCTCCTTTGACCTGGAGTACGATTTTCCCGATGGGCTGACCACCGGCGCCGGCTACAAAAGCACCGGCTTCCTTTTTGACCGGGACCGGTGGAAGATCGGTAGTCTGCTGGGTGGCAATCTGCGAGAGAACCTCGACACCAAGGAGCCGTACGTGGCTCTTTCAAGGGCTTTTCTGCAATTTCGGTGGTACACGCCGCCCTTGTTCGGTACCGGTTTGAGGCCGTATCTGTGGCTTTCCAGCAACCTCACGAGCCGGCAGCGCAGCGATCTGGACATAGAGAACTACTTCAGCGAGCGGCTGGACGCGTCGGTGAACCTCGAGTTTGAGCTTACCCGGGGGTTGTCGTTGTCGGCGGGCGCCGGGGCCCAGGAGCTTTTCATCTTCGGTCTCGACCAGTTGGCGGATCCGGTGGAGCCCATGGACGGAATGAACGGATTCCGCACTTTTGCCCGGGGCAGTCTCCAGGTGGACTTCACTACCCGGCAGGCCCGGCTTGACAAGAAGCACAAGATCACGCTCAGCGGCCGTCGCTACTGGAGCGACGAGAATTTGAACCTGACCAAGGCCACGTTCAAGTACCAGAAGGTGTTCGACTTCGGCTGGGACGATTTCTGGGTGAAGCTTAGAGGGGTCAAGATGTTCGATGACGTCATCTTTGACGACCAGGAGCCAGTGGGCGGACGGCACTTGCGAGGCGTGTTTGGCACTCGGTACTACGTTGAGCAGGTGGGAAGCCTGGCCCTTGAATATCGCTTCTCGCTGACCCGGGATCTGTTCAAGGTGAGCATCTTCCACGACGCGGCTGTGTTCGAGCTTCCTGACGCACCTGAAGCGGACTCTCCCATGTATGCCAACGCCTTCGGGGTGGGGGTCCACGCGCTGGCGCTGGATTCGTTCCAGTTTGATGTTTACTACAGCTTCGGTTTTTCTTCCGACGAGCAGTTCGACTACGGCTTGGCCGCCGGGTTCCAGAAGGTCTACTGAGAGGGCGCCGGATACAACTCCTCTAAGGTCGTCTTCCCCGCGAATTCGAAATTGAAGATCTGGTCGAGAGGGGTCTTCTTTGCGGCAAGGCCGAAACTCACCTGCCAATCGAGCATTTTGTCCGCTTCGTCGACGAGGATGCGGCTCTTTACGTCCCAGGACGGCAGCACCACCTTTTGCACAACATGCGGGGGCAGCTTGGTGTACTTCGACAGGATGGTGCGGGCCTCCTCGTTGTTCTCCCGGGTGAACGCCACAGCCTTGCCTATCCCGGCCAAAAAACCCTTGATCGCCTGGGGGTGTTCTTTGATGAACCGTTCGCTGAATGAGTAACCCGAGGCGCCCGAGATGTTGCGGAATTTATGAACCATGACAACGTTGTCTCCCATCATGGTCACAAAGGGTTCCCCGAGGTTGCCCGCGTCCACGGTGCCCGACTTGAGTGCCGGGGGGATCTCCTCCTGGCGCAACTCGACGTACCGGTAGTCGGTGACGCCGTGGGCTTTCAGCGCCGAGATGGTGTGGAACCACGGCTCGGTACCTTTCATCATTGCGCCCACGGTCTTGCCTTTGAGCTGCTCGATAGAGGTGACTCCCGACTTCTTCAACACCGCGATGCCCTGGGTATCCTCGCCCGGGGCCGAATGCCCGAACGAAGCTACGATTCGCAAAGGCACGCCCTTGCGGCGGGCCATGACGGTGGCGAGGAAAGATACGCTACCGCCGTCCAGGTCGCCCGACGCGATGCCGGCTATTACCTGAGGGCCGCCGCGGATGTCCTTCAGCTCCACGGTGAGGCCCTGCTCGGCGAAGAAACCCTTTTCCACGGCTACGAACAGTGGCGTCATGTACGCGATGGGAAAATAGCCAAATCGGATGGTCGTGCCCTTGTCCGGTGGGGTTGTTTCAGCTTTCTTCGCACAGGCGGCGGTGATGGTGACTGCCAATACCAGCGTGGCGATTGCTCCAGCTCTCATCGGTCTTCCTCCTATCAGCGGGCAACGGGCTGATTTGTATCACAATTGCTTGAACACTGACAACGGATACACTACTTTCTAGCTTGGAGGGGAGGGGGCGAATGTCCATATCAATCGGAACCAACTGGGATGCTGCGCTCATAGAAGCGTTGAGTGAGTTTCCCGAGGTGTCCGATCTTTACGGCTCGCTGCCGCGCCACGTGGTGGGGCACGGCCGGCCCTACGCCAGCGTTCCCAAAGTGACGCCCGAAGAAGTGGCGCAGCATATCGGCCTGATTCATGATGCCGGCCGAACCTTCACCTACTGCCTGAACGCCCCAAGTATGGGCGGGCGGCAGTTCCACGGCCCGACTCTCGAAAGAGTGCTCGACCACGTCGAGTGGGTCGATTCAGTCGGTGCAGATTTCGTAGTGGTCGCCATTCCCGCGCTCTTGACGTTGGTAAAGGAGAGATTTCCTCGTTTGAAGGTGAAGGTCTCCCACAATGCCATGGTGCTCCACCCGGAACAGGCGCGGCAGTTCGAGGCGATGGGAGCGGACATGCTAACCGCGCATGGCTCTGCCATTCGCGATTTTCACGCGCTCAAACTGTTGGCGGAGGCGGTACGGATTCCGGTGCAGGTGATCTGCACTGCCAACTGCGTCAAGGGCTGTCCCAACCGCGTCTCATACCACTCGGCGGCTACCAGCATGTTGTCATCGGAGCGCACCACTCCCGACCCATACAATCGCCACGCCACCGGGTACTGTTTTTCCTGGTGCCACCTGAAGAAGCTGGAAAACCCGACGGCCACGTTGAAGTCGGGCATCAGGCCGGAAGACATGGGTGCGTATGAGAGTATTGGAATTACCCATTTCAAACTCGACACCCGGGTGTTGACGACAGCACAGATTGTCGACCGGGTGAAGGCGTTCGTGGACCGTAAGTGGGAAGGAGACCTGAAGCGACTTTTTTCCGTCTTTTCCCTCGGCTACCGAACTCGCACCGGCACCCAGATGGGCGGCGGTACGTTGCCCATGGGCTATGATGAGGGCTCGGTGGCGCACTATTTTGACCTCGGTCAGCACGTGGACTACGAGAAGCTGAAAGTAGACAACGAGGCGTTGGAGGGAATCATCGACGCGTTTGTGGCCGATGTGTGCCGGGATGGGTGCAGTAGTTGTTCGGTTTGCGAACGTTTTATGGAGCAGGCAGTGGATTGGGATCCCGGTGAGCGCACGAAACTTGTTGGAATCCTGAAGGATTATCGCAAATGGATGTTCGGGAGGTAAGGCATGAAACTGATACACTACGACAAAGTGTCGTCCGTCGAAGCTGAACTGGAAGGGGCAAAGGGGATCAAAGTGCGGGTGCCGATTTCCGCCGGGGACGGAGCTCCCAACTTCACCATGCGGGTGTTCAACTTCCTTCCGGAGGGTCACACTCCCTACCATCGTCACAACTATGAACAGGAGACGTTCATTCTGGCCGGCAGCGGCCGGTTGTTGTTTGAGGGCGGCAGTCGTTCCTTGGAAACGGGGAGCGTCGTCTTCGCGGAGGAAGGGGAATGGCACGGCTACGTGGCCGATGAAGGCGGAATGGAAATGCTCTGCGTGGTGCCCAACAAGGCATATGAGCCGGGTCCCGAACCGGAACTCAAAGAGTGGGAAGGATAAGGAATGCCCTTCGCAGTAGGCACCAACTTCGACCCGGCGCTGGTTGAAGGGCTGAGCGAATACCCGGAGGTCACCGATCTGTACGGCTGCCTCCCCAGGCACGTGGTGGGCCATGTGCGGCCGTATCCCAACCTTCGAAAGATCACCCGGCAGGAGCTTGCCGAGCACGTGGACCAGGTGCACGCGTCGGGTCGTACTTTCACATATCTGCTCAACGCTCCCAGTATGGGCGGTCGCCAATTCGACGGCCGGCGACGGCTGGTGTTGGAGCACCTGGATTGGTTGAGCAGGGTAGGGGTGGACACCATTGCCACTGCGCTTCCGGACCTTGTCGCCCTCGTGAAGCGGCACTACCCTCATTTCAAGGTCAAGGCGTCCCACATGGCGTTTATCAACCGGGTGGAACAGGCGCAGATGTTTGAGGACCTGGGTGCGGATTTCATCACGGTGCACGCCAGCATCAACCGCAAGTTCGGGTTGCTGAAGGCGGTGATGGATTCGGTTTCGGTTCCCATCCAGATCATAGTTACCGGCCTGTGCGCCAAAGGGTGCCCGAACCGCGTCTCCTACCACGCGTGCATTACCTCGGAAATCTCTTCGGGAAGGGCTGAGGCCAACGAGCACAACCGCCACGGCACCGGCTACTGTTTTTCCTTCTGCCACCTGAAGAAGCTGGAACGGCCTGAGCTCATCTGGATGGGTGGCGTGAGGCCGGAAGACATTCACCATTTCGAAGAGATGGGGGTCACCCATTTCAAGCTGGACAGCCGGGTGCTCAAGACCGATCAGATTCTTGACCGCGTGGCGGCGTGGCACCACCGGCGCTGGGAAGGGGATCTGAAGCGCCTCATGTCGGTGTTTTCCCTGGGCTATCGAACGTGGGAAAACGCACAGATGGGCACCGGGGCGCCCGTGCACGCCGGTGGCGACGACCCGGTGGCGACGTTTTACAACCTGGCCAATGAAATCGACTTCTCCAAACTCCCCGTCGACAACGCCGCAGCCGAAGGAGTGTTCGAGTTCTTCCGGAACGAGGTCTGTCCCCCTGCCTGCACTGACTGCGACCATTGCGAGCGAATCGCTGAGAAAGCGGTCAACTGGGACCCGCAGGAACGAGCGAAATTCATCCGAATCCTCAAGGACTATCGTGGATGGCTGATGGCGCGTTAGGGGGATTTCTCGGCGCTGCTCAAAATGACAGCCGTGAGCCTACAGCCAACGACTGAAAGCTAACAGCCAACAGCTAGCAAACTGCTTCTTTGCTGCCTGCCTTTTTCGCGTGGGCTTGCCACTCGTTCATTGTGGCGTCGCCGTAGAAGCTGTGGAGCTCCGCTTTCAACAAATCGTAGGGAAGGTCGGAGAAGGTCCCGAACCACTTGATGTACTCGATGAACCGCTCTCCGCCCGCCAGTTCGGGCGCCAGCATGGCGTCGTTCTTGCCGTCGAACCTGACCAGGGGCCAGCCGACACGGCTGCAAGTCCTGGTATCGAAAGCGGGAGTCGCGCGGCGCCACTCCCCTTCCAAGTGCATTTCGACGTACACGTGGACCTTGAAGATGTTGGTCTTCAGCAACTTCAGCATCTGTGGGGCCACGGCGTGGTTTCGAATGTCCGCAAGGCCGACCCGCGCGGGGATGCCCGCAGCACGGGCCAGCGCAGCCAGCACCACCGCTTTCTGTGCGCAGTACCCCTTCTTGCGTTCGAGGGTGGTTGAGGCTTGAAAATCCTCCTTGGTGCCCACCTTCACGAACCTGGAAAACGGCACTCCGTCTCTGGCAAAAACGAACAGCTTCTTCGCCTTTTCCACATCGCTGTCAGTGAGGCATCCCGCTACAATTTCCTCTGCCTTGGCGATGACACTCGGGTGGTCGGAGTCGATTATGTAGGTTGGTTGCAGGTTGATGCTCATTTCAGCTTGTAGCGCTCCAATTTGCCAAGGGCGGTTCTGGGCAGGTTCTCAACGAATTCGACCCACCGGGGATAATTATACGGTGCGATGGTTTGCTTTACAAAGAGCTTTAGCTCTTCAACCAGCTCCGGGGCCGGTTTGCGCTCCTCATGCAAGACGACGAACGCGGCGGGCTTGGTGAGGCCGTGTTCATCTTTGCGTGCTGCAACGCCGCAGTCTTTGACCGCAGGATGTTGCCTCAGCGCTCCTTCCACTTCCGCGGGGATCACCTTTCTTCCACCCACGTCGAAAACATCGTCCACCCTTCCTTTGAACCAGAAGTAGCCGTCTTCGTCTTGCATGAACAGGTCGCCTGAGAGCACCCAGTCGTCAACGAAAGTAGCCGCGGTTTCGGCCGGCCTGTTCCAATATCCTGTTGCCCGAGCTGGGTCGAGAATCAGCAGTCTTCCAACCTCTCCGGCGGGCACCTCCTGCAGTGCCTCGTTCACCACCTTCAGTTTCACCCCATCGTTGGGTTCCCCCAGCGCTCCGGGACGAACCCTTCCCGGCCTGGTCTTTATCAACTCTCCGCCCGTCTCCGTCATGCCGATGATCTCGTAGGGCTGAATGCCGAACTCATCGCGGAAGCGGTTCGCCAGTGCGGGCGGCAGAGGCTCGGCGCCAACTTTGCAGTGGCGAATGGAGGACAAGTCGTAGTTGTCACGGTCGGGCAGGTCCAGCAACTGGCCCAGAATAGTGGGGATGGCCATGAAGATGGAAGGCCGGTAGCGGGTTATGTTGGCCGCGACCCGGGCTGCGGAAGGGCGTCCCGGGTCAAGGATGTGACCCAGGCCGTGCCGCAGGCTCCCCACCACGTTGTGGATGCCGTAGTCCACAAAGAACTTGGCCAGGCTGTAGACAATGTCATTTTCCGTCAACTGGAGTTCACAGTAAGCGTGGTCCGCCTTGTGGGCCAGGGAGTAGTGGCTCTTCACGACCCCCTTGGGCGGGCCGGTGGTTCCCGAAGTGTAGCACCAATAGGAAGAGTCTCCCGCAGTGGTTGCCGCAGGCTCCAGTTCCTCCGACGAAGCAGCCAGTACGCCGTCATAGTACCCGGTTTGACTCCCCGACCCGTACGAATTCAGCAGTTGGCGCAAAGCGCCTCCCCCGGGATTGCAGTCAGTGTCGGAGGGCCCCAAATCTTCATCATAGACGATCGCGGTCGCACCGCTGTCTCGCAAGATGTGCGACCGGTCCGCGGGCGGCAGCATCGGATTGATCGGTACGGGAACCGCACCTATCTTCACCGCTCCGAAGAAGGCCGCGACCGCGATGGGGCCATCGGTCAGCTTGAGGGCGACCCGTTCTCCCGGGACGATTCCAACGGTGCGAAAGACGTTGCCTGCACGATTGACCTGGCGTTGCAACTTGGCGTAGGTGAGCACTACTTCGCCACAGATCAGTACCGGCCGCGCGCCGAGTCCCGCATCCACTTTTCGGTCAATCAGTTCCACTGCTGCGTTCAGTGATTCCTGTCCGCGTTTGGCTTCCAGTCTCATAGGATCTTCCTGCCTCACTCCTTGACGAATCGAGGTTCCCACGGGGGCATCCCACTGTCAAGGCGGTTGTCCCGCTGGGGTAAAAGTGTTAACTTGTTGTCGAAGGAGCAAGGGATGACTGCACCCAAAGACCTCTCAAGATTCCTGGACCTGCTCGAAACCAACGGTGAGTTGGTGCGGGTGAGAAAGCAGGTTCACTGGGACGGCGAGATTGCCGAAATTCAGCGCGTGGGCCTGGCTGAAACGGCTCCGGCCATCCTGTTCGAAAACATCGTCGGACACGAGGATACATGGTGCAGGAAGCTGTTCGTGAGCGGCCTGGCCACCAACCAACGTATGGCCCTGGCGTTGGGGCTACCCATGGATGCGCCGACGGGGGAAGTGATTGCGAGGCTCAGCAGAGCGTTCTCGCATCCTGTTCCGCCCGAAGTTGTGAAAGATGGGCCGGTGAAAAAGAACATCGCTACGGGCGGTGATGTTGACCTGCATCAGTTTCCGGCGCCCAAATGGCATCCGGAGGATGGGGGCCGTTATATCAACACCTGGTGCGGGGTGGTCACCGCGGATCCGGACACGGGCGAGCACAACGTTGGAATCTACCGGGGGCAGGTGTTGTCCCGCAACGAAATCGGCGTCAAGCTCATGCCTGTGAAAGGTTGGGGCAAGCACTACGCTAAATACCGTGCGCTGGGCCGGCCCATGCCGGTGTCCGTTTTCTACGGCGGTGATCCGTCGCTGGGATTCGTGGGCGGATGCCCCATACCGAGGCCCACCGAATACGAAATTGCGGGCGGCATGATGGGGCAGGCTGTGCGCCTGGTGAAGTGCGAAACCAACGAGTTGCTGGTGCCCGCCGACGCGGAAATTGTGATCGAAGGGTCCATCTCCCCGGACCCGGCGGACTATCAACTTGAAGGGCCTTTCGGCGAATGGACCGGGTACTATGCCCCTCGAAAGCCGGCGCCGGTAATTGCGGTGAGTTGCATCACCTGGAGGGACGACCCGGTTTTGCGGGGCACTCTTGCCTGCACGCCACCGACCATAATCAGGGAGTCCGCCACCACCGGTTATCTTTCACAATGCGCCATCATCCACCACATTCTTGAGAGCGCGGGAGTGGAAGGGGTGCTCGACATCGAGACTCCGCCTCGCCGTGTGCCCTCCGTTGTCATCGTGAAGATTCAAAGATCAGACCCGGAGCATCCCAGGCGGGTGGCAGAAGCGTTGTGGAAATCGGACCTCACACCCAAACCGGTGCGCGCGGTGCTGGTGGTGGACGGCGAGGCCGACGTGCGCAACGTGGAAACCCTGCTGAACCACTTCTCCATGCTCAACTATTTTGGCAAGGGGCTAAGGATCCACTTTGTCCCCGATAGCGGTGAGCCTGAGTTCTCCTTTGAGGGCGGTGAGGCGATGTTGTACCTCGGGGCTGATTCCCCCTACCGGGTGTTGGTGGACGCCACCTTTGACCGTGAGGTGGATGCAACGGCTGAAGAACGTATGGCTCGCGAGATGGGCCCGCCTTGCACGGGCGGTTTTCCCGACTGGGCCGACACGATTCGCAAGCGGTGGAAAGACTATGGGTTCTAGTCTGAAAATCATCGTGGGCATAACCGGAGCTTCAGGCACAATCTATGGAGTTCGCCTCCTCGAGGCGCTGCGTGATGCGGGGGTGGAAACGCACCTGATTCTCACTTCCGGCGCCGAGACCGTGGCCAAGCACGAGATCGACTTGGACCCCCGGAGTATTCGGGATTTGGCGAGTGTGGTTTACGACCCGGGTGACCTGGCCGCCGCACCTGCCAGCGGTTCTTTCCAGCACGACGGCATGGTGGTGGCTCCATGCTCGGTGAAGACTCTGTCCGCGGTGGCCAACAGCTTTGCCGACAACCTGCTGGTGAGGGCCGCGGACGTTACCTTGAAAGAGCGGCGCCGCCTGGTGCTTCTGGTGCGTGAGACTCCGCTCCATTCCGGGCATCTGGATTTGATGGCCAGGGTATCCAACCTCGGGGGTATCATCATGCCTCCGGTTCCCGCCTTCTATCATCGCCCGGAGAGCATCGACGATATCGTGAACCACACGGTGGGCCGAACGCTGGATCAGTTGGGAGTCAAACACGCTCTCTTGAAACGCTGGGGAGGGGGGGATGGTGAGTGAGTTGGTTTATGAGCGTGGGGAGGACCGAACCCGCGTAGTTGTACGGGTAGAGAAATTCGGCAAGGACCTCGTGGTATCCATAACCAACGATGGCGCTCACCTCGGGGCTGTGGCAGTGGGAGAGTACAGTCATTCCGACGGCAAGGCCACGGTTTCAGTGATCACCAGATATGGGCACAAAGACGATGAAATCGCCCGGGCCCAGGCCCTGCGCATGGCCCAGAAGACTCGCCGCCCCGTGTGCGTGATCGTCGGCATACATATCGACCGGGCGACCAAATCGGAGGTCGCCGAAATCGTCAAGAACTCAGCCCGTGCAGTGGGAGATTATCTGGCTAGCGATTGAGCAGCCAGGTGCGATAATCGGTCAGTATTTCCACTAGCTTTCGTCGGTTCTTCTCATCCCAACTCATGGTGCGCAGAGCCCATGCGCGGCAGTAATCGCACTCGCCGCAATCCAGTCCGCAAGGGGCGTTGGTGAAGAACTTCAGGAAGCCGTCCAGTTTCTCGTTGGGGAAGTCGAGGAGGGCGGCGAAGTCCACGTGCCGGGCTAGTTCAAAGAACTCGTGCGAAGTTGAGGGTGCTTCTCCCCCACCTCCCATCTGGGTGCCCCGGCGAGTCTTGTAGGCAAGTGAGAACACCGACAGCAGGCGCTTGAGGTCGCCCGCATAGGCGCGCTCGGCGTAGGCTCGAGCACGCGCGAGAATCACCGGAGTGGTAAGCACCCGGGTGTCGATTTTGAAGTCGCTGATTCCCACCGCTTCGTAACGCTCCAGGTCTTCGGGTCTCACGAAGCCCCCTTTAAGGATCTCCTCCGGTGCCTGGGCTTTCTTCAGGTGGCACCAGGCAAAGCAATAGCCGGATGCGTGGCGATTGTGCTCGTCCAGTTCCGCCCTTTCCGAGGAGAGGGTCGATGTCCCGGACATGTGATAACCGACGCTGTTGGGGCACCCGGGCATACAATCGATGGTGCAGATAATCTGCGCGGGAATTTGAACCTCCCTGGCCAGCAGCTTGAGGGTGTCAAAATCCCGGGTGGCGGTCTGGTGCAGGGTGAGCATATCCGCGCCCAACTCCTGGAACATCCGGGCTTGTGGAATCCGGCGGATAAGGCAGTTGTGGGACGCCTTCACCTTGAAGTGAGGGTAGTGGCGCTTGATCAGTTGGACCAGGTCAGGCAGCGACACGGTGATCGCGTCCACCGGAATCGATGAGAGCCAATCGAGGTGTTCCCGGATGCGGCGCCTTGTCATCGGGTCGAACTGTCTGCCGCCCACTCCCGGAGCGTTGAGCAGGTAGGTGAATCCGAGCCCGGCCTTTCGCACTTCCTGAACGTGTTCTTCCACCTGCTTGCGGGTGACCTGCGGCACACTGGCCGCAGGCCGGCCGTGGCCGGTTACGTGCCGGGGCAGGCAGCCGTACAGGTCGGTCACCGCGTCGATGGACTTGAGTCCGTCCAGCAACGCGCCGTCCCAGTTGGTGCCTATGGATAGCTCCATTCTCTACCCCTCAGTATGGAAGTTCCGGGTGATAAATCAGCCGCTCGAAAAGTTCTTCCGCTCCGTCCGGAATGCTCTCATTGGAGTAAAACTGCGTGTTACCCCTCAATAGTATGTCTACCCCGTAAGAGGAAATGTCCAGCTTGAATGTGTGCCCCACACACTGCTCCGCGCATCCCCCCGGATGCACCCCGCTGCGCACTTGCCCCGGCGCGGATTGGAAAGAACCGGGGCCGCAGCGACGGGTGGTGGTAACAAAAACGAAAGGGGAGTGGAGGTATCGTTTCAGTTTGGAAGGGGCGAGATCGAAACCCGCCAGAGAGTTGTCGTATTCGGCGGCCACGAACCCCTTCTCGAGAAGATAGTCCTGAAAGTGTGTGTTGTCCGCGGCGGTCCTACTCGCGGTGGCAAAGAAATCGGGAGGCAGGTCGGCGAGACCCGATGCCTTGGCGTCTGCGAATTCAGCGCCTGCCCGCTTGCGGTTGAGCACTCTTCCAAAAGTCAGCGCGCCCAGCCCCAGTTTTGCAGCAACCTCATAGATGCCCCAATCGTTCACCGCCAGTTCGAACGGTCCGAGCTGCGGGACCACGTGCTCCAGTAAGACGGCGATCCGTTTGAAATCGGGTTCGGCAACGTACGGTGTGACCAACTCGAAAGCTATGCCGCGATCCGCTGCGGCTGTCGCGGCCGCCAGTACATCGTTGGGCGCGGGCATGAGCCGGGAACAGAATTCAACGCCGAACCGCAGGCGGGTGTAGTCGCCCTCAAGAAGGGCCAGTTGGTCGCGGCGGCTGATACTGAGTGTCCGCTCCATGCCTGCCTTACACCTCGTAGTAGCAGTCTTCGGGACCGCAGGTATGCCCATAGTGTTCGAAACGCAGCCTGATAATCTCTTGCGCGTATGCCGCAGTCTCCCGGGGTCCCTTTCCGTGGGACATCGCCATGGCCGCAGCCAGAAATCCGATGTCCCTGAGTTTGGCCGTAGTGGGCGCCCCCCTTCCCGCAATCTTCAGGTAAGTGACGCCGGCCTCCCGCAGCATGGGAAGCGCACAAGCTCCGCACCCACCGTGCCGGGCGGACGACAGGGAGCCAAGCCACTGCCGTAGTTGCTCACCGCGAGGGGGATCATCAGTCTGAAACACGTCCACTTCACCTATGCACCAGCACGGAAACTGCCTTCCTTCCCAGTTGTCCTTGCCGGATGTGCCGTCCGCACCGTGGAGGTTGCCGCAGAAGGCCGCAACGTGGCGGCAAGGTGCGTTGTAGATGATCACTTCGTACTGGGGGCCGGGGGCCGAAACGATGATGGAAGCCACTTCATTAATGTTCAAGTGGCGGTTGAGGATTACCCTGCTAACTGAAAGTTCAGACAGAAGAAAGCGAACGGTGGCGGCGTTGAAGGAGCCGGTGTCGACACCCAGGTGTAGACGGCCTTCGAACCCCTCGTTTCTGAGGTACGCGCCCAGGCCCACGTCGGATATTATGAGGTCGTTTACTCCCAGGTCTTGCAGTTGCCCCGCGTACTCCAGGATGGAGCCGTATTCTTCATCAAGGTAGAAGGTGGAATTGAATGCACAGGCTACCGGTTTGCCCGCGTCGGCAAGGGTTGCGACTGCGTTGCCCAGTGCCCTTAGCGAGCTGAAGTTACAGCGGGTAAATGCGCGGCGATTGAGGCTGTAGAGGTTGGAGTAACGTTGGACGTGATCTTCGGGGAGGAGTCCGCAGAAGAACTCATCTGCCTCGGAGGCAGCGAGGGCCTCGAGGTCATCGAATTCATCCAGCGGCGCCAGTAACTTCATCCTTCCTCCTGAGCACACCACCCATAAATTATGTCACTCGTCCCCTGTACTTGCAAGGTTAGACGGCGGTGTATAGAGTTGGGGGGAAGCCCGGCGGTGGTTGTTGGGAGGCACATGGCGACAGTTGGCATAGTCTTGAGCGGTTGCGGCGCCTTGGACGGAACGGAAATCCACGAGGCGTTCTGCGCGATGCTCGCCCTTTCGCGGCGGGGCGCGGATATCGTCTATCTGGCTCCTTCCGGGGCTCAGCGCAGGGTAGTTGACCACTCGACCAAGAAGGAGATTGACGCGGAAAGGGACATGCTGGTGGAGGCGGCCCGCATTGCGCGGGGGGAAATCGTCGAGATTTCCGCGGCGGACGCGGCCCTATTGGATACCGTGCTGATTCCCGGTGGGTTTGGCGCGGCCCGCAGCCTCACCGATTTTGCGTTTGCCCTGGAGAAAATGACCGTTCTGCCAGCGCTGGAAGCTCTCCTGACCGCGGTCTACGATGCGGGCAAGCCGTTGGGCGCGGTTTGCATCGCCACCTCTATACTGGCCGCGTTCTTCCGCAATCGGGGAGTAGAAGGTGCAAAGATCGCGATGGGCCCCAAGGAACGGTTTGTCGGGGGAGTGGCAGCGATGGGACAGACCCCGGTGGTGGTGCCGCCTACTGAAGCGGTGGTGGACGTGAAGAATCGTATCGTAACCGGTTCGGCCTTCATGGCAGCCAGAGAGCTGGTCGAACTGTACGACGGAATAGACTGCGTCGTCGACGAGCTGATGCGAATGTGCAAGAGTCCGTTGAATTGATAATTGATAATTGGGAATTGAAAATTGAAAATTGACATTTTTGCCCACATCATGCCTCCCGAATACGTGAGACACGTGCTGCCAGCAACGAGCCGGGCGACCCGCGCCTTTGCGGGGACCACTCCGACCTTGTCGGACCTGGGGGCCCGCTTCGAAGTGATGGACCGGTTCCCCGATGTGGAACAAGTACTCACCCTGGCCGGTCCGGTGGAGCCGGCGGGCAGCCTTTCCTCCGCCGACGTCGCCCGCATCACCAACGACGGCCTGGCCGGGTTGGTGGCCGCCCATCCGCACCGTTTTGCCGGCGCGGTTGCATCCCTCCCCCTGGATGATATGGACGCCGCACTGGCGGAAGCGGAGCGCGCACTGGGGGAGCTGGGCCTCCAAGGTGTTGAGGTGTTCACGCCGTGTCACGGCAAGCCGCTGGACGATCCGAGTCTGTTCGCACTGTACGAGTTTATGGAGAAGGTCGACCTGCCCATCTGGATCCACCCCCGGCGTGAGTTGAAGCCTGACTATGATACCGAGGAGAGGTCAAAGTACCGGGTGTTCGGCATGTGGGGCTGGCCGTACGAGACCACCGTGGCTATGACGCGGTTGGTGTTTGGCGGCGTGCTGGAGCGATTCCCCGGTTTGAAATTCATCACCCACCACTGTGGCGGAATGGTGCCCTACTTCGAGCAACGTATCGTGACGTGGTACGAGTACATGGAAGGCCGTCTGGGTGCGAAATACAGTGAGAACCTCAGTCGTCCGCTTCTCGACTATTTCCGCATGTTCTACAACGACACCGCTGTTAATGGCTCTACGGCTGCGCTGCAATGCGGGGTGTCCTTTTTTGGTGCGGACCGGGTTTTGTTCGGCACCGACATGCCTTTTGACAACGAGTTGGGTGCTGCAAGTATCAGGGAAACTACCCGGTCGGTTGAGGAATTGGATGTTCCCGACGCAGACCGTGAGAAGATCTTTGTGGGCAACGCCAGGCGCCTGTTGCGGCTCGGGAGTTAGGACTTGACCGGTACCGGAAAGAGAGTGGTCATTATCGGCGGAGGACCTGCCGGTCTTACCGCGGGATATCTTCTGGGCAAGCATGGTTACCGGCCGCTGGTGCTTGAGGCGGACCCGGAAAGGGTAGGGGGCATCAGTCGTACCGTCGAGTTCAAGGGATATTGCTTCGACATCGGCGGGCATCGGTTTTTCTCCAAGTCGGCCGAGGTGGAGGCGCTGTGGACGGAGTTGCTCCCTGACGACATGTTGGTGCGCCCCCGTAAATCCCGGATTTTCCACGGTGGAAAGTTCTTCGACTATCCGCTGAAGCCGGTGAGTGCTTTGCGCACCCTGGGCCTGGCCGAGACCATGACCTGCGGGTTTTCCTTCATGCGTGCGCGGCTCCTCCCGGTGCGACATCCTCGCACGTTCGAAGAGTGGGTGGTCAATCAATTCGGGCGCCGGCTGTTCGAGATTTTCTTCAAATCGTATACGGAGAAGGTCTGGGGTATTTCGTGCGCGGAACTGTCCGCAGACTGGGCGGCACAACGCATTAAGGGTTTGTCCGTCAGCAGCATTCTGAGAAAGGCGCTGCTGCCTCAGCGCGGGGCAGTGGTAAAGACTCTGGTGGAGGAGTTCCGATATCCCAGGAAAGGGCCGGGGATGTTGTGGGAGGCATGCGCCGACCGGATCGTGGAAGCCGGAGGCGAGGTGAGGCTCGGGCGAAAGGCGACAGGTCTGTCCCTGGGCGAACAGGGCTGGTCGGTCCGCCATGTGGGCGACGATGGCGAGGCAAGTGAGGTTTGTGACCAGGTTCTCTGCTCCGCCCCTGTGGGAGAGATGATTGCAGGTCTGTCCCCGACTCCGTCGCCGGAGGTCCTGGCCGCGGCCGGGGCGTTGAAGCACCGTGATTTTCTGACGGTGGCACTTATCGTGAAAGACCGGCAGCGGTTCGATGACAACTGGATCTATGTGCAGGACCCGGGCGTGACGGTCGGCCGCATTCAGAACTTCAAAGCCTGGTCTCCTGAGATGATCCCTGATCCGGAAACCAACTGTTTCGGGTTGGAGTATTTCTGCAATGCGGGGGACCAGCTCTGGTCCATGCCTGACCAGGACCTGGTGAACCTTGCTGTGGCCGAGTTGGATTCCCTGGGCCTTGGGGATAAGGCCGATTTCCTGGATGGCTGCGTCGTCCGGCAGCGTCACGCATATCCGGTCTACGATGACGGCTATGCGGCCAATATCGAAACTGTTCGCACCGCGGTGGAGTCGTCGTACGAAGGGCTGCACCTCATCGGCCGCAACGGTATGCACAGGTACAACAACCAGGACCATTCCATGATGACCGCCATGCTCGCGGTGGAGAATATTGTCGCGGGCAAGCCGCTCTATGATGTCTGGAACGTCAATCAGGACGCGGAGTACCACGAAGAGTCTTCTCCTCAAGAAAGCCCTTGACTCTGGAGCGGGTCGTTAGCTAAGTTCAACGACGGTCGTCGCACCTTCCGGGTTTCCCCGCTTCACGGAGAAAAGGCGACTCGTCCAGTGGGGAGAATGAGGGATAGTTCTCGAATGTCCGGCAAGCTAAAGATTGGCGTCGTGGAGTTCACCAACTCGCTTCCGTTTCTGCACGGGATGGAGCAATTTGGCGAAGTAGTTACGGGGACACCTCGACAGTTGGCCGGCTGGTTTGCGGAGGGTAAGCTCGACGTTTCTTTTGTGCCGTCGGTGGACTACCTGCGCAACCGGGATGCCTACTCGCTGGTTCAGGGGGTTTCCATCTCTTCCTTCGGGCCCACCAGGTCGGTGCGTCTGTTTTTTAACGGTGAATTGCGCAACATTCAGTGTGTTTGCTTGAGCCCCGACTCGTTGACGAGCAATTTCCTGGTTCAGCGGATGCTCTTTCGCAGGCACGGTCTGCATCCGAAGTTCGTCGATGGGCATGAATGCGCCATGGCTGACGCCCGCCTGATTATCGGAGACAGGGGGCTTGAAGACCGCGCCGGTTTCGACTTCCTCGACCTGGGGTCCGAATGGTGGGAGCTCACCGGGCTGCCCCTCGTATACGCGGTGTGCGTAACTCGGGAGAAGGGACTGGCCGCGGAGCTGTCCCCGCGGTTTCGCCAACTTACCGCAGGCAACCTGGCCAACCTCGCCGAGTTGCTGGCCGGCGTGGGCAAGTCTGAGCTTCTCTCCTACATCTCCAGCCTCGACTACGGTCTGGGGGAACTCCACATGGACTGCCTCCAGCGCATCGCCAAGTACCTCGGCGACTGAATTCCCCAAAGAACGACATTCTCTGGACTTAACTGACTGCTTATTCTTATACTTCGGAAGGCGTACGAACCGGGAGAGCCGACACGGTGGGATCCGAAACGATTCGCAGCAAAGTCCTGAACGGCCAACGCATCAACCAGCAGGAGGCCTTGTGGCTTCTGGAGGAGTCCGATCTTACTTTCCTTCAGGAGATGGCCGAGGTCAGGCGCAAGGCGGTAGCCGACGACCGGGTCTACTTCCAACACAACCTCAACATCAACCACACCAACGAGTGCATCAACGAATGTGCGCTGTGCGCGTTCTACCGTGATCCGGGAGAAGGCTATGCCATGTCGGTGGACGAGATCCGGGAGTTGGTCGCGTCCGCCGCGGCCCGCGGGGCTGGGGAGGTGCATATCGTCGGGGGGTTGAATCCGGAGTTGGGATTCGATTACTACCTCGATGTTTTGAGAGCCATCAAAGGGGTGGACGCCGGAATTTTCGTGCAGGGATTCACCGCGGTGGAAGTCGACTACATGGCTCGCCTATCGGGCCTGCCCCTGGACGAGGTTCTGCGCCGGCTCAAGGCCGCGGGCCTCGGTAGCATCCCCGGCGGCGGCGCCGAGATTTTTCATCCCGCAGTGAGAACGGTCGTGTGCAAGAACAAGATCAGTGGAGAGCGGTGGTTGGAGGTTATGGAATGTGCCCACAAGGTCGGGGTGCCGAGCAACGCAACAATGCTCTACGGGCACGTCGAAACCGGGGCGCACATCGTCGACCATCTGTCCCAACTGCGGCAACTGCAGGATCGCACCGGCGGATTTCAGGCCTTTGTGCCGATCCCGTTTTTCGGCTTGAACACGGGAATTGAAGGCATGCGCACCGAAACGTTCGGCGAGTTGGACATGCGGGTCCTCGGTGTTGCGCGGGTGTTTCTGGATAACTTCTCCCACCTCAAGTCATTGTGGACATTCTACGGTTACAAGGCCTGCCAGGTGGGCCTGGAATTCGGCGCGGACGACATCGGCTCCACCTACTATGACGAGCTTATCGTGCACTCGGCCGGAGCAGACACTCCCAAGGGAGTCTCTACTGCCGAGATGGTCCATCTTATCGAGGAGATCGGTCGCATTCCGACGGAAGTCTACAGCAACTACGAAGCTGTGGCCGGAGGGTTGCACAGCGATGAAGTCGTGACGGACAGTGCCCCTGGCGACGAGGCGAGGGAACAACTCGAGGCGAAGATATCCCGCGGCGAGCGCCTTACCTTCGAGGAAGGTCTGTCCCTCTACGAGCAGCCGCTCTGGTGGCTGGGACGCATGGCCCACGGCGTCCGTCTTTCCAAGCTGCCGGAGCTTCAGGCGACCTTTATCGTGGATCGGGTCATCAACACCACCAACGTCTGTCGAAACGCCTGCTCCTTCTGCGGTTTCTACACCGGGAAGGATGATGACGAGGCGTTCCTGCTGTCAAAGGATGAGGTGCTCACCCGGGTTGACGAAATGGTCGGCATCGGTGGCACCCAGGTGCTCATTCAAGGTGGCCTGAATCCTGATGCGGACCTGGCCTACTACTGCAAACTGTTTTCAGCTATTCGGGCCCGGCATTCGGGGGTGGTGATCCACTCACTGTCCCCGCCCGAATTGGCTTATCTTGCCGAACTTGAACAGTGCTCAGTGGAGGAGACCCTGGGCAGGCTCAAGAGGGCCGGGTTGGATTCGCTTCCCGGCGGCGGCGCCGAGATTTTTCACCCCACGGTACGGAAGGCTGTGAGTCCTTCCAAGATTTCCGGCGCGAAGTGGCTGGATGTTATGCGAACGGCCCACTCACAGGGATTGCGAACCACGGCAACGATGATGTTCGGCGCCGAGGAGTTGCCTGAACATCGGGTTGCGCACCTGGATGAACTGCGCAAACTGCAAGATGAAACGGGCGGATTTCGGGCCTTCATCCCGTGGACTTTCAGCCCCGGGAACACCCGGCTGAAACACGTACTTCCCGCGGGCGGAGCGGAGTATCTCAGGACCCTGGCCGTGGCGCGCATCTACCTCGACAACTTCGATCATATCGGCTCGGGCTGGTTGACTGAGGGCATGAAGGTTGCCCAGCTGGGCCTGAAGTTCGGCGCCGACGACATGGGCGGCGTTCTCATGGAAGAGAAGGTGTTGCGGGAGACAGGTGTGACTACAACAACAAATATCGATGAGCTCAAAGATGTGATAAGGTACAGTGGATTCAGGGCGGCAAAAAGAAACACGGCTTATGAGGTGCTGGAGGACCTTTGCGATCCAAGTTGACGATCGGACATACCCCGGATGTCGATGACGGGTTCATGCTGTACGGTCTGCTGACCGGGCGGGTTGACCTGGAAGGGCTGGAGTTTACGGAGTTGGTTGCTCCCATCTCTACGCTCAACGAGCAAGCCCTGGAAGGGGCGCTGGACGTCACCGCGGCGTCTGTCGCTTCCCTGCCCGATCTTGCCCGCGCCTACGACATTCTTACCTCTGGTGCGTGCATGGCTGAG
This sequence comes from uncultured Myxococcales bacterium, assembly GCA_964626565.1. Lineage (GTDB taxonomy): Bacteria > Myxococcota_A > UBA9042 > CAIXZC01 > CAIXZC01 > CAZVFX01. The sequence goes on from CAZVFX010000027.1 coordinate 28,162, forward strand.
GACCGTGGTCCGCTGTTGGTTCAGCGGGCCGGAGGGCCGGTGGAACGCATCGCGGTGCCGGGACTCAGCACCACCGCCTTCCTGGTCTTGCGCTGCATACTCGACAAGTTCGAGCCGGTGGTGATGCCCTTCGATTCGATTCTCCAGGCGGTTTCGCTGGGGGAGGTCGATGCCGGAGTGCTCATCAGTGAGGATCAGCAGTTGTGGGAAGGGCGTGGTTTGGAGGCCACGGACCTCGGGAAGGCGTGGAACGAACGAACCGGCTATCCGCTTCCTCTCGGCGTCGATCTCGTTCGCCGTGGGTTGGACGAGGATTTGAAGCGCTGCGTGGCCAGGGTTTTTCGGCGTTCGGTGGAATTCGCGCTGGGGAACGTGGAAGAAGCGCTGGACTATGCTATGCAATACGCCCGCGACGCCACCAGGGAGGAGGCCGAGACCTTTGCCCTGACTTTCGTCGGACCGTTCACGTTGGAAATGGGCCATCGTGGACGGGTCGCTATCGGCACTTTTCTCGACACCTGCCAGATGGCGGGGTTGGTGAAGGGCGACTACGAACTGAATTTCGTCAAGGGATGAGGCCTCTCGCCCGTGCTCGAACTCAAGCTCAGCAATCTCACTAAATCATTTGTCCATCCCAGCGGTGATTCCAGGTCCGTGCTCGAAGGAGTGAATCTGGAGGTTGCAGATGGCGAGTTCATCTGTGTTCTGGGCCCCAGCGGTTGCGGCAAGACGACGTTGTTGCAGCTCATCGCCGGTCTCGAGACACCGGATTCCGGTGAAGTGCTGGTCGGCGGCCGAAAGGTGACTGGCACGGGTGGGAAAACCGGGATGGTCTTCCAGGAGTACGCCCTCTTTCCCTGGCTTTCGGTGTTGGGAAACGTGGAGTTCGGACCTTCGGTTCGAGGTGTGCCCCGCAAGAAACGTCGGGCCCGTGCCGCGGAATTCATCAGCCTTGTGGGGCTCGCCGGCTTCGAAAAGTCCTATCCACACGAATTGAGCGGCGGGATGAGGCAGCGTGCGGCTATCGCCAGAGCCCTGGCCAATGAACCGGATCTGCTACTCATGGACGAGCCGCTGGCCGCGCTGGATTCTCAGCTTAGAGAATCCCTTCAGCAAGAAGTCCTGCGCATCTGGCGCGAAACCGGCAAGACGGTTATCTATGTGACTCACAGCATTTCCGAAGCTGTGTTTCTGGCAGATAGAGTCGTGGTGTTGAGTCCCCTTCCTGCGACGATCAGAGCGGTTTTGAGCATTGACCTGAACCGCCCTCGCGAGGCCGGGTTGCGCGCGGAGCTTCGCTTCCACGAGCTGCAACAGGAGCTGAGGAAGGTGCTCTATGGTTAGCAGGTGGATACTCCGGTATGGGGCGTTGGCCGCAATTGTCGTCCTGTGGGAGTTGACCGTCCAGGCCGGGCTCGTGGCTCCCTATCTGCTCCCCGCTCCTTCCGCTATCCTGTCCACCCTCTGGGGGCTGACGGTAGATGGCGTCATTCTGCCTCACGCAGCCGTCAGCGTCCTTCGCGCACTGACCGGGTTCGTCATAGGGGCCGCGTTGGGCATTACGCTGGGCGCACTCATGGGTTGGTCACGGACGTTGTACGATCTGGCTGACGCACCGCTGCAGATCATGAGGGCCGTGCCCCTGGCCGCGCTGTTGCCCCTTGTGATCGTCTGGCTCGGCCTGGGGGAGAGTTCAAAGCTCTTTATGGTCGCGCTGCCGCCCTTTTTCTTGACCCTGATCAACACCATGCAGGGTGTGAGCAACGTCGATCCGACACTTGTCAAGGCGGCGCGCAACCTGGGTGCAGGCAGGGTTCAGATCCTGGTCCGAGTGCTGGTGCCTGCGGCCTCACCCATGGTTTTTGCCGGGCTGCGCCTTGGGGTTGTAGTTTCCCTCTTGATGCTGGTTATTGCTGAGATGATCGCGGCGGGAGCGGGCCTGGGCTACTTCATACTTGAGTCCCAGAGGCTGTGGTACACCGAAGAGATGTTCGCGGGGATCGTGCTCATGTCCGGCCTCGGGTTTGCGTTCGACCGGGCCGTGCTGCTGGCGGAGCGGAAGCTGCTGAGGTGGAATCGCGGCACCCGGGCGTGGTAAGGTCATTGTGGAAGCGCTGTGAAGCGCGACGTGGGCGCTGGCCGCCCGAATCCGGCGGGTTCTGATGGATAGAGACAAGATAGCCCAGATAGCCGAAGCACTCGCCAAGGCCGGTCACGGCAGGCCGGCCATGGAGCACGGCAACCAGACCATCTACCCGGTGCCGTTTCGCCAATACTGGCCCGCTCCCGACCGTCCTGATCGCATCGACCTGTTCCTCGGGGCGCTGCCTCCCGAAGCGCATCCATCCGTCTACGTTCACGTGCCCTTCTGCAACCGCAAGTGCCGGTTCTGCGTCTACTACAGCGTACGCGATCCGGGGAATCTCGCCGACAATTACGTTGACTCACTGGTGAAGGAGTTTGCCCTGGCCGGGGGTTACATCGGCAAGGGGCGTAAGTCGTCCAAGGTCTATTTCGGCGGGGGCACTCCCACCATTCTGAGCAACAAGCAACTCGACCGGATCTTCCTGGCTCTCCGCGACACCGTGTCCCTCACAGAAGGTGGCTACGCGTGGACGGTGGAAACCAGCCCCCGGCAGGTAGAGGCCGGGAAACTGGACTACCTGGCAGGCTCGGGAGTGAACGTGATCTGCATGGGGGTCCAAAGCTTCGACGATGAGGTTCTAAAAGCCATCGGTCGCGACCACGACTCGGGTACCGCGGTGAGAGCTGTGGAAGAGATTCTGGGCCGCGATTTCGATCTGCTCAACGTCGACCTCATCTACGGGCTGCCGGGACAGTCGGTTCAGAATTGGAAGGCCACGGTTCGCCAGGGTATCGAGTTGGGCATCCCCGAATTCAGCCTCTATCTGCTGCGGGTGGATTCCCAAACCGCGCTCAATAAAGGCGAAGACTACTTTGCCCGCGAAGTGGAGATGTTCGCCATCGCCGCGGAGCTGTTCGAAGCTCAAGGTTATCAGCGCACCCGGCCCCACCATTTTGTGCACAAAGACAGCATGGAGGCGTGGACGCGGCTGCGCAGCGTGGCCACGCCCGAGGAAGGAACGGGACCGGGTGAATCAACGCCCCTGGCCCTGGGGTTTGGTCCATCGGCCTTTGGCCGGATCGGCGACAGTTTTTACACCAACACCTCAGATCTAGGTGAGTACGGGAGTAAGTTGGTGGACGACCTGTTGCCGGTGGAGAGCATGTACGCGCTGGGGCCGGAAGACCACGCTGCTCGCTACCTGATCGGGCGTCTCGGTCAGAAGGGAGAGCTGGACATCGCCGAGTACGTGGCCCGGTTCGGCATGCCTGCCGGTGAGCTGGTCACCGCGCTCGGCCTGTTTGTGGAGCTTGGGCTGCTGGAGGTTGGCCGTCAGGGGGAGCTGTTTGCAGTGAACGACACCGGCGCCCTGTTCTTCGATTGCCTGGAACGAGCGTGCTACCCGCGGCGCTGGAGGAGGGTGCTTTGGGGCGCAAAGTAGTCAGCTCTGTCTGCATGTGGTGCCACAGCCACTGCAAAGTGAAGTGTCACGTCGAAGACGGTACGCTTTTGAAGCTGGAAGGGGACGTCAATGCTCCCCGGGGAAAACTGTTCGTCAAAACAGTTGCTGCGTGTCCCCGAGCTGCTGCCGCAGGCGAGTGGGCGCACCACCCGGAACGGACGAAATTCCCCTTGAAGCGGGTAGGGGAGCGGGGCGGGAATCGCTGGCAGAGACTTTCGTGGGACGATGCGCTGGACGAAATCGCCCAGCGGTTGGGAAGGCTAAGGGATAGCTACGGAGCGGAAACGATAGCCACCACCAGCGGCACCTACCGCTCACCTGATGAATACCGCCGGCGTTTCTTCAACTTGTTCGGCAGTCCCAACTGCTTTACCCAGGGACACATTTGCTGGGCGGTGAGCAACGTGGTCTCCGCCGCGATGTCGGGGCTCTCCTGCAACGCGTTCACCCCCTTTCCGGGCAAGACAAAGAGTATCTTGCTCATCGGCACCAACCCTGCGCGTTCCGAGCGGACCTCCTGGCAGCAGATTCTGGATACGGTGGACGCGGGCGCCAGGCTCATTGTGGTGGACCCACGGCGCACCGCCACCGCCAGGAAGGCGCACCTGTTTTTGCCGGTGAGGCCGGGGACAGACCTCGCGCTTCTCCTGGCTATGCTCCACGTGATTGTGGGGGAGGAACTGTACGATCGGGAGTTCGTCTCCCGGCACTGTCACGGTTTCGACCAGTTGGCCGCACATGTCGGGCAGTATACTCCTGCCTGGGCCGCGGAAGTGTGCGGTGTGCCTGCCACGGACATTGCTCGGGCCGCGCGCATCTATGCCACCGACAGACCTTCTGCTTCGTGCAGCTATCTCGGTCTCGACCAGGTCTCCAACAGCGTGCAAGCGCTGCACGCGCGCTACGCGCTCACTGCGCTCACCGGGAATCTGGACGTTAGAGGCGGCGACATGGGACGGCCGCCCACCCAGGGCTACAACACCGAGTATTCGGTGGAATTGTGCGAGCGGCTGCCCGCGGCCCAGAAGGCGAAGCAACTGGGCGCGGCGCGGTTCAAGCTGCTGGGTTATCCCGGGTACGACCTGATTCAGCGGCAGGTGGAGAAGCTCTGGGGCCGGAAGATGACTTCGAGCCACCACCTTTTTGCGCACGCTCCCACAGTGTTTCGCGCAGCCGTCAGCGGCGAGCCGTACCCTGTGCGGGGGATGATCACCATGGGGAGCAACCCGCTGGTGACCTATGCCAACGCAAGGCTTATTCACCAGGCGCTGAATTCCCTCGACCTGTACGTGGTCGCAGACCCGTTCATGACCCCGTCGGCGCAACTGGCGGATTATGTGCTGCCTACGGGCAACTGGCTGGAACGCCCGTTGCTGTTCACCGGCTCCGATACCGCGGGTTTCATAGTCGGTGGCAAGGCAGTGCTCCCCCTGCTTTCGGGTGAACAATTCCATCGGCGCACCGATTTCGATGTGTGGCGTGGGCTGGGCGTGCGGTTGGGGCAGGCTGATGATTGGCCGTGGGAGGATCTGGAGCAGGCCTATGACGACCGGCTGGAACCCATCGGGCATACGCTGGAGAGTTTTGCCGCAGCCGGCGGTCATGTCTCGCTCCGGGGATACTACAAGAAATGGGGCGAGGTGGGTTTCGCTACGAAGACAGGCAAGTTCGAGCTGTATTCCACCGTGTTCGAAGAGTTGGGCTACGACCCGCTGCCCAACTATGTGGAACCGGCTGAGAGCCCGGTGAGTACTCCGGATATCGCTGAACAGTTTCCCCTGGTTCTGATTACCGGGGGTCGGTTTGTGCAAGCTTATCATTCTGAACACCGCCAGGTGGCTTCCCTGCGTAAACGGCACCCCGACCCGTTGGTGCAACTCCACCCCGATGTAGCCAAGGAGCTGAGAATCGATGATGGCGATTGGGTGTGGATTGAGACGCTGAGGGGCAGGGTGCGGCAACGGTGCCGGCTCGACGAAGGCATTCGCCGGGATGTGGTTCACGCTGAGCACGGCTGGTGGTTCCCGGAGCAACCGGGAAGCGAACCATCGCTTCACGGGGTCTGGGAATCCAACGTCAACGTACTCACCGATGACGATCCTGAAATCTGCAACGAATTGAGCGGCGGCTGGCCGCTTAGAGCCTTGCTTTGCAAGGTCTACCGGGCGTAGAGCGCCTTCCTGTATTCTCTGATGATTTCCAGCAGTTTCTTCCGATCTTCTTCGCTCCAGGCCTGGGCCTTTTCAGCGATGCGCGAGCAGTAGTCGCAGCCGCCGCACGAGGCAGAGCAGGGTTTCTTTTTCAGCCCCTCAATGAATCCGTCAACCGCTTTCGAGTCAAGCTCAAGCAACCTCTTGAAATCCACGTACTCGGCAAGTGAAAAGAAGCGCTTGAAGGCCGCCTCCCGTCCCCCATCGTGGAGCTTGCGCACAGTTACTTTGCCACCGGTGCCCATTTGCGTACCGACCCGGGTATCGTAGCCCAATTGAAACACGGAAATCAGGCCCTGAAGGTCCCCTTCCCAGGCTCGCTCGTTGTAGGCTTTTACTCGTTGGAGAATGGCGGGCGTGGCCAGCACCCGGGTGTCGAGCTTGAATTCACTGACGCCGAGTTTCTCGTACAAACCAAGGTCTTCGGGCCGGATAAATGCGGCCTTCAGGATCTCTTCCGGTTTTTCCAGCTTCTTGGCGTGGCACCATGAAAAGCAAAACCCCTGACCATGCCTTCCGTCCGGTGTGTCTGCCCTTCCTTCCCTTGTCAACGAGCAGGTTTGAGACATGTGGTACAGGGAAACCATGTTGACACAACCACTCACGCAGCCGCTGGTGGCGATGAGTTGGACCGGGATCGACAGGGTTTCCACCATCTCTTGCAGCAGTTCGAAGCGGCGGTGGGTGGAGCGCATGAGGCAGATGAGGTCCGCGCCCTGCTCCTGGTACATTCTGGCCTGCTCGGTTGTCAATACTGTGGAATTATGGGAGATCTTCACGCCGATCTTCGGGTGTCGGCGCTTGACCAGGTCTACAAGGTCGGGCAACGATACCGTCAGCGCGTCAACACCGACGTCAACCAACCAGTCCACCAGTTCAACAATGCGGTTGCGGATCCCCGGCTCAAACTGGCGGCCGCCAAGGCTCGGTGCGTTGAGCAGGTAGGTGAACGTGCGGCCGTGTCGATGTATCAACTCCACGTGCCTTTTCAGGTCGTCCCGGTCCACTTTGGGAACGCTGCGTATGGGCCGCCCGTGCCCGATCACCGCGGAAGGAAGTGAAGCGAAAAAATCGGTCACTTCCGGGTATTCGGCGCACGCGGTTATTAGTTGGTCATCCCAATTTGTGCCGACCGAAAAAGGCATGGGGTATCCTAGAGGTACGCCCCACTGGTGAGGCAATCTCGATATTCCTGGTGGACCCGCGTAAACAGTTCACGCATGTCCTCTTCCATGGTCACCGCGATGCCGGCGTGCCGCAGGCAGGCCTGGCAGTCCACGACCCTGCACTCACCATCGAGAACGTGTTTGAGGAATCCTTCCAGGGCCGGATTCTCCATCCGGACCATTTCGGAGACAAAACCCTTGTTGTCGAGGAGTTGAAAATAGCGGGTGATCTGGGGCGGCGAGTCCGGGGGCAGAACCCGGCTGTTCTTCAAGGGCCCACCGATCTCCTCGACCCGGTATTGATGGCCCGCGTAGAACAGATTGGCCAGCTCTACCGTGCTGTCGAGGTAGCGGCGACCTGCATATGCTTCGGCACACTTCACGATGTGATCGGTGGTGTAGATCGCCACATCCAACTTGAAGTTCTCGATGCCGAGTTCCTCGTAATAGTGCAGGTCTTCGGGCCGGATGAAATTGCAGCGGATCAGTTCCGCAGGGTTTTTGACCTTGTACCAGTCGTCGAACGCGGGATTGTAGGTCCGGGACAACTCGCGGTAGTCGGTGAGCTCGTCACGGTCGCTGGACTGTACTGCGTTGGTCCAGGCGTAGTCGAAGTTGCCATAGCTGGGACTACCCCGCAGCGTGCCGTCTGTGGCGTCCAGAACGATAGGCACAGGGGAATCCCTTGCGATCACTTTGAGAGCTTGAAAATCTCGCTGGAGAAGTTGCTCCACTGCCACCATGTCCGCGCCCATCTCCTGCAAGAAGAGCGCGGTGTCTACCGACGCGGTCCGGGTGATGGGAGAAACCTTGATCTTGAGTTTGGGGAAGCGGACATGTACCAGTTCCACCAGATATGGGATGGCCAACTCGACGTAGTCGACGCCGACCTCCTCCAGCCACCCGAACAACTCGAGCACGCGTTTGTGGACCTCGGGCTCCCACTCCATGGCTTCCATGTTGGGAGCGTCGAGAATGACGGTCATGGTTCGGCCCGCATTATGCACCGACTTGACGTACGCGGCGACCTCATCTCTGGTGACCGGCGGAGCCAGGTAGGCCAGAGAGCCACATCCGACAACCGTCGGGTTGATCATACCGCACAGGTCCGTAACCTCGTTGATGCCGGCGAGTTTCTCGACCAGCGCCGGGTCCCAGTTGCAGCCCACTGAAAGCTTCATTGCCTCTCTCCTACCGTCTCAAGGTATCGCACATCTTATCAGAACCGCTTTCACAAAAACAACAAACCCTGCCCCTCGATTCAGACCTATCGTGATTTGAACGGGGGAAAATCGAACTCCTCCAGCAACCATTTTCGGAAACCGGGAATCGCGTCCATCACCTTCCGCCTCAGCTCTTCATCCCACTGCAAGAAACTCTCGCCGAATCGGGCGCAGTAGTCGCAGTCGGTGCAATCGGGCGGGCAGGGCGCCTTTTCAAAGCGCTTGAGAAAGCCGTCCAGGGCCCTGTTATCCATGTAGCACAGCTTGTCGAAATCAACGAGGCTCCCGATGGCGAGAACCTTCTCCTGGTCGGTGAGCTCGTCCCACCTGCTGGTGAGTTCCGCGGCCTTGTCCGGGCGCACCTTCACCATGTTGAGGTGGAAGGTGGTCATCATGCGCTTCAAGTCTCCGTCCCAGCGGCGCGCGGAATAGGCACGGGCGCGGTCGAGTATCACGTCAGTTGGAAACATCCGCGTATCGAGCTTGAAGTGGGTTATGCCTATTCTCTCGTAAGCGGGAACGTCGTCAGGTCTGATGAACGTCCCGGAAGTAAGGTGCTTGGAATCGTTCAGGCGCATTCTGTGATGGCACCAGGTCATGCACCAGGCGCCGCCGTGGCGGGCATAGAAGCGCGGTTTTGGCCGGTCCACCGTGGTGGCGTGAGTTATCGACATGTGATACATGCACCGCATGTTCGGGCAGTTGAGCATTCAGTCGCTGGCGCAACTCACCTGAATCGGCACTGACACCGACTTGACCACTCTTTCCAGAAAGCGGAAGTTGCGATTCATGTAACGAACCACGCAGATAACTTCGGCACCCATGTCCTCCAGCATCCTTGCCTGGTCAACGGTGGACACGCCGGAGTTGTGCGAGGCGTGGACGGCGAGCTTTGGGAAGCGCCGTTTCACCAACTGGATGAGGGCCGGAAAAGAGGCGGTGACCGCGTCGACACCCGCGTCTTGAAGTCCGCCCACGTAGTCGATGAGCCGCTTGCCGTCCGTGCCGTCAAATTGCCGCCCACCCATACTGGGCGCGTTGAGCAGGAAGTTGACGGTCCGGTCCATGGCATGAGCGTCGGCAATGTACTGCGCCAGCGCTCCTCGGTCCGCACTTTTGAGACGCCCCGGCGGCCGGTCGGTGCCCACTACCGACTTCGGGTCGGACGCCATGAGTTCCGTTACTTCCGGCAACTCGGCGATGCCTGCCAGCACCGCGGGGTCAAAATTGCTGCCAATTGAGAGTTTCATGAGCCGTCCCACAAGTTACGATAAACTACGACACTATTTTCTACATCCGCATTTTCCACTCGACAAGCAGTTTCGGCGCATGGTGGCACACCGGGCGGTCCCGGGAGTCACCCCGTTCATCTACAGGGTGACCACTTTGGCCGCTCCGAGCTGGCGTTCCGCAATCTCATACATGTTGGACACCTTGCCTACCCCGAGTCCCTCTGCAATCTCGAAGTAGTTCAAGCAGGTCCCGCAGGTGAGTATTTCGACACCTCTTTCCTCCAATGAAACCAGGTCTTCCAGCACTGAGGAGTCCTTCTGGGTGAGAAAAGCTCCGCCGTTGTAGAAAACTATGGTGTCGGGCGTCGGCCCCACTTCCTGAAGCACATGAAAGTAGCTCCGGATCAGGATGTCGCCGAGCTTTTCGTCATCGCCCCTGCCCAGGTGTCGCCCGGGAACGCTAAGCACCAACCCACAGCCCGTCTCCGCCACTTCCGGTTTCGTCTTGCACATGCTCTCCATGTTCCCCCCTCCCCTTCAGTTTATCGGTTCGATAGCGTCAATCGGTACGTTTCCCGCGCTCAACATCGCTTCCATGCGCGCCTGGTCAGTTCTGAAGAATCTCAAGCACACTCCGCAATCGGAGCTGAGCTGGCGAGGAACGGGGATAAGCTTGACCGGGATTCCCGCTTGCTCTGCCAGGTCTTCCCCGCGCAGCGCTGCGTTGGTGCTCTGGAACAGTACGACGCTGAAGACGGGGGCGCTCATGGGGCGCCCCCTGCCACGATGGCCGCAACCCCTTCCAGCGCCCTCTCGACATCTCCCTGCGTGGTAAAAAAGCCGGGCGAGAAACGAACGCTTCCTTCCTCGTAAGTGCCGATGGTTCGGTGTGCCGCAGGCGCGCAGTGCAATCCGGCCCGGGCCTGCACGCCGTGTTGCTCGTCCAGGGCAAGTCCCAGATCCGATGGGCTCATTCCTGCGATGTTGAACGCCAGTGTAGCGGTCCGGCCTGCTGTCCGGGTTCCGCCGTAGAGGGTGACCCGATCCATCGCGGCCAGGCCGTCCAGCAGTCGTCGCATCAAACGGTCCTCGTGGGCCCTGATCTTGTCGACTCCGGTTTCGAGGACGAAGCGGACGCCGGCGAGAAGCCCCGCGAGGCCCACCGCGTTGGGCGTGCCGCTCTCGAATTTGTCCGGCGAAAACTCAGGTTGTACTTCCAGCTCGGAGCGGCTGCCCGTGCCTCCGGTCTTGAGCGGCTTCACCTCGTTCACGTCGACGCGGCCGCCGAAAATCAGTCCCCCCGTCCCCTGTGGTCCCAGCAGTCCCTTGTGGCCGGTAAACGCCAGCAGGTCAACGCCCATTTCCTCCATTTCGATGGGTACCGTACCGCCAGTTTGCGCCGCGTCCAGGAGCAGCAGCAGGTCACGCCGGCGGCAGATTTCCGCCACTTCAGTCACCGGCAGCAGACGGCCGGTGACGTTGGAGGCGTGGTTGAGCACCACCAGCTTGGTCCGGGGCCGGATGGCATCTTCAACCTCGGCCGGGTCCAACTCTCCGTCGGGAGAGCAATCCACGACGGTGAGGTCTGTCCCCTTTTTTTCCAGGGCGCGCAGCGGCCGCATCACCGAATTGTGTTCCATGCTGCTGGTAATTACGTGGTCTCCGGCTCCGAGCAGACCGTACAGAGCCTGGTTGATCCCGTCCGTGGCGTTGAGGCCGAATACCACTCTCAGCGGGTCGGGAGCTCCGAACAGCCTGGCGACTGCAGCCCGGGCACGGTACACGATCCTCCCTGAATCGATGGACAGGCTGTGACCGGACCTGCCCGGAGACGCACCCACTTCAGCCAGGAACCGGGTCATGGCTTCAGCCACCGCCGGTGGTTTGGGCCAAGAAGTCGCTGAATTGTCCAGGTATATGGGCGACTGCTGAGGCATGTGTGTTGCGTCTCCCGTATTCGAAGAACCTATTCTACGCAGGCCCGCACGCCCCGTGTCAAGGGAATTCAGGCGGTCAGAAGTTCTGGATCAGGAACAGACTGAGGCCAGTGCCCACCTTCACCTCATCCGCCCCCCCTTCTATCACCGGAACCGTAACGCTGACACCCCCGGTGGTGCGCCACACCTTATGAGCGAACAGAGAAACTCCCGCATTCCACAACACCAACCGGGTATCGCTGCCGTCCAGTTCTTTGCCGTTGCGCGTCGCCTTCCCCAAGGGACTCAGAACGTCGAACCCGCTGTAGAGTGTGCCCCGTTGGGTGTACCAGAAGACCCATTTTGCCGACGCCGAGAGGGACAGTGAGTCTGCGGCATCGTATGCCACGCTGTTTTCACCTCCCCCAAACATGTAGGTCATGGCCAGGCTGGGGGTGATCTCGCCGATGCCCTGGGCGTAACTCATGCCGGCCCACCCGGTGTAGACACCCGCTCCGGGCTGGTAGTTGGGCGGCACCACCCAAGTGTGGTCTTTGATGTCCGCGCGTCCCACGGGAGCGGTGAATCCGGCGTAAACGCTAAGGTGGGGGTTCTTGATGAACTGCTCTTCGTCGAGCATGGAGATGAGCGGCTTTCCGGTCACCGGGCAGGTGCCCTTCTTGATGGAAGGATTGAGCATCTCGAAGATGTCCCAGGATGCGGAAAAGGAGGGATCGGCCCAACCGTCAGCGCTGACTTCACGGTCCGTCGGTTCGTACACTCCCGCATTCCATTCATGGGGCAAGAACCCGGTCACGGAAAGGTAGGGTGCCGGGAACACCTTCACACCAATGCCCGAGACCAGATAGAGGTTTTCACCCTCTTTTCGGGCCTGCGCTGAGGTCAGCAGCTTTCCGATGGCTCCATCGTAGCCGGTTGCGAATTCAGGGACTCCACCCGTCCCCGAGCCTCCTGCGGAGGCTGCACCGCCTGCTCAGGCGCACCACCCTTTCTGGGGGAAAGCCAGGGCCAGGACTATAACCATGGCCGCCGTGGTTGCAAATCTCATGGCAAACTCACCTCGAAGTTCATCTACTTCAAAGTCATAGTGACCGTAACCGCAGTACCGTCCGGGGGCAACAGGTCCGGGTTGCCCTTGTAACGCCACACCTCTTCGTCCTCAGTGCCGTCCGCCTGGTGCAGCGCCAGGTTCGCGCTGGCGTTACTGGTTATGCCGGCCTTGCACGAGAAAAGGCAGGCCGAGCAACCTGTTTCATCTGACGGATTGGTACCCTCGACACCAGAGTAGTTGCCGCCGAATTTCATTTCCAAACCAACGGGTTCACCGCCGGCCAGGCTGTCGTCTTCAATGAACAGTTCGGCGAGGGAGTACTCCTTGTCCGCACCTTCCCAGTTGAATGTGAACTCCACCGTGCTGCCCTGAGTGAAGGTATCAGGCTCCGCGACGTTGTCGATGTTCACGTTGTCTCCGTCGGAACCCCCCAGGTGTGCCAGCGCCGCATAGGTCTCCGCAGGTTCGGCATCGGTGATAAACATGGACTTGTCCGCGTTGGAACCGTTCTTGTAGACAATCAGGTGCCAGGTGCCTGCGAGCGCGACTTCCCGTTGCAAAGTCGTCTCAATGACAATCGTCCCGGCGGCTTCGTCCACGGTCAGGTTCGGCCAGAGGTCCTTTGCGGCCGATTCGTCATCTCCACCGCAGGAAAGCCAGGCCAGCGAACTGGCCAGTACAAGAAGAACAACAACTCTAGAGCTTCTCATTTGTCCCACCTCACGTCGTGCGGCTCGGAGCGGAGACCGGGCCAGTGTTGTCATCTGTTTCATTCTATTTAGGCAGGCCCTATCAGTCCAACTGGATATTCCGATGCGGCCCGTTTGTTGGCGCGGACGACCCTATCTCGAGAACTTCACGGCTGGAACCGCTGACCTTGTGTGCTATACTTAGCGGTGATGCACTGCCGGGCCCGGGCCCGGGCTGCAGAAGCCGGAGCGAAGATGCGAGTGTTGCTGGTTGAGCCGCCGCCCAACCCCCATTGGATGCTGTATCCACACACGCCGTGGGTGGGAGTCTGGATGCCAAACACGGGTTTGGTGCGGGTCGCCACCGCCTGCCATCACGCCGGACACGAGGTGAAGGTAGCGGAGGTTTGGGCTCAGCGTCTCACCACGGCCAAGCTGCGCCGTATTATCGAGGAGTTCAAGCCGGACGTGGTGGGCAGCACTGCCATCACCACCACCCTCTACTCGGCCATGTCGTTCCTGAAGTTCGCCAAGCAGGTAAGGCCGGAGGCCGTCACGATTATCGGGGGCGTGCATCCTACTCTTTCTCCTCTGGAGACGCTGGCGTCCTGCCCGGAGATCGACTATGCGGTCTTGGGGGAGGGGGAGGAGACGGTGGTGGATTTGCTGAGCCACCTGGAAGCGTCGGCCGATCGTTCGGGTGACAACAGGATTCAGGGTATCGGATACCTTCGAAACGGAGAATTCGTCAAGACCGAAAATCGTCCGCTGATCCAGAATCTGGACGATCTTCCCATGCCGGAACACAGCCTGTTTTCAGTGGGCAGCCGCCGTTACCGGTTTCCCGCGATCGGGCCCCTCTTTCTGCGTTCCCCGGCGTGGGGTGTTGAGTACACCCGAGGCTGTGAGTTCGACTGCAAGTTCTGCGTCAAGCCCAAGCTGTGGCGGCTGACGCTGCGTTACCGGTCGGAACAAAATGTTGTGGATGAGTTGGAAGTTCTCACTAAGAAGTATGGCATCATTTCGGGGCAACTTTTCGCCAACGACATTTTCGCCCGCCGTGAGCGGTTGGAAGAGCTGATTGTGGAAATGGAGAAGCGGCGCCTGGACTATAATTTCGTTACTTTCGGACGCGCCGACACGGTTGCGAAGAACAAGGATCTGTTGCCTCGGCTGGTGAAGGCTGGCCTGGTGATGTTGTGGGTGGGCGTCGAGTCGCTGGAACAGAAGATCCTGGACCATGTAGCCAAGGGCACCACGGCCGACGCTAACAAGGAGGCGCTGGTGGCGTGCGAAGAGGCGGGAATTCCGGTGCTGGGTCCGAACTACATGTTTGGGTTCCCCCAACACACCGTGGACTCGATCCGCGCCCAGGGCGCCGAGGCGTTGGCAACCATTCCCAGGTTCAGCCCGGGGTTGCCCGCGTTTATCCCGACCCCCGGGACCCCCATGTACTTTGAGGTTGCTCGAAAAGGGCTCATCGAGACCTTCGACTATGCTCGCTGGGATGTCGGCGGCGCGGTGTGTAGAACGGACCACATGTCCCGTCAGGAGGTGGATCGCGAATCCCGCCGGTTCGGTATGCGAGCGCTGCTGAGGCCCAGCTTCTTCGTCGGCCAGCTTCGTACTCGGCGTCTCCACGGTCTTCTGCAGGCTTTCCTGAGCTTTTCCATATTGTTCAACATGGCAGTGAAGGGTGCCTGGCTGCGGGGGGCATGGCTGGTGCGCAAGGTCGCGGGCTGGTTCGGAGCGGGAGATGATTTGCAGCAGTTGTGGAGTGAAGCGAGGGCGGACACTATCGAATACGCCAGGACCTACGCGGAAAAGGTCGCTCGCTCGGCCCCTTCCGAGGATGCTCTGGAACGTTGCAAGGACCCACCGGGAAGGGGCGCTGCCCCCTGCCCTTGAGGGAGCAATGATCAACGTCACCATTGGTACTGCGGGCCACGTGGACCACGGCAAGACTGAGTTGGTGAAGCTGCTCACAGGCTGCGACACCGACCGCCTGCCGGAGGAAAAGGCGCGGGGCATGTCCATCGACCTGGGTTTTGCACTGTGTAATCTTCCGGGTCGGCACCGGGTGGGCATTGTGGATGTTCCGGGGCATGAACGTTTTCTGCACAACATGGTGGCCGGCGCGGCGGGAATCGATGCGGTGCTGCTGGTGGTTGCTGCAGACGACGGCGTCATGCCGCAAACCATTGAGCATCTGCAGATCCTGACCCTCCTTGGTACGACCAGGGGCCTGGTGGCTGTGACCAAGGTAGACCTGGTCTCCGGGCAAAGGCGGGCGGAAGTTTGCGCCCAGGTGCGTGACTTGTTGGCGGACTCCCCCCTTGCCGGCGCTTCGGTGGTGGAGGTCTCGGCGCGTACCGGTGAGGGGTTCGAGGGTTTTTACGAAGCGTTTTCAGCGATGGTATTGGCGGTGCCCAAGCGTCTGGTTTCGGGGGTGTTTCGGGTGCATATTGAGCGTACGTTCACGGTGAAGGGGCGAGGGGTAGTGGCGACTGGCATTCCCCGTTCCGGTGCGGTTCGGCCCGGGGACAGGGTGGTGCTGTTGCCGGGAGGGGAGGAGAAACGCATCCGCGGGGTCCAGGTGTTTGGCCGGGACGTGGAGGTCGGCCGCGCGGGTGAGTGTGTCGCCCTTAACGTGGCCGGCCTTGGCAGCAAGGAAGCGGGTAGGGGGATGGCGCTGGCCGCGCCCGGGTATTACTCATCCGCCGAGTGCGTGAACTTCCGTCTGAACCTGTTGGAAGGCGTGCAATCGCGGATCGTCAACCGGATGGAGGTGAGGTTTTTCGTCGGAACCTCTGCGACTCCGGGGCGGCTGTTGCTGCCATCCACCCTTCCCGCCGCGGGGGAGCCTCTCTACGCACAGGTCCAGCTTGACTCAGACGTGGTGGCGGCACCGGGGGATTTCTGCCTGGTGCGCGGCCTGAGCCCGGTGATGACCGTCGGCGGCGGTAGGGTGGTCTCCATGGGCCATCGCCGGCTTCGCCGTTTGAGGGAGTCCTTTGTGAGCGGTTGCCGCCTGGCGGAGGAAGCCCTCGCTTCTCCCGCCGCATCCATGACCCATATTTTGGCCGGCCGCGGGCTCTCACCCGCTGGGTCTGCAGAACTCGGACGGTGCGCACTTGTTCCCGAAGGCGACGCTCGCAAGATTCTGGCTGAGATGGTGGCATCAGGAGCTGCAGAACAGGTGGGTCAGGGTTATCTCCTCTCCCGCCTGGTGCGTGACTTCGAACGCGAACTGCTAGCTCGGCTCACTAAGCTCCACGCCCGACACCCGATCGTTCACGAATTCCGGTTAGCCGACCTTGCCGAGCACCTGACTGACGAACAGCCGGTAGCCGAAGCTGCCCTTGAGCGGCTTGTCGCAGAGGGCGCAATGGAAAAGTCGGGAGACGGATTCCGCCTCCCCGGAAGAGAGCCTCAACTGAGTCCCAAGCAAACAGAACTGGCAGCCTCTATCATCAACTTATGCCGGGAGGTGCCCTTTCGCCCACCCCCGGTAGCGAAGATTCGGGAAAGGACGGGCATGGAGGCGGATTTGATCGACCCGGTTGTGGATTATCTGGTCCGGGAAGGGGACCTGGTCCGCATTTCGGACGCGATAGTCATGCCCCGGGAATCCCTCGACCAGGCCGAGCAAGTTCTGCGTTCCTATCTCGACGAGCACAGCTCGATCCAGTCCGCAACGTTCAAGGATCTGCTGGACACAAACCGCCGGTATTCATTCGCCATTCTTGAGTATTGGGACGCCAGGGGGTTGACTCGGCGGGAAGGAAATCGCAGGTTTCTGTTGGACGCGTGCGGCCCGGGGCCAGTGGATTGATGCTTACGAGAGCTACGGCTGGTGCGTCTGCTCGAATGTGATATAATGCCCCCTACCGGCGGCCCGGCCCGGCGTCGTTGCAGCTGATGGTGGAGTTACGATGCGAGTCCTGCTGGTAGAACCCCCGCCCAATCCGAACTGGATGCTCTATCCGCATACCCCCTGGATAGGTGTTTGGATGCCCAACACCGGTCTGGTTCGAATCGCGACCGCGTGTCATGCCGCGGGGCACGAAGTACGGGTGGCGGAAATGTGGGCCCAGCGTCTCGACGGGGCGAAGCTCAAGAAGATCATCGAAGAGTTTGAACCCGATGTGGTGGGGGCCACCGCGATCACCGCGACCCTCTATTCAGCCATGTCCTTCCTCAAATTCGCGAAGCAGGTGAGGCCGTCCGTCACCACCGTCATCGGCGGAGTGCACCCGACCTTGTCTCCCCGGGAAACCCTGGTTTCCTGTCCCGAAGCGGACTACGCGGTGCTCGGAGAGGGAGAGGACACGGTGGTGGAATTCCTCCACGCCCTGGAAAACGGCTGGGGTCATGACAGGATGGCGACGATTCAGGGCCTGGGATTCCTGGATGACCGGAAGTTCGTCAAGACCGAAAATCGCCCCCTGATTAAGAATCTCGACGACCTGCCCATGGCCGAAGTGGGGCTGTTTTCCATCGGCAGCCGGCGTTACCGTTTTCCCAACGTGGGCCCTCTTCGACTGCGCTCTCCTGCCTGGGGGGTCGAGTACACCCGGGGCTGCGAGTTCGACTGCAAGTTCTGCGTCAAGCCGAAGCTATGGCGCATGACGCTGCGCTATCGTTCCGAAGAGAAAGTAGTGGACGAACTCGAGCTGCTCACCAAAAAGCACGGCGTTGTGTCGGGCCAGCTTTTTGCCAACGATATTTTCGCCAAGCGGGAGCGCGTCGAGAACCTGATCATTGAGATGGAAAAGCGTCAAATTCGTTACAACTTCGTCACCTTTGGCAGGGCCGATACCGTGGTTGCCAACAAAGACCTCCTGAAGCGCCTGGCCAAGATCGGCCTGGTCATGTTCTGGGTCGGCGTGGAGTCTCTCGACCAGGAGATCCTGGATCACGTAGCCAAAGGTACGACCACCGCACTTAACCGGGAAGCCATGGCCGCGTGCGAGGAGGCGGGCATTCCGGTAGTGGGCCCCTTCTACATGTTTGGTTTTCCTCAGCACACCGTCCAGTCGGTCCGGACCCAGCGCTCCGAAGCGTTGAAGGTGAGCGGCCGGTTCAGCCCCGGACTGCCCGCGTTTATCCCTACTCCGGGCACTCCCATGTATTTCGAGGTGGCTCGAAAAGGGTTGATCGAGATGTTTGACTACTCCCGGTGGGATGTTGGTGGTGCGGTAGCCAGGACTGAGCACATGACCAGGGATGAAGTCAATCGCGAGTCGCGGAAGTTTGGCCTTGCGTCAGTGTTTCGGCCGAGCTTTATTATCGGCCAGTTGCGTAACGGCACTGTCCACGGTGTGCTACAGGCGTTCCTGGGGCCTTCCATCATGATAAACATGCTGGTTAAGAAGTTTGTCGGCCTGAAGAATCGCCTGGTGAGGTTTGTGAAAAGAGTGTTGTTCGGCCCCGACGAGTTGGAGGCTCAGTGGGAGGCCGCTCGCATCGCAACCATCGAATATGCGACAGACAGAGCCAAGCGCATTGCCAGCGGCGACCTGCGTGACGAACAGCCTTCCGACAGCACCGAGAGCCAGGTGGGGGAGAGCGGACCGTGAGCCCACAACCGTCAGCCCGGCCTGAGACTCCAGCTTCCGTTCCGAAACTCGTTTGTCCTGCCGGCGGGCGGCTGGAAACGGTCAAAGCCGCGGTGGATAGTGGGGCTGACGAAATCTATGTGGGGGTCAAGGTCAGGGATGTGGTCAACCTGCGGGCCCCCGAGTTGGGACTGAGAGGGCAGGCGTGGTGCTTCACTTTCGAGCAGGTGGAGAAAGCCCTCGAGATCTGCCGGCCCCACGGAGTGCGCCTGGAAGTGGCGCTGAACAATCGATATACAGATTCGCAACTGGATGACGCCCTGGCCAGCGTCGACCAACTTTACGAGTTGGGGGTACGGGACTTTATCGTGGCAGACCCGGGAATGCTGGCGGCCGTGGCCAAGGCCCATCCCGAAGCGTCCCTCCACGTGAGCATCATGGGCGGGACCGCCAATCACCACACTGCGGACATGTATCGCGGATTCGGCGTGAAAAGGGTGATTCTGGAGAACAACCTCACCGCCGACCAAATCGCCCGCATCCGGCGCGAGTCAGGGGTCGAAGTGGAGGTGTTCATCTACGGCATCCCATGTTTCGCCTTCCATGGAAGCTGCTACCTTTCCTCGTTCCGGGGCAGCATGTGGCCTCCCGCCTGTGCCCGCAAGGTCACGGTTGATACGCCGGAGGGAAAGGACACCAACTATTACGTGAAGCCCCGTGACCTCGACCTTCTCCCTCGACTTCCGGATCTTTTCGAAGCCGGTGTCGATGCAGTCAAGATCGAAGGGCGGATCAGATCAACCCACTACGTACGCACCGCCACCAGCGCGGTGAGGCATATCCTTGACTCTTTGGGGAGAGGGCAAGACCCGACTCTGCCCTCAAAACTCCAGCGGCAACTCTCGAAACTTCCGTTTTTCGGCACCTCCGCGGGTTTCATGGACGGGACCCGGCCCGAGCCCGACGTCTTTTGCCTGGACGGAGGGAGCCCACGCAACCGCCTGACGGATATGCTTCGCAATCCGGCGACGCTGAAATACGTAGCGGGAAAGGCCTTTGGCGGGTCCCGCAAGCGGGCCGCTTTTCCTCCGCCCGTGCCGGGATTCAAGGACGCCGTCCCGCGTACCGACAGGCCGGCGGTGATCGTGGAGACTTCCCTGTGCGACCCGATGATTCCGGCGGGAGCTGACCGGGTTTGTGTGGGAGAGCGACAGTGCCCGACGAGGTTCTTGATGCACGCGGGAAAGTTGCCCGCAGCCGTGGAGGAAATCCGGGCCACCGGGGCCGAAGCGTGGGTTACGCTGGCCGGGCCCATGTCGGAATCTCAGGCCGGTCCAGTCCTGGACGCGGTGTTGGCGGTCAAGGACCGGCTCAGCGGCGCAGTCTGCCACGATGCGGGCCTCGCTGCCGAACTCGCCCGCCACATTCCGGTGACGGTGTCAGCGCTGGTGCAGTCAGGAAGGGCGATGAGTTCCCTTACCGAAGCTACAGGCGCGGCCGCGGTACGGCTTCCCTATCTGCCTCTTGCTCTCCTCATGCAGCAAGGCGCTCCGCCGGTCGATGTTGAAATCCCGGTTTTCGGGGTTACCCAGTTGATGTCGGGAGTCTATTGCCCGACTCGGGTCTGGAAGGACTGCAAGGTCTGCGGACCGGAACTGTGGAAGGTGGACCAGGAAGGACTGCCCCTGTTGCTGTTCGGCAATGCCGTCTACTCAGCGAAGTCCTTTTCCGCCCATCTGCTGAGAGAGCGGCTGTTGGGGATGCCCTTCTCCGGGCTGGTGATAGACACCATCGGTCAGGACATCGAGACAGTGGAGTCGGTGGTGGCTTTCTACAAGGGGGATGCCCCTTGGAAGTTGGCTGATGACGGCCTGTGCAACGGTATGCTGCTGGAGGCGAAGGGCGCCTGGCACGCTGCGCTTGTACCGTGGATCGACTACTATCCGGATATCGAGCAGAAGCTCTTTTCTGACTAGGCTAGTCCGCGTTTTCTTCGGGAGCGTTTGAGCCGGACTTGTACCGGGGCCCCGGGCCGATGAGCGGCGGGGTCGGTGTCCCTCCTTCGGGCGCTGGGCAGTGGGTCAGAATCCACAAGCCGTCAGCCATCAGGAGATGATCGGGTATGCGGCTCTTCTCCCAGTCAGCGGGCGGCTCGGTGGCAAGAGTGGCAAGCTGGTCGGGGTCGACCGCTCCCGGCGCCACCAAGAGCGTCAACCCTTGATCGCCTAACAGAACGTAGCTCTTCGAACCCGCTGCAATGGCCATCACCCAGCCGTCGCCGCCGGGCAGAACCTGCAGCTCCGGCCACGAGCCGGTGGCATCGTGGAACACCCTCAAGATCGTATCTTCGAGCCGTTCGGGCGTCAGGTCCTCTGCCGAGAAGTATCTTCCGGTGATTCTCTTGAACTTCTGTTCCGCCAGCCAGAATGAAACGCCGCCTTTCACCACTTCATCCCTTTCTCCATCGAAGAGGCCTGCGCCGCCCCAGGCCGCGGCAGCACTCGCGATGACGATGGACGCGGCGACGGCCACCGCAGCCCACTTTGCCCAGTCGGAAGGAGCCCGGACTGATTTGCGGTCTTTTTGAACCGGGTGTGGTCGGTGATCGTTCATGTCAGCTCCCCACCTTGTGTTCAAGCCAGCTGCGCACCTTCGCGACCACCTTCTTGAGCCCCTCGCTCTTGAAGAACCTGACCGTGGCCGGGCCCAACGTAGCGACCGCCACGACGCCTACGATCAGGGAGAACGGCAGCGGATAAAGGACCTGGGCCGAAATGAGCATGTAGATCAGTCCCAGCAGCGAGACGGTCAGGAGCCACAACATGGAGCGCACAAACGCGGACTCGCCGTTGGTCTGTTCTCCATCGTCGCCATCCCAAGAGGCCTTCCAGCAGTATCCGGGGATGAAGATGATCCCAAGAACCAGGAGAGCCAATAACGCTATGGTGAAATACGTCATGGCCCTGCCCCCTCTCCGGGCCCCTTCCTGTCCCGGCCCATGGCGTCCGTCTCCAACACGTGCACCGTGCAGTAGCCGTTGAACAGTTCGAGGCTCGCGGAATAGTCAATCAGAAGTGGACCGGTGGGAATGCCCGGGATGTCGACGTAGTAGATGGGCCCTTCGTAGCGGTCGGGCGCATCTGCCGCGGCCGGGTCCTCCTCACCGAAATCCACGTAGAACTGGGGCTTGAGGATGGGAGCCCGAATGACACAATGCTCTTCGTCCGACAGGGACGCCAGGCCCGGGGCAGCGTAGGGATTCACCACTACCCGTGTGTCGGGCGGCAACGTCTTGATGGCGCTGTAGACCAGTGAACTGAGCGCAGAGGGTATCGGTTCCGAAGACTGAAGCTCTTGCCAGAATCCCTCCCCGCTCTTTGACGGAATATCCCAGGCGGTGGAGATCGGTTCGAATCCGCCGGCCGGAAAGAGCGTACCGTCGGACAGAATCTCTTGCATGACGCGGGCGCGATGCTCCTCCTGAGGCACCATGCAATCGTGGATCCGCTTCCACTCGAGTCGACCGTGCCAGCGGGGGTCGAGGGGGAAGTTAGCTGCGCCGCTCCAGGCGACCAGTCCCCACAGAATTCCCGTTGCGATGCCGCACGCGAGGAACTGCTGCCAACGGGCCTTAGTGAGCAAGTCTCCCAGTTCCGCCCCCGCAAGCACCGCCAGCGGCAGGAGCGTGAGCTGGCAATAGGTGAGCTTGGAGCCGCCCGGCAGGTTCTCCTGGATGGCCAGGAATCCGAACCAGATGAAGAGCAAGAGGGCGAAGGAAAAGGAAAGTGGGTCCCGCCGCGGCCGGAAGGCAGCCTTGAAGAATCGCAGGACGAAAAAGGCGCCGAACAGTAACCCGAACGAGCGCAGCCACAACATGGGGATGAAGATGAACTGGGGGAAAGGAACCCCGGGAGAACGCACTACCGAATCGTACAGAGGCCAGTTCAGCATCCCCCAGATGGTTACCGACAGCGGCCCTAGTCGGTGGCTGTGCCAACCCATGAAGTCCTGGCCGCAAAGAGTCTTGGGAATAGGCGTCGCACCGGTAACCGCATGCATCATCTTCCGGCTGAATCCGGAATGCAGGGAGTCCACAATGGGCGTGTCGCCGATGCACACCGTGACCGGGAAAGGTAGCGATTCCATAAGCGATCCATACAGCCATATCCAGATCAGCAGTACGGGCAGGAAGCCGACCACGAACGGGACGAGTCGCTTGAGCCGCGGCCGGATTCCGCCCTCGCCGGAAAAGAGCAGAAGGGCTGCGAACGCGGGCAAGGCCAGCATGGCGAGGAACGCATGTGCGACCCCGAATACCATGGCTGCCAACGCGCCCCCCGTCACCGCGGCAACGCGGCTCTTGTGAGCGTCGGCCAGCAGCAGAAGGGTGAAGCCGGTGAGCACCATGGTCTCGAGGTTTGGGTTGAGCGATCGTATGGTCAGCAGGAACGGGTTGAACGCGAGCGCCAATCCTGCCGCGTACGCGGCCAGCCGCGCGGTAGTCAGCCGGCGCACGAGAAAGAACGCCACCAGGAAAAGAGCCACGTGCCAGAATGCATAGCTCAGGCGGAACCCCAGCGAGCCGAACGCGATGAAGAAAGGCATGGCCAGAATCGGCTGTCCCAGGCGCTGGTCGATATTCAGCGACTCGAATTCCTTGTGCAGTTGCTCCCACGGGTTGAGGCGGCCTTCGTCAGACTCGGCCAACACTTTGGGAGCGCATTCTACAGGGACCCCGGAGAGCGCCGCGGTAGGCAGGTCTATGACCCCCGGATAGTAGTCGTATCCGGTCGGGTCATCAAACTGGTACAGGTAGACGGCCCCGATAATCACTACTACCAGCGGCAGTAGAAATCTGTCGGCACCTATGAACCGGACTACCTGTCTTACCGTGCGGCCAAACAACCTGGTGGTCTCCTAATTGTGACGGCGTTCACACGCCGGCCTCATCCGGAACATTATAGTGGCGTCCTAGTCGATCCGTCAATGGACCCCCGAGTTCCTTTTCGAGCTTTCTCTTCAGCAGCAGTCTGTTGATGTAAGTGAGCGGCGGGAACGGCATGAACGGCTTTTTCTTCAAAGCCTTGCCGCCATCGAGCACTATGTCCAGCAAGTGGATCGAACCGCGTCCGCCGGACAGATTGGACTGGCACGCGGCACAATAAGTCACCAGCAACTCTTCCTCCACCTCATTGAGGCGCAGATTCAACCAGGAATCCGACAATGACGAGTCGATGAACTTCACCCCGCCGCAATCCCCGCAACACACCGCCTTTGCGCGGGCGTGAGGTACCTCATTGATTGAAACCCCGAGCTTGCCCAGCACCTTGCGGACGCTGTCCTGCAGGGTGGTGGCGTCCCGGGTGAGGCAGGAGTCGTGTATGGAAATTGAAGCACTTGTTGCCACCGGCTTCAAGTCGCTTTCCGCCAGTGCGTCATAGATTGTCGAGGTTTTGAAGGGAACTTCCGCTTCGTCGAAAAGATGGAGGCAGGCCGGGCAGGCCACCACGATTTCTTCTACGCCGGCTGCGGAGAGGTAGGCAACCAGTTTGTTCATGTTGGCTTGGAACTGGTCCCGGAGTCCGACCATTCGGGAGGGCTCGCCGCAGCAGTCGAGAACTACACCGATATTTGGGTCCATCTCTCTGAGTAACCGAAATGCGCGTAGCGTTGTGTCCGGGCGCAGCCCGGGCATCGCGCACCCCGGAAAGAACACCTTGGTGGCCCCTTTGGGCAGCGCACCCCAACTGAACATGGGGGACATTCCTATTCTCTCGTAGGCCAACAGCCGTTTGTGTCTGGCCTCAGGACGCAAGCCCGCGGCCGCGGCTGCAACACGGGCCGCGTCAAACATCTTAGAGGGATGGCAGCCGTCGGGGCACACCGCGCCGCAATACCCGCACACTGAGCACTGAAAAGCCAGATCCGCCGCGGTGGGCAGGTCGGCCATGGAATCGGCAAGGGCCCCGGGAGTGTCGTTTTGCTTTAGAAAGGCGCACTCATGTGTGCATCGACCGCATCGGTTGCACTCTGCAATCAGTTGTTTCCGCACTGCCTCGAAGTGCTTCGAGTCGCGCTCATCTGCTGACGCCGCTCTACGGTCGTCCGCTTCCGCCGCGGCCGCCTTTGCCATGCGATGGCCCCATACCAGCGCCAGCGCGGCCAACACCCCGCCTGCAGCGGTGATCCCCAGGTGCATGGTCGACGCGTAACTGAAGATTATTGCGAAGGGGGCGGCACCCAGCAGCGAAGCTGCCAGATAGGGAGCGAATCCGATGGTACTGAACAGCCCCAGCGCATAGCTCAAAGCGTCAAAGGGAATCGCGATTCTCAAGAGCACGATCGCCAGGAATCGGTTTCGCTCCGGGATCATGCGTTCTATCGCCTCGAGGCGGCCCAGATCAATCACCCTGGCAACGAGGGGCCGGCCGAACCGCCGGGCCAGGTAGAATGCGATCCCGCCGCCCACCAACCATCCCAAAAGGCTCAGCAACGCCGTCATGGGCGCGCCCCAGAGCGTTGCCGCAACCGGGATCAGAGGAAGGGTGCTCACCGGCGCGACCACCACGGCACCAATGGTCAGCGCAACGTATAGCACCATGCTTTGCGCATCGCTGCCCGCGACCAGGCCCCGGAGCGAGTCCATGTTCTCCCGGCACAAATAGGCTGAAAGCACGAACAGGCTCAGGACCACCGCGGCCCCGACTGCTTCGCGCGAACTGATTCTCACACGAGGCATGCTTCTTCCTCGCGGCTTACCTTGGTGCGGAACATACGGTTCACCGCGAAAGCAACGCACAGCCAGGCTACGATGGAGGCCACAATCAACCACACGACCATGCTACCTGCGCCGATTGCGATGATCCCGAGCAGCAGAAGAGACGTCGCACCCTTGGCGATACGATAAGTGAACATGTCCACCACCGATTTGCCCATGGTCGTATCGGTGTAGTCCAACGGAATGTAGAGGCACTCTTTGGCTGCGCGGAACCAGGTGTAGTCCAGGCACTTGCTGGTGATTTTCAGAATGGCCGCAGTGGTGAACTGACGGGCCATGATAAGGGCGCCGACAGCTCCGCCCATCATGAGCGGGACCAGCAGCAGCGCGAACGGGATTCCCACGAGGCGCAGGAAAGGGCCGGTGGAAAGATGCATGGCAACTGTGATGAACGAAATGACCGCGTATACTTCCCCAATGATGCCCGTGCGCACGTCCTTGTCCGGGTACATTTGCTCAACCACTCTGTTGAACTCGAAGTCCACCAACGTAATGGCGAGCTGAACGAGCGCGATGAGAATCAGCACCAACACCAGGTATCGACTTCGCGCCACCACTTTCATGGCAGCTTTGAGGTTTCTTGCACCGGGAGCGACGACTGCCCTGACGCCCACCCCCGCGGCGCGAGAGTAGGGAATGCACCCCAGCCAGGTCACTATCAGCAGCGGGAGAGTCACCCACAGCGCCGACTCGGATCCGAACTCCGCGGCCAGCCATCCCACCGACAGATTGCCCAGAATTCCCCCGACCGCTCCTACAGCACCGAAGATACCGTACACCCACCGGGCGGTACGAATGGGAAAGACCGTATTCGCAAAGGAGTAAAAAATCTCCACGAGCACTACGATGTAGACATCCTTCCACGTGTAAAGGAGGTAGTTGACGAAGGGCAATCCGGCCCTGACGCAACCCAACAGCAACAGCAGGACCACCGCGCTTACCGCCGCGGCCACACCATACAGTCTCAGCAACTCGACGCCGGCTACGAAGCGATTGTACGCAGCCACGGAGAGAGTAATGACCACGGCAACCAGCAACCAGACTATGGGCAGGGATTCCGAAGAGTGGGCTTCCAGAAACATGGACTCTGTTGCCGGCCGGGCGAGAGAGTAGGAGAACATGAGCAGGAAGGAGAGGACTGATAAGCCGGCGACACGAAGGTTCTTCAATTGGAATTCATCACGCATCGTTGGACTATACTCCCATGCGCCTCACTGCCGCAACCAAATGTTCGGGCAAACGGCTCGGGGTCTCACACTGAGCCGCCGTCCAGAAGCCCGCCGGGGGCGGCTGCATGAATTCCAGCAGTTCATCGGTTACCGGGTGGGGCACCCTGAGAAAGGCCGAATGGAGTGCAATCCGGTTGGCGTCATGGCCACCCCGCCCGCCGTAGGTGCGGTCGCCGACTACCGGGAGACCGGCGAACGCCAGGTGGGCTCTGATCTGGTGGGTACGACCGGTTTCCAGCGAAACGGCAACCACGCAAGCCCCCTGTTGGTCACCGGCGTAGAGAACGTGGGACAGGCAACGCTTGCCCTCCGGGGCAACCAGGGCCCGCGCTTGACCGGACAGCCACTTCAAGGGAGCGTCGATAGCTTGCGGGTGCTCCCCGGCACCGGAAAGAAAAGTGCGTCCCCGAGAGCTATCGCAAACCAGCGCGAGGTAGATCTTGGTTACCTTTCCCTCCTTAATTGAGGCGCTCAAAGCGCGGGCAGCGGCCGTCGATTTTGCAACGGCCAGAAGGCCGGAGACCGGCAAGTCCAGGCGGTGCACCACCTTCGGCTCCCATGTGCTTTTTGCTTCGGCAGTCAACTCCTCGACTATGCTGTTGCCGCCCCCGAGGCGGGTGGCTTGAACCGGCCTTCCCGGCGGCTTGTCTACCACCAGGAAGTGGTCGTCCTCGTACACTTTTGTAAGCACATTACGGCTAGCACCGGCAACGGGCCGCCAGGACACCGTCAGTCTCGTCTGCGACTTCAACTTTGTTGACGGGCGGATGCACGGACTCCCGTTGATTTTCACCGCCCCGAATTGGATGACCAGACGGGCCTGGGAAGGGGTAATGGCGGCCAGCTCAGCCAGGGCGTCGACGACTGCGCGACCGCCCAGCGTAGGAGGAACCACGATGCGGATATCGAGGGGTTTATCTGGGTAGACGTCTTCTAGCATGACCAAGGGCGAAGGTTGCCATCAATAGGAGGACGAGGATCCATAGAGCAGAGGGAACGGGATGGCAATTAGCCAGCCCGCATCCGCCGGAGAACTCGCCCCCGGGGCCGCTCCCCGCGTCCCCGAGAAATACGCATTTGCCCCACTTGTAGTTCTGGCCCGGAGGGCAGATTCCGCCGATTAGGGTTCCGTCGCTACCTGCGGCGTCGGAGCCGCCGTGGCCGGTAGTCTCGGCGACGTCGTCCTCCGGGGGTTGCGACACCAGGTCGTCTGTTGCCGCGGGCCCGGCATCGGCGTCGCCGTCGGGCACGTCACCGGAAGAGCATTTTCCGTCTTCGCACTCTTCGCCAAACCCGCACGCTCCACAGTTGCCCTCACACCCGTCATCGCCACAGTCTTTGTCCTCACAGTCGGGCTGGCACTGAGGCTCAACGCACTGACCAGCCGCGCAGTTGAGCCCGGGGGGGCAATCTCCGCAGCTTCCTTCACAGCTATCGTCCCCGCAAGCCTTACCGATGCAATCGGGAACGCACGGTCCCGGCTGGCACTTGAATGCCACACACTCGTATCCTTCGGGGCACTCTCCGCAGCTTCCGTCACAACCGTCGGAGCCGCACTGCTTTTCGTTGCAGTCGGACTGACACGGAGGCTCGCAAAGCCCATCCTCCTCGCAGGTGAAGTCGGGAGGACAGGTGCCGCAGGTTCCTTCACACTGGTCGTCTCCGCACTGCTTGCCGTCGCACTGCGGTACGCAATCCTGTTGGCACAGCCCGTCCTCGTCGCACGTAAACCCGGGCGGGCATTCGCCGCATGAACCATCGCATCCGTCCCCGCCGCACTGTTTGCCGGTGCAATCGGGCGAGCAGATCGGAATGCAGTGGAAATTGGTGCACTTGAAGCCGTCCTGGCAACTGCCGCATGTGCCGCCGCAGCCGTCTTCGCCACACTGCTTGTCCTGACAGTCAGGGGCGCATTGACACACCCCGTTGATGCAAGCAAAGCCGGCGAAGCATTGGCCGCAGCTACCGCCGCAGCCGTCGTCGCCGCAGTTCTTGCCGCCGCACAGGGGCAGGCACACGCACTGCCCGTTGGAGCAGGCGTCCTGAGGCCCGGGGCAGTCGCCGCAACTGCCGCCGCAGCCGTCCGGCCCGCACTGTTTGCCACCACAGTTGGGCTCGCACGCGCAGTGCCCGGCCGCGTCGCACGTGAACCCGAATACACAAGCGCCGCACTGGCCGCCGCAACCGTCGGGCCCACACTCCTTCCCGGCACAATCGGGTGTGCATCCGCAGTCTCCCCCACACTGGTCCTCGCACTCGCCGGTGCAAATGGAATCCCACTGGTGTTTGCAACAGTAGTCGTCCATTTCGCACACACAAAGCTCGCAGTCACACCCCATGCATCCCGGGGTGTCCGACTTCTCGCACCCGGTTTCGCTTCCGCAACCGTCACAGTCTTCCTTGCACTCCTTGACGCACAAAGAGTCCCAGTGGTTGTCGCAACAATAGTCGTCCATGTCGCAGACGCACTCTTCGCACGGGCAGCCGCAACAGGTGGGCATATCAGTTGGCAGACAGCCCCCCTTTATGCAGGAGTAGGGGGCGTTGCAGGTAGGGTCGGGGATCGGTTCCGCACCGCAATCGTAGAAGCTCTCTTCTGCCTTCCAGCCGCAGTTCGGGTTGAGTTCTCCGCAGTCCAACTCACAGGTGACGCCGTTCTCGCACCAGCGTACCTTGTCGTCCTGGCTGCAGCAGCCGGCGAAGGTGTAGCCGGAGCACGAGTCGAGGACTTGTGCGCCGGCCGCACATTGGGCCCAGGCCGGTGCGGCAGAGAATATCGTCAACAAGAATATGCCCACTGCCACCCTGCCTGCCATCGATTCCTCCGCCTCTCCTGACCGGGTCCATTATAACAACGGAGACGCTCCGGCACAACGCTCGCCTGTAGTGCTTGTGCTACGTAATATTACGAAGTAGAATTACGTACAAAAAGGGAGGGAGGGTGTCATGAGTCGTCTGAAGACACGAGTGTGGCCGCTGGTGCTGGTTGTTGTTTTATGCGTAGGCTGCGGGGCTGATGCTGGTGGCCCGACCATCGAAAAAGACCAGGTACTCGTTGACTTTGGGGGTGCGGACGAAGTTTCATCGCCGGCCGAAGTTGTTGGCGATCTGCCCGTGCCGAGTGAGATTGTCGATTGGTCGTTGGGAGATTCTGCCGTGGAACTGTCGGAGGGAGTATTCGACCTCATGGAGCAGGGCGGATTCGGCTGGCCCTGCCAGGACGGTTCCGACTGCTTGTCGGGTTATTGCATCGAGACGCTGGAAGGAAATGCCTGCACCATCGGCTGTGTCGAAGACTGTCCCCAGGACTGGTCCTGCGTCCAGGACCTGTCGGTTCTGCCGGATATGGTCTACATCTGTGTGCCCGGCAACACCAGGCTGTGCGTGCCCTGCACAACCCACGACATCTGCAACCCCCCGGGGCTGGAGTTGGGCCACCGGTGCGTGTCGTATGGGGCGGACGGCAATTTCTGCGGCGCCAACTGCGGGGCCGACGCGGACTGTCCCGAAGGGTATTCATGCGCGGATGCAAACCTGTCCAATGGTGGCACCGACTCGCAGTGCGTAATAGATGAGTTCGGCTGCTCATGCTCAATCCTGGCCACCAATCTCGGCGCCTCCACCGAGTGCTACGAAGCCAACGCCAAGGGAACTTGTTTTGGAGAACGTACCTGCGATCAGGATGGCCTCACCGAGTGCGACGCACCGACTCCGCAGGAAGAATCCTGCAACGGCGAGGACGACGATTGTGACGGCGAGGTTGATGAGGGCCTGGGCGTCACCCAGTGCGGAGAAGGCCTCTGCGCCCACGAGGTCGAGAACTGCGTCCAGGGTCTGTCCCAGGAATGCGACCCCCTGGAAGGCGCGTTGCCGGAAGTCTGCAACGGCCTGGATGACAACTGCGATGGGGGCACCGATGAAGGCTTCCTTGACAGCAACGGTGACGGAGTCGCCGATTGCATGACCGAAGACGACGACATGGATGAGGTGGTGGACGGATTGGATAATTGTCCCCTCGACTACAACCCCGATCAGGCTGACTTCGACCTGGACACTGTGGGAGATGCTTGTGACCCGGATGACGACAACGACCTGTCGTCGGACGACGAGGACTGCGACCCATTCAACCACGCGATCTATCCGGGGGCCGAAGAAAGCTGCAACGGCCTGGATGACGACTGCAACGCCGAAGTGGACGAAGGCCTGGGGCAGACCGCCTGCGGCCTTGGGGAATGCCTGCACACCGTTGACAACTGCGCCGACGGTGAACTGCAGGTTTGCGATCCTCTGGCAGGGGTCGGCATGGAAGAGTGCGACGGACTTGATAACGACTGCGACGGCGAAGTAGACCAGGCCTTTGATGACACCGACGGGGATGGCCAGGCCGATTGTGTGGACGACGATGACGATGGAGACAATGTGCCTGACGAGGTTGATAATTGTCCCCTCGTAGTCAATGCGGACCAGCTTGATTCCGACGGAGACGGCCACGGGGACGCATGTGACTTTGGTTGCTACCTCGAAGCGTCGGACCTGTGGGACCTGGACTGCGATGATGTGCCCGACGGTCTGGACAACTGCCCGGACCAGGCCAATACCGACCAGGCCGATAGTGACGGGGATGGCGCCGGAGATACTTGCGACGGTGACGATGACAACGACGGCGTTCCTGACCAACTGGATAACTGCCCGCTGGTGGAGAATCCGGGGCAACTGGACAGTGATGGCGACGGAATGGGGGACGCCTGCGACGGTGACCTGGACGGCGATGGCATTGACGATGTGGCGGACAATTGCGTGACGGTGCAGAATGCCGGGCAGGCCGATTTCGACCTGGATGGTGCGGGGGACGCCTGCGACGACGATGACGACAATGACGGTGAACACGACCTCATCGATTGCGCACCCTTCGACCCGGATGTTTCTCACCTGGCCCAGGAGCAGTGCAACGGTCTGGACGACGACTGCGATGGCGAAATTGACGAGAAAGGGGCTGACGGGTGTGAGACCTGGTTCGTCGACCTCGACCAGGACGGTTTCGGTTCCGAGTTTCTGTCCAAATGCCTGTGCGGGCCGGAAGAACTGTACACCACCCAGGATACCGGCGACTGCGCTCCCCTGGATTTCGACATTTTCCCCGGTGCGCAGGAGTTGTGCAACGGCAAGGATGACGACTGTGACGGCACCGCAGACGGTGAGTTTCCGGACCTCGATGAGGACGGGAAAGCGGACTGCGTAGATCCGGACGACGATGGCGATGGGGTGCCTGACGACGCTGACAACTGCCCCGCAGTAGCGAACGCGTCCCAGGCCGACTTTGACGGCGACGGCATGGGAAATGAGTGCGACCCCGACGATGACCAGGACGGCGCCCCTGACGAAGCCGATTGCGCGCCGTTCGACGACACGTCCTACCCTGGGGCGGACGAACTGTGTGACGGCAAAGACAACGACTGCGATGGCCCGAAAGACGAGGAGTTGGGGTCTACCACCTGCGGGCTGGGAGAGTGCGAGCATACTATCGAAAACTGTGTGGGTGGAATACCCCAACTTTGCGACCCCATGGAAGGGTCTGTCCCCGAAATCTGCGATGGCAAAGACCAGGACTGCAACGGCGAAATTGACGATGGACTGGGTACCACTGCCTGCGGCCTGGGCGAATGTGAGCACTCAATTCCAAATTGCGCCGGTGGACTACCTCAGGTTTGCGACCCCATGGAAGGGTCTGTCCCCGAAATTTGTGACGGCAAGGACAACGATTGCGAAGGTGACGTTGACGAAGACCTGGGCAATACGACCTGCGGTCTTGGAATCTGCGAGCACACGATTGTCAACTGTGTTGGCGGCGTCCCACAGATCTGTGACCCCATGGCCGGTTCTCAGCCCGAACAGTGCGATCTCCTGGACAACGACTGTGACGGCGAGATCGATGCCGAAGACGCTGATCTGCTACGGCCGCCCTGCGAGAAGCAGGCGGGCGCGTGCGAAGGTGCGCTGAAGCCGGCGCCGTTGTGCGACACCGGGGATTGGCTGCCATGCGACGCTGCGGCTTATGTCGCCAACGACGACTCCTTCGAGGCGGAGGAGGCAACCTGCGACGGCCTGGACAACGACTGTGATCTGGAAGTCGACGAAGATATGGGAACCGTCACCTGCGGTCTGGGAATCTGCGAGCACACCGTGGATAGTTGCGTCGGTGGAATCCCTCAAGTCTGCGACCCATTGGCGGGTGTTGGTGTAGAAATATGCGATGGCCTGGACAATAACTGCGATGGAGTTGTGGATGACTCCTGGTCGTTCGAAATCACCGAGGTCGGCTGCAAATACGTCAACGTGAAGAATATCGGGAACGAGAATCTTGCCACCTTCGACGTCTCTGTTGACGGCGACCCCGTGGGCGTGACCCTGCCTCAGGGCGAATTGGCGCCAGGGGCCTCCTGGAAACTCGACCTGGCCTACATCCTTGATGGCGCCCAGGAGCTTTCGGTGGCGTCGGACTGCATTACAGTTGAGCAAGATGTTGAACTTGAGTGCAAGGTACGTATCGGGTTTGCCGAGTACGGAGACAAAGGAGGCGACCTGTTGGCGGTTATCCGGTCCATCAACGCCCAGGGCGCAGCCTTTGAGGCAGCCACCGGGCTGGGGCTTCATACTCCAACCAATCCGGCGGGCCACTGCGACCTTAGCTATTCCCAACACTTCACCGTGGTTGAAAACGAGGACCTCTCCGAACTGGACATGCTCTACTACCATGCGCATAGCGGCTTTACACTCTCCACTGCAGTCCAGCAGAAGCTTTTTGACTTTGTGAACAAGGGCGGCGTGCTCATTTTTGATGACTGCGGCGGAGCAAACGTGGTGGACCTGAACGCCGTGTTCGGCGTCCACGTCGGTCTCAATGGTAACACCAGCGGGGCAGTGAGCTTCCTGCTCGACTCAGACATCTACAAGTTCCCATTCTCCTTCACCGAGGCGGAGTTCTCCGCCACCGGTTCCTGGAGCGAGGGGGGACAGACCGGTCACTCCGGCGGTATCGTGCCTATCGTGCATCGCGGCGGCTCAGCTTATCTGTCCGGCAAGAAGATCGGGCACGGTTGGCTCGCGATCGTGGGCGGTGACTGGGGTTGCGTCATGAACTGCGGCTGCACCCAGGGCAGCGCCCCGGGCCACCAGCTACTGCTCAACTTCGCCTGGATCGGCTCCGGTCGAGGCAAGCTGATCAACTAGCCCTTTCCCTCCGCCGGCAATCTCCAATTGCGGGTCTGTCCCCTTTCGACTAACATGACCCTGCGTGTAATACCAATGACGGAGCCCGACCATGAGAACCGTGAGCACCTCCCCCCCTTCGTTCCCCGACGCCGCGGTCAACGAACCACTCAACGTGGCCCAAAACGAGCGGTGGCAGGTGTTGTGCGGAGACGAAGGGCGCTGGCGCTCAGGGGTCTATTCGCCTCCGGAGTCATCACGTGAAGAGGTGGTTGAGCTGGAGTGGCATAACTGCCCGGAATTGTTTTTGTTGCTCTCGGGGCGGCTCGTGCTCGTGCTGTGTGAGAGAGGGGTCGTGAGGGAGCTGGAACTTGCGCCGGGAGAGCCGGTGCTGGTTACTGCTCCGCACAGCGGTTTCTGTCCGGATGGACCTCACGGCGGAGCTGCGTTTGTAGTAGAAAGGGACGAATTCAAAACGGTATACAGGTCGGTTGAGGATTGGGAGGCCGTCCAACTTGCCGAAACCTCGTAGGTTTGAACAGGGAGAACCAGATGAATTTCTTGAGACTCTTATGCGCTTGCGCGGTCGTGTTGTCTGCTCTGGCTTGCGGAAGCGAGGGGACCGACGAGTTGTCGGACACCGGATTCGACGCGCAGGCTGAGGATTCGCGATTGGTCATAGACGCCGTGGCTGGTGAGGTCGGAAGCCGGGAAGAGACGGTCTTGTGGCCGGAGATACCGTCTGAAGTGGGAGCCGAGATCTGGGACATTGCTCTGAAGGACGTGGTGTGGCAGCCCGGGCCCGGAGAAGCCGGTTATCCCTGCGCCGCCAATTCCGACTGCAATGAAGGTTATTGCATCCAGACGGGAGACGGTTTGAAGTGCTCTCAGACGTGCGAAGAAGAGTGCCCATTCGATTGGCACTGCCTCCTCTATACCCCCAGCCTCCCCGACCAGGTCTACATTTGCCTACCTGCTTTTGTCGACCTTTGTAAGCCCTGCAACGCGAATACCGACTGTTGGACCAACGAGGTCGATGGGGGGCAGGCGTGCGTCAGTTATGGCGCCGCGGGGAACTTCTGCGGCGGT
The DNA here is from genome assembly GCA_964626565.1 of uncultured Myxococcales bacterium. GTDB lineage: Bacteria > Myxococcota_A > UBA9042 > CAIXZC01 > CAIXZC01 > CAZVFX01. The sequence goes on from CAZVFX010000027.1 coordinate 63,081, forward strand.
CCCTGTGAGGAGCATGAAGATTGCCCGGACGCATATGCCTGCACCGTGAGCGAGGATGTATCCGGGGAGAGCGTCAGCCAGTGCGCCCTTAGCGGGGGGGAATGCCACTGTGCGCAGTGGTACATTGACGACGCGGCCACAACGGGTTGCTTCGCCGAAAACGAGTTTGGCAAGTGCTTCGGAGAGCGGAAGTGCATGGCAGGTGGGCTCACCGATTGTTCAGCCGCGGTTCCTTCTGCGGAGACGTGTGACGGTCTCGACGAGGATTGTGACGGTCAGGTCGACGAGGACACGGGCGGCGAGGCCTGCTTCGTGACCAACCAGTTCGGGTCGTGCCCGGGCTCCTTCGAGTGCCACGATGGAAAGCTGGAATGCGTGGGGACAGACCCCCATGCGGAAACCTGCGATGGAGAAGACAACGACTGCGACGGTCTCATCGATGAAGGCTTTGAGGATACCGACAGCGACGGCATTGCCGATTGCCTCGAGTCGGATATCGACGGCGACGGGCTCCCCGACGTCCAAGACAACTGCCCCGCCGATTTCAACCCCGCGCAGGAGGACTTTGACCTCGACAATTTCGGTGACAAGTGCGATGTGGACGATGATGGCGACGGTACTGCGGACAAAGACGACTGTGCTCCCTTCGACGCGGAAGTTCACGTGGGTGCCGAGGAACTGTGCGACGGCAAGGACAACAACTGCAATTTCGTCGTGGATGAGGCCTACGTCGACAGCGACTACGACGGCTACAAAGACTGTATAGACAGCGACGACGATAATGATGGAACCGATGATGCGATCGACTGCGCTCCCCTGGACCCGCTGACCTATCCGTCGGCAGCGGAATTGTGCGACGGCGAGGACAACGACTGCGACAACTCCGTCGATGAGGGTTACGACGACGCCGACGGCGACGGAACCGCCGACTGCGTGGACGACGATACCGACGGAGATGGTGTCTTGAACAGCGACGACAACTGTGTCGCCGTCGTCAACCAGGGGCAGGAGGACCTGGACGGAGATGGCGTCGGGGACGCGTGTGATAATGATGCCGACGGCGATTCGATTCCGGACCCGGTAGACAACTGCCCCGGCGTGAAAAACACTCTCCAGTTGGACTCCGACGGGGACGGAAATGGCGACGCGTGCGACGATGATCTTGACGGTGATGGCGTGCCGGATGCCGAAGATAACTGTCCGATAGTGGCCAATGGCGAGCAGGCGGATTCCGATGGGGACGGAGTAGGGGACGCGTGTGAAGATGACAAGGATGGGGACGGAGTCCAGGATTCTTTCGACTGCGAACCGTTCAATCCAGCCGTGTTTCCCGGTGCTGATGAGACCTGCGACGGCGCGGACAACGACTGCGATTTGACTGTCGACGAGGGCTATCCCGACTTCGATGCGGATGGGGTCAAGAATTGCGTAGACCTCGACGATGACGACGACGGGGATCCTGACGACTCCGACTGTTCTCCCATGGACCCGGATGTTCATGCATTGGCTGCGGAAGAGTGCGACGGGGTGGACAACGACTGTGACGGGTTTACTGACGAGGAGCTGGGGACCACCAGTTGCGGGAAGGGGGTGTGCCTGCACACGGTTGCCAAGTGCCTTGGCGGCGTGCTCCAGGTTTGCGATCCCTTTGAGGGTGTCGGCGTAGAAGAGTGCGACGGTTTGGACAACGACTGCAACGGCCTTGCTGACGAGGCGTTGGGATTCTCCTCCTGTGGCCTTGGGCTGTGCGCTCATACGGTGAACAACTGCGTCGGCGGTATCCCTCAGGAATGTGACCCGTGGGAAGGTTCCGCAGCAGAGCAATGTGATGGCCTGGACAACGACTGCGACGGTCCCGTCGACGAAGAGTTGGGTGAGACTTCCTGCGGACTGGGCCAGTGTTCACACAGTGTGGCCAACTGCGTTGGGGGCGTGGCCCAGGTCTGCGACCCGCTAGCGGGCGCCGCGGTGGAAACCTGCGACGGCGTCGACAACGATTGCGACGACGAGGTGGACGAAGAACTGGGTCTGGTGACCTGCGGATTGGGGGAGTGCTTACACGAACAACCGTATTGCGAGGGAGGGAAGGTGGCTATCTGTCAACCGTTCCTCGGTGCTGCGCAAGAGGTTTGCGATGGAGTCGACAACGACTGCGATGGCCTGGTAGACGAGGACCAGTGGCCGCTCACTTGTGGACTCGGAGAGTGCGTTCACACCGTTCCCGGTTGTGCCGGTGGCGTGCCCCAGGTGTGCGATCCGATGGCAGGCGCGGTTGCAGAAGAATGTGACGGCAAGGACAACGACTGCGACGGTCTTGTGGACGAGACTTTGGGCACCACCACCTGCGGCCTCGGCGTCTGCGAACACACAGTGAACAATTGCATCGATGGTATCCTCCAGGTTTGCGACCCTATGAAGGGTTCTGACCTCGAAAAATGCGATGGGCTGGACAATAGTTGTGATGGTGTGGTGGACCCGGAAGGGGCCGAGAACTGCGTTACCTACTACAACGACTTCGATGCTGATGGATGGGGGGTGACCGGCCTGAATAAGTGCCTGTGTGACCCCAGCGCTCCTTTTTCCGCTCTGGTGGACGGGGATTGCGTGGATACCGATGAGAATATCAATCCCGGAGCCGAGGAGGTCTGCCTACAGGAAGGCGATGAAAACTGCGACGGCGAAGAGGATGAAAACTGCGTCTGGGGGAGCTGCGCCGAAGCGCTGGCGCAGATGCCGGACCTGCCTTCCGGATACTACTTCCTGGATGTCGATGGGGACGGACCTGAGGACCCGTTCGAGGTCCACTGCGACATGGAAACCGACGGTGGGGGCTGGACTCTGATAATGACCACGTCAGCATCCTCCGCCTATTTGTACAGCAACTCGGTTTGGACCGACACTTCCGGAGGGTCGGCTTCGGCCCCGAATCCGGCGGCGGAGGAGGACTACGTGTCCAAGGGCTTCTACCTGCTCGCCGGTACCGAGAGCAGGCTGGCGCTGGGCTCCACGCAGAATTGGAACTCGTGGTATCATGCACAAGACACCGCGCGGAATCTTTCCAATCAGCCCCGCATGGCCGGTTCCTACGGCGCAGCCGGCAACTGCGCGCCCAAAACCAACTGCGGCACGGAGCCGGTCAACAAGATCCCCCTCGGTGTCGAAGCCGGGTGCTCAGATTCCACCTCCACAAAGTGGCACCGGTTCGGATACATCAACGATGTCAACGGCTGGGGCACCAGAACCCGGGTTGGGTTTTCCGGAGACAACGACGGCTCCGACAGCTCCGATTCCGTCATGGGTCTGGGCCTCGAATGCTTCAACGCATGTGTGCCCAACGCCACTACCGGCGGCCCCCACAACCAGGGCTCCGGCTTCTACCTCTACATGAGTTGGTCCGCCACTCCCCACGACGGCCCCCTTTCCGGCTGGTTGTGGATCCGCTGACCAACTCCCCCCCCCCGAAAGCGCTATCTAAGCCACAAAAGGGCCCCGATTCCAACGCACCCAGGCATTGAGGTCTGTCCCCACTCCAGTTCCTCCCCGTGCCTTCTACCAATTCCGAGGTCCGTCCCCACTCCTTCCTCCTCAACACACCGTCAACCAGTACCGAGGTCTGTCCCCACTCCAGCCACCTTCACCCACCGTCAACCAGTACCGAGGTCTGTCCCCCACCGGTTTGGTCCCTCTCTCATCGACAAATGTCGGGGTCTGTCCCCAATTCTGTAGCGGCGGAACTAAAAAAAATGCAGGCAAGTGA
>CAZVFX010000028.1:0-61184 GCA_964626565.1 uncultured Myxococcales bacterium
GAAGGGGTGCTGACCATGACCAGCTTTGGCGACAAGGAGATCGAGGTTGAGGTTGTCCGCAATGTTCTTGGTCACGCGGACAAAGCGGACCACGGTGGAAAGGTGATCATGGTCAACACGGTGGAAGACCAGGAGTATGGACCGGCCGGCCGCGGGCATTCCCGTTGGAGCCCCTACTCGTGGCCGTATTGGTGGCATCAGATCAACGGCATCGGTCGCATCAAGTGGAAAATCAAGCTGAAGCCGGGCAAGTCCCTGGACCTCACCTACAAATGGCACTACTTCTGGCGTTGATGCAGAAAAACTGATTGACGCGTCAGTCAGTTTTTTGTATGTTGACGGTGGGAGGACGATCAATATGAGTGCAAAGCCGGTGCGGAGAACCAATGAGGAGCGCAAGAAGCAGACTCGTGAAGGCCTGCTGAAAGCAGCGGCCGAGGTGTTCACGGAGCGGGGCTACCACAAGACCCTCATTTCGGACATTGTGTCTCGAGCCGGCGTTGCCCAGGGCACTTTTTACCTCCACTTTGCATCCAAGAGGGAGGTCTTTGACGGGTTGTTGGACACTATGATGGCCGGCCTGGTGGGTGAGTTCAGGGACATGACCATCAATCTTCCCTCTACCTTGGATGAATACCGTGACTCGTCCATCCGCGCCATCCAGCGGGTGGCGAAGGTGTTGCAGCTCAACGGGGAACTTGTGCAGATGTTTTTGCGGGAAGCCCCCTCGGTGGATTCGGAATTGAACGAGAGGCTGGCGGACATCATGGAGCAGTTTGCCGCGCTGGCGAAGATGTACCTCGACCACGCCATTGAGCAGGGTTTTGCTCGTCCGTGCCGGTCGGGGGTGGTTGCCCAGGCGCTGGTGGGCATGGCGCTGTCGGTGGCCAGCAATTGGTGGGAAGGGCGAATGAGTGACGACATCTCGGTAGAAGAGGTAGTACGTGAGGTGACGGACTTCGCTTTCTTCGGTTTGTCCAACAGCCGGCAGAACCGGCCTACAGGAGCCTAAAATGAAGAACCTGTCAGATTGTTTGGAAGGTGTGAAAAAGGGTTTTTCGATTGATGAGGTGATGAGCGGGGACCACGAGTTTGTGGCTGGCGCCGGTCCCGAGGGGCGACTGCCCTTCGAGTTTCAGGTGAGGTGGGGGCCGCCCAACGTTTTCAAGTGGGCGAACCCGTGGGGCGCCGGTTTTTTGCGCCAGCCCCTGGGCGGTACAGTTACTGTGGGTGGTCTCTGCGAAGCCGCTGAGTGTGCAGGCACGCTGGAACTGAGGTATTTCAAGGATCGTCGCATTCGCTACACGTTCGAGTTCGAAGTCGACGGGGTGGGTTACCACTACGTCGGCGAGAAGGTGAACATCCGTCTCTGGAATTTGCCCACCTCACACACAACCTGTTTCGGGGTCTTGACCGAGAAGGAATCCGGAAAGCTGGTGTCGCGGTCGCTGACCCATTTTCGTCTTGCCACCGTCCCGGCATTTGTGGGGAGTCTCCAGTTTCAATAGCGTCCAGCTTGCTCCGGCCTTTGCCAATTGCTAAGTTGACGGTATGGCTTCCCGCGCGCAAGAAACCGATTGGAAACCGACTAGGACAGACTCCTTGGTGAAGGTTGTTGGTGCGCTGGCGGCGCTGGCTTTGGCCTGTCTTTGCGGTCCGGCCGCGGGCGCTCCTTTTCTGGAGCTGGTCGGGGCGGTTGATTCCACCAATCCCTATTCTGCCAGAGCGCTGTCTGCGGGCAGTGGTGCGGCATATTTCAATCCGGCCCTGTTGGCGGACAGTGCGGAACAGGCAGGCCTGTTCTGCTTCTATTTTCACCAGCAGTTGGACATCGGTTTGCAGGATCGACCTGCCGGTGCGGATGTGTCTGCCGCGGTCTACGATGCCCGTCTGCTGAATCCCGACGGCACGACGAGCCGGCTTCCGTTCAGGCCGCTGGCCACCGCGGATCTGATCAACAAACGGGGCAGCCACGACCCTGATTCCGGAGAGCTTTACTTGGGCTTCGGAATGACGAAGCAGCTTGTGCCCGGTCGGCTTGCCCTGGGTTTTTACGCGTTGGTTCCGGCGACGCGATTCCAATCGCAAGACTCGTTTTTTTCCGACGAGCGGCAGCAGTTCTTCTCCAATTCCCTGCATTTCGAATTGCTGGAGGATCGTACACGGATGAGCCTGCTTTCGCTGGGGCTGGGCGGCCGAATTGCCGAATGGCTGTCGGTTGGGGCGGGGGTGACGGTAGCCAACGATGCAAGGGTGCGGTCGGAATTATATGTGGGGGATGCCACGTACCAGGAGACGGCGGAGATCAACACCAGCACCGGGCTGGAGGTTCGGTTTGTTCCTCATTTCGGGCTTGCGGCTCAGCCCGTGGAAGGCTTGAACCTGGCTGCCACAGTTCACATGCCCTACTCGAGCGATGTGGTTGGAGAGTCGGACGTTCAGTTTTGGGACTATCCGTATTCTGAAGGTGAACAGTCGCTGACTCAAAAGTTCGAATTCGGGCATGCATACGAGCCGTTGCGCGCTTCGTTGAGTGCGGCGGGGAGGTTTGCCGGGATCACCGTGGCGGGGAGTGGAACGTGGACGCGTTGGTCAAAATACCGTGACCGGCATGGCGAGCGGCCGTCCGCGGAGTGGGGCGACACGGTGTCCGGTTCTGTGGGTATTCAAGCTGCCGCCGGCAGACACAGTCTCGGACTCGATGTGCGATTCGAGCCTTCCCCGGTGCCGGATCAGACAGGGCGTACCAACTATGTTGACAACTCCCGGCTGGGCCTGGCAGGTGGTTGGGAGCTGCCCTTTCGATTGTTGTCCATGGGCTGGAAGATGGGAATTCAGGGGCAGTTTCACTATTTGATTGGTCGTTCGGTGGACAAAGCTCCCGGTTCGCCCGACCCGGTGTTCGACGAGTTCCCGGAATCGGTGGATGTGAAAAGCGGTCTTCCTATCGCCGCGGCGGAAGGGTTGCAGACCAACAACCCGGGCTATCCGGGTTTTGGCAGCGGGGGATGGATGCTGGGAGGCGGGGCATGGCTAAAAGCGCAGTTCTAGTCGTCCTTTTCTTGGCTGCATGCTCGGGGGGTGAAGAGTCTTTCGCACCAGTGGATGCGTCCGCGGATTCCGCAACATACGATCTCCGGGAGGAGGGCGGTGGCACCGAGGTGAAGCCTGACAACAGCGTATTCCGCGGCGAAGCGTTGGAGCTGGCCGGGACCTGGGCCAGCTTGCAGGTGGCATCTACGGTTGCCAACGTGCCTTTGTTGGGGGAGATGCCAACGTTGTCGAGAGCTGTGCTCAAGCTCACCGTCGTGGCGGACGGCGATGACCTCCTCGTGACTCACAAAACCTGCTCACTGTCGCTGGAGTCCGACACGGAAGTTGTGGCCACAGTGGTGCCCGACAGTTTTGTCGCTGCGTTGTCGGAAGAGCACAAGCCCTCTTTGGTCTCCTTCGATGGGCCGTCGCCGACATTTACCCAGCCGAAGTACGTTGAACTGCATGGTCTGATCCTCGACGATCCTGTCAACGACCCCATGCCCACGGATGCCGCGGACCCGCACATCCTGGACCTGGACAACGATGGTAACCCCGGCCTGACGATTTTTATCACCGGCCTTATCGACGGCGCCCTGTACGTGGTTCAGCGGGCGCGCAGTACGCTTGACGGTACAATTGTCAGCGCGGACCGCATCGAGGGCCAGATGCTTTGGGAGCAGGAACAGGTCGTGCTGGGCTCAGACAACCCGATCCTGGCCGAAAATCACCCGGAGACCTGGGTGGACCCGGTGAAGGAAAACAGCTATTTCGTGATGATTCGCGTCGATGATGATTGGGAGTGTGAGCAGATCCTGTCGGCTTCCGGGGAACTGTTCGACTTGTAGTCCGGTTTACTTGCGAAGCGAGCAGAGCACGATGGCGTGGGTCATACCGGAAGGTGAGCCGCCGTACTCTCCCTGGACGAAGGAGACCGAGCCGCCCTGGGGAGTGATAATGGTGTAGCTGGCGGTGGTTTCGTGGGAGCCGCCGTGGGCGTGCTTGTTGAGGATGTAGACGTTCTGGCCGTTGCTCGCACCGGATACACTCTTGATGCTGTCGGACCAGTCCTGCATGAACAACACCCAGGTTCCGGTGTGTCCTTCCTGCTGGTTCTTGGTCGCGTTGTCCACTTTATAGCCGATGTCGTGGCCGCCCAAGCCGTGGTTGCCGTTTACGTCGTACACGTAATCCGGGTCGTTGGCGCTGCCTCCTTCATCCCGCCACAGCCGGTAGCCGGCGGCCTTGCAGGTCGCCACTGCCACGCTTTCCTTGTAGGTGGAGTCAGCGTACTTCACCGGGTACCACTCGACCTCGGAGCTTTCGAACCACAGCGCCGGTTTGCAGTCTGCCGGGCAGTCCTGGACCGACTCGTCGGCGTCGCACGCGCCGTCTCCACAGTAGTGATCTACACACGCTTCCTGCCAACACACAAGGCCGGCCAGTTCGCAGGGAGTCCCGCCGCAACTGCCGTCGGCACACTGGTCATCGATAGTGCATCCTACGCCGTCGTCGCACAGGTCGTCGTTGTTGACTGCGGTGCAGCCCAGGGCCGGGTCGCAGGTGTTGTCGGTGCAAGCATTCTCGTCGTCACAGTCGAGGATTTCTCCGGGTGCGCACAGTCCGTCGGCGCACAGGTCGCCCACGGTGCACACGTTGTTGTCCGAGCACTGGGAGTTGTTGTTGGTGTACTGGCAACCGGCGTCGGGGTCGCAGGAATCGTCGCTGCAGACGTTGCCGTCGTCGCAGTTGAGCGGCTCACCGCCGGAGCATTCGCCGTCGGCGCAAGTTTCGCCGGTGGTACAGGCATTGCCGTCATTGCAAGGATTTGTGTTGGTGTTAAAAACGCAGCCGGCTGCGGGGTCGCAGGTGTCGTCGGTGCAGACGTCGAAGTCGGTGCAAACAATGGGCTGGCCGGGGATGCACCAGCCCCCCGAACAGTAGTCTCCGTCGGTGCACAGGTTGTTATCGTCGCAGTCGCCGTCCCCGGGCTGGTGGAAGCAGCCGGTTTGCGGGTTGCAGCCATCTTCCGTGCACGGATTCGAGTCGTCACAATCGAGCCCTCCGCCCCCTTCACACTGGCCGTTGTCGCAGGTGTCCCCCACGGTGCAGACGTTCCAATCGGTGCAAGGCGCCGAGTTGAACTCATGTATGCACCCGGAATCCTGGTCGCACGAGTCGTCGGTGCAAGGGTTGCCGTCGTCGCAGTTAAGTGGGGCTCCGCCAGTGCACTCGCCGTTGGCGCATTCTTCGTTCACGGTACAGGCGTTGCCGTCATTACAGGGGTGGGTGTTGGTGTTGAAAACGCAGCCGATGGAAGGATCGCATGCGTCGGATGTGCATACGTTGTTGTCGTCGCAAACCGCGGCCTCTTCAAAAACGCACGTTTCGCCCTGGCAGTGGTCCCCGAGAGTGCAGGCGTTGCCGTCGTCGCAGTCGAGGTTGTTGGCCACGTGGACGCAGATTCCCTGGTCGTTGCAGGAGTCGTCGGTGCACGGATTTCCGTCGCTGCAGTTGAAGGAAGGTCCGGGGGAGCAGATCCCATTGATGCAGCTATCGTTGACGGTGCACGGGTCACCGTCGTCGCAGTCGCCCGGGATTATGTCGTGGTCGCAGCTTCCGTCGAACATACAACTGTCCGCGGTACACGGGTTCGCGTCGTCACAGTCTACCTTTCCAGCGGGCAGGCACGCGCCTCCGGCGCAGTGGTCGCCCACGGTGCACGGGTCGTCGTCGTCACAGGCGGCCTGGTTGGCGGCATGGGTGCAGCCCATGGCTGGTGAGCAGGCATCGTCGGTACACGGATTGGCGTCATCGCAGTCCAGAGGCGGGCCGCCCACGCACTCGCCTTCGAAGCAGGTGTCGGCGGTGGTGCAGATCAGACCGTCGTCGCAGGCTGCAGTGTTGGCTTGGAAGACGCAACCCGACCCGGGGTCACAGGAGTCGTCGGTGCAGGGGTTGTTGTCTGCGCACAGGGGCGGTACTCCGGGCGTACAGGCGCCGCCAACGCACTTGTCCCCGATAGTGCACATGTTGCCGTCGTCACAGGCGAATCCGTCATTAGCTGCGAGGGATGCGCACTCTCCGGTTTCCGGGTCGCAAGTGAACTGAAGGCAGATGGATGCTTCCCCCGGGTCTGCACCGCATTCCACAACGGAATCGGGCACCACCGCACATTGGAAGGGGACCTTTTCCTGGTCGCAATAAAGGGTGCCGTTGCACGCGTCCCCGTCCTCGAGTGGCTGGCAGTCTTCGTCTGTAATGCAATCGCAATCGACCGCGAAACCGGCGCATTCTCCCTGCCCACACTGGTCAGCCACGGTGCACGCATCACCGTCGTCACACGGGGCTTGGTTGGGCTCGGTGGAGCAGCCTCCCAGCGCGTCGCAAAAATCGTCGGTGCAAGGGTTGTCGTCATCGCAAACGATGGGCAGGCCGACACACGCGCCCTCTTCGCAGTGGTCGCCGATGGTGCAGGCGTCACCGTCGACGCACTCCCCTTCGTTGAGCACCAGGTGCTCGCATCCTTCGGCGCCCTTGCATGAGTCCGCGGTGCACTCGTTGCCGTCGTCGCAACCTTCCACGTATTTGCCTTCCACCAGCACCGGTTCGTCCTGCTCTCCGTCGCAGTCGTCATCAACGCCGTTGCAGGTTTCTTCCGCAGGGACCGCGGCGTCGCAGTTGGTGAGCCCCTCTTCGGTGCAGATGCGCATGCCGCTGCACGCACCGAACTGGTTGGAAACTTCGCAGGTCGTCCAGAGCGCCAACTGCACCGACTTGCCGGTGCACGGGCACACGCCCGCGTCCGCGACGCATTGATTCATGGGGACCCCGTCTACCGTCTCAACTTCCTTGCAGGAGAAACCCCATGGGCATTCGGCGTCGATGCCGCACGGGCCGCCGCAGAAGGCCCCTTCCTGTCCGTAGTCTACGCACACGTCGTCGGCGCCGCCCACACTCTTGCAGTCAGCGCTGGCCGAACAGGGTTTACACAGATTGGAGAAATCGGAAACGCACGCCCAGATGATGTCCGGGTCCGAGGTGCCCACCTGCCGGCACGACCAGCCCTGGGGGCATTCTTCCTGGCAGGTCTGGCTGCAAACACCTTCGCCCAGGTGCTCCACGCACCAGCCGGACTGGCAGTCTTCGTTGCCGGAGCACTTGTCCAGGAAGCATCCTTCGCCGGGCTCGCACTGAAGCAGTGGGGTGTCCGGCGTCGCGTCTGCAAAGGCCTCCTCGACCAGCTCACGGGGACCAGAGGTCTCTTCCACTTCGGGAGCGGTGGATACGTCCGGGGCATCAGAACCCGGGGCGGAGTCTGGAAGCAGGTCGACGTTGCCCTCGGTGCCGCAGCCGGCGGTAATAATCAACGCCAGGCAGAGAAGGACGATGTGTGTGCGCATGGTGCCACCTCATAGTTGTCGCTCCCCATTCTAGCAGAAAGGCCTTTCGGTCGCTATAATGCCTCCATGGAGGCAGCTAATGTATCGAACTGTTCTGCTGTTGGTGTTCCTCCTTTCCTGTGGCGGAGAGACTTCCTCAAAAGATGTTGGGAGCGAAGCTGCGCCAGGCGACATTTACGCGGATACGGCCCCGGACATTCCCCTCGGGGACAGTGCTGAACTGGCCCCGGACCCCATCGATGCGGCTTTGGAGCTTTCCGCTCCCGAACTGCCCGACTTGCTCGACGCTCTTGAGTCGGTGGATGTTGAGGTAGCGGTGGATATGGTCGAGGCCGTGACGGAGGTCGACGGCTCGGCGGAAGTCGATACGAAGCCGGAGGTAGTCGTGCCGCCGACGGCTTTGCCCGAGCATGTCTGGTCTCACTCTTTTGGGAGCACCGGAGCCGAAGAAGCGGTGAGTATGGCGGTGGATGGGGAAGGGCGGATTTTCCTGGCGGGGAGTTTCCACAGCGACGCTCTGGATTTTGGCGGTGAAGTGTTGCTGAACAAGTCGACGCTGGGAATGAGAGATGTATTTGTCGTGGCTTTTGACCCGGACGGGGGGCATTTGTGGTCGGTGAGCTTTGGTGGCGAGGACGATGACGTGATGTACTCGCTGGCCCTCAACGAGGACGGGGAAATCCACGTCGCGGGGTATTTTCGCAGCGATTCCATCGATTTTGGCGCGGGACCAGAGTTGAACCAGGGCAAGATGGATCTGTTTTTCGTGAAACTGAGCGGGGCCGGCGAACTGATCTGGGCCCGCACCTTTGGCGGCGAAATGGACGACGCCACCTTTTCCCTGGATGTGAATTCTGAAGGGGCGGTTTTCATTACCGGGTATTTCAGCAGCGAGAGCCTGGACCTCGGCGGAGGGCCGATGGAGAATGTGAGCGCCACCGGCTACCACGACATCTACGCGGCCCGCTTTACCGGGGACGGCGAGCACGTCTGGTCGAAGCGGTTCGGAGGTTCGTCCTGGGAATTTGCACGGGCTGTCTCGGTGACCGGGGAAGCACTGTACCTGGGCGGGCGGTTCTACAGTTCAGGCATCGAGTTTGGCGATGAGACGTTCGAGAACCAGGGCGATGCGGATTTCTTCGTCTTGAAGATGGACCTTTCGGGGGAGACCTTGTGGGCGCGGCAGTATGGCGGACCTGAGCATGACGCCTGCCACGGCTTGGTCGGCGGTCCGGACGGCAGCGTCTTTGTCACCGGGACATCCAAGAGCCATGTTCTGGATCTTGGCGGCGGCCCGGTCTCCCACGTGGGGCCGCTGGATTTCCACGACATGTTCGTCTTTGGACTGTCTCCCGATGGGGACCATTTGTGGTCCCACGTAATAGGCGGGTTCTCGTGGGAGATGGGGAGAGCGATTACCACGGATGAGGAAGGCAGCGTCTATGTGACCGGGGCCTACTACAGCGAGGGGCTGGATTTTGGCGGTGGCCCGCTGAAGCCGGCCGGTACCGGGCAGGGAGAAGCGGACCTTTTTCTGGTGAAGCTGACCTCGGGCGGTGAACACGAATGGTCGCGGAGTTTCGGGGGGCCGGCCAACGATTTTGGCCACGCGGTTGCGGCCATGAAGTCCGGTGGCGTACTCCTCGCCGGCGGGTTCAACGGAGGCGAAGGAGAAGGAGACTACGCAATAGATTTCGGCGGCGGAGAGTTGCCGGAATACGGTGCATTCGATGTTTTCCTGGCCAGGTTCGGCCAGGAAGTAGCGGTGAGCGATGAGCCTTGAGCGGTGATCAGAGGACAACGACAGATGGCACAGGATGGGGTTGGTCTTTTCGGGTGAGGGGTGACAGGGTTGCTATCTTAGCTCACGGCTCACAGCTCAAAGCTCACAGCCAATTCTATCCGCACTGGCCGGTGCAGTCGTAGAAGCCGGCGTCTTCCTTGAAGCCGCAGATGCACCCGTCCCCGCCCTGGGAACAGTCGATTTCCTGAAGCTGGCCGCCTTCGCACCATTTCACGACATTGCCTTCGCACAGGCCCACGTAGTCGATGTCGCCGCACGCTCCGCCGCCACCGCAGTCGTCGGGGCAGCCGTCGGGGGTCTCACCCGCGTCGCAGATGCCGTTGCCGCACACTGCCGGGCCGCCGCCACCGAGGCAGGCTTCCATTTCCGCCGCGCACGCCTGCTGCAGGCAGGCCTGGTCGTTTTCCGGGCAGCCGGAGTTCTGGAAGCACTGGGCGATGGCCATGAAGCCAGCCTGGGCGGCAGGGTCGCCCTGATCGTAACAGCCCATGATGCACGCTTCGTCCTGGCAGTTGTTTGTCTGCAGGCAGTCGAAGATCTGGGCGCAGGTGAGTCCGCCGCCGCCACCGCAATCCTGGGGGCAGTTGGCTGCCGATTCGCCGGCTTCGCACTGGCCGTTGCCGCACACCGGCCCGCCGCCGCCACAGTCAGCCGCACAGTTGTTCTGGTCCTCACCGGCTTCGCACTGGCCGTTGCCGCACACCGGCCCACCGCCGGCGCAGTCGGCCGCACAATTGTTCTGGTCTTCACCGGCCTCGCACTGGCCGTTGCCACACACTGCCGCCGGGGCGCCGCCGAAGCAGGCCGCTACCTCGGCCGCACAAGCCTCCTCAATGCACGCGGCGTCGCCCGCACAGCCCGCATTCTGTTGGCAGATCATGAACGCTTCCAGTTGGGCCTGGGCTTCCGTAGTGCCCTGGTCAGTGCAGCCGGCGATGCAGGCGTTGTCGGTCTGTGTGCAGTCGTCCAGGCAGTCGTGGATGGTTGAACAATCCTGCGTGCCGCCGCCGCCGCAATCGGCGGGGCAATCCGCCGCGGTTTCACCCGTCTCACAAGTGCCGTTGCCGCATACGGGAGTACCGTTGCCGCCACCGGTGCAGTCGGCGGGACAAGAGGCCTCAGTTTCGCCGTCGTCACAGATGGCGTTGCCACAAACGGCCGGATCCTTGATCTTGTCGACGCATACGCCGTCGGTGCAAGTCTGGTCCGCGGTGCAAGCAGGATCGCAGCCCGCGGTCTCCTTCACCTGGCATGTCGTGGTGGTGGTACCCTCCACGTAGACGCATTCAGTTCCTTCGCCGCAAGGCGGGTTGCACGCAGGGCCGTCCGAGCCGCTATCGCCCATACAGCCGATGACAAATGTGATTGCGGTGACAAGGCACGTCAACGTGACGGCAAGATAAAACTTCTTCATTCTGTCTCCTCCATGATGTTTGGCAAACGTCCAATCCTCGTTCAATTTGCGGAGCCCATAGGCCCCTAATCGTTATAGTCGTCGTACGTATACGTATCTGATGCAGCATCGTAGTCGGAGCAGCCGGCCGACGCCCAGCAACTCATGGTGTTGTTGGTATCGCTGTACGCCTCCCAGCAATCTGCGGTGCCGCAGGCTGCGGCTGCGCAGAAGCCGATATCGGAGCCGTCGCACGCCGAGCCGTCCGAATTGCCGCCCCCGCTGCCGTTCTCCTGCAACCAGGCTTCCACCGCCTCTTTTCCGTAGGCCACCACCAGCACCAGATAGGAAAATGCGTTGCGGTCATCCTGGGACGCGGTGTTCCACTGAGGTCTTACGTCCGCCCACAGTTCGTCGAATCTGGCCATCACGATCTGAGTATCCTTCTCGACGGTGGGATAGGTCACCTTAAACGCATCCAGCAATTGCTGGTGCTCCGGAGGGGTAAAGGCAATTGTCTTACCGGACAGGTAGCTGAGTACAAACTCGAACGCCTCGATAAATGCGTCAGCGCTGCTCTTCTTCAGGGTGCCGAATTCGGCAGTAGCGATCACCTCGCCGGTGCCGTACTGGTGACCGTCAAGGGACTGGCCACCCGGCTGCTCGCCGTCGGCGACGCACGCACCGTCCGTGCAGGTGAATCCTGCGCTGCACGCGGGATTGCAACCCTCATCGTCCCCGCCGAAGCAGCCGGTGCAGATGATGAGAATCAGCAGCGCAATGGTGTGGGTAGCTCTCATGAACCCGCCTCACTCCTCGATCCAATCGACGGGTAAGTCTACTCAGACGGGTATATGCAAGTCAATGGGTTTGTCGGGATTGGGTGGGTCGGCTTCAGCCGTCGTCGCCGATGGCTTCCACCGGGCACTGCTCTGCAGCCTCTTCGAAGTCCGCTTCCTGTGCGTCGTCCTCGGGCTGGCACTTGACGAAAGCCAACCCCTCGTTTTCATCCATCTCTATGTTGTCGGAAGCCACCTCAACGCACACTCCGCAGCCGATGCAGTTGTGATCTACGTACCATTTCCCGGGGACGTTCCGTTTTACTTTGTCGGTCTTGTCAGCCATGGTCAACCTCAAGCTAATGCCGCAAATAAGATAAACACGAGGAGACGGCTGTCAACCGACTCAGGGACAGTTTTCGTTGGCTTGACCGGGCGTGCCCTTGTCGCCGCCGGGAAGCAGCAGGGTCGATTCGCACCATGAGGCCCCCACATTGTTGGCCAGATGGTCAAAAGCGCCGGGGTCGAGGTTCATGGACGCACCCTTGGGATCGGGGAAAAGGGTTCCCCCGTCATAGCCGACTTCGTCGGATATCTGCCCTTTGTAGGACAAGATTACTTCGTCCATGCCGTTGCCTAGCAGTATGTCGGAATACTGGTAGTCCACAGGCACGCCGCCGTTGAAGTCCTGGCTCGCCTCTACCCCCAGGATCAGGTAGCCCTGGGCCGGCACCAGCAGGGGGCCGCCATTGTCGATTTCGTGGTAGTCGTTGGCTGTGTCCAGGATCTCCCACTTATTGATGTCGATGTCGAAATCCCGGGTGTTATACACCTCGAAGTACTCGCCAAGGGTGTCGTAGACCTTGGCCGGGTTTTGCATGATCTCGGTGATGATGATGTCTCCCGGGTCCGGCACGTACGTTTCAATGGAACAGTCGGGCGCACACCCATCCCCGAGTATGTCGTTACCGTCGTCACACTCTTCGCCGAAATCGATAACGTTGTCACCGCAATGTGCGTCGAGACAGTTGAGGCGGCACGAGTTTGGTTCCGAGTTGCTGTTGAGGTCTCCCCAGTCGCACTGTTCGCCGTAGCCGGGGTCAGTGACGCTGTCGCCGCAGAAGGGGAAGGCGCAGTCGGTTCGACAGGCGTCGGGAGTGGAGTCTGAGTTGGCATATCCCTGGTCACACTCTTCACCGGAGTCGATTACCGTGTCGCCACAGAACGCGGGCAAACAGGTGGTGCGGCAGGCGTCGGCGATCTCGTCGCTGTTGGCGGGGCCGTCATCACATTCTTCCCCGGTGTCCAGGACGTTGTCTCCACAGTGGGCCGGCGTGCAATCGTGGCGGCAAGCGTCGGGGGCAACATCGCTGTTGTCCGGTCCGTCATCGCACAGTTCCGCCAGGCCCGGGTCGATGATCCCATCGCCGCATCCGGGAGCAACGCAGTCGGTTTTGCACTTGTCCGGCGCGTCCTCGTTGAGGGGGCCGTCGTCACACTCTTCTCCGTTGTCTACAACATCGTCTCCGCAGTGGGCCGACAAGCAGTTGGTGCGACAGGCGTTGGGTAGCTCGTCGTTATTGCCCGGGCCCTTGTCGCACTCCTCGCCGCTGTCCACCACCATGTCGCCGCAGAAGGGCACAGTGCAGTCTTCGCGGCAGTGATCGGGAAGGAAGTTGCTGTTGTCGTCGCCGTCGTCACATTCTTCGCCCGGGTCGATCCAGTTGTTGCCGCAGAAGGCGACGTAGGCCTTGCAGTCGAGCCCACATTCATCACCCCCTTCCAGATTGCCGTCGTCGCAATCCTCACCTGTGTCAATGATGCCGTCTCCACAGTGGGCAGTGGTGCAATCCGTTCGGCAGGCGTCAGGCGTATCGTCGGAGTTGTCGTCGCCCCAGTCACACTGCTCATTGGGCGTCTTCACTCCGTCTCCGCACACGGTGATGTAGACTACGCAATCAGCCTGGCAACCGTCCCAGTCGTCATTGTTTCCGTCGTCGCACTCTTCGCCCTCATCGATGACGCCGTCGCCGCAGTGGGCATGCAGGCACGTGGTGCGGCACGCGCCCGGGACCTCGTCGTTGTTTTCCGGCCCATCGTCGCACTGCTCACCCGCGTCCAGCACGCCGTCTCCGCAGTGGGCTTGCAGGCATGAGGTGCGGCACGCGTCGGGTTCACTGTCGCTGTTGTCCAGCCCGTCGTCGCACTCTTCTCCTTCGTCCACGACCCCGTCTCCGCAGCCCGGGAGTTGGCAGTTCTTGCGGCAGGCGCCGGGGACCACGTCGCTGTTGTCCGGCCCGTCGTCACACATTTCATTGTCGTCCACAACCCCATCGCCGCAAGAAGGTGCGGTGCAGTCTATGCGGCATGCATTGGGGATGTCGTCTGCGTTCAGGTCGCCGTCGTCACACTCTTCATCACTGTCCGCGACCCCGTCGCCGCAGGAGGGAGGCGTACAGTCGGTGCGGCAGACATCGGGTTCGATATCGCTATTGAGCTCGCCGTCGTCACACAACTCGCCTTCATCCTCGACCCCATCGCCACACCACGCCAGTTTGCAGTTGGTGCGGCACTTGTTGGGCAGGAAATCGTTGTTGAGATCGGCATCATCGCACTCCTCTCCCTCGTCGATGATGCCGTCTCCACAGAACGAGACGAGGCAGACTGCGTCGGGAATCCCTATGATCAACAGATCCCCAACGGTATCGGTGGCGGTGGGCGGCACCGCGTCCAGTACCGCGCCTTCCGGCGACACCAGCACCGAGGTCATGGCCGCGATCTTTCCGGGCAGTTCGTCGCTGCCGTAGAGAGTGGTCCAGGGTAATAGCAACTCCACCTGGCCGTTGAGCCCCAATCCAACCAGGCACGGTACGTCCGTGGGTTCGCCCTCTTCCGACAACTCGAAACACCCCACGGCGCCGGCCCCGAGTTCAGGGTCCTCGGCCCATTGAAGCGCCACTGCGAAATCAGCTCCGAAGCCGGGGAAGTCCACGATGCCGTTGTTGGAGAGGATGCCGGACAGGCCCACGTCTTCCGCCGCGATCCCGCTCATGTCGGTGATGCCCGTGCCCTCGAGGAAGTCGAGGTCGAACAGGTAGACCAGTCCCCCGAGGGGAGGCGGTTGGATCACCGATGAGGCGATGTACAGGTTGAATTCGTCAACCAGCAGGTACAGTGCCTGCAAGGCGCCGACCCCGGTTCCGGCGAGGGCTGAGTCGGGCCATTGTTCATCTATGATGCCGTCGACAAACGGAGTCCCCACCGGCGCCTTTCCAGAGCGGCAGCCTTTTGCGGTGCACACGTCGGTGGTGCACAGGATGGAGTCGGAGCACAGCGAGGTGTGGAGGCAGCCCACTTCGTTGCTGCAGCTATCCAACGTGCAAGCGTAGTTGTCGCTGCAGTCAATGGGCAGGCCCACGCATTCACCCTGGTAGCAGGTGTCATGCCAGGTGCAGATGCTCTCGTCGTCGCAGTTTTCCGTGTTGAAGGGGTGCAGGCAGCCGACGCCCGGGTCGCATTCGTCATCGGTGCAGACGTCGTCATCATTGCAGTCGACGGGATAGAATACGCAGCCCCCGCCCTCGCAGAAATCATCGGTGCAACTGTCCGCGTCATCGCACAACACGATGTCGTTGCAGCATCCCTCGATGGGTTCGTGCAAGCAGCCGGACACCGGGTTGCAGCTATCGGCTGTGCAGTTGTTCTCATCGTTACAATCATCAACGCCTTCGCACTGGGGGACGTACACGGTTTCCGCCATGTTGCGGCAGTCGGTGAAAAAGCCGTCGGTTACGAACAGCGAGACTACGAACTCTCCCAGTTTTTCCGCGGGCACCGGCTCGAGTACGAGGTGCACCGAAGCCGGGTCTGATGCCATTGAGATCTGCTCCAAACCAGCGTGCGCGGGTCCGAGCACCAGGAACCCGATGGGGTCTCCGTCCGGGTCGGTGGCGAAAACCACCTGTTCAACTTCGTCGCCGGGGAGCCTGAACACGTCGTCCAGTTCAACCAGGAACCGGGGCGGTGTGCCCAGTCCGATCTTGACGTCGTCGATTCGCCAGGCCAGCTCTGCGACTCCCTGAGGCACGGTGGCGCAGAAGGCCAACTCGAAAGGAGACGTCTTGAGTTTCAGCGGCAACACCATCATCGCCGGCTGTCCGTTGTCGATGGGAGTGCCATCAAACGTGGCGAGGACCACGGCGTCGGGTAGTCCGGCCGGCCGTCCTTCCACCCGCAGGGAGGGCCACGCTTCCCCCGGGACGTCAGCCAGGAAGCTGTGGTCGAAAACCAACGAAACCTCCTGTTGCGGGTCGGGGATCTGGACCATGGGGGAAATCAGGCAGACTTCGCCGCCCTGCAACGCGGTATCCGTCTCCAGATTTGCACAAGTGTCGCCCCCGATTACACCTTCACCCGGCCCCAGGACGAAGGCGCCGATTTCCGAAGCGGGAGCCTTCCAGCCGATGGTCTCCAAATCGCCGTCACCGAAAGTCTCTACCCAGTCGGGCTGCACTATGCAATCGGCCGCAACAGTTTCCTCACAAGTGTTCTCATCATTGCAGGTAACGGTGACGCAGGGTGAGCTGGACCACGGGCAGTCCGACGGCGACAGGCAGCACAGAGACCCGGGCTGTGAATGGAAACGGCATTCATAGTTCAGGCAGTAGTCGAAGGTGCAGGGGTTGCCGTCTTCGCACTCCCAGTCACCCTTGCAGCATCCCGGAATGAGCTGGGTGATGCACTGGTTCGAGACGCAAGTGACCAGAGTGCATGGGTCGTCGTCTTCCACGCAGTCCGCGGTGGTGTTGCAGCATCCTTTGCCCAGGGGGACGTGGGAGCAGGTGTTGTTGCCGGGATTGCACACATCTTCGGTGCAGGCATCTCCGTCTGCACAGTCGGAGTTGGTGAGGCAGCATGTAGGGTCGGGGAGATGCTGCAACCGGCACTTCTGGTTGACGCAGACGGGCACTTTGCACATATCCTGGTCGGTGAGGAACTGCTCGCAGTCGGTGGCGTCGTGGCAGCACCATTCGATCCATGCATGCTCGCACGTATGGATCGCTTCCAGGCATATGTCCTCGGTGCACGGGTCGCCGTCGGAACAGTCGCCGTCGGCGAGGCAACAGTCGGCAATCGGCTCGTGGGTGCACAAGTGAGTCTGCAGATTACAGCCGTCGAGGGTGCACGGGTTTTCATCAACGCAGTATTGGGGAGGGGGGCCGGTGCAGAAATCCGGGTTGGGGATGTGTTTGCATTGGAAGTTCTCGCACCAGTCGAGGGTTTCCACCATTCCGTCGTCACAGTCGTAATCAAAGAAGCAGCAGGTGACCCCTCCCGGGCTGTTGTAGTGGCACGTCTTGTAGGGGATTCCCGGGTCCTGTGTGCAGTAGTCGATGGTGCAGGGGTTAATGTCGGCGCAGTCCTCGTTCTCCTCGCAGCAGCCGGGGAATTCCGGGTTGGGCTGGTAGCGGCACTTATGATTGGCGCAGGACTCAATGGTGCAGTCGCTGTCGTCGTCGCACTGGAAGTCGTAGTTGCAACACCCGGGCATGGGTGCGTGGACGCATGCGAGAGTTTCAGGCATACAGGTGTCGCTGGTGCAAACATCGCCATCGCCGCAATCCACTGCGTAGAGGCAGCACTCCTTGATCGGTTCGTGGCTGCAAACCGCCTGCCCGTTCTTGCCGCAGGTATCCAGTGTGCAGCTGTTGTTGTCGTTGCAGATGACAGGCGTGTAATAGAAGGAGAAGGAGTCGATGTTGGGTTTACCCGGGGTGCCCTTGTCCATTCCCGGCGCCGGTGACAGCTTGGCGGTCATCCAGCTTATGGGGTCGCTGTTGTCCATATAGGGGCTGACCAGTTCGAGGGAGGCTCCCTCCACCGTGGTGAACCCGTCGGCGCCGTACTCTATGCGGTCTACTTCCATCCCCATGAGGTCGCGCAGCACCAACTCGTCGGCGCCGTTTGAGAGAGTGAAATTGTAGTAAACGAAGTCCGGCTCCACGCCGCCGTTGTTCACCGGGTTGTCGCTTCTGGCGAGGAGAAAATACCCGCCCGGGGGCACCAGGATAGGCGAAGCACTTACCAGGGTGAAGTTGTCGGCATCGTCGTCGGCGAGGCTCCAGCCGTTGATGTCGATGGGGGTGAGCGAGGGATTGAACAACTCTATCCATTCGCCGGTTGCGTCACCGGCTACCGAGGGATTCGCCAGGAACTCGTTGATCACCAGCGCCTCGGTGTTGGGCCAGCACATCTCCGTGTCCTCTTCGAACATGCAGATTTTGTAGCCCAACTCTTCAACCAGGGCGCACTTTGACACAAATCCGGCGGGCGGCAGGTCGCATTCATGTGAGAACGTGCAGCAGTCCGGCGTGGATGGGTCCGGAGTGAAGATACACTGGCCGGACTCTTCGCCTTCCAAAATGGCACAGGAGCCTAAGTTACAAACGTTTGCCGACTTGCACTCGTCGTCCGATGTGCAGCAATACGGTTCAGCAAGGGTGTATCTGCATTCGCCACCGAGGCATTTGCCTACGGTGCAGGGTGACGTGGGCGGACAGTCGATATCCGCGTCGCATTGTCCCAACGCCAGGTGGGCAGTTTCCAGCCGTGGTGTGTCTTCCGCTTCTCCACACCCCGGGCCGGCGACCGCCAGGAGAAGTGTGAGAATGATGCTCCGCCCCAGCCAATGCGGGGCGAGAGAAGTTTGGGTCATGCCGAAGCCTCGGGTTGTTCCGCGAGCCATTTTTCGAAGTGGGCACATTCGATGAGCCACTTCTTGCTATCCAACCTCAACTCCAGAAACTCATGATACAGTGATCCTATGATCTCTTCAAGGGTGCGGAGGAGTTCGAAACGGTCGAGTACCACGTCGAGGTCGGTCTCGGCGAGCACTGCCGGCACCTTTACCGAAGACAGGTTGAACGTCGGACCGGTGAGGGTGAAATCCCAGTGCTTGCCAGCGAAGTTTGCCGACATCTTGGCCTGCTCAACGTGCTTGCCCTTGTAGAGCGCCGCGGCGGTTTCTTCCCCTTCGGCCGGCGCCTCGCCTTTCAGAATGTTGACCTCAGTACCGGCGTAGGGCGAGACCAGCCTGATCTGGCTCTCGAACCATAGTTCAACCCTGCCTAAGGAAGTCTGCAACATGCCTTCCGACGAAATGCTCCGGTACATGAGCCAGGTCAGGAATTCCGAGCCTACCTGCCGGGTTCCCTCGATCTTCTTTGATAGATCCATTGTTTCTCTCCTTCTATTCGTCGATGGACACGAAGCGGGTTTCTTCCAATTCGAGGAGGCTGTCGGCCATCTCTTCCGAAATGCGCTCCCGGGCAACGGTGAAAGGGCTGTCCGGGGCCAGGTAGAGGCCGAAGGTCTCATGGAAGAGGTCCATGAAGGTCTGCACTATTCCTTGCGCCTTGCCAAAGAACCACAGGCGTCCGGTTTCGGTGTTGTACACCATTTCGTACAGCTTGATCGTGGGCACTACCCGGCTCATGAATTCAGCCTGAAGATCCTCCTTGACCTGAGCCGCTTCCGCTTTCGGGATGCTTTCTCTTTTTGTTTCCAGCCGCAGGTCACGCAGTCGCTTGGCCAGGTGCAGCTTGAGCTGTGAAGACGGTATGCTCACCGTATCCACCCGCATGGACAGCGCGACGATGGCGTCGCCGTAGAAAAGGCCCGCCCGGGTAAACTCGGTGAAGAACGGGTCTTTCAGGTCTACCCACCCGAACGCCTGCTGACGTCCCGTTTCCGGGTCCAGCGGCTGGAAACGGTAGCGCACCACCTCGTCCAATACCTTGTCCCAATCCTCCACCTGCCCCTGCACGTAGAACCCCAGGGGCGACATTCTTCCAGTTATTGCTCCCATTGTGCGATCTCCTTTTCTTCGTCAGTTCCTGTACCTTGCAGGCCCCTCGCTCGCTCTCGGGGTGCTGTTATCTACTGCGACGATCGCTCGAGTCAAGAACGATCGTCACCGGACCCTGGTTTACGATCTCGACCGTCATGCTGGCTCCGAAAACTCCCCGGGCGACGTTCAGCCCCCGGCTCTCAACGTAGCTGGCGAACCGCGCTACCAACTCAGCGGCCGGCTCCGGGTCCATGGCTTCGAAAAACGAGGGTCTCCGCCCCTTGGTGCAATCGGCCAACAGGGTGAACTGGCTCACCACCAGCAACTCGCGGCCGGAATCCAGCAGGGACAGGTTCATCTTCCCGGCATCGTCTTCGAAGATGCGAAGGTTGATGGTCTTGTCCGCCACGGCCTCGGCATCCTTCTCGGAGTCGCCTTTCGCCGCACCCACCAGCGCCAGGATTCCTGCACCGATCTCTCCGACGGTCTCGCCATCGACGATAACCCGGGCGCTGGATACCCTTTGCAAAACTGCCCTCATATTTGCCTGCCTGTGATCTTGGTTGGTACGCGGTTTAGTCTGTTCCGAACGGAATCACGTCTTCGAACGACTCAGCGATCTTTTCGTTGACCTGGTCCTCGGTGAAGTCGAGGGCCACCCCAAGCTCCTGCGCGAGGAGGTTCCTGGCGAGCTCAAGCATCTTGCGCTCTCCGAATGACAGCACCTTGCGCCCCTTGAGAACCGAGAAATCCCTTAGCACCTCGGCCAGTTGGATGGGGCTGCCGCTGCCTATCTTGTCCATGTACCGTCGTGAACGACGGTTCCAGGTCTCTTGCTCGAACAGAATGTCCCGGTCTGCCAATACGCCGAAGACCTCGTCTACCTCCGCGCCGGACATTATGTGCCTTAGTCCTACGTGCTCTTCCTTACCGATAGGAACCAGAATCTTCTTCTCTGTCCCCTGAACCCTCAAGACGTAGAAAACGTGCTGGATGCCCCCTACGTCCCTGGTTTCGATGGCGGTGATTTCGGTCACGCCCTGTGCCGGGTACACAACCAGGTCCCCGACTCTGAACTTTGCCACGGCAACTCCTCCCGAGAGGTGTACATTTCAACAACACCTTTTGATTATAGATCGGGGGAATGAACGCGGTCAAGAGCCTTTGCTGCGGTTTAGAAGGACCACTTCAAATCGGCGTAGGCTGAGTCGTTGCGATCGAAGAGCCCGCCGGGCCCTTCATCGTCGCCGCCGGGCAGCGATTCCACGACGATGGCGCCCAGCGCGAGTTTGAGGTTGTCCGTTGCCTTATAGCTTAGCTTTGGAAAAGCGAAAAGGCCCCGTCCGTTAATCTCGTACATGGCCGCGAGCTGGATCTCCCACTCTTCAAAATCGCCGAAACGGTAGTGGCTGGCGAGGGTGGTCATGTAGAGATCGCTGCCGACGATGAACACCTGCCGGTGGTTCGGTACGTCGAAAATATGGAAATGGTAGAACTCTGCCATGACGTCGAACCAACTCGACCGGTTGTAGTCCAGGCCAACGCTGTAGGAGAAGGCTGGAAGGGAGGCCGGTTCGGGGAGACCGGCGTTGGACTCAAGGAACATGGTGCGGGATGGACTGAACGCTGAGTCGAACCTGATACCCACCGTATCGAATGCGATGCCGGCAAAGCTGAAGCCGATAGTCTGCTGCCGATTGTAGTGAGTCGAGAAGATGGCCGCGGGATCGAGGGCCTTCTGATTGCCGTTTTCATCGTAGAGAATCCGGTTTAGCGAGGCCATGGCGGCATCGTACAGCTTCTTTTTCTCCGGGTCGTCGTTGATCTCGTTCATCATACCGACCATTTTGCCCAGCGACCCGGGTTCGTCCATGTCGATGTTGGTGATCGCTTTCAGGAAATCCGGGTTGGCCGCGCCAAACGCGGTGACGGCTGCCACGTCACCGAAGAACTGCTGGTCGGTGTGGACCCACGGCAGCTTGTCGTAGCCGTAGAAATAGCTGAGTGAAAAGTCGACACCAAACGCGTCGAATCCGGCCCGCGCCCCCCACTGGCCGTTTTCCGGGCGTTCCTCCGGGGGATGGGTGGCCAGAATGATCGGCTGCACGTCATCTTCCATGAGTGGGTTGATCACTGTCGAGATCGAACTCATCATCCCCTGCATGCCGCCCATAGTGGAAGACGCCGGGTCCCCGGACATTGCGGCCAGGGGCGCCCAGTCGTTGCCGAACAGGTGCGTGCGATTGGGAGTGAAGAACGGTATCCACACCAGGCTCAGGTTTACCGGCCCGACGTTGCGGTCCGCATGCACCATGAACACCGGAATCAACGGCGCCTCGAGATCGCTGAACAACCCCTCCCTGAAGTCGGAAGGATTCAGCACGTCGCTGGGCTTGTTGAAATTGCCAAAGCCCCAACGGACGATCTGGTTTCCCACCCGCAGGTTCATCACGTCGTTGGGAATATAGACGTACGCCTCCCTAAGTTCCGCTTCGTACTCGTACTTGTTGTTGTTGCTGTTGTACAGATACCAGGTCTCGTCCTCACCCGCGTCTTCACCGACGGCATAATGTGAGAACCGGGCGGAAAGAAAGGCCTTCACCATGCTGGGAGAGGTCGCCTCCAGGGTCAGCCCGAATTTGGTTCTTACGTCGAAGACATCCTCGCCGCCCCCGTCGTGTTTCAGGTCGAACGCAGCCTTTTCGTAGTAGTAGCCGTTGAAGCGGGCGAAGGTGTCCGCTGAAGACTCTTCCGTTTCCTCCGTCACCGTCGACGGCCGCTTGATGAACGAGGTCTCCTCGTCGTCGTCGGCCTTTGGCCGCCGGATCAAAGAAGTCTCTTCGTCGTCGTCGGGGGTAGCTGACTTAGGCCCGTCGCTGACGCTCAGGGTGCTGCTGGAACTGTGAGTCGGCCGGCGAATCAGGGTCGTTTCTTCGTCATCGCTTTGAGCGAGGAGCGACGCGGGCCACAGAACTATGAGACAGAGAGGTAGAACGATGTGTACACCCGCACCCCGCCACGCGGAGTAAAGATCACTTGTCGAGGGCGTTTTCATCGAACACCGATTTTGGGAAGCTTTTCTTGCGATCGAGGTTCTTCATTTTCATGGTGGTCTTAGAGCCCTTCTTCACGTTCTTCATCATGAGCTTGGTGATGGTCATGACGCCCCCGATGGGCTCTACCATCTGGGCGACCATGGTCTTGGCGTGGGCCCCCTTCTTATCATAGAAATAGACTTTCAGCGGTAGATAATCCTCCTTGTCGATCCACATCTCCATTTTGGAGTACTCGCTGTCCTCGTCGTTGGGGACAGATTCTACTTTGAAGCAGTCTATGCCGGAGTGCTTGGCGTCGGGATGACGGGTGTAGGCCCCATCCTCGATGCCTCGCTGCTCCATGTCGTTGTAGGTGAAATCAGTGCCCATGAAGCTTTCATTCTTGGCGCTGCCGGCGATGCGGCGTTTTTCCTTCAGCGCGGGAAGATAGAGGTACTGAATGTCCGCACCGTTTTTCACCTCTTTGGAGAGCAGCTTGGTACCCGCCACGTCGGCGGGTTCTACAAAGGTGACCAGGGTCCAGTTCATGCCGTCCACCTTGATCGACTTGACGTCTACGGTGCGCACCCGCTCCTGGCCCCGTTTGTTTTGGATGGTGAGCTTGGTAGTTGAGCGCCCGGTGGAGATGCCCAGGTTGTCCCCATCAAGCATCTTTTCCACGATCTGGCTGGCACTGAGTCCATCGGGGAAATCTCCTGCAGCCACGGGAAAGGCGAGCAGCAAGGCAACGAAACCGACCGTCAACGATATCATTCTCATGGTCTAACCTCCGATCCAAACGATCTATACTCCACGCTATCAACGTAAGTCAACGTTGGATATTTCCACGAATCGGGTATACTGGCGTCTTGTTACCAGGCTAAGGAGTGAATCATGGGTTCAGCAAAAGCAGTAGAGAAGATGGTGGTAAACGTTCCTCGGGAGAAGTTCTTCGAGGTGATCAATGACTACGAGAAGCTCCCCAGCTTCATTCCGGAGCTGGACCAGGTCAGGGTGGACACCACCACCGGAAACATGAATGTCGTTACCTATTCCATTTCACTGCTGGGCCGGGCCATCTCGTATACCCTGCAACTTACCAACTACCCCCACGACAGAGTCACCTGGAAGCTGGTGAAAGGGGACTTCATGAAGAAGAACGAAGGGCGTTGGCTTTTGGAGGAGATCGACGAAAACACTACGGGAGTCACCTACGAGCTGGAGATGGCTTTCCCCATGATCGTACCCTCTGCGATCGTGGCCCAGTTGCAGAAGAACAGCCTGCCCAAGTTGATGGATCAATACAAGACGAGAGCTGAAGCATTGTTCGGATAGGAATGGAGCCGGAATCTTCGGGCTTTCAGCGGTCAGCTTTCAGTTATCAGCGTTCGAAAGGGTCATTTGACCGTGACGGAAGCCACGGTGGAGCCGCCGCCGGTAGAAGTTACGGTGATCATGTCTCCGTCGGGACGGGGCACGCCCTGAACCTTCAGCTCATAGCGTTGCTTGCCTGCAGCCCAGTTCATTCCAAAACTGAACGGGCTGCCGGAGGCGGTGTAGCTGAAGGTGAGGCTGACGCCCGGCTGCTCGGAGCTCTTCGCGTGGACTTCCAGCTTTGACTTGGCTTTCATGTACTTGGCGCGTGTAACCGAGAGCACCTCCGGCTGGCCACAAGTTCCGTTGTCCACGCTGATGCAGCCTCCGGTTCCTGAGTCGCACACTTCGTCGTCACAGGGGTCGCCGTTGTCCGGGCACACCACCGGCGTTCCCGGGACGCACCCGGCGGCGAGGTCGCAGGATTCGACGCCGTTGCAGGGGTCTGCGTCATCGCACTCGACCGGTGGGCCGGCGATGCAACCCTGAATCGGGTCACAGGCCGCGGTGGTACAGGCGTCGGGAGCGGGGCAATCGAGCGGTGAGCCGGCCTGGCACTGCCCGCCGCTGCAGATCTCGTCGCCGTTGCACAGGTTGCCATCGTCGCAGCTCGCGTCATCCTGGCACTGGGCCGGGACATAGCAGGGCCCTTCCGGGACCGCCCCCGCAATCTTGGCGGTGTGGCTGGCCTCCTCGAAGCCCGGACAGCCGGAGTCGGGACAGACGTTGGACCGCCAGCAGTTCTGTCCGTAGTCAAACACGAAGTCGGTGTTGCCCCGCACGAGAATCCCCTGAACCTCCATGGTCGCTGCGTCAAATACGGGAGACCCGCTGTTGCCGCCGTAATCGTCCATGTTCGTCTCGAAGAAATTCTTGACCACCTTCTGCACCTGGGCTCCGCCCGCGATCTTCTGCGGG
The DNA here is from genome assembly GCA_964626565.1 of uncultured Myxococcales bacterium. GTDB lineage: Bacteria > Myxococcota_A > UBA9042 > CAIXZC01 > CAIXZC01 > CAZVFX01. The sequence continues at coordinate 24,589 of CAZVFX010000028.1, forward strand.
ATCGTGTAGGGATGTCCGATGATGACCAACTCCGTGCCCAGGGTCACCTTGCCGCTGCGCCTGATGCACAGCGGGGTTATGCCCTCGGCGGGAGCAGTCAAACCGAACACCGCATAGTCGTTGGTGCCCTTGAGCCTTCGCAGAATCTGGCCGCCACAGCGCAGCACCTCGGATTCGGGAATGGTGGTTGGTGCGCTACCGCCCGCGGATTCGATGCGAAATCGCGGCACGAACGAAGTGTGTCCGCACTCGCCCGCGGTCAGGCAGTGCCCAGCAGTGGCGATCCGGTCCGGCGCCACCAGGAACGCGGTGCAATAACCGATGGTCGGCTGTTCGCGGAACGGTTCGTCGTCACACAGCCCCTCCTCGAACAGGTTGGTGTACGGCACAGTGGACAGGGTGCAGACGCCCCCGTCGCAGACCAGTTCCGAGTCGTCCACCACTACGAACACAGCATTCGCCGCGCCTTGTTGGGCCGGGGTCCCCTGGTAGTACTCGATCCGGTCGTCCGCCCCGTAGATTACCGGATTCCTGTCGGTTTCCGTCCTCAGGAGCGGGTCCCCGGCCTCCGGAGCGCAGGCCACAATGAGGCAGGCCCCGAAGAACGCGGTCAGTAGTTTGAGCAATTTGAATTGCATCCAATCCTCCCTTGTCGCGGTTCGCTACTTCTTCTTCCCGCCCTTGCTGTTACCGCCGCCTTTGCCCGGGTTTCCGGGCTCGCCGCCGTTTTCATCGTTGGAGTTTTCGTCGTCACCCTGGTTGGAATTACCCGGGTCACACTCCTCGCCGCCGTTGCCTACCCCCTGGTTGCAGTCGTCGTTGGGGTCCGGGTCCGGATCCGGGTCCCCATCGTAGTTGGGGTTGGTGCAAGTGCAGTTGGCATCGCCGTCGCACTCGCAGGTGCAGGCCGGCTCCTCGCACGTCCACTCGCACGTGCACTCGCCCGGGGAGGGGCAGTCGCACTGCACCCGGCAACCGCAGTCCTGCTCCTTGTGGTACTCTTCCTGCCAGTAAGCATCGGCCTCGTTGCCCGCGTCGTCTTCAGCGAAGCACCAGATCCGGGCCAGCGGGCCCTTGATCTCCATGAGCTCGTAGCCTTCCTGCACCTTGTAGAAGTAGTGGTACTGCAGACCCGCATGGGTCTTGATGGTTACCAGTTCGCCGTCGGTCAACGGGATGCCGCCGAACTCGGTGAGAGTTGCCAGCATGTCGTTGGGCTCCGGTGCGAAGATGTCCAGCTTACCCGTGTTCATGTGGAACTTCACCCGGGTGTTGCCGCTGGCCTTCAGTTTCAGCTCCAGACCGTCAACGGCCGGGGTCTCAACCAGCGAACTGTAGGTCGGGTCGTTGTCGCACACGTCACTGACATCGCAGTACACCGCGTAGATGACCAGGCCGTCGTCCAGCACCGCCTCGGGCGCCAGCACCACCGCGACCTCGGGCGGAGTTTCGTCCGGAATCGCCACACACAGGTCGTCGGCCGAGCCGTCTGCTGCTTCGCAGACGTAGTACTCGGTCTGGTTATCGCTGCCGTCGCCACAGGTGTCCACGCCCTCGGAAGAGGTGCTGGACAGTATTGCGTCGGCGCACACCCAGTCGGTGGCGCCACAGGTGCCGCCGCCGGAAGGCGTGCCGGTGTCGACGCACACGTCCTGCTGCTGGTTCACTTCGTCCAGGCAGCGGTCTTCGGCTGCACCGTCGGAAGCGTTACAAGACCAGAAGGTCACGTTGGGTGCGTCCACGTCGCCGCCGCACACGTCGGTGCCGGATGTGGCATCCAGCGCCAGCACGCCGCCGGCGCAGTCCCAGTCGGAGGCCGCACAGGCGCCGCCGCCCCACATGTCGCCCGTGTCGGAGCAGGCATCGGATTCGGCGGTGAGGCCGGAGATGCACTGGTCGTTCACGCCGCCGTCGGAAGCGTTGCAGATGTAATAGGTGACGTTGGGCTCGTCATTGGAACCGCCGCAGGTGTCGGTGCCCGCGCTTTGAGCCAGGGCCAGCAGGCCGTCGGCGCAGTCCCAGTCGTCCGCGGCACACTCGCCGCCGCCGTAAGCATCTCCGCTGTCTACGCACACGTCGGTTTTTTCGGTGAGCGCTGACACGCAGCTGTCGGCTGCGGTGCCGTCACCCGCGTCGCAGGAGAAGTAAGTTGTATTAGGAGCGTCGATGGTGCCACCGCAGAAGTCGCTGCCGGCAGTGTCGAAGCTGTCGAGCACGCCGTCCGCGCAAGCCCAGTCGGTAGCCGCACACGCACCGCCGCCCAACTCAGCGCCGGTATCGGCGCAGGCGTCGGCCTCTTCGGTAAGGTCAGACACGCACAGGTCCGCAACTGCACCGTCGGACGCGTTGCATGCCCACCAGGTGACGTTGGGTGAGTCGGCGTCGCCGCCGCAGGTGTCGTCACCCGAATTGGACGTGGAATCGAGCAGTCCGGCGTAGCTGGGTGAGTCGCACTGGCCGTCGCCGTCCCCATCGACGCATGTGTACTCCGGGCCATCGAACAGCCCGTAGCTGGTGTAGGAGCAATCATACATGTTCACTACGCTGTACAGGATGGTGTAGTTGCCCGCTTCGGGAGCGGTGAATTCCCACTGCTGCCAGGGACCGTCGCCGTAGCTGCCCACCGTGCCCACGTCAGCAAAGAAGGGAGTGTCAATGAGTTGCCCATCTTCCTTGAAGACCACTACGGCCGAGTCGTAGTACGGCACGTAATCGCCCGCATCGAATGCTGCAAAGCCGGTGATGATCTGGCCTGCACCCATGTAGAGATCCTGGGTAGCCTCGGTCGGGTTACCGGGGCAACCGGCCGTGAGTCTGAGGAAGTAGTCGCCGTCCTGTGCCGAGTACGGTGTCCCGCTGACCCCGGTGTGCCCGGTGGTCACGTGGATGCGGCCCGGGTCTCCACCCGGAGTCCAGCCGAACAGGTCGCCGGTCTCAAAGCTGAAGTTCACCGCCAGAAGGTCACCGATGAACGTATCCGCGCAGTCCCAGTCGGTCGCGGAGCAACCGCCGCCGCCATACTCGCCGCCATCGTCGTTGCACGCATCGAATTCTTCGGTGGTGGCGACCACGCAGGCGTTGTTGTTCTCGCACACGTAGTAGTCGACTATTGGTGCGTCGTCGTCGCCGCCGCAGGTGTCTGTTCCTTCGGTGGAGGCCACGGTAAGGGCGCCATCGGCGCAAGTCCAGTCGTCGGCCGTGCACCAGCCCGCGCCATACTCGTCACCTGAATCGGTGCAAAGATCCGACTCCTCGGTCAAGCGAGGCTCGCATACATCCGATTCGATGCCGTCGCCGTTGATGCAGACCCAGTACTCAACGTTGGGTGTTTCAGCCGTGCCGCCGCACGTGTCCGTGCCGTTGCTGGAAGCGCTGGCGAGGGCGGAGCCGTCGCAGTACCAGTTGGTCGCGGTGCAACTGCCGCCGCCATAGGCGCCGCCGTCGTCGCTGCAGGCGTCGGCCTTCTGAGTGGTGGCTGCCACGCAGGCGTTACCGCCGGAGCAGGAGAAGTAGCTGACGTACGGAGCGTCGGCATTGCCGTAGCAGGTGTCCGTTCCTGTAGACCCGGTGCTGGACAGCGAGCCGTCGCTGCAACTCCAGTCGGTGGCCGAGCAACTGCCGCCGCCATAGGCGTCTCCGTCGTCGGAGCAGGTGTCCTGCTCAGTGGTGACTGCCTCGACGCAACGGTCGGGCGCGTTGCCGTCGGATGCCTCGCATTCCCAGAAGCTGACGTTGGGTTGTGCGTCGGTGCCGCCGCAGGTGTCGCTTCCGAAAGTGTCAACCCAGGAGATGAGGCCGTCGCTGCAGTCCACGTCGGATGCCTGGCAGTGGCCGCCGCCATATTCGTTACCCGATTCGAAGCAGCCGTCGAGTATGCCTCCGCTCTGGACTGCCACGCAGCTGTCTGCGGCTGAGCCGTCGGCAGCGTCGCACTCGAAGTACATGACTTTGGCGAGGTCTTCGTTGCCGTTGCAGTAGTCGACTCCGTCGCTGGATGTCATCGCAAGAAGGCCGTCGGTGCAGCTCCAATCAGTGGCATAACAGGAGCCTCCTCCCAGGTGGCTGCCGTCGTCCGAGCATGAGTCGGCTCCGGCGGTGCTGTCAGCCACGCAGGTGTTGCCACCCTGGCAAACGAAGAAGGTCACGCTGGGAGCGTCCGGGGTGCCGCCGCAGCTGTCGTCGCCGCTGGTGGCCGTGGATTTGCAGAGACCGGCCTCGCAGTAGTAGTCGGTTGCGTCGCAAGCGCCGCCGCCAAAGGTGGTGCCGCTGTCGTTGCAATAGTCAGCCCCGCAGTTTTCAACCACCAATGAGCCGGCAGTGCAGACCTTGCGGCTGGAGTCGTTTGCACAGTAGGAATCGCCTTCGCCCATGCACGCGCCCGACGGATCGAAGCAGGTCTCGTTCTCCGGAATTGCGGGGCATGGGTCACAAACGTCGCCCCAGCCGTCTTCGTCGGCGTCAGCCTGGTCGGGGTTGGCGTCGTTGGGACAATTGTCGCAAGCATCCCCCAGACCGTCCTCGTCCGCATCCTCCTGGCCATCGAACCCGTCAATTGCCGAATCGTACATGGCGAACAGACCGGGCTGCATGATGATCTCGGTGTCGGGATTCGGAGGTGTGGTCAGGTAAATGGAGTTGCCGTTGTTGGAATAGAGATGGCTGACGTTGTCGAATACAGGGTGGGACGAATTGGTGGGGAAGACACCGCCGATCCCGTTGTAGTAGGGCTGGAACTGCAGGCCGAATTCGGCAAGGAAGGTGTTCCAGTTGGCTGCCTCACCGGCCGCTCCGCCCCAGCCGGTTCCGGCCATGACGTAGACGTTGCCGCCCGCATTGACGTAGTCGATGAGCACTTGCTGATCAACCGCATTTCCGCCCAGGAAGACTGCGTCGTAGGTCAGCAGGTTTTCCACCGTGAAGGGCACTGATGTACTCACGGTGTAGCTGTGTCCCAGATTGGCCATTACGTTCTTGAGCGTGCTGCCGTTGAGACCGAAGTTGCCTGAGTACGCCAGGAAGTTGCCGGGTCCGCCGCCGGTGAACCAGTTGCACAGGTTCTCCATGTATTGAGCCGCCTGAGGCGCCGCGCTAAATCCGTGGTTGGTCAGGGTCCACTCATCGTTGTTCACGAATATCTTGGACTGGCCGATGCTGGAGCCGTTGGCGACCAGCGGGCAGTTGTCTTCACAGTCGGCAAGGCCGTCGCCATCGGAATCAACGTCAGCAACACCGCAGCCGCAAATGCCCGGAAGAGTCTTTAATGGATCGTTGGGGCAGCCGTCCGATTGATCGCACAGGCCGTCGTTGTCCGCGTCCGGAAGGTCTTCATGCCAGCAGCCCGAGCCGGAGTCGCATCCATCCTCGGTGCAGTCGTCGGAGTCGTCGCAGTCCACCGCAATGCCACCGCAGGAGCCGCCCGCACACGAGTCGTCCTCGGTGCACGCGTCGCCATCGTCACACGGGTTCGAGTTGCCGTCGAACACGCAGTTGCCGGTGGCCGAGTCGCAGTAGTCGTCGGTGCACAGGTCGCTATCGTCGCAAGCGACGAAAAGGCACTCGCACGCGTCGCCCACGCCGTCGCCGTCGGAATCGAGCTGGGCTGGGTTATAAGTGTTGGGGCAGTTGTCGTCACCTTCGCACGCGCCGTCCTGGTCGTCATCGAAGCAGCACACATCTCCCTCATCGATCTCGCCGTCGCAGTCGTCGTCGAGGTCGTTGCAGTCTTCGGCCGCACCCGGGTAAATGGTGGGATCGGAATCGTTGCAGTCGTCGCAGGCGTTGACGCCATCGTTGTCGGCATCCTGGTTCTGGCACGGCTCGGTGGTCCCGGTGCAGTCGTCACCGATGCAGCCGTTGAGGCCCTGAATAAACACGCCGCTGTCGTAAACGTGGTCGCCGGCGTCGCACACGATGAAGTACAACTCGTTGTTGGAAGACCCACCCTGCAGCAGCGCCTTGGTCTTCAGGATCGGAGTGGAGCCGTCGTACTCGGTTTCGGTGGCCGGGGCCACTACCACATTGCTTCCGGAGAAGAAGGGCCCGTTGATCGTGATCGGATTGCCGTTGTTGTCGAAGGCAACCTGGCCGCCGTTCAGGTACGCGCCGAAAACGTCGTTGTATGAAGACCCGACCCACTCCGGATACTCCTCGGAGCCGAAGATGAACTTGAAGGAGATTCCGTCATAACCGGGTGCTAGATTGAACGTGATCTTCAACCAGTTGGCGTCATAGCTTGCGTGGGGGGCTGTCAGCGGGTTGCACATGGCGTGCCCTGACCTGTTCTGGTTGAAGCCCGCGCTCCCGGAGTTGTTGGGAGGCAATGCAATTGTCGCCTTGCCGCTGGTAATGATGGTGCCGTCACCGATGCCCAGCGGGCCGCTGGTGAATGTGCCCGAAGCCTCCGCATGACCCGAATACGAAACGGACGTGACGGTGATGCCGGCGCCGGCATTGTTCACAATCGCCTGCGTCAATGTGGGTGCATCACTCGTAGGGCTGATGCTCAACGCTGACGCGTCCGGCGCAAGCGCGAACGCACAGGCAAGAATTGCTGCAACTCCAAGAAGCCTCTTCATCTTCTCCTCCTCCTCTATTTTTCAGAACTATTTCAAAGACAGCATTGATACTTGTCTCTCTCTCACTGCTCTTTTTTGCTACGGGGCGTTCTTCTGGAGGAGAAAGGGCAGCATTTCCGCCTCCGGTATTCCCAATAAACCACAGGCTTGCAGGTCACGAAAAGAGCCATTTTCATCGGATCCGGAAAATCGCACATAAGTGGACGCCGGGAGTCTTTTTGTCGCAGCAACTGGGATAGAACGCGGTCCTTCCTGAGCCAAATCCCGGGCCCTCGCGATTCAATCGCCTGGCGCATGGCGCAGTCTAACGGGGGCTGAGTGGGATTTGCCCAATGATTACGGGTGGATCATGCGAGTTCCAGGGGGGTGTGCAGCTCGATGCCGAATTGGGACCTTTTGTCACATCGGTGTTCAGCGGTCGTTTCTGAATCGGAAATTGATAATTGGAAATTGGAAATTGACAATTGATGTAACTACTTCTTTTTCCCGCCCTTGTTGTCCTTTTTGCCCGGGTTTCCGGGCTCGCCGCCGTTTTCGTCGTTGGAGTTTTCGTCGTTACCCTGGTTGGAATTACCCGGGTCACACTCCTCGCCGCCGTTGCCGACCCCCTGGTTGCAGTCATCGTTGGGGTCGGGCTCCGGGTCAGGATCGGGATCCGGGTCCCCACCGTAGTTGGGGTTGGTGCAAGTGCAGTTGGCATCGCCGTCGCACTCGCAGGTGCAGGCCGGCTCCTCGCACGTCCACTCGCACGTGCACTCGCCCGGGGAGGGGCAGTCGCACTGCACCCGGCAACCGCAGTCCTGCTCCTTGTGGTACTCTTCCTGCCAGTAAGCATCGGCCTCGTTGCCCGCGTCGTCTTCAGCGAAGCACCAGATCCGGGCCAGCGGGCCCTTGATCTCCATGAGCTCGTAGCCTTCCTGCACCTTGTAGAAGTAGTGGTACTGCAGACCCGCATGGGTCTTGATGGTTACCAGTTCGCCGTCGGTCAACGGGATGCCGCCGAACTCGGTGAGAGTTGCCAGCATGTCGTTGGGCTCCGGTGCGAAGATGTCCAGCTTACCCGTGTTCATGTGGAACTTCACCCGGGTGTTGCCGCTGGCCTTCAGTTTCAGCTCCAGACCGTCAACGGCCGGGGTCTCAACCAGCGAACTGTAGGTCGGGTCGTTGTCGCACACGTCACTGACATCGCAGTACACCGCGTAGATGACCAGGCCGTCGTCCAGCACCGCCTCGGGCGCCAGCACCACCGCGACCTCGGGCGGAGTTTCGTCCGGAATCGCCACACACAGGTCGTCGGCCGAGCCGTCTGCTGCTTCGCAGACGTAGTACTCGGTCTGGTTATCGCTGCCGTCGCCACAGGTGTCCACGCCCTCGGAAGAGGTGCTGGACAGTATTGCGTCGGCGCACACCCAGTCGGTGGCGCCACAGGTGCCGCCGCCGGAAGGCGTGCCGGTGTCGACGCACACGTCCTGCTGCTGGTTCACTTCGTCCAGGCAGCGGTCTTCGGCTGCACCGTCGGAAGCGTTACAAGACCAGAAGGTCACGTTGGGTGCGTCCACGTCGCCGCCGCACACGTCGGTGCCGGATGTGGCATCCAGCGCCAGCACGCCGCCGGCGCAGTCCCAGTCGGAGGCCGCACAGGCGCCGCCGCCCCACATGTCGCCCGTGTCGGAGCAGGCATCGGATTCGGCGGTGAGGCCGGAGATGCACTGGTCGTTCACGCCGCCGTCGGAAGCGTTGCAGATGTAATAGGTGACGTTGGGCTCGTCATTGGAACCGCCGCAGGTGTCGGTGCCCGCGCTTTGAGCCAGGGCCAGCAGGCCGTCGGCGCAGTCCCAGTCGTCCGCGGCACACTCGCCGCCGCCGTAAGCATCTCCGCTGTCTACGCACACGTCGGTTTTTTCGGTGAGCGCTGACACGCAGCTGTCGGCTGCGGTGCCGTCACCCGCGTCGCAGGAGAAGTAAGTTGTATTAGGAGCGTCGATGGTGCCACCGCAGAAGTCGCTGCCGGCAGTGTCGAAGCTGTCGAGCACGCCGTCCGCGCAAGCCCAGTCGGTAGCCGCACACGCACCGCCGCCCAACTCAGCGCCGGTATCGGCGCAGGCGTCGGCCTCTTCGGTAAGGTCAGACACGCACAGGTCCGCAACTGCACCGTCGGACGCGTTGCATGCCCACCAGGTGACGTTGGGTGAGTCGGCGTCGCCGCCGCAGGTGTCGTTGCCTGCATTGGCGGTCGAGGCCAGCACGCCCAGAGTGCAATCCCAGTCGATGGCGGCACAAGCGCCGCCGCCGTATGCATTGCCGTCGTCGGTGCATGCGTCAGCTTCCTCGGTGAGGCCGGAGACGCACAGGTCGGCCACTTCGCCGTCGGACGCATTGCAAGCCCAGAAGGTGACGTTGGGGCTGTCCACGTCGCCGCCGCAGGTGTCGTCACCCGCGTTGTTCGTCGAGGCCAGCACTCCGTCGGCACAGTCCCAGTCCACCGCGGTGCAACCACCGCCGCCATACGCATCTCCGGAATCGACGCAAAGGTCGTTCTCTTCGGTCACTGCCGCCGTACAGATGTCGGCTGCGTTGCCGTCGCCGGCTGTGCATACCCAGTATTCCACGCTGGGGGTGTCATCGGTGCCGCCGCAGGTATCGTCGCCTGCGTTGTCCGTGGACGCCAGCAAGCCGTCAGAGCAATCCCAGTCGGTGGCTGAGCAGCCGCCGCCGCCATAGGCGTTGCCGCTGTCGGAGCAGATATCCGACTCTTCGGTGAGTCCGCTGGTGCAGATGTCGGCCACTTCGCCATCGCCGGCAGTGCAGTTCCAGTAGGTGACATTGGGATTATCAGCATCTCCGCCGCAGGTGTCGTCACCAGTGTTGGAGGTGGAATCGAGAAGTCCGGCGTAGCTCGGTGAATCGCACTGGCCGTCGCCGTCCGCGTCCACGCAGGTGTACTCCGGACCATCGAACAGGCCGTAGCTGGTGTAGGAGCAATCATACATGTTCACCACGCTGTACAGAATGGTGTACACGCCCGCCTCAGGTGCGGTGAACTCCCACTGCTCCCACGGTCCGTCGCCGTAGCTGCCCACGGTGCCTACGTCAGCATAGAACGGCATGTCAACCTGCTGCCCGTCTTCCTTGAAGACCACCACGGCCGAGTCGTAGTACGGCACGTAGTCGCCCGCGTCGAACGCGGCGAAGCCGGTAATCGTCTGGCCCGCACCCATGTAGATCTCCTGGGTGGCTTCCGACGGGTTGCCGGGGCAACCAGCCGTGAGCCGCAGGAAGTAGTCGCCGTCAATCGCCCCATAGGGCGTGCCGCTGACGCCGGTGTGCCCTGTGACCACCTGGACGCGGCCCGGGTCTCCGCCCGGGGTCCAGCCGAACAGGTCGCCCGTCTCGAAGCTGAAATTGACGGCCAGCAGATCGCCGATGAACGTGTCGGCGCAGTCCCAGTCGATGGCTGCGCAACCGCCGCCGCCATATTCGCCGCCGTCCTCGCTGCAAGCGTCGAATTCTTCAGTAGTGGCAACTACGCAAGCGTTGTTGTTCTCGCACACGTAGTAGTCAATGAATGGCGCGTCGTCAGAGCCGCCGCAGGAGTCAACACCTTCGGTTTCGGCCAGGCTCAACACACCTTCCGCACAGGTCCAGTCGTCGGCCGTGCACCAGCCCGCGCCATACTCGTCACCTGAGTCGGTGCAAAGGTCCGCCTCCTCAGTCAAGCGAGGCTCGCACACATCCGATTCGATGCCGTCGCCGTTGATGCACACCCAGTACTCAACGTTGGGGGCTTCGGCGGTGCCGCCGCAAGTGTCGGTCCCGGAATTGCTGGTCGACGCGAGCAGGCCGCCGGTGCAGTCCCAGTCTGTGGCAGAGCAGGAGCCGCCGCCGTACGCACCGCCGTCGTCTGAACATGTGTCGGACTTGTTGGTAACCGCGCTGGTACAGGTGTCTGCCGCTTCGCCATCACCCGCGCCGCATACCCAGTATGTGACGCTGGGAGCATCGTCGGTGCCGCCGCAGAGGTCTGTCCCCGCGCTGCCGGTGGACGACAACTGGCCGCCCGCACATTCCCAGTCGACCGCGCTGCACGAGCCGCCGCCGAGGGCTGTTCCTGCATCGGTGCACAGGTCCGCCTTGGCAGTACTTGCCGCGGTACAGGCATCGGCCACTGAGCCGTCACCCGCGGAACATGTGTAGTAAGTTACGCTGGGCGCATCGTCGGTGCCGCCGCAGAGGTCTGTCCCCGCGCTGCCGGTGGACGACAACTGGCCGCCCGCACATTCCCAGTCGACCGCGCTGCACGAGCCGCCGCCGAGGGCTGTTCCTGCATCGGTGCACAGGTCCGCCTTGGCAGTACTTGCCGCGGTACAGGCATCGGCCACTGAGCCGTCACCCGCGGAACATGTGTAGTAAGTTACGCTGGGCGCATCGTCGGTGCCGCCGCAGAGGTCTGTCCCCGCGCTGCCGGTGGACGACAACTGGCCGCCCGCACATTCCCAGTCGACCGCGCTGCACGAGCCGCCGCCGAGGGCTGTTCCTGCATCGGTGCACAGGTCCGCCTTGACTGTCTCACCTGCTGCGCAGGCGTTGTTGTTCTGGCACACGAAGTAGCCCACTGACGGCGCATCCTCTGTGCCGCCGCAGGTGTCTGTGCCGCTGGTCTGGCTGCTGGCAAGCGCCCCGTTGGAACAGGTCCAGTCGACGGCAGCGCAGCCGCCGCCACCGAGGTCTGTCCCCGAATCGGAGCAGGAATCCTGCTTGTAGGTTTGGGCCGCTACGCAGGAGTCGGCTACACTGCCATCGTCCGCGTTGCAGGTGAAGTACTGGACCCCCGGTTCGGCCTCGTCGCCGTTGCAGGTGTCTGTTCCGTTGCTCTGCACTGCGTGCAGTGATGACGTGGTGCATACGGTAAAGGGAGTCGTGGTCGAGCCGGGGAGGATCGTCTCGGTCCGGCTGCCGTCGGGGTTGTGGGACACTACCGCCCATTCGTTGATTCCCTTGACGTAGGTCGGATTGAAGGTCAAGCACGCGCTGTCGCCGGCAAGCGTGAGAGCCATGCCGTCGGTGCAACAGGCAATCCAATGCCACTTGAAGACGCCGGTGGACAAGTTGTAGTAGTCGCCCGGGTCATCCTTCACCGCGATCACCGCGCCTGCCGCCTCGAGCCCGTCTATGGTCATGTGGACGTCGCCGCCGCTGCCGTCGTTGAATTTGTCCAGCACAACCACCAGGCTGAACAGCTCGTTGACGTCGTCGTAGTAAAGATAGATGTTGCCGCGCTGGGAGGTCTCTTCACCCGCGTTGGAGCTGGCCGCCATGGGGCTGCCGTAGCTGTAGAATTGGGCTACTGTCTTGTCGCCGTGAAGTGCCTGCAACGGCACTTTCAGGTTGCCCTGTTCAACGAAGAAGGTGTTGGTGCCGTCGCACCGCCAGTCGGTTGCGGTGCATGAACCGCCGCCCATGGCGCTGCCGTTGTCGCTGCAGGTGTCCTGGCTGGATGTGGCCCCTTCCACGCAGGTGTTGCCGTTTTCGCAGGACCAGTACGAAACCTGGGGTGCATCTACGCTGCCCCCGCAGGTGTCGCTGCCGCTGGTTGCGGTAGACAGGCACTGGCCGTTCTGACAATAGTAGTCAATGGCCTCGCAGCCGCCGCCGCCGAACTCGCCGCCGGTGTCGTTGCAGTAGTCCGCACCACAGTTTTCACCTACCAGTGAGCCCGCAGTGCAGACTTTCCGGCTTGAATCGTCGGCGCAGGCGGTATCGCCCTCACCCATGCAGTTCCCCAGGTAGATGCAGGTCTCGTTGGCGTGGATCTCCGGGCATGGGTCGCATGCGTCCGGGATTGCGTCTCCATCTGCGTCGGGGGAGCAGGCATCGCCGACGCCGTCTCCATCGCAGTCTTCCTGGCCCGGGTTGGGAGTGTTGACACAGTTGTCTTCCAGGTCCGGAACCCCGTCGAAGTCTGCGTCCACCAATGTGCAGGTGAACCCATCCCCTTCGTAATACTGGTTGCAGGCGCATGTGAAGCTGCCGACGGTGTTGGTGCACGTTGCGTTTTCGTCGCAGGTGTCGGTGCCTTCCGCGCACTCGTCGATATCGGTGCAGATGACGCCGTCTCCCGCATAGCCTTGGTTGCAGGTGCAGTCAAAGCCGCCGTCGGTGTTGGTGCACGTTGCGTTTTCGTCGCAGTTGTCGGTGCCTTCCGCGCACTCGTCGATATCGAGGCAGTCGTTAAGTTGATTGCCCGGGAAGTCGGGGTCGAGGCCGTTGCAGGTTCCGTCCCCGTCGGAGTCGAAGTCGCAGGCGTCGCCGATGCCGTCACCGTCGCTGTCCGTCTGTTCGGGATTTGCATCGAACGGGCAGTTGTCGTTCAGGCCTGCAATGCCATCGCCATCGGGGTCCGGGTCCAGCACTGTTACGAGGACCATGTCTGTGTCGACGCGGCCGATGTTGTCAACCGCATAAAGGGTGATCTCGTGGACTCCGGGCGTTGCCAGCGCGCCGCTGGTCGGGTTGCCCTGGACGATCTCGCCGTCCAGATCCGATTCCCAAAGATAGGTGATCGGTTCGCTGCCGCCGGTGTGGGACGCCTCGAAATCGAGGGTCTCGCCCGGGAAAACCTGGGTCAGCGGTGCGGGGGACAGTATGTCCACGTGGAATCCGATCTCGCCTTCGATGGTGGTGGTAATGGCGGGCGTATCGGAGTTGCCGCCGTACCAGGCCAGGCTGTAAAGAATCTCACCGTTGGGTTGTTCCCCGTAAGGCACGGCGCCGGTGCTGGAGTCGTTGTAGAGGTACGTGATCTGGTTCGGGTACTTCATCAAGATGTTCTCCTGGTCGAACGGCAAAGCGCCGTAGAAGGAGCCGAAGCAGTGGTCGTACCCGATGGCCAGCATCACGTGGTTGAACATGTAATTGCAGTAGGCGTTGTGGTCGGTCATGTACACCGCGCCGCCGCCTCTTTCCCGCAGGTTGACATAGTAGTTCTCGATAACCGGCTTACTGTGCGGCGGATGCCACAGGTCGCCGGTGATTCTGCCGTCGAGGATGATGTTCTTCACCGGCAGTTGGAAGTGATATTCCGCGATAGCCTGCACGTCGATGGGCCAATTCTTGGCGGTGGATTCCAGGTCGAAGAACCAGAACTGCTCATATTCACCGGTTTCCAACTCGGCCTTGACCGTTCCGTCCGGCGGATTCAAGTAGTAGGTCACGTCCGCGCCGGCTTCGGTGACGCGGTTCTTCAACTCGGTTCCCCACTGGATGTAGCCGTAGTAGTTGATGTAGGCTACCACCAGCACCTTGTGCTCACCTCCGTCCGAGCCCGACAGGCAGGTGGGGCTGCACCCGTCGCCCGGTTCGGTGTTGCCGTCATCGCACACCTCGCCCGGGTCGACAACGCCGTTGCCGCACTCGATGCAGCCGTCGGTGTCGGGGTTGCAGCCGTTTTCGCAGGGTGAGTCGCCCTCGACGTCATCCACCACGCCGTCGCAATCGTCATCCACACCGTTGCACGATTCGGTGGTGGTTCCGGCACAGTCCGGGTCCTCCGGGAGAGGATCGGAGTTGTCTCCGGCCCCGTCACAGTCGGTGTCCGACCATTCATCCGGGTCATCGGGGAACGCGTCTTCCCCGTTTAGCGCGCCGTCGCCGTCGTCATCGCCGTCGCCCCAGCCGGTGTAGCCGTCCTCGCATTCGCAGTCGAATGAGCCCATGGTGTTGATGCATTCAGAGTGATCGCCGCAGTTGTGGGTTCCTTCCGCACATTCGTCGATGTCGGTGCAGATGAACCCGTCGCCGGTCCAGCCGGGGTTGCAGATGCAGCCGTAGCCGCACGCGATATCAACACAAGATGCGTTGGCGTCGCACTGCGCCAACCCGGCAGCACACTCATTGATTCCGTCGGGATTACCGCAGCCGCAAACGCCGGGAGCGGTCTTGGCCGCGTCCTCGGGGCAGCCGTCGTTGCAATCCGGGGTGCCGTCGGAGTCGGTGTCGGTTTCCGCGTTGCCGCAACCGCACTGACCGGGCTCGGTCTTGGCCGCATCATAGGGACAACCGTCTTCCGCGTCGGGCACACCGTCCCCGTCGGAATCGCAATCGGAGTCGGCGCCGTCAATCTCCCCGTCGCAGTCGTTGTCGATGCCGTCGTCGCAGACCTCGGACGCACCGGGATTCACCGCCGCGTTCAGGTCATCGCAATCTTCGGCCGCGACATAGCCGTCGCCGTCCGCATCATCGTCACACGCGTCGCCGATGCCGTCTTCATCCAGGTCGGTCTGGTCCGGGTTCGCGGTGTCGGGGCAGTTGTCATCGTTGTTGGGGATACCGTCGCCGTCGGCATCGCAGTCGGAGTCGTCGTCGTCGAACGCCTGGTCGCAGTCGTTGTCGATGCCGTCGTCGCAGATTTCGTCGGCTCGCGTGCTTATGCGCTCGTTCTCGTCTTCTCACTCCTCCGGCGGTTCGTAGCCGTCGCCGTCGTCGTCATCGTCACAAGCGTCGCCGAGGCCATCCTGGTCCAGGTCGGCCTGGTCGCCGTTTGCGTCGATGGGGCAGTTGTCGTCTTCGTCGAGGACTCCGTCGTCGTCGAAGTCCGGGTCGCACGCGTTGCCCTCGCCGTCGCCGTCCGCGTCAGCCTGGTCGGTGTTGGCGTCCTCCGGGCAGTTATCGTCGTCGTTCAAGACGTCGTCGCCGTCCGCGTCGGAGTCGCAAATGTCGCCCACGCCGTCGTCGTCCAGGTCGGCTTGATCGTCGTTGGCCGCATAGGGGCAGTTGTCATCTTCGTTGAGGATGCCGTCGCCGTCGATGTCGTCGTCGCAGGCGTCGCCCGCACCGTCGTCGTCCATGTCAACCTGCCCGTAGTTGTTGTCCATGGGGCAGTTGTCGCTGTCGTCGGGAACTCCGTCCGCATCATCATCGATGTCGCACACGTCGCCGATGCCGTCTTCATCCAGGTCGGCCTGTTCCGGGTTGTCATCGCCCGGGCAGTTGTCGTCGCCGTCAAGCACTCCGTCATCGTCGCAGTCGGTGTCGTAGTCGCACGGGTCAACGTCGTCTTTCAGCCCGTCGTTATCGTCATCGGAGTCGCACGCGTCGCCGATGCTGTCCTCATCGAAGTCGGCCTGGTCCGCGTTGGGGATGCCGATGCAGTTGTCGTTTTCGTTTAGCACGCCGTCGTTGTCCACGTCCTCAGACGAACTGGCCAGAGCCAGCACGATGGTGAGGTCCAGGTCTTCCCGAAGCGGTTTGTAAAGGGTGAACGGCTTGAATCCGCTGCCTCCCGGCGGGTTCACCGTGATGGAGAGATTCTGGTTCTCCTTGGTCCGGCAAAGGGTGAATTCGGTCTCGGCCGAGGAGCCCAGGTGGGCGCTGCCGTGGGAGTAGCACTGGATGAATTCGAGATCATCGTCCACAAACTGGTCGCCGTAGTAGGCGCCGATGCTGACAGTCGCGTCCGGCACCGGAATGCCGTACTGATCCTGAACGTTGACGTACAATGTTCTGGTGCCAAGGGTGAAGTCCCTCACCAGATCATTTTCCACGGGCACGTCGTAGCCTTTGCTCCAGATGTCGAAGTAGCTGCGGGTGTACTTCGGGCCCGGGTCGTCGTTGGTATAGTGCCAGCCCCACATGTAGATTCTGTACAGGTCGTCCCGCACAGGCGTGCTCAGCCCATACCGGCCCAGGGTGTCGGTGTAGTTGCTGTTGGTATAGCTGCCCTTGGTGCCGTAGTAGCGAACTCGCACCGTGCTCTGGTTGTTCACCCGCACGAACGGGTCTCCATCATAATCGAACAGGAATCCGCTCACGTCGGCGATGACCATCTTGACGATGTAGTTGCCGTCTTCCGGGTAGGGCACCTGGTCCAGGAAGTAGGGGTAACCGTTGAGGTACCACGCCTGCTGTTGGATGGTGATGTCGTCTTTGGGTTCCAGAGTCTGGAACGCTACCTTGTCGTCCTGGCCCATGTAAGTGTTGAGGTGCAGGGTGCCGTTGAACGTCAGGCCGGCAGTGGTGAACGGCTTGGCTGCGAACGGGCCGTAGTACGCCCGCGAGTTTCCGTTGATAGGATCGTCGTTCTGATCCACTACGCGGATCGTATGATCCTTAAAAGGCGCGACCAGATCGAGAGTACTCTCGGTGTTGCCGATGGTGACCTTCTCCGTACTCAGGAGATTGCAGTGGGTCTGGGCCTTGCCTCCGTCCGCCTCGATGGTCCAGGCGCCCCAGTGGGACCAGCCCAGGCGCACCTGATGGTCTCCCGGCGGAATCCTGATGACGTTGTACGATCCGTCGGTCTGGTTGATAGCGCTGTACATGCCGCCAACGTAGATGTACGCGATGGGGGCCGGATTGCCTTCAGGTGTCAGGACCTTGCCTGTCAGCGAGCCCTTTCTGGCAACTACCAGGTCGATGGTCTTGTCTTCCTGCCACGTCAGGTTGGTGAAGTCCGTGGTCATGTACCAGGGATCGTAGGGGCCGATGCGTATGTTGGTGGTCGCCAGCGGGTCCACTCGCGTGGAAGGAAGCCAGACGCTCACGGTGCCGTCCGACGCAGTGTTGATCCACGAATAGGCCAACATGCCGTTGAACGTCGGAAACTCCACGCCGCCTGAAGTCAGCGGTGTTTCGCTCGGGTACCAACCGGTGGTGCGGTAGATGTACGACTGGACCGGGTTGCCCTCAACGTCCTTGACCGCGAAGGTCACCTGCACCAGCGGCACGACGAAGTCGACGTAGGTGTCGTCAAGCACGTCGATGGTGCCGCCGTTGATATCGAACTGGTAGTTGTACCAGAGCCTCGTCGAGTAGGTGTCCGGCTTCAAATCCCGGGAGAATTCGCCCTGAGCGTTGGTGTGGACGTAGGTGCCGCCCAGATAGACACGGCATGATTGGATCGGCGTGCCGTCCTGGCGTTTCACTGTGCCGCTGAAGTTGACCTTGGATTTCAGTACGAAGGTGTGGGTCGTCTCTTCAGTCCACGTCAGGTCGGTGAAGGTCTTGGAGAACAGTTCGGAACCGGCGGGAGGGTTCACCAGCAGGTTGACTTTCTGCTCGGGGTTGGTACGCGTCGGCGGCAGCCACATGGTGATCTCGCCGTCCGGGCCGGTGTTGTATACGCTGACCCTCCCGGTGTGAGCGTTGACGAACTCGATTCCGCCTACCGTCACAGGAAGATCGCTGTTGTACCAGCTCGACCAGTTGATGGTTGCGTGGGGCACCGGGGCACCGTTTCCGTCAACCACCTTGAAGGTTACCGGTACCATGGGCAGAACAAAGTCGAAGTGGGTTTCCTCTTCGATCACCTGGTACGAGTAGTAGTACTGGAACATGCTGTACCGATACTCGTTGGGCGTAGACGCGTTGCCGTCGTCATCAACCTGCAGGTACGGCTCTCCGTAGAGGTAGAACCCGCAGTTCGTGCCCGGGTTGATGAGAGTGGAGAACTCGCCGTTGGCATCAAGCCAGTGCCAGCCGGTGCACGTCGTGTAAACCCGGGAGTTGACAGGAATCGTACCGTCCGGATAGGTCATCTTGCCCGTTACCGGAACCTTGTTCTTCAACACGAAGCTCAGCGTCGTGTCCTCGGTCCAGGTCGCGCCGGAAATGGTGTCGGGCGTCAGCCCTGACTTGTTGGCCGTGACGTTGACGCTCCACGCCGGATTGCTGCGGGAAGGGGGAACCCGCACCGTAGTGACGCCGTCCGGGCCGGTGTTGTAGACATGCCAGGCGCCGTGATGCACGTTGGGGAACGAGATGCCCGCGGTTTCGAACGGCAGGTCGCTGTTGTACCAATATGCCCCGTAGCTGACATTTGCGTATGGCACCGGGTTGCCCGCTTCATCCTTGACCTCGAGGGTCACGTCAACCGTGTCCAGCACCAGGTCCTTGTGGGTGTCCTCGGTGATTTCAAAACTGCCCCAGTAGATATTGATGTACTGGAATACATCTTCGTTGGCTGTGGCCGGGTCGCCATCGTCGTCGGTGTAAATGCGTGGGGTCCAGTACAATTGAAGCTGGTACGTACCGACGTTCACTTCCGGCCCGGTGAAGTCGCCATTCTCATCCGGGTAGAGCCACTTATCCCAGCCGTTGCCGTAGAACCTGACAGCTCCCTTATAGGGCACCGTACCGTCAGAGTATTTCAGCGAACCGGTGAATGTACCGGTGGGCACCTCTTCCACCAGCACGATGTCCCGGACAGTGGGCCCCGAAATTTCTATATTGAGGAGAGTGGCAGGGGAGAACCAGGCCCCTTCCGGAGGGGTTGCCACCACGGTATAGACTCCGTCGGGTACGGGGTCTATGGCGTAGTAGCCGTCTGCCGCGGTGAGCCCTTCTGCAATGGTGGCGCCTGAATCGATGACCTCCACCAGAGTGTCCGGAATCGGGTTGTTGGCACTGTCAGTTACGATGCCGTACAACGCACCGGCGCTTGCCACCGCCGGCCAGAGCAACGCGACAACAAAAAGTGTTACCAGCTTCTTCATGAGTCCCCCCTTCTGTCCATTTCTCGACCTACCCAATGAGAATATTTATCAATTCGAACATCCGTTCTTGACTGTTGTTCTGCGGGGCGCACTTCGGCAGGAGGAATGGCAGCAATTCCCCTTGCGGTAGTCTCACTAGAGCACAGCCCGGCCGCTCCGGAAAAGGGCCTTTTTAACGGAATATGGGAAATCGTGCATAAGGGGACATCGGGACTCCTATTGTCGAGGCAACAGGGGCCGCCGGAGGCACCCGAACAGGTTCTACCAGGGAGCGAACGCAGGCTCGCGGGCTGTCTCAGTTCCGATATAGAGCGCAGGAATGACAGGCAGGAAAGAGTTTATTCAATAATTACAGATAGATCGTGAGAATTGGATGAAGGTGTGCAGCGCGAGCCCGAATTGGCACCTTTTGTCACACCGGCGAAAATCGGCTGTCTGTTGAGGCTTGCCTAACCGCCATGGGCGATGTGGATCGCCTTCATTTCGGACGCGTCCGGCACCACGTGGGACGAGTATTCGTCCTGGGGCACGAAGCCGCCGTTCACGGTCACGGTGATGAGTACGTAGTCCCATCCCAGTTCCTTGAGGATGTCGGCCACGGTGATGCCGTCGCGCCACACCACTTTTTCGCGGCCGTTGACGGTAATCATGGCTATTGGCCAGGCTCGACTATCTTGACAATCTCGGGCAGGTCGATGCCCAATTCCTTCAGGCGGGCGATGGTCGGGACACCGTTGTTGTTCCAGCCCCGGCGCTTGTAGACCGCGTCCATGCACTTGTTGTACTGGTCCATGCGGTACTCCCGCAAGACCGCCATTTTCTCCTCGACGGATTTTCCTGCGATGTCGAAGTCGACGAGTTCTGCCAACTGCTTGTCATAGCGTTCCGCCCGGGACTCATATTCTTCGGCCGTTACGGGGCCCACGGCGCGGTAGGGCGGGATGTCGTGTTCCCGCGTTCCTTTGCCGAACATGTATGCCATAACCCGCTGCAGGTTGTAGACCCGGGCGGACTGGTTGAGCATCTTCTCTTCGTTCAATTCCTTCCCGGTCATGCCTGCGAAGAAGTTAAAATAGTTGCGGACGTGGTCGGAAACTTTGGCCGGTTCGTCTTCCAGGTAGTTGTCGGTAGGGACCACATCGTTCCAGTTGAGTTTACACAGTCCCTGCAGCCCGAACCAGGTGCGCCACAGCGGGAAGTAGTACAGTGCGTTCGCCTTGTCCTCGAAAGTGGGCAACTCGTTGTTGACCATGTCCATGAAGATGAGCCACGCTTCATCGTGCTGCGGCCCCTTGATAGCCATGGAGTATCCCGCCTGCTGGGCCAGCGATTCCTTTGACACATACTCGGAAAACTCCAGCCCCTTCACTTCCATACCGATGTCGTGCAAGAACTGAGGGTCGGCGCCGAGGTCTTCTGCCCACTTCTTCTTGAGCCACTTGATGCCCTGCCCCACGTCGACACCGAAGCCTTCGCCGCGAGCCATCTGGTGAAGCAATTCCAGCGTTTCATCCCCGGCCCCGAATTTTAGCTCTAGCCCCCCGGTATGTTCAGTGGTGATTATTGACGCCTCGTACGCCTCCATCACAAACGCCACGGTGGTACCTACTGAAATGGTGTCCACTCCGTACGTATCGCAGTAGAAGTTGAACTCGGCCAGGAAATCGCCGTCGAAGCAGCCCATGTTGGCCACTGCGGCTGCGGTCTCATACTCCGGCCCGTCAACACACACTTTGTCTCCCTTGTAGGGACCGGTTTTGAGTTGAAAGTCGTCCACCGCCTTTGCACACGCCATGGAACAGCCCTTCCAGCACTGGTCGGCCGCGCCCTGGGTGAAGTAGTCTTCTTTCAAAACCGGACTCTCGATGCGCCAGGTATCCTCGTGGCTACCGAACTTGTAGTTGTGCACCGGAAGCAGGTCGTACTTGTTCATTACGTCAACGATGTTGGCTGTGCCCACCTGCCGCATGCGGCACTGGTCGTCATCCAGGGTGGCCATTTCCGCGTTCATCTTCATACCGTGGTTGCGGATTCGTTCCGGATCCACGGGGTTGTTGAGGTCGTCAACCACTTCGATAGCGCCGGTGGGGCACACATACGCGCACGACGTGCAGCCCACACAGCGGGGATCAACTTCTCCGAAGGGCATAGTGAGATGTCTCTTGATACCTCTGCCTGCAAAATCGAGTACTCTCTCCAGTACAAATTCGTCGCAGGCGCGAACGCAATGCCCGCACAGGATGCACGCGTTTTCACGCTCGTCCGTGAGTTCTCCCGAGAAACGGGAACTGGTGACACCGCACGCTTCGGCAGTCTCTTTCACCACGGCCACGTTGGGCCAGCGGCCAAGATACATTTCCGCCATGAGCCGCCGATGCTGCATGACCGCTTCGGAACTGGTGGAAACCGAGAGTTCGTCTCTGACGGGATAATTGCACGCGGTAACCAGCCTGGTCTTCCCCCGGACCTCTACTTCACAGACGCACAGCCTGCAGTTTCCGGTGGGGGTGAGGTCTTTGTGGTGGCACAGAGTCGGAATGGAAATGCCGGCATCCTTCACCGCTGCCAGCAGATAGGAGTCGCGGGCGGCGCTAATCGGCTTGCCGTCGATTATTATGGTTATTTTGTCGGCCATGGCTATTTCACCTCCACTGCATCGAATTTGCACACTTCGTCGCAGATGCCGCATTTGATGCAGGCTTCCTGGTCAATAATGTGCAATTCCTTGCGCTCACCACTGATGCACTGTTGCGGGCATTTGAGCTTGCACAGGGTGCAGCCGTTGCAATTGTCGTTGATGTGGTACGAGATCAGAGGTTTGCAAACTCCTGCGGGGCATTTTGAATCCGCAATATGAGCATCGTATTCTTCTCGGAAATACTTGATTGTGCTCAAAACGGGGTTTGGGGCGGAACCGCCCAACTGGCAAAGGCTGGCGTCCTGCACTGTCTTGCTCAGCTCCTCGAGGAACTCCACGTCCCCTTCCTTGCCTTCCCCGTTGCAGATGCGCGTCAGGGTGTTGTTGAGGGAGTGAAGGCCTTCCCGGCAGGGCGTGCACTTGCCGCACGATTCGTCCACGAGGAAGTCCACGAAGTACCGGGCCACGTCTACCATGCAGGTTCGGTCGTCCATGACGATGAGTCCTCCCGAACCCATCATGGAGCCGGCCTCGGTGAGGTTATCAAAGTCGACTTCCATGTCCAACAGGTTAGCAGGGATGCAGCCGCCCGATGGTCCGCCGGTTTGAATCCCTTTCAACGTCCGTCCTTCGGATACTCCGCCGCCGATTTCCTCGACTATTTCCCGCAGCGTAATTCCCATGGGGACTTCAACCAGGCCGGTGTTTTTCACATCTCCAACCAGTGAGAAGACTTTGGTGCCGGAGGAGCCGTTCCAGGGATTGTCGCTGACGTCGCCGCTGCCGATGCCGGCGAACCAGGCCGCACCCTTTTCGATAATTGCCGGGATGTTGGCCCAGGTCTCCACGTTGTTGAGCACCGTGGGCTGGTCGCGATAGCCCTGCTCGACATTGTGCACGTACTTGGCCCGAGGTTCTCCTACTCTCCCCGCCATGGACGCCATGAGTGCGGTGGACTCCCCGCATACGAACGCACCGGCACCACGGTGTATGTTGATGTCGAATCCTTTGCCTTGGCCGAGCGCGTCGGCTCCCAGCATCCCCAGGGCCCGGGCCTGGGCAACCGCGGTCTTCAGGCGGGTCATGGCCAGCGGGTACTCCTTGCGAATGTAGATGTAGCCTTCTTCCGCACCGACTGCAAACGCGCCGATGAGCATCCCCTCGATGACTGAGTGGGGGTCGGTTTCGATGATGCTGCGATCCATAAACGCGCCGGGGTCCCCCTCATCCGCGTTGCAGACGACGTACGGTTTCTTCCCCACTTTGTTCACCGCGTCGACACAAGATTGCCACTTGACGCCGGCGGGGAAACCGCCGCCGCCACGCCCTCTGACACCCGAGGCCAGAACTTCCTTGACGACCCCGGCAGGGTCGCGGTCGGCAAGTACCTTGGCGATGGAAGCATAGCCTCCCCGGGCAGCGTAGTGCTCGATCTTCTCCGGGTCGATGAGGCCCTTGTTGCGCAGTGCGATCAACTGCTGCTTGCCGAAGAAGCCGATGTCGTCCATGGTGCGCCCCACAGCCCCGGTCACCGGGTCGGTGTAGAGCAGACGCTCCACCGGCGTTCCTTCCACAAGATGGCTGGAAATGATCTCATCTATGTCGGCTTTGCTCACCGAGTGGTAAAAAACTCCTTCGGGCTGGACTACTACGATGGGCCCCTTGGCGCAGAAGCCGTTGCATCCGGTAGGTACGACGAGGTAGTCGTCCGCAAGGCCGCGTTCAGCAAGGTTGTTCACGAACTCGTCCCGGATGTCGAAGCCCTTGGCCGCCACGCAACCGGTTCCGGTGCACACCATGAGCATCGCCTTGTAGCCCTGCCACTTGGCGTTCACCTTGGCTGCCAGCGCGTCCAGGCTCTCGTTGCCGGGGGCCGCAGTGGGTGCGGTGGACCCTTCCGGCGCGGCCTCGACTTTCGTTTCGGGGGCTTGCACCTTCTTGATTATTTTTCCCACCTGGCCCGCTTCAACGTTGGAGAAAATTTCCTCGCCGACCCTCACGGCCGGGGCCATGCTGCAGCATCCTAGGCAAGCTACCGGCTCAATGGTGAATTTCCCGTCCGCCGTGGTTTCGCCCCGGGCGATGCCTAACTCACGCTCAAACGCGTCGAGGACGTTGGCCGACCCCTTGACGTGGCACGCGGTCCCCACACAAACCTCAACGACGTGCTCACCCCGGGGGGCGAGGGAGAAAGCCTTGTAGAAGGTGGCGATGTGATAGAGCCGGGCCATGGGCACGCCGGTGCTGGCGCACAACTCCTCAAGCGCGTCCTTGGAAAGGTAGCGGTCCTGTTCCTGGATGTCCTGCATCATCTCAATGACGTACTCAGGGTCATCATTCCATTCCGCTATTATCTTTCGAACATCGGCCAGGTCGGCTTTCTTGCAATCGGTGCAGATGTTGGCCGTGAACTCTTTCGCCACCGGGCTTTCCGCCACCCGCCAGGCCGGAGTGATCCCCCGGTTCTTGACCACCAGCGCTTTGAGTCCCTTGTCGCGAAAAACCGTGCCCACGCCGCCGCGGCCGGCTTGTTTCAGGCGCGGCAGACGCCGCCGCCAGTCGTAGAATGAGAAGTTCAACACTCCCAGTCGCGTATGCTGTGCCCCTCTGCCAGCGGAAACGACGGCCACATTCCGGCGGTCCAGTTCATCATCCGCATACATCTCGGTGAGTTCCTCGGCCAGCACGTGGGAGTCTATGCTCTCCAGGGGGGCCGTTTCGATGGTGACCCGGTTCAGGGTTGCATCCAGGTAGACCACCACATCTTCGGTGGCTTTCCCGGTTACCACCATCGCGTCGAAGCCGGCGAATTTCAGGAACGGACCGAAATAGCCGCCCACGTTGCAATCCATCATGGACTCGGTAGTGGGCGAAATCGCGGTAACCAGGGTCTTGCCGGAACCGGGGAAGGAGGTGGTTCCGCCCAAGGGGCCCGAAGAGAAACAGATGGGGTTGTCCGGGCTGTCCCACCTGGTATCGGAAGTTACTTCCTGGAAAGTGAGCCAGAGGTCGAAGCCTTTCCCCCCTGTCCACATCTCCTTCATCTCTTCAGAAACCGGTAGCAGTGAGAACCTGTTGGTGTTGAGGTCCACCCTCAAAGCTCTACCGGCATAGCCTCGCTCGATCTTGCGGGGCTCGAATTGAAATTCAGCTAGAACCTGGTGTGCAGCTTTCATTCCGGCGATGTCTCGTTCAGTCATAAAAAACCCCCTATTTCGGAGACAATTTGCTGGCAAGGAATACTCATGTCAAGGATATTTGATTATTACCCGCACGCGAGAATGGGTATAATGCTCCCAAAGCAGGAGGCCACATGAGATTTTTACACCTTTGGGCGATTCTGACCATGGTGCTCGTTGGGTGCGATGGGCAGGTTGAGGATGTGGCGTCAGAAGTTGCGACTCCGGACGCACAAGACATCGCGGTGACCGACGATCTGCCGCCCGTCGGCGAACTGCTGGTCGAAACCGGCGAAGAGGAGGCGGTCGAACTGCCCGAGCCCATCGACTACCTGGTCATTGCCTCATCCGACTTGTTGGAAACGGCCGAGGCTTTCGCTCAGTACAGAGAGATCACGGGACACGTGACCTTCGTGGCCACAGTGCAATCGGCCATTGGCGGTTTGGCCGCACCCACCGACTCCATCATCGTCGACGAAATAACAGATTTTGTGCGTGGTCACTACAACAAGCGTAATCCGGACAAGCCGTTCTTCCTGCTCATTGTGGGAGACGCCGACGCTACGGACAATGACCCCGGAAAAACGGTTCCGGCGGGCATCTGGCCCGGCGGCTGGGAAGGGTGCCTGTCAGACAATTTCTACGCGGACATGGACGGAGACCATGTGCCCGACCTTGCCGTCGGTCGCATTCCGGTGCGAACCAATGCGGACGGCCTGCTGGTCCTTGACAAGATCAAGTTGCACGAGTCGGAGTACAAAGTGGGCCCGTGGAACCACAGGCTGCACGTGTATGCCGGGGAAGGGGGATTCGGTGACGATATCGACGTCTTTATCGAGAAGATAGCGCAGGAAGGGCTGGAGTCGGTTCCCTACGAATACGACCTTACTTTCGCGTACAACTCCCCTACCAGTACCTACTACTACACTCCGTTCGACGAGAAGGTTCTCGACCTGGTGACGGAAGGCGCGCTCCTCGTCACCTTCATGGGCCATGGCGGCGGGGAGTTGAACGTCCCGGACCTGTCGGATGTGGTGATGAAACACCGTCAGCCCATGTACGCATTTTTCGCCTGCGGCACCGGCGACTTCATCGGGGAGTGGGATTCCGAGCCGGAGCAGGTGATGAAGCAGGAGGGAGGCCCCATGGCCATGCTGGTGTCGCAAACCACGACTCACCCGTATGGCAACGCGGTCAACGCGTTGGAATTGGAGCCTGCAGTGCTGTACGAACAGCCCGAGACATACGGGGAAGCGATTGTGAAAATGAAGTGGCGTTCTCTCTACAGCACCAACGCGCTAAGGGAGACCATAGACGCATTCGCTGTTATGTACATGGACGGAGGGCAGGCCGAGATGGACGCGGTTATTCTCGACCACATGTACAGCTATAACCTGCTGGGTGACCCCGCTGTCCGCATCGGCTTCCCAAAGGGAAAAGTAGAACTTGCGGCAGGAGATGCCTACAAGGGCGCCGCACTGGATTTCTCGGGAACTATCGATAATCTGAATTCGGGAAGCGCCGAGGTGAGGCTGGTTTGCGAACGGGCCGGAATCATCCACGAACTGACTCCGGTTGAGAATCCTTCGGACCCTGCAAACGCGGCAACCATCCAGGACAACTGGAACAAGGCGATGGACCACAATGTAGCCACCGCCACGGTCGAGGTTTCCAGCGGCGCGTTCTCGGGCTCCATGACTGTCCCCCAGTCAACCGGCGTCGGTACTTACTTTCTTGTTGTTTACGCGCATGACGGGAGTACCGACGCAGTGGGATCGATTGAAGTGACAGTGAAGAAGGAGCCGTGATCGCATGGGTGCGGGGAAAGACATGACGACTGCAGGAATCGTAATTATCGGCAACGAAATTCTGTCGGGTGCGGTGGCCGATGCCAACACGGGATATCTGGCTCAGGAGTTGTTCGCCCGGGGGGTGTCATTGCGGGAGGTTGCCGTCGTTCCGGACGACCTGGAAACCATAGCCGGCAAGGTCTCTGATTTCTCCGCCCGCTTCGACGTGGTTTTCACCACGGGCGGAATCGGGCCGACCCATGATGACGTTACGTTTGCGGCGGTAGGTCTCGCGTTCAACCTCGGTCTTGAAGAGCATCCCGAGTTGGTCCGGATAGCCCGGTCGAAATTCAAACAAGGCTTGAACAACGCGGCTCGCAAGCTGACCATTGTACCGGCAACGGCTGAGCTGTTGCCGGGCGGGAGGTTCCTTTGGCCGCCCGTCAAAGTGAAGAATGTGGTGGTGCTGCCCGGCATCCCCGCGTTGATTCGAGCGCAGATGCCCGCCCTGGACAGGCTGCTTCCCGCCCGGAGATTCTACGTGGTCAGCAAGAAGTGTTACGTACATGAGGTCGAACTGGCGGCCGCCGCTGCCGGGACGGCCGCGGAATTCCCCGACGTCGAAGTAGGTTCCTATCCCATTACCGAAACAGAAGATCGGCATATTCTGGTGAAATTCACCGGTAGTGATGAAGGGCGTGTCGCAGCCGCGGTTGCAGGCTTCGTCTCCCGGCTGCCCGACCAGGTCTTTAGAAGTAGTACCAGATAGTCTTGTAGTCCCTGATGTCCTCTCCCCTCTCCGCCAGTCGGATGAGGTAGTCATAGATGGACACGTCGGCGTAATCGTAGGTCGGCACCGCGGTGATGTTCTTCTCCCACGGGTGGAACTCGTACACTCTCCTTCCATCGGGCCGAATCATGATGAGGCGGTGGTCCTGCCAGGAACCGAGCTGGTTCTTGCCCAGACGCGGTACATTAAACACCGCCTCGTCGGTGCGTTCCATGCCGGGAAAGAGGCGCGCCTCCTCCTTTCGCTCCTGAAGGAGCCTGGCGATGGGCACCCGGTAGTCATCGGTTTCTTCTTTCCCCTTCATGTTGAAAGTGTAGTAGGGGTCGACGCCGATGGCTCTCAGATCCCGGCGCAGCCTGGCGGTTTCGAACCGGCGGGAGTTGTCCATGGTGAAGACCTGCTGGTTATAGACGCCGATCCCCTGTCGCTTCACCCGCTGCACGGCCTGCATCGCTTCCGGGGTGATTTCGTACGAATGCATAAAGTGGGTAACCAGTGCAATTTCACGTTTTCCCGGCACGTGGAATTCGCCCAATAGTTGGGCCAGGTCTTCGGTCCAGCGCATGGGCATGACCACCGGTGTTCTGGTGCCCAGGCGTATGCGGCGGATGTGTTCCTTTTCGGACAGCCCATTCAGAATGTACCGAAGGGAACTGTTCTTCATGACGCAGGGATCCCCGCCGGTGACGAGCACTTCTCCGACTTCGGGGTGATCGTCGAACCACGCCAGAGCCCTGTCCAGCTTCTCCAATGAGGCCTTGGCCCGAGGATCCATGACGTCGTCGATTTCCCAGTTTCGCTGGCAATAGACGCAAATCTGGGCGCACGTGTTGAAAGGTTTTAAGATCGCGATGCCCGGATAGCGCCTGGTGACCAGGTCGATGGGGGAGGTGTCCTGCTCTCCCATGAAGTCGAAGACGACCTCACGGTCCGCATTTTGCTTCAGCACGGCATTTACGTAGTTGGGTGGCGGGATCACCTGGGCCCGTATGGCATGGTCATGGCGGCCGTTTGCCTGGCGGTCCATGAGGCTGAGGTAGTACGGGGTAATGCCGAAGGGCATGTTGGACCTGGCTGCTCTTCGGACCGCCTCCTTTTCCTCCTCGCCGAGCTCAATGAGGTTGAGCAGCGCGGCGGCATCACTGATTATGTTGCGAATTTGCCAGGCCGGGTCTTCCCAGTCGTCGGGCGTTCCGCCGAAATAGCGCAAGATCCGGTCCCTGTTGTCATGCCGGCGGCGAATAATTCGCTCGTCCAGACCACTGGGATAGTCGGCTAGCCTTCCGGTGGCCTCAGCCATCATGTGGTCGAGGGTCTTCGTCCTGGCGCTCGCTGCGCGCCGCCCCCGCAGGGGGGAATGCGCCTTCCCGACAACGTCATCGTCCTCGCTGTCCGGATAGAGACCTGAGCGGCCCGTGACGCCTCGAAACAGGTGAATGAACTCCATGAGGAACCCGGAGGAGACTTTCTCTTCCTCTTCCTGTTCCTCCCCTTGCGCCAACTTCCAGAGGCATTCCAGGGCGGAGACGCCGGTACGGGCCTCATGCACAGGGCCGATAATGTTGCGCAGCGTGCGCAAACACTCATCGACGTTGGCCCTCTCCAGAGGGTGGAGTGCACAATCCAATTCCTGGGTCTCACGGGAAAGCCGATCGAGGTAGGTGTAGAGCGCTTCGCGCGCCCCTTCCAGATCTTGGGCTTTGATCAGTAACTGGTAAATGTTCCGGTTGGACTGCCACAGACGATCCGCAAGCGCGGATGGGTCATGACTGAAAACAACTGAACATGACGACGCCGAGCTTGTCAGCGCGTCGTCCATGCTTGGTGCCTCTTGCTCGAAATGTGTGTTCTTTTTGCTGACGTCCTCCGAGGGCCTCGAGCCGTTCGGCAATGTGATCACCTCCTTACCTGTTGTCAAAGTTCTAAACAGCGTTACTACCAGTTAACCAAGTTAATCTTATTAAGACCAAGCAAAAAGCGCCCCACGGTTGATTTCCGGCGGTTGGGAAGTTCCACGGATCACATGGGCGGCGTCCCTGAAAGTGCGCTGCCCGGAATCGTTTTCTCGTGGGAAAAATAACCCTTGCTCTCAAACCTCCGTTGCATATAATTCCCGCGGCGAGAAGCTTTAGAATTCTTTCCAAATCAGCGATCTCAAGGAGGAAGAGGATGATTGATATTGGCGGCATTGCCGATCTGTTGGGGGATGAAGCGGAGCAGTTGTTGAACCACAAGTGCACCGCTATTCCAAAAGCGCAAATCCATGTTCCGGGGCCGGATTGGGTAGATCGCATCTTTCGCGATTCCGACCGGCCGATCCGGGTTCTGCGCAGCATCCAGCAACTGCTTGGTGCAGGGCGGTTGGGTGGTTCCGGGTACGTTTCGATTCTTCCCGTCGATCAAGGGATAGAGCATTCCGGGGGCGCCAGTTTCGCCCCGAACCCAATCTATTTCGATCCGGAGAACATCGTGAAGCTCGCCATCGAGGGCGGGTGCAACGGCGTCGCCTCCACTCTGGGAGTGTTGGGCTCCGTGGCCAGAAAGTATGCTCATAAGATTCCCCTCATCCTGAAGTTCAACCACAACGAGCTGCTGACCTGCCCGAATACGTTCGACCAGGTGGAATTCGCGAGTATGGAGCAGGCCCGCGACATGGGCTGCGTTGCCGTGGGCGCCACCATCTACTTCGGTTCCGACGAGAGCAGCCGGCAGATCGTGGAGATCTCCGAGGCCTTTGAGATGGCCCACGACTGTGGTATGGCCACCATTTTGTGGTGCTATCTGCGGAATCCCTCCTTCAAGGCCGACGGCGTGGACTACCACGACAGTGCGGACCTCACCGGCCAGGCCAATCACCTCGGCGCGACCATCGGTGCGGACATCATCAAGCAGAAGCAGCCCACCAGGAATTTCGGTTACAAGGCGATGAACAAGGACGGCTCATTCGGCAAGTTCAGCGAGAAGATCTACACCGACCTTACTACCGACAACCCCATCGACCTGACCCGCTACCAGGTGGCCAACAACTACATGGGGCGCATCGGCCTTATTAACTCCGGGGGCGCTTCCGGCTCAAACGACCTCGCCCAGGCGGTTAAAACCGCGGTCATCAACAAGCGGGCGGGAGGCCTGGGCCTGATTTCCGGACGCAAGGCTTTCCAGAAAGAGATGAAGGTGGGCGTGGAACTTCTCAACGCGATCCAGGATGTCTATCTGAATAAGGAAGTTACGGTAGCCTAGGCAGCAAGCAATTCACTAACGTTGCAGGTTCCGGAAATAATGTCCTTCAGCTTCAGGAGGGCCCGGGCCTCGATCTGCCTGACTCTCTCCTTGGATACGCCCAGTTTTTCCCCCAGCTCCCGCAGTGTGCAGGGTTGTTGGGAAAGATGCCGCCCCATAACTATCTGGCGGTCTCGTTCCGGCAGCTCCTTCAACGCCCGCCAGATGTGCTTCTCCCGTTCCGCCTGGCACTGTTTCCTGGCGTACATGCCTTCCGCGTCGGAGTCG
The DNA here is from genome assembly GCA_964626565.1 of uncultured Myxococcales bacterium. GTDB lineage: Bacteria > Myxococcota_A > UBA9042 > CAIXZC01 > CAIXZC01 > CAZVFX01. The sequence goes on from CAZVFX010000028.1 coordinate 55,556, forward strand.
TTGCAGGTCAGCCGTTCGTGGATTGAAGGGCCGTCTTCCGCGTCGGCGTAGGCAGGTGCATCGAGGGAGGAGGCCCGCTGGAACACCCTTCTTTCCATGTCTTCCACGTCCTTTACGGTGCCGCCTACTTTTTCGGCCGTGACTTTGCGCTGGTTGTGCCTGCAAGCGCCTGCCGTGGTGACGACCTCAAGCCTCTTCTGGCTGCTTAGCAGGTGGTTGAACAGGCGTCGCTGAAGCTGGGTGGTCCCGATCTTCACGAGCGACCAGTTCTTAAGGATATATTCCTGTATGTAGGCTTTGATCCACCATACTGCATATGAGATGAGCCGGTGGCCCTTGGCCGGGTCGTAATTCCCTACCGCGCGGATGAGGCCGAGGTTGCCCTCTTGAACCAGGTCCAGCAGCCTGAACCCGTATTTGCGGTACTCCATCGCCACCTTGACCACGAACCTGAGGTTGGACTTGACCAGTTTGTCTGCGTACTTCTGTTCCCGGGTTTCGATCCAGAGCGCCGCAATCCTGGTCTCTTCTTCAGCAGACAGGATTGAAAAGCGGGATACGGAGCGGAAATACTCGGTGATGTTGTCCATTGGGCCGGCGTTCTTGTTCGCCACGTCGTTTATGCGGGTCATCCTTCCCTCCTTCCGAAGCGTGTCAACTGCAACGTTCAATCGCCACCATCGGATAAAAGTCTACCTGCGCACAGAGGGCCCCGGTATCGGGAGATTCCTGAATGTGAGGGAAAAACGACCTTAAAGATCGAGGTTTTGCTTCTTCAAAGGTTGATTTCTAGTAGTTGAGGCATTCCTCGATGACGTCGCTGGTGACCCCGGGGCTCAAAAACATGTTGCCCATTTCCAACGCCGTAACCGCCGCGGGCAGGTCGTCCGCCAACCGTTCGGTAAGGAGGTAGGCCGACGCGCCGGCCTTGAGGCATGCGAGAACGAAATCGGTGTCGGTAGTTGCCGAAAGGACCATGACTTTCGCTGGGTCGGTAGCTGACAGCGCCTGTGCGATGGCAGACATGTCGTCTACATCCTCCACTACATTCAAATCGGAAGAAGGGCCCAGGAGCGCGTAGAGCAACTCAACGGTCTGTTTGCAACTGTCAAAAACCAGTATTGTGTCCGGCATTAATAACTCCTATTCGCCGAGATCGCTCATGCTTGCGGCCCAACGCAAGAAAGGTAACTGTTGAATCCGATTTCAAGGGGTAAAAAAAACCAACATTTTCCTTCTGCTGCCGGCAGGACCCCAAAAGGGGGTGGGCGGTGGCTAGTCTGCGGTCGTGAGACCGTGGCGGATAGCATAGCGGGTGAGTCCCGCCACGGACCGAATATTGAGGCGTTCCATTATCCGCCCCTTGTGGGTCTCAATGGTCTTGGGGCTCAGGTGGAGCAGTGCGGCGATTTCCTTGATTGTGGAGCCTTCGGCGATGTACTGGAGCACCTCTCTTTCCCGTTCAGTGAGTTGGGAAAAGGCGGAATCGGGCAACTCGATGTCGGCCTCCAGGTAACCCTGAAGCACGATATCGGTGACCCCCGGACTCAGGTACTTTCGACCGGCTGAAACAGCCCGAATAGCGTGGACCAGTTCATCGACAGCCCGCTCCTTCAGCAGGTATGCGGAAGCCCCGGCCCTGAGGGTCTCTACCACGTAGGCGCGTTCCAGGTGCATGGAGAGAATAATGACCCTGGCTTTGGGATGGTCAGCTCGCACCCGGATGGTGGCGTCGATGCCGTTCAACCCGGGCATCGCGATGTCCATGATGACTACGTCCGGCTCCAGTTCCTCCACCACGGTCAACGCTTCGCGGCCGTCTCCGGCTTCGCCTACGACTTCAAAATCAGCTTCTCTCGCTAACAAGGATTTGAGTCCTACGCGGACGATCTGGTGGTCGTCAACCAGGACGATTCTGGTGCTCATTCGTTTTTCTCCACGGCCTCGTCCGGATCATCCACCGGCAGCACCAGTTCCACGCGTGTGCCGTCTCCGGGCCGGGCGTCGATCTCCATCGCCCCACCAAGCGCGGTCATTCTTTCGCGGATGCTGAACAGCCCGAAGCCGCTGGTCAACTCTATCCGGGAGACGACCTCCGCGACTTCAAAGCCGATGCCGTCGTCTTCCACGGTAACGGCAACGGTGTCGCCGACTCGCTCCAGGCTTACCGACACCTCTCCCGCCCGGGAGTGTTTGGATACATTCTTCAGTAGTTCTCTCACCGACTTGAAGAGCTCGATTCTCACGTCAAGTTTCAGCGGCCGGGGTTGATCGTCCTGACGAAAGTTGAATCGGATCCCGAAACGCTCCAGGAACCTGTCCCCCAGAGAGGCGATCGCGCTGGCGAGTCCCAAATCATACAGGGCGGGGGAAAAGAGCTCTCGTGTCAACGATCTAGCCTCGCTGATGAGCTGATCCAGCATCCCCATCAAGTGGTCCACGTCCTGGCGGATTTCCCCGTCGGTCTTCTTGCGGAGTTGCCCCGCGTGCAGTCGGCACATGGCCAGAGACTGGCTGACGCTGTCGTGGAGTTCCGTCGCAATCTTGCGCCGTTCACGTTCCTCCGCAAGGGAGAGTTGTGTGGCCAGGAATCGTAGCCGCTTCTCATTTTCCGCCAACGCCCTTTCCGCTTCACGTCTCTCGGTTACGTCGGCAAATGTGTGCAGCACGAGCTCCACGTCCCCTTTGCTGCCGGGAAGGGGAAAAGCAGCGATCTGAAGGTGTCGGCCCAGATGCTTCTCCTCGATCTCTGTATAGGCCGGCCTGCCGGTATCGAATACCGCGCAGCTCAGGCAGGCAGGAGATTGCTCATCTCGGCCGTGGAATAGCTTGAAGCAGTAAGCTCCTACCACCTTCTGGCGTGGAAATGCCGCCCTCAAGGCCTGGTTGGCGAAGCGGATGCGCCGCTGGGGATCAATTATCGCCACCATGTCGCCCATGACGTCCAGGGCATGAAGCAGTTGCTTGGTTGATACTCCGAGTTCTTCCAGCCCCATGCGGGTGGTTCTCCCCTGGTTGCTCCATGAATACTATCTGATCCGGGGCGGAGAGGCAACAAGCGGTTGCAAGGAGAGGCCGGCGCCGCTAGAGTGTTTTTTCAGGCAGAGCGGGGAGAGCGCAATGAAGAAAACACTGGCGATCCTGGTGTCATCCACCCACTGGGACCGGGAGTGGTACTGGCCCCTCGAGAGGTTCCGGTTCCACCTTGTGGATGTCATGGACGATGTGCTGGATACCCTGTCCAACGATGACGGTTTCCATTCGTTTACGTTTGACGGTCAGTCCATCGTGATTGAGGACTATTTGGAAATCCGTCCCGAGAGGCGGAAACAGCTTGAGGAGTTCGTCGGAAACGGCCGGCTTCTGTTTGGCCCCTGGTACGTGCAGCCGGACGAGTTTCTCGTTTCGGGCGAGTCCCTGGTGCGGAACTTCGAGCGGGGGATTGCGGTGGCCCGGGCCGTGGGCGGCTGGCTTCCGCTGGGGTACACCCCCGACATGTTTGGCCATGTTCCGCAGTTGCCTCAGTTGCTCAGACTGTTGGGCATGGACAAGGCGATAATGACCCGGGGGCTCGGGCGTCAGCTTGACGACAAGCCGGTGCGTACGGAGTTTGTCTGGGAAGGGTTGGACGGCTCCTCGGTGCGGGTCTTGTTCCAACTGCACGGTTATGGCAACGCGGCCAAGCTGGGGATGCCCCACGACCGCCAGGTGGCTTTCAAGGGTGAAGCCTCCGGTCCCCTGGCCAGAGATACCCTTGAAAAGGAGGTTGCCGACCTCTCTCCCCTCTCTCCCAACGGGGTGGTGCTGCTGAACAACGGTACTGATCACGTCACCGTCCAGTCCGATGTGACGCGGCTCCTGAGTTTCGTCAATGAGAATTCCACTGCCATCGAGGTGCGTCACGGCAGCTACGCAGACTATTTGGATGCGGTTCCTTTCGAACCGGAGAAACTCGCTGTCCTGCGGGGGGAGCTCCGGGGTGCGGAGCATTATCCGTTGCTCCCCGGCGTCTTTTCCGCGCGCACGTACTTGAAATTGATGAACGCGGAGTGCGAGTCGCTTCTTACCGCGTACGCGGAGCCGCTGTGGACGCTTGCCGCGCCGGCCGCGGCCCGATCCCTGGACGCGTTCCTGGACCTTGCCTGGGGTCTGCTGCTACAAAATCACCCCCACGACTCCATCTGTGGCTGTAGCGTGGATGAAGTGCATCGGGAAATGGAGGTGCGGTTCGAAAAGGTGGCGCAGATCGGGCGGGAGGTCGTGGTCCGGTGCGCCGAAATTATCGGCGCCGGCAGTGGCCGAGACCCCGGCGGGCCGGTGGCTGTATTCAACGCCACCGGTTGGAACGTACCATGGCCTGTGGAGACTCCCCTCGACGCGACGGAAATGGAACCGTTTGTCCACCACCCCCACAAGGGCTGCGGAGTCGAGCTTGTTGCGCCCACTCAGCCCGGTGACCCGGCCGTTGACGGCCTCGTTGTTCGCAAGGACGGGGTGGAGAACCGGTTTTTCGACCTCTCCTATCGCACTGCTCCCGTCCCCGGGCTGTGGTACACCGACAAGGCCAGCGGCAGGCAGTTGGGACCCCTCAATCGTTTCCACAGCTTTGCCGATGCCGGGGACGAATACGAGTTCCAGACCCTCGACAGCGACGACGATCCCCTGGGTGGGCAGGGTTCGGTGGAGTTGCGTGCGGTGAAACAGCACCACGGCTACGCGACGCTCCAGCTTCAGGAGATCATCACGGTACCCAGGGGGCTGACCAGGGACCGGAAGGATCGCGCCGCGGGTCTGGTGCCGGTGAAGTTCGACAGTACGGTGACGGTCTTTGCCGACCATCCCGTGGTGAACATCACTACCACCGTCGTCAACACGGTGAAGGACCACAAGGTGGCCGCCTTGTTCAAGCTGCCGGGCAAACCAACAGCATTGCGCTGCGGCGCTCAATTCGGTGAGGTGGAGCGGCCCGTCTCCGACCAGGTTGAAGAGTACGCGATCGAGTCTGTGCCGCCCTGGCACCCGTTCCGGGAATATGTCGCGTCGCCTGAGGCGGGATTCGCACTTTTCGCCCGCGGTCTGCTGGAGTACGGCACCCCGGCCGCCGGTGACGACCTGTCACTGGCGCTTACCCTCTGGCGTTCCGTCGAGTGGCTATCTAGAGACGACCTTCCTTTCCGCCCCGGTCACGCAGGCCCGGGTGAGTTCACCCCTGAGGCGCAGTGCCTTAGAACCATGACCTTCGAGTACGGGTTTGCAGCCCTCGATGAGAAGGGAAGGCTAGGGGACGGCACCGCGTACTGGCAGGCGGCCCGACTGTTCTCCAACCCTCCTGTTGCATGGTCAGCCACCGAGGAGGCCCTGCCGCAACCGCTGCTGCAGGTTGCCAATCCCGAAATAGTGCTCTCGAGCATTCGGGTCGACCCCGACGAGGGAATCCGCCTCACCCTTTACAACGCTACCTCGGCATCCGTGGACGCACGCCTGAAGGCCGGATTCAACCTCGCCACCGTACAACGTATCGATTTCCTGGGTGCACCCTTCAAATCCGAATCCGTGGCCGTTGCGGGCGCCGACATAGAAGCAACCTTCGGCCCGTTTGAAGTTGTTTGCCTGAGAGTCACTCACTAGT
>CAZVFX010000029.1:0-60531 GCA_964626565.1 uncultured Myxococcales bacterium
CTAGGGTCCCTCACCTGCGGCAAGGGCGCCTGCCTTCACACCGTGCCTGCATGCGTCGACGGAATCAGCCAGCCCTGCGACCCCATGGCGGGTGTTGAACTCGAAGAATGTGATTCAGTTGACAACGACTGTGACGGGTTGGTGGACGAGGATCTGGGGTGGTCACAATGCGGGCTGGGCGCTTGTTTTCACGTGGTGGACAATTGCGTTGGTGGCATTCCCCAGAATTGCGATCCGGCGGCAGGTGTTGAGTTGGAAGAATGCGACGGCATCGACAACGATTGCAACGGCGCAGTGGATGAGGGCCTGGGGACCACCACGTGTGGGCTGGGCACTTGCGCACATTCAGTTCAGAACTGCGTGGGCGGCCAGACTCAGTATTGCGACCCGGAACAAGGTCTGTCCCCCGAAACCTGCGACGGTTTGGACAACGATTGCAACGGTGAAGTGGACGATGGATTGGGCACGATTACATGTGGCCTGGGGGCATGCGAGCATGCCGAAGAGTATTGCGTGGGAGGAAAGATACAAACTTGCAATCCGTTCGCAGGCGCGGCGTTCGAACAGTGCGACGGTCTGGACAACGACTGCGACGGTCTGGCCGACGAAGACCTGGGTTTCAACTCGTGCGGCCTGGGCGAGTGTTTCCATTCTGTGTCCGCATGCGTCGACGGCCAAGCCCCGGCATGTGACCCCCTTGAAGGTCTGTCCCCAGAAATCTGCGATGGAAAGGACAACGACTGTAACGGCCAGGTGGACGAAGAGCTAGGTGAGGTTTTCTGTGGCCTGGGCGAGTGCGCGCATGCCGAGCCTGCGTGCGTGGGCGGAGTGACCGTTGAGTGCGATCCTTTTGAAGGTCTGTCCCCGGAGGCTTGTGACGGGCTTGACAACGACTGCGACGACGAAGTTGACGAAGAGCTGGGCGAATCCACTTGCGGCCTCGGTATCTGCGAACATTCCGAAGCCAACTGCATCGACGGGGTCCCCAACGAGTGCGATCCGTTGCTGGGCGAATTGGACGAGGTTTGCGACGGAGTGGACAACAACTGCGACGGGAGCGTCGATGAGGGGTTTGAAGATAACGACGGTGACCAGTTGGCCGACTGTGTCGACCCGGACGATGACAACGACAACGACCTCGACGAAACCGACTGCGCTCCTTTCGACCCGGATGTGAATCACGATGCGGATGAAATCTGCTTCGATGGCGTGGACAACGACTGCGATGGCGGAACCGATACCGGCGAGGCTTGCGCAGGGGTCTCGTGCTCGGCTCTGCACTCGGACTATCCGGAGTTGGCCAGTGGTGCTTATTCGTTGGACCCCGACGGAGACGGCGGAGCCGATCCGTTCCTGGCCTGGTGCGAGATGATCGCGGACGGCGGCGGCTGGACCCTGGTTCTGAAGGCCGATGGTGAAACGGTGCTCTGGTGGGGAGCCGGCTACTGGTCTGATACTGCACTTCTCAACGAAGACGACCTCAACGTAGACGCGGGCAACGCCAAGTTTGAGGCGTTCCTGAAAGTGAAGGTAACCGAAATGCGCGGATGCCTGGATGATCACTGCTTCAAGAAGTCATTCGGAGGCACCCAAACAGCCCGGGAGATATTCGCGGCCGGGGCCCAGGTTGTGGGCGGGCATCCGGGGTTCGGGTCCGGCGACAAATGGTCCACCCAGCCCAACTGCAAACATTATGGAGTCAATACGGCCCAGGAGTATCAGCACGCCAGATTCGGCTACACCGCCAACCAGGAGAACAACTGTTCGAGTAACGACACGGCCATCGGGTTCGGCATCGGCAATACCGGGTACCCCGAAGAGTATCGTCATGGAGCGGGCTACATGTGCATCTCGTCAAACTGCAGCAAAGGTAACGTCAACACGGGCGGCGACGGGTTCCTGTGGGTTAGGTAGTAGGGGCTCCCCGGAAGGAAATCCCCAACCAGAAAGGGCAGTCCGCAAGTTGAGGTCTGTCCCCATCCGCCTCTCGTCTGCCACCCGTCTTCAAATCCCGAGGTCTGTCCCCATCCGTCTCTCGTCTGCCACCCGTCTTCAAATCCCGAGGTCTGTCCCCATCCGTCTTTCGCCTGTCACTGGGTCCCAAATCTCTAGTTTCGTCACCTGAGCCGGCAGAGGGGCGCGCCGGATTTCTGGTGAGCCGAACGGGCAAACTCCCGTCGCCAATCGGCCCAACGCCTACACCGGGTCTCGGTTTCCCTCGACAACGGTGTTGCTTCTCTTCAACGTGCCTTCGGGCATGTTTCATCGTAGCGTCTTGCCGGTGCAAATGTCTGTCTCGACGATCTTCGCTCGTTTGCCTGGGTCATCTTCCAAAAAAAAACGAAAAAAAATGGCCATCTCCTGCGCGAAACCCTGATATATATACTGAACGGATCAAATCAGAAGCAAAACTCACGACCAAAGCGAAAGAGGTGGTAGCGTATGCCTACTCTAGCAAGAAAGGATGTTCTCCCCGAGGGGTCAGTATTCTCCTCCCAGTTCGAGACTATCAACAACGAGCCCTTCTTTGCCTCCGGCAGGCGCAAGCGCCTGGTTCTCGACACTCTGGAGAAGTCCCGGAACAAAGCTGAAGGGCAAGTAATTCAGATGGGTCTGTTGGTATTGGATGAGCGTTACATTGCTGTGCTTGGCCTCTTGGGCGAACCGGGGTTCTACTCCAAATGGATGCAGTCCGCTCACACCTCACTGGCCGGAAACATCAATCGGCAGGAGAAGCGCAAGGGGCACCTGGGTTCCCGTCGCCCCAGCACACATCCGGTCGGTGACGAGGAATGTCTAAAAAGGCTCCTATTTGCCACCGACTACTTGCCGGTATACGTGGGCCTGGTGGACTCGCCGGAGCAATTCAGGGACTCGACTTACCAATACTACGCTCGAGGAAAGAAGATGCCATCGACGGACGCCATTACCCGGCCACCATTCTACCAGGCCTTGGGAACCACGGATGAGGAGCGCCAGAGAGCTTACCGCAAGTTGGGACGCCAGTACTACAGGCAAGGACTTCTGAACGATTACATGAGGGCGTTGCTCGTCGACCGGCCCCTGGGTAGTGAGAAGTACCGGAGGGAACGCAGCAGGTACCTCAACGAGGTTTCACGGAGGGAACGGCTGAAGCGCGCCGGTGGCAGAGCGCTGGAGGCAATCGGTTGGTACGCCTTCTGTCCCACCGCTTATCGGGTGAGCAACATGTATAAGGCCCTCGGAGCCTTGGTGATGGAGGTGGTCGCTCCTGGCCCCGACCCTCCTCGTCCGCTCAAGTAGTGCAGGCCCACGAATCTCATTTCGGCATTCCTGGGGAAAGGTCTGTCCTCATTTGAAGCAGCTAGAGATGCGTCTGTCGGGCTGTGTTCGCAGCGGGCGTCTTCCTGGCGCGGTCTCTACTCCGCCAGCACGATGTCCAGGGCCCAGGAATCGAGTGTGCCGGTGTCCTGTGCGTAGGTGTCCACGACCTTCAGAGTCCACGCGCCGGCGACCAGCTTGCCGTTGAATTCGTCGAGAACCAGTGTTTCGTTGAGGTTGGCGGTCATGCCGCCCGACCTGTCCCACAGCGTAACTTCGGTGCCGTCGTGCTCCAGGGTAACCATCAGGTCGCCCACGTAGGAGTGGGTGATGCGCAATTCCACGGTCACTCGGATCGCTCCAGCCTCGTCGGGCACGTCGATGACGCTGGTGATTCCGGCCGCGTCGTTGTCGGGGATGGCCGTCACGTCGGTGCTCTCGTACCGCTTCGCTTCTCCTTCCACCGGAACATCAGGTCCACACAGGGAACCAGCGGGCGAAAAACAGTTGCTCTGTGCGCCGCATACTCCGAAAGTGGAATCCCCCACCCGTCTCCTGATCGCCTCCAGCATGTCCTTCCACGAAACGTTGTAATTGTGGGAAAGCGCCCACTCCAACTTGGCCATGAACGGCCCTGCGAAGTCGTTGGCGCCCACAGAAACCTCGATAACACTGGAGACGATGTCCAGTTTGTCCCAGCCGCTCTTGCCGGCGAGGACCGGCGCCACGTAATATTCGTAGCCCAGGCAGCCGCCGTAGATGAAAATCTGGTAAAAATCGGGATAGTCGGGCTTGGCCCAATAGTCGCTGGACCCCATCATACTGTGGCCGTCATAGACAATAATCTCGTGTTCGGTGACCGCCCGTTCGAAGTTGGAGTAGTGGGCGTGGTCGGACAGTCCCGCGAAATCTTTGGGTGAGTACAGGTCTATTTCGTTGTCGATGCCGTTGATCTTCTTGGTGAACCGGCGGCCAACCGGCGGGTTGTCCACTTCGTCGTAGTCCGCTTCAAGCAACGACTCGGCCATGCGCTTGAATCCCCACATACCGTAGTCGGTTTCGATGTCTCCGTCGCCGATTTTGCCGAACATCACCACGGTGGTGATCTTGCCGTCTTCCACCAGCATGTCGTACTCAGGATAGGTCACTTTCTGTGCGGGCAGCATCTTCGAAACGGTGATGAGCATGTCCTGGACCTGCTCCTGGTCGCAGCCGTTCCTGTCCGGGTTCCACATGTACCAGTAGATGGACTGGCTCAAGTGCATGTGGTCGTCCGGGTCCGCGCATTTGTCTCCGACGTCGGCCATGATGCCGAACGGTTTCTTAGGCACCCGGGCCATGTACTGTTTCCCGTCTTCGGCACCGGCCACTGCGGAATGCAACAGCACTGCGTTGATACTGCGGATCCTGAAGTGGGTGAGTTTCTCCGAAGGTATGCTCTGCTCGCTTACTTCGGCTGCCGTGAGCCATTCCCCTTCAATACGCCATTCCACCCTTTCATCGGAAGAAGCATCCTCAGCCAGCGATTCCAGGTAGAAATCGCCACGTTTTCTGAGGTACGTCAGCGCGTACTGGCCCAGCACGGCCGGTGCGTCCCCAATCTTGTACGCCGGGGCTTCCACGTCGGCCTCGATGTCTACCTCAACCTCGATGCCGTCGGGATTAATGTACTCGGTATCTTCCTTGGAGTAGTTGCTCAGGTCGTCCAGAAACGGGTTCGATCCGAAATCCGGCTTTTCAGCGGCCTTCTCGGCGCAACCGACTGCCAGGAGTGTGGCGATCATTATGGAAACGAGTCCGATGACACGATACGTTTTGAAACCCTCCATCTGCCAAGTTCCGGCGCATCATACATACGCGTGACCAAGTGCGCAAGCGCGCTTGGGAAAAAAGAACCTCCCGTTGACAGGGGGAGGGTGGCGGGATACAACGTTTCCAGGAGGATGAGATGAAGAGTGCGACGGCTGTGATTAGTTGTCTGTTCTGGCTTACTGCCTGTGGAAATGGAACGGGCTCAGGGAAAGACTCGGCCGTCTCTGAACTGCCGGATTCCGGCGCCTTGGAGATTTCCGCCGAAGCGATAGGGACAGACCTCACCTTCAACGACGCACTTCCTGAAGCAACAGAGACCGGCGGGGGGGATCTGACGCCGGAGGTTGTCGTCAATTTCTCGGTGGGGACAGACCTCGATTTGCACCAGGTGCGACAACTGGAGTCAGGCTACGAGTTGCCTGCACAGTTTTACACTGCGCTGGAAGAGATGGAACTGCCGCTGGACAAGCTCACCTTCTCCGATTTCGGGCTTACTTTCGACTGGGACAAGACCCGGCTGCACTGGACCGACATAATCCGTCACCAGGGCCACCTGGCGCCCTCTTTTGCGTACATGGTCATTGAGGACGTGGAGGCTGCGACCGCGCTTCCCGACGACGAATTCCCGTTGCGTGAATTGCTCGTCTCACAATTTACCTATGGAGCCAGGGAGGACTTTGTTGTCAGCCGGTACGATCGGGAGGCGCAGGCGGATGTGGACGCTCCTCTGCTGGAGGCGTTGCGCAAGTTCTATGAATACCCGATTCCGGAGGGTCATCCTTCACCTCCCACCGCTTCTTTCGACACTCTGGTTCCCGGGCTCACCGGTAAGCTGGCCCTGATCCCACTGGCTACTCGTGTAGCTCTGGCCCAGGCGATTCTCGGCCTGCTGGAGGCCGCGTCGCTGCGCGAGCAGGCTTTGCTGGGCAACGACTTGATGACGCTGGACGAGTGGGGAGAGTTGCATGCCGGCCTGCTCGGCGGCAATACCGTGTACACAACACAAGTGGTGGAGCAAGCGCACCCTGCATTGGATTTCGAGGCCATGGCCCGGGCCGGGCAGATGGCGGCCAGGGCCACTGAGTCGTTGCGCCTGGCCCTTGACCAGACAGACGGCATCGACGGTGTCTACCTGGAGGTGGCCGGGCACCTCGGCAAGATAGTGGTGGACCTCGAGGATAGGGACAGTACCTGGATGATGGGCCCTACCTTTCTGCTGGTGGACCACGGCGGCAACGACACCTACCTCAACGCGGTGGCTACCAACACATCGATCTACAATCCGATTTCGGTGGTTCTCGACTTGGCCGGCAGCGACCAATACCGTCTGTCCAAGGATTGGGAGTTGGGCCAGGCCGCATTGCTGGGCCCTCGTCTGCCCAGCCAGGGTGCGGGCATTTGCGGCGTCGCGCTGCTGGACGACGCGGCGGGCGATGATTCCTATCGTTGCCCGGTCAACTGCCAGGGGTACGGTGCGTTTGGGGTCGGCGCCGTGGTGGACCACGGTGGCGACGACGTTTACATCGGGTACGACCTCAGCCAGGGGTCGGCCCAGATGGGATTCGGCTTGCTGCTCGACCTCGGGGAAGGAGAGGACGAGTACGAGACGCTTCAGAACAGCCAGGGCTATGGGGGCCCCCGGGGGATAGGCTGGCTCATAGACGACGGCGGCAACGATTCCTACCTGGCCCGCAAAGACCCCATCGTCTTTGATTGGGCCGGGGAGGGAACCAATTTCTCCGGTTCACAAGGATTCTCTTTCGGATTTCGGGGCGGACCCTATCTTTCGGGGGGCTTAGGCGCGCTTTTCGACCTCGGCGGTGACGATTACTTTCAGTGTGCAGTGATGTGCCAGGGCTTCGGCTACTTTTTCGGCACCGGACTCTTCTACGACGGCCAGGGCAATGACGTGCATCTGCTGACCCATAAGTACGGCATCGGCGCGGCAACCCACCAATCAGTGGGGCTCTACATCGACGGCGGCGGCGAGGACAGCTACACCAACAACGGCGACGACGAGTCCATCGGGCTCGGCTACGACCACGGCGTGGCCTTCCACATCGACCGGGGCGCAGAAGACGATCAGTACACGGTGGAGAACATCGGCAACCACGTTATAGGTTACGCCCGCCATCCTTCCATGGGAGTGCTCATCAATGAAGGCGGCGACGACACGTACTTTGTACCCGGTGAGGGGCAGCGTTCCTTCGGTCGCAGCGAGGTGGACTCCGGCGATCGGGATGGCCCGGGCAAGGGGATCGTTACTCTGGGCCTGTTCCTGGACTTGGGGGGCGCCGGCGATGTTTACGAGACGGCCCGGGAAGAGGTGCAGAACAACAACACATGGCGCCAGACAGAGCCTATGGGCGGGGATTGGGTGCCGGAGTTGGATTTTGCTATGGGAGTCGATACGGAATGATCAGTTGAGAATGACCGTCTTGTTTTCGTAAACCAGGATCTTTCGCTGCAGGTGCAGCCACAGCGCATTGCAAAGCACGCCTTTTTCGAGGTTTCTGCCTTTTCGCACCATCTCCCTAATTGAGTCTTTGTGGCTGACGCGCATGATATCCTGGTCGATAATGGGGCCGCCGTCCAGGTCGGCCGTTACGTAGTGGCTGGTGGCGCCGATGATTTTCACCCCTCTGGAATATGCCTGGTGGTAAGGCCTGGCGCCAGGGAACGCGGGCAGAAACGAGTGGTGGATGTTGATCATCCGGTTTGGGAAGCGGCCCACAAAATCGGGGGTCAGCACCCTCATGTAGCGAGCCAGAACTACCAAGTCTATCCGGTGTTTCTCCAGCACTTCCAGGATTTGCGCTTCGTGGGCCTCGCGGTCATCGCCTTCGGCGGGAATGTGGTGGAATTCGATGCCGAACTCCCCGGCCACTTTTGCCGCCTGCGGGTGGTTGCTTATGATTACCGGAAACTCCACGTTCCATTCCCCCGCACGGTGTCGGGCCAGAACTTCGTACAGGCAGTGCTGCTGCTTGGACACCAGCACCGCCATGCGCTCCACCTGGTCGGAGAAGTGCAGCTGCCACTTCATATCGAACCGCTCTCCCATCGGCTCGAAAGCAGCGGCCAATGCGTCTCGGGGGATCGCGAATCCATCCAACTCCCACTCGATGCGCATGAAGAATGTGCTCGTGGTGAAGTCGACGTGTTGATCGAGATGGATGACGTTGCCGTTGTTGAGAGAAACCCACTGGGTCAGCGTGGCCACGATACCCCGCTGATCAGGGCAGGAAATCAGCAACACTGCAGACGTCGTTTCCAGCTTTTTCTTCTTGGCCATATTCCACTCCGTAGCGGGCTCATTGTAGTGGCAATCGCATCTCCGCACAACTTCACAGCGGCAGCACTTCCTCGATGGCTTTCCTGATGGCCGAATTACTCGGCCCGCCCTTGCGGTACACTATGGTCGCGGACGAATCGGTGATCATCGTCAGACTGTTCTTGCCGTACTTGGCGAACTGGTGCTCCGGGTCGCACACTACTTTCACTGATTCCACCAGTTCGTACTGGTCACGAATTGCGGCGCAGTACTCGTCGGTGGCCGCCTTTCCCGTTCCGTCCTCGGTGATGAAGATCACAACTTCCAATCCTGCCGGGCCGTAGTCGGCGGAGTATTCGTTCGACTGACCGACGAACGCGTGGCAGGACGTTCACCATCCGTAGAAATTGAACAGAAGCGCCGCGGGCACCCCGCACAAGTCGTGCAACTCGAACGGGCTGTCATCTTGCAAGGTGAACTGCTGGTTGGTGAGTTGGTCTCCCTGTTTGTATCCGTAAGGTCCGGGCGGGGGACAGACCGGTGGGGCCTCGCAATCATCAGTTGTGCAGTCAAAGCCTGCGGCCGGAGCATCGGATGCGTCCACAATTCCGTCAAACCTCAAATAATTGCCATTCGAACACGAAACCAGTGTCAGCGACACAAGCAGCGCGGCGGCAAAAACGCTCCTCGCCAAAACAGCTACCATTACTACGATCCTCCGGATTTCAATACGTGGACCCGCGTCACGATGCCATCGGTGAGTTCGAAAACCAGCCCTTTGCTATCGTGCCACGACCCTTGCAGGAAGGGGTCATTTTCACCCTTTCCCAGTTGGGTCTCCAATTCGTCCATGGTGCTACCGATTCCAGCACCGTCATCGGTCTTTCCCGCCGACTCAGCAGCGAGGTAGAGGGCGACCACTTTTCCGTCTTCATCCAGCAAGCCGCTTAGACCCCGATTGGGATAATCGAACATCGTCCCTGCCGCACCCAGGCTCCTAAGTCGTGAGGGTTCACCCAGCGCCTCCTTCATCTCCGCAAGCGAATCACCCAGGCTGAGTGATGCTGCTCCCGAAAGGACTCCGAGGCCGGGAAGAATGGTAGCGGCCACCGAAGCCGGAGTTCCGTTGTCTTCCGAGGTGGCGTCCGCCTCACTTGAAGAGCCGTTGCTTCCGCAGCCGGCCGCCAATCCTGCGAGGAGAACTGCAACAGTGGAAATCAAGCCGAGCAATTTCATCGCGTCACCTCCTCGCTGATATCGAATCGAACCGAGCATGTCTCACCGATCCGTTCTCCCGAGTCAACGTCGAAGATGGCCGCGTGCCAGTAGCCGTGGTCTGCAGCATAATCTTCGGGCACAAAAGGCGGTGCCGTTACCGTGCTGAAGAAGACCGAGTTCTTGGGCATTTTAAGGGTGTAGAAGCCGCGTTCGGCCTCGGCGCCCGGGAAGTCTAGCGGACCCTGGAATGGAACCGGCGGGCGTTCCCCGTATTGAAAGAGTAAGACCAACTCCACCGACAACTCCTCCCCGGGGTTGTACAGGGTGAGAAATACCGGCATCTCCTCTCCGGGGTCATCAAACACGAGCCGGCGAGTGGTAACTGTGACGCGGGGTAGGGGATCTTCTACCGGCCCATCGAGGACAGGCTCGAAATCCACCTTTCCCAGGCCTTCGAAGTCGTGGCCGTCGGCCACGGTTTTCTCCACCTCAACGGTGTCGGCAGTACCCCACCAGTTGCCCGCCACCGAACGATTCGCGACCCACTCGGGAAAACCCTCTTCCAGGGGATGGAACCAGCCAAAGTCCGACGGCTCTCCCTTGCGGAGGTTTCCGTGGATGTTGTTGTTGGTCATGGTACGCAGATAGGCTGCGCCGATGCCTGCCGCCCCGTGGGCCGGATCCGGGTCTTCGCTGGTGTTGTCCGTTATCGTATTGTCCATCACGAAGGGGACCGCGTGGGGATGGCAGTCAACGCACACGTGCACTCCCGCACCATCCAGCTTGGCCAGATTGCCGGTCACCACGTTATTCAGAAACGCCGAAACCGTGGTGATGAGGCTGGCCGCGCCCCCTTTTGTGATGGTCGCCTCGTTGTTGACGAACTTGTTGCCGACGATAGGGGAGGCCACGATGTCGGTGGCCAGAGCGCCGCCGTAGACCGACTTGTTTCCATCGAAGGTGCAGTCCTGGATGATGGGCGCCGACGATTCGGCGTAGATCGCCCCGCCATAGGCGGCAGGCAACGCTTCGTTCTTGTAGAACGTGCAGTTGCGGATGCGTGGAGCTGCCCCTCCGGTAACCAGGATGCCCGCCCCGCCCGCCAGGAAGACGCTTTCCACCGGGCTTTCGTTGTCGGTGAAAGTGCTCTGGTAGACGTATGGCGAGGCCCCTTCGAGTCTCAGCGCTCTTGTGCCGTGCTCAAAAGTGCACCACTCGAGGATTGAGCCCGACTGGTATTCATCGACCTCGGCGAACACCGCGTCGGTGGCGGAGTCTTCAAAAACCACCGACACCCACCTGGCTTTGCCGTCCCCGTCGTCCTTGCCGGTGAACAGCACCGGCTGGCCTGCGGTACCCAAGGCCTTCAGTTCCCCATTGACGATCAAGGAGGCGCCTTCGGCCAACTCTACTTGAACGCCAGCCTCAATGACCAGACTTGCTCCTTCGGCGACGGTCGTATCCTTGGCAATGGAGTATGGCGACTCCGCAGCCGTCCAGGTGGTGTCGGCCTCGATAAGTGAGGGCGCATCGGCCGCCCTGGCTTGGGCGGTCAACAAGAAGACACAGATGAAAGTGAGGTTTCTGAAGTGCATTTCTCCTCCGGAGACTGACGGCCGTGGGTCAGGTCTGTCCCCATCTAGCATCCCGCATCAGGGCCGAGTGTCAAGCAATACCATGGCTTCCCTTTGGTTCTCAGCGCTCCCCGCTTCCTTCTCCTGGCACTCCCTGCTATGCTTCCTGGCGGGATCGCGGTTGAGTCTGCAAGACGGGGGCGCTCCATGAGAGCGATGATTCTCAGTCGAATCGGAGATGTGTTGGTGACGCGACGGCCGTTGGACCTTGTGGACCTCCCGCGGCCACGCCCGGTGGCTCAGGAGTTGCTCTTGCGTGTATTGGCATGCGGCGTCTGCCACACGGAGCTCGACGAGATAGAAGGGCGCACGCCGCCCCCTTCCCTGCCTGTGGTTCCCGGCCATCAGGTTGTGGGTGTGGTTGAGGAGGGCGGTCCCGGCGCCAGCCGGTTTTCGCGGGGGGACCGAGTTGGGGTCGCATGGATATTCTCCGCTTGCGGCGAGTGCCGGGCTTGCCGGTCGGGTTACGAGAATGTGTGCCCGGACTTCCGGGCCACCGGGCGGGACGTCCACGGCGGCTACGCCGAGTTCATGACGGTTCCGGAGCAGTTCGCCCACCCCATTCCGGACCGTTTTTCAGATGCCGAAGCCGCGCCG
This sequence comes from uncultured Myxococcales bacterium, assembly GCA_964626565.1. Classification (GTDB taxonomy): domain Bacteria; phylum Myxococcota_A; class UBA9042; order CAIXZC01; family CAIXZC01; genus CAZVFX01. The sequence goes on from CAZVFX010000029.1 coordinate 11,836, forward strand.
CTTCTGTGCGCCGGCGCCATCGGCTATCGGTCTTTGCGACTGACCGGAATCGAGGATGGCGGCAGGTTGGGCCTCACGGGTTTCGGTGCGTCCGCGCACCTGGTTTTGAAGATGGCCCGGCACCGCTATCCGAATTCGCCGGTGTACGTCTTTGCGCGCAGTCCTGAGGAGCGTAAGTTCGCGCTGGAGTTGGGTGCGGAGTGGGCCGGAGACACCGAAGAGCGTGCGCCGGAGCAGTTGGACTACATCATCGACACCACGCCGGTATGGAAGCCGGTGGTGGAGGCGCTGGCCAACCTGGCTCCCGGCGGGCGCCTGGTGATCAACGCCATTCGAAAGGAAGAGGCAGATAAGGACTACCTGCTCCAACTCGACTACCCGGCACATTTGTGGTTGGAGAAAGAGGTAAAAAGCGTGGCCAACGTGGCCCGCCGGGACGTGTCGGAATTCCTGCAACTGGCTGCAGCGATCCCTGTTGTGCCGGAAGTCCAGGAGTACGACCTGGAGCAGGCCAACCAAGCGCTGGTTGAGCTGAAAGAGCGCAAGATCCGCGGCGCTAAGGTGCTTAAGGTCGGCTAGAAATTGGCTTCTCCAAAGAACCCTGACTGACCGTTTTGCCCGACGACTCCAAAGCTGGCGCCGCCCAGTCCTCCCGCACCCGGTGCGCCGAGCACGCAGGTGTTGAATGGGGCTTTGTACTGGGACAGGTTCACGAAGCCCGGAGCCGACAGGAACATGCAGTAGGAGACTCCTCCGCAGCCGCCACCTCCTCCGCCGCCGTGGCCGCCGATGCCGCCGTAGCCTCCGGCTCCGCCGCCGAAGGTGCAGTACACATCGGATGCACCTGCCGCACCGCCCGGGGCGCCGGGCCCGGCGGCTCCGCCGCCACCGCCGGTACCGCCCTGCCCGCCGGTGCCGCCGAAGCCACCTACCATCAGGTTGTCTTCAACCACCGGTACTGTCTCGGGGTTCGAACTGAAGACGACAAACAGTGCGAACGTGCCGCCGCCGCCGGTGCCGGCGCCGCCGCCAGTACCGGAGCAGCCGCCGCTGCCGCCGCCGCCACCGGTGCCGCCCACTACGTCGAAGCACTTGCTGGAGTCCGAATCGCCGCCGCCGCCGGCTCCACCTCCACCTCCGCCCGTTCCCGGGTCACCAGTACCGCCTCCCTGTCCGCCACTTCCCTGCCATGTATCGGCCACGACCTGGCCGGCCGGATCTCCGCAACCACCCCCGGCCATTCCGTTGAGGCCGTTGGTCCCGTCGAATCCATCCTGGCCCTCGACGATTTCATCCTGAGGGAAGGTGCAGAATTTGCACGAGGCGTGGTGGATCTTGCCGTCCCAGCCTGCCAACCCACCTGCGCCGGCTCCGGGCCCCGAGCCGCCAAGGCCGTTCTCTTCCGCGGCCGGCCCGCCTTCGAATGTCGGGCAATGACTGGCTCCACCAACACCTCCGGAGGTGTTCACCGGCCCGCAAGAGCCGGCTCCGCCGCCGCCGCCGGGCAGAATCTGACCGCCGGTGCAGATGTTGGACGCGGTAGCCACCGCGGCCAGACCTGCGGCCCCGGGCGCACCCGCTTGACCGTCACTGCCGCCACCACCGGCCATGCCCGGCGCGCCGTTGCCCGCGATCACCTGGTTGCGCCTGATACTCAGCCCTTCGCCCGAGTCCTTGACGTAAATGGCGTAGCTGCTGTCTCCCGGAGTCAGCGCGTTGGCCGCCATGACGGTGAATCCATCGAACACTGTGCCGCCCGGCGGACCACCGATGCCCAACGCATTTACCGGACTCGGAGTGACGAGGCTGGGCGGCTCGCCGATGATGGTGCTCTCATAGACCAGTGAGTCACGCAGCATGAAGTCGGGAGAGTATCCCCCGTACTGCTTGGTCCCTTCCAGCAGCAGAATAGAACCCGGGTAGAAGCCGGTGGACACGTAGATGTCCCGCTTACCGGAAGTCAGTGATTTCTGCATCGCTGCGGGCAGGGTTCTTAGCGGCTGGTCGAGGGTGCCGGGGTTGGCGTCCGACCCGGTTTCCGAAACGAAGATGCCGTTGTCGACCTCCCCGTCCATGCCGTCACAGTTCTGGTCGATCCCGTCCGGTTCGTCCAGCGGCCCTTCGTAGAAGCATTCGCAGCCGTCGGAGATACTCCCGTTGGGGTCGAAGTAGCCGTCAGCGCAGTCGATAACGCACACCGGCATTGGCGGGTTTCCATCGCAACTGCCCACTACGTTGGGATAGGGCAGCAAGGTGCAGTCGTTGCCGCACTCTCCGCAGTGGTGGTCGTCCACGAATTTACCCCCTTCCTGGAAGTCTTCATCGAACATGCCGTCGCAGTCATTATCGAGCCCGTCACACGACTCGGCCGGCAGGATGCAATCACCCCAACCCAAGGGGGTGCACGGTTGGAATCCGAGGCATACCGAATCCGCCTCCTCTTCAGGTACTCCCGCAGGCCAGGTGGCGCTACAGGCGCGGCTCAGCGAAAGGTCGGAGCCGTCGCAGTTGCAGGAGCCGGTGTCGGGGATGCACTCCATTGCGCCGCCGACGTCGAGGCAACTGTACCCGGACGGGCAGTCACCATCAACCGCACACATGCGGGTGCAGAATGCTTCGCCTTCAAAGTCGACGCAGTGGAATTTGTCCGCCGCGCAGTCTTCGTCCATTGTGCAGGCTTGACACATGGCCGAGGCGTCGGGAAGGCATTGGAAGTCGCCGGACTTGAAGAACCCGTCGTCGCAAAGTGCGACTTTACACGTCGGCTCAGGTGCTGAATCGTCGCATTCGGCGATGCCGTTGACGAACACCGACTCGCACGATTGGTTGCAGCCGCCACAGTGGTTGAAGTCGTTGTAAGCGCCCAGGCCGTTCTTGAAGTCTTCGTCAATACCGTCGTTGCAGTCGTTGTCCAGGCCGTCACAAACTTCAGCCAGCGGTTCGGGTGCATCACATACCCACCCCTGAACGTTCTGACAGGTAGCGTCCCCCGGACAGGAGCCGAATCCGTTGTCGGCCGAGCACGGTTGCGTGGCCGGCAGTCCCTCGTCGGTAAGTCCGTTGCAGTCGTTGTCGATGCCGTCGCACATCTCGGCCGCAGGCTCCATGGCGTCGCATCCGCTCCAGCCCTGGACCAAGTCACATACCTCGAACCCGAAGCAGGTCCCGAAGCCGTTGCTCTTGTCACAGCTTCGCTTGGTGCCCTCGGTGCTTACATTGCACTCGCAACTTCCGCTGTCCGGCTGGCACAGCATCCCCATGCCCACGTACGAAAGGCAGGAGTTGCCGTCAGCGCAATCAGCGTCGCTGGAACAGGAGAACGCACAACGCATCTGGCCGTCGATCTCGACACATGGCGAACCGAGGCAGTCATCGTCGTCTCCGCACGCTTCGCAAGTGTTGTCGGGAGGCACGATGCACTGGAAGGGGCTTAGCTGGAAGAAGCCCTCGTCACACTGGGCCACCACGCATTTGGGTACCGTGGGAGCCGGATCGCAGGTGCCGGTAGCATTGGGAATCGCATCTACGCAGGCGTTATTGCAGGTCCCACAGTGCTCTTCATCAACGTATTTTCCGTCGGCTGCGAAGTCTTCATCGATCATGCCGTCGCAATCATTGTCGGTGTAGTCGCAAATCTCCGCGGCCGGCACCGGGGCCTGGCATACCCATCCGGCTTGACCCTGGCAGGTGGCGCCGCCTTCACAACTGCCGAATTCATTGGCGATTGCGCAAGGGTCGACGTCCGGCAATCCGTCGTCCACCTGCCCGTTGCAGTCATTATCGACACCGTCGCAAATCTCCTCCGCCGGTGCCATGGCGCTGCAGGGCTGCCAGCCCATCGAGCCGCTGCAGGTCTCCAGTCCGAGGCAGGAGCCGAACTCGTTGTCTACCGAGCAGGCACGGGTAATCCCGTCGTTGGCGGGCGAGCAGTCGCATGACTGGGTGTCCGGAACGCAAAGGTCCCCCGCACCGGCAACGGTTTCGCAGTGTGAGCCTTGGGGACACGCGCCGTTGTCGCACATGGCCAGGCAAACCATGTCACCGTCCAGTTCGGCGCACTGGTCGAAGTAGCAGTCACCGTCGACGGTACATGGCTGACATTGCACGTCGGGGGGAAGGATGCATTGGAACTCATTCAACTGGAAGAAGCCGTCGGCGCACGATTCCACTTCGCAGACGGGCTGCCCAGCCTCTCCGTTGCAGGCCGCCGTGGCGTTGGGAAGTGCGCTGTCGCAGCTCTTGTTGCAGCTTCCGCAGTGGTCGAATGATGTGTACTTCCCGTCGGTGACGAACTCTTCATCGATCGCTCCGTCGCAGTCATTGTCGGCATAGTCGCACGCTTCGGGGGTCGGTTCGGCTGCCTGGCATACCCATCCGGCCAGTCCGAGGCAAACTGCAAAGCCATCGCACTCGCCGAACTCGTTGGCTGCACTGCAAGGTACCGAGGGGGGAAGTCCGTCGTCGATGAGTCCGTTGCACTCATCATCGATGCCGTTGCACTCTTCGGGGGAAGGGACCAGGGCGTCGCAAGCGGACCAACCGGTATCGGGCTCACAGGTCTCGAACCCGAAGCAGGTGCCGACCTCATTGCTGACATTGCACGAGCGCTTGGAGCCCTCGGTGAAGCTGTTGCAGGAGCAGCTATCCGTAATCGGCAGGCAGACCATGCCCGTAGCCTCGAACATGGTGCAAGCGGTTTCCCCGGCGCAATTGTCGTCTGACTCACACGGGATCACGCATCTCATCTCGCCGTCCAGTTCGATGCAATGTCCGCCCAGGCAGTCGCTGTTCTGGGTGCACTCCTGGCAGGTGGTGTCAGGGGGAACTATACACTGGAAGGAGCCTACCTGGATGAACCCCTCTGCGCACGAATCAACAACGCATTTGGGCAGTGCGAAGTCCGCGTCGCAGGACGCATTTGCATGAGGAATGGAGCCTTCGCACACATTGTTGCAGGAGCCGCAGTGCACGTCGGAGGCGTATTTGCCGTCAGTGAGGAAGTCTTCGTCGGTTCCGCCGTCGCAATCGTTGTCGATGAAGTCGCACATTTCTTCTTCCGGAACCGGTGCGTTGCATACCCAGCCGGGGGTGCCCATGCAGAACGCAATTCCATCGCAGCTCCCCCACTCGTTGGCGATTTCGCACGGCTGGGACGGTGGTAGTTCTTCGTCGATCTGGCCGTCGCAGTCGTCGTCGATTCCGTTGCATTCTTCGGCAGCCGCCACGGGTGCGTCACACGCGGACCAGCCTAAGTCCTGGTCGCAGGTTTCGAACCCGAAGCAGGTGCCGATTTCGTTTGCGGTCGAGCAGGTACGTTTGGCGCCATGGGTAAAGGAACTGCACTCGCAACTTCCCGTGATGGGGAGGCAGACCGAGCCCTCTCCTCCAAATTCGAAGCAGGAGGTCTCTCCTGCACATTCGTCATCAGCTTCGCACGCCTTGGCACAGCGCATCTCGTCGTCGATTTCCAGGCATTGGCTTCCGAGGCAGTCTGCATCCACCTCGCACGCCTGGCAGGTGGTGTCGGGGGGGACGATGCACTGAAACGGGCTGACCTGGATGAAACCGTCGTCGCATGACGAGACGGTGCATTTGGGAAGCGGGTAGGATGGGTCACAATGGCCCGATGCATCGGGGATCGCACCTGAGCAACTGTTGTTGCAGGTACCGCAGTGTTCATCCTGGTCGTATTTCCCTTCGGCTGCGAAGTCCTCATCAACTGCGCCGTCGCAGTCATTATCCTGGTAATCGCAACTTTCTTCCGCCGGTTCCTGAGCCTGGCAAACCCAGCCGGGAGTTCCCATGCAGATGGCCAATCCTTCACATACTCCCCACTCGTTGCTCTTTTCACAGGGCTGCCATTCGGGCAGATCCTCATCAATCACGCCGTCGCAGTCGTCGTCAATACCGTTGCAAATCTCTTCGCTGGGAATATCCGCGTCACACTCGGACCAACCTTCCACCGGGTCACAGGTCTCAACACCGAAACAGATGCCGAATTCGTTCTCCACAGAGCAGCCCCACTGCAGGCCATCGTTTTCCGGCCCGCACTCGCAGCTCCCGGAAATGGGGAAGCACACCTTGCCTTTGTCCCCGGCTTCCTGGCATTGGTGCCACTGGTCGCAATCGTCATCGCCGTTGCAAGGCTGCATGCAATGGTCGAAGTGTGGAGTTGGGGCACACACCATCAGATAGCAGTCGGCATCGGTTTCGCATTCGGCGCACTGGACATCGGGAGGCAGGATACACTGGACATCGTTCAGGGGATAGAAGCCCGGATCGCACTGTTCTACCTTGCACGAGGGCGCCGCTCCCGCCGGGTCGCAAAACGCGGTGGCGTGGGGGAGGGAACCGTCGCAGTCCTTTTCGCACGAGCCGCAGTGGTGGAGCGCCCCATATTTGCCGTCGCTGAGGAAATCTTCATCGATCTCGCCGTCGCAGTCGTTGTCCTGGTAGTCGCAAACTTCGACCTGGGGTTTGGGCGCGCTGCATAGCCAGCCCGCTTCTCCCATGCACAGTTGTACTCCGGGGCATGAGCCGATCTCCGGATCTTCGACTTCACATGCTACACCCAGATCAAGACCGTCATCCACGGCCCCGTTGCAGTCATTGTCCAGACCGTCGCACACCTCGGCTGCCGCAACCGCAGCGTTGCAGCCGATCCACCCGTTCTCCGGGTCGCACACTTCCTGCCCGAAGCAGACGCCGAAATCGCTGGTAAAGCTGCACGGGCGCATGGCCCCTGCGTTGGCCTTGCTGCAGCTACAGTCGTTGCTGACAGGGGCGCACCATTTGCCCGGCTTGCCGGGGAGGGTAGTGCACTGGGAAAAGTCGGGGCATTCGTCGTCGACGCAGCTCACGAGGCAGGCATCCGCACCGCTGAGCATCACGCAGACTCCGCCTTCGCACTGGTTGTCGTTGAAGCACGGCTTGCATTGGGTTTCTCCTTCCGCCAGGCACTGGTAGTCGTTGGCCTTGAAGTACCCGGCATCGCATTCCGACACGGTGCACTGGGGATTGGTCAGGTCGGCGTTGCAGTATGCGGAGGCGTTGGGGATTGCTCCCTCGCAGCCCTGGTTGCAACTTCCGCAGTGGTCCGGATGGAAGTATTTGCCGTCGCTCTGGAAGTCTTCGTCAACCAGGCCGTCGCAGTTGTTGTCCAGATAGTCGCAAAACTCAGGCTTGGCTTCGGGCGCGTTGCATATCCAGCCCGACACTCCCTGGCACGTCGCCTGGCCGGAACAGGTGCCGACTCCTTCCACCGTAAGTTCGCACGGCTCGAAGTCGGGCAGATCCTCATCGAACTGACCATCGCAGTCGTTGTCCTGTCCGTCGCAAATCTCCTGGGCCGGAAGAGGGGCGTCGCACGAGGACCACCCTTCGTGGGGATCGCACACCTGGAATCCTTGGCATGAGCCCCAGTCGTTCTCCTTGCTGCAAGGCCGAGAATCTCCTTCGTCCTCCTCCAGGCAATCGCAAGAGTGACTGTGCGGCGCGCACATGACCTGCACCACACCTTCGTAGTCGTGGGGGTCGCAGTGGAATTCCGGCGGGCAGTCGGAATCTGCGGTGCACTCGTACGTGCAGTACTGAATATTGTTGAAGACAACGCACTGACCGCCCTCGCAGTCATCATCGCTCTCACAGGGTGTGCAAACCGGTTTAACATCGGGAAGGCACAGGAAGACCAGGTCGGATCCAAAGCCGGTTGTGCCGACGCATTCCCACCCTTCGGGACACTCCTCAAGGCATTCCGAAGTACAGATGCCCCCTCCGGGGGCGGGCACGCAGAAGCCGGAAATGCAATCGTTGTTTGCGTCGCACGCGCACCCGAAGGCCAGGGGAGACTCGTCGCACGGATCCATGAGATCGGGAGCCGGCCCAACCTCGAGCAGGTCGAGGCTGAAAAGGTCCTCAACCGAGGGGTCGATAACATCATCCGGGCGGAGATCCGGTTCACCTCCCGTGTCCTCGGTAGAGTCGTGAGAGATCTGTCCGACCGGAACGGTCTCTACGCGTCCGCCTCCGCTACAGGCGCTGATGAAGAGAAACGTTGATGCAATAAGAACCACATATGCAGAGCGGATACACCCCATGGTAATTTCCCCCGGTATCGCCCGGAAAGTCGGCCGGGCATTCTGTTATTCGCAGTCTCAGTTTCAACGAGCAGCTAACAGAACGCTGTGCACCCGATTTACGGTTGTCCAACTCAACCGAAGCGTTACAATGGTCTGCGGACAGTATGAAGGTGTGCCATGCTCGTTTTACCCGAAATCGTTGCGCCTGCCGGAACTCCGGAAAAGCTGAAGACCGCGTTCCATTTCGGCGCGGACGCCGTGTATCTCGGACTCAAGAAGCACTCCATGCGGGCTGCGGCCGGTAATTTTGACACCGACGAACTTGCATGGGCGGTCGAGTATGCTCATGAGAGGGGCAAGCGCGTCTACGTCACGCTGAACGCGTTGCCGTTCGAGAACGATCTTCCTGGTATCGAGTCAGCTCTGGGTGTGCTGGCCGGTTTGGGCGTCGACGCGGTGGTCGCGGGGGACGCGTCGGTGCTTGCTCTGGCGCGCCGGATTGCGCCCGAGATACCGATCCACCTCAGCACTCAGTTGAGCGTGACCAATGAGGAAGCCGCCCGCTTCTGGTTCGATCAGGGGGTCAGGCGCATAATCGCAGCCCGTGAACTGAGCATCAACCAGTTGGGCAATATTGTGAGGTCTGTCCCCGGTCGTTTCGAGGCCTTTGTCCACGGCGCGGTGTGCATCGCCTACTCGGGTCGCTGCCTGCTCTCCCTGTACTGGGCGGGCGAGCACCGAAATCCCCAGAAAGGTGCGTGTGCTCAGGCGTGCCGGTGGCAGTATCGGGATCTCGAGGAAACCAAGCGGCCTGACCAGCCCATACGAGTTGTAGAGGACGAGACCGGGACCCATTTCTTCGACGCCAAAGATCTTTGTGCGCTACCTGTGCTGGACAACCTTGTAGCAGCCGGAGTTCACGCTTGGAAAATTGAGGGGCGCAACCGTTCGCAAATGTACGTGGGGCTTACCACCGACGTGTATCGCACTGCCCGGGACCTGATTGTCCAGGAAGGAGCCGAGGCTTTTCGCGACCGGGTCGACGAGTTGAATGCGGAACTGAGCCGTCTGACCAGTCGCGGCCTTTCTACCCATTTTCTGGAAGGGGGGGAGCCGGGAAACGAGGCTTACAACACAGAAGGATCCTACGGGTCGTATGGCGATCGGTTCATTGGCAAGGTGATCCGCAAAAGCGAGGAAGGCCTGGTGGTGGAGTTGAAGAGCCCGGTTGAGCCGGATGACAACCTCATCGTCCGTGACCGTGGCATGCAGGAGGAGACGGTCCACCTGGAGTGGGTGCGACTGGCAGACGGTGATGCGGTTCCCTCCGGCCAGCCGGGAGACCATGTAGTGATGCCCGGAATATTCTCAGCCGGTACCGGCGCACTGGTGTTGCGCCCAGCCTGAAACTCCTTGCCATTGCCCGTCCGTCGAGCAATCATGGATACGACAAGGCTAAGCTGCCCCACAAGGATACAGTATGGAAGGATGCCGCCGCTATTTTGGTCCGACTGGCCTGCTGGCGGTGGTCCTGTTCTGCTCTGCTCCTGCTCCCTACACGGCTCCTGATGCGGATCTCAACCTGGACGGTCTGGTGGACGTAGCGGATCTTCAGTGCCAGTCACTGGTCTTCTACTACCTCGCGTTGGGGCCGGAAGGGGAAGGTCTGTCCTGCGAGTCCGGCGCCGACTGCCTGGCCGCGTTGGGTGATGGGTTCCACTGCCGCAAGGGCTTTGGCACCGCCACGGTCTGCTTGCCTCAGTGCCTTGTCAAAGAGGTGGCATTAGGCGCTACGTCGGCCACTGCTTGCCCGGACCCGGAGGCCAGCGATTTCGACTGCCTCGGGCTCACCGCAAAGCACAACTCCGATCTCAACTGCGACGGTTGGATCGGCAACCAGGATTTCACCTTTCTGGTGGCCGTGCTGATGCAGAAGCTCGGCTGGCCGGGCAGCGCGGACTACGACGGCGATGGCAGGCTCAACTTCTGCGACGACGACTCAGATGGAGACGGCCTGCCCGACCCGGTGGATTGCCACCTTCTGGACCACACGGTGACCGACTGCGACGATGACAACCCCTGTACCGCCGATTCGTGCCTGGATGAGGCGTGCCAGCATCAGCTTTCCAGCGGGGCCCCCTGCGACGACGGAGATCCGTGCACCGAGGCCGACCTTTGCGTGGACGGCGCTTGCGCCGGGAACCAGATCTCTTGCGATGATGGGAATCAGTGCACCGACGATTTGTGCCACGCTGGTGCGTGCACCCACTTCTTCAACGAGCAGCCGTGCGACGACGAGGACGCCTGCACCCCCGACGACGCCTGCTTGCTCGGAGTGTGTGTGGGGTCAGGGGAGGTGGACTGCGACGACGGCAACTTCTGCACCGACGACGGCTGTGAACCGGCCTCGGGATGCTATCAGGAGAACAACATCATGCCGTGCGAAGACGGCGACCAGTGCACCATCAGCGATCAATGCTGGCAGGGTGAATGTATCGCGGGCGGGCCGGTGTCCTGCAAAGATGGTAACATCTGCACCGACGATTCCTGCGACCCTGCCACCGGATGTTTCTTCCCCGCGAACACCATGCCCTGCGATGACGGTGATGCTTGTACCACCGGCGATGCTTGCGCTGACAGCACCTGCGTGCCGGGCGAGCCTACCGACTGCGACGATCTGAACCCCTGCACCGATGATTTCTGCTTGCCGGAATCGGGATGCGGTACGACGCCGGTGGCTGACGGCGACGGCTGCTTGCTTGAGGGGGTCTGTGTTGGGTCTTGTGCCGCGGGTGAGTGCCTGGACATCGCCCAGGAAGTGTGCGACGGCCAGGACAACGATTGTGACGACCACGTGGATGAAGTTTGCGTGAGTGTTTTCTATCTCACGTTGAAATCGGGACGGGCCCTCGGGGCTGTCGGAGACCACGAGTTGGATATGAATACAGGATTGCCGGTGACCGGCGCCGCCTCTCATGAGGGCGGGTCGGTGCACTGGGGAATTGGCGCGATAGCAGTGTCCGCGGGGCAATAGGCGGAACTGCGATCGCCGGGGAGGTGGAGATGTTTCCACGCTATGTGTCATTGGGTGCAGCCCTCCTGGCGTTGACTGCGAGTACGGCTTCTGCTGCGCCGCCGCAGATCAACGCACAAGGGGTGCTGAAGAACGCGGAAGGAGATCTTATGCAGGGGGATTTGACCCTTACCTTCCGCATCTACGCTGAATCCGAGGGCGGGGAGCCGCTGTGGGAGGAGGCTCAGGTGGTGGTTGCGGCAGACGGAGTGTTCGATACGCTGTTGCCCGCCGACGCGGTTGCATCGCCATTCCCGGCCAACCTGTTCAGCGATGGCCAGACCCGCTGGCTTGCGGTTCAACCGCTGGGCCAGGAGGAGTTGGCCAGGCATCCCCTGGTTTCAGTTCCCTTTGCCCTGCAGGCGGACAGCGCGAAAACGGCCACTAATGCGCTGCTGGCGGATGAAGCGCTCGTCGCCCAGGATGTGACGTGTGTGGGCTGCATCACCGCGGCCCACCTGGAGGAAGGTGCGATACCCGACGCAATCCCTGCGGGAGCGATCTTCATGTTTGCAGGGGAGTGCCCCGAGGGTTGGAGTCCTTTCGACGCCCTCGATGGGCGTTTTCCACGGGGCGCAGTCGCCTATGGTGAGACGGGCGGCGGCGAGACCCACGGCCACTCCGTGCCCGCGCACAGCCACTCAATGAGTCATACTCACTCCGAATCTTCGCACTCCCACGGCATGGGGCACAGCCATTCGGCGCCCAGCCACAGTCACGGTATGGGACACAAACACTGGATCGGCGCGTGCGGTGGTGGCGGCAACTGGGACCAGTGCGACGGTTCCCCCTGTAAAGATCTCTGTTCCGACAACGGCTCATCTGGTAGTACCGGCAGCGGCGGCGGCGGGAACACCGGCGGCTCCAGTTCCGGCAGCACCGGTGGCGGTGGCGGCGGGAGCACCGGCGGCTCCAGTTCCGGTAGTACCGGCAGCGCCGGGAGCGCGGACGCAAGTACCTCCAACCATCTCCCTCCCTACCTGGATGTGGTGTATTGTACCAAAGACTAAGGCGGGGTCAGGGTCCAGGGTCAGGGTCCAGGGTGAAACGGCTAACGGCTAACGGCTGGCGGCGATCAGGTTTGCTGGACCGGATCTTCGGTTTGATCTGTTCTGCCTTCCAGGATCTCCTGCGCGGCGCGGGCCGCGTCTTCGGGGATGTCGTCCCGGCGCAACAGTCCTTTCAGGGTCGGTGTGGGCAGCACTGAGGCGAGTACGGTGCGGGTCTGGCTGCCCACCGAGGGATGGAGCAGCAGGTTGGTGGCGATGCGTGGATACTGGCACCATTTCCGACGCTCAAGAAGGAAGCGCACCGCATCTTCGGGAAGATCCGGAGCGCAGCTCAACTCGTAGACTTCGGCCTCGGAGATCTCCGGGTTCCGCAGGAGCCACAAGCGCAAGGCGGGGTCGGGATCCTTCATCAGGCACGTGCGTACGTCCAGTCCCCCGGACACGGCAAGCCCCTTCTTCCGCTCCAGAGGGAGAGCAAGCAGGACTCGTTCGGCCTCCGCTCGCCGTTTTGTATGCTTCTTGGGTCTCCTGGGCGGTGGTGTAGCAGCTTTGTGTCGCGCTTTCAGATCGGTGGGAGTGGGGATCCGCACTGCGTCCTGGATGTTGACCCACTTGCGGAAACGGTCGTAAGCTTGGGACAAGACCTGCTCGGTGGGAGTCATCTGGCCGACGAATTCGGCCCGTTCCGGCTCGGTATCCTCTCCGTCGATGTCCCAGCTTTCCGAGGGGCCTGCCCGTGCGCTGTCCCGGTTGCCCGGAGTGAGCATCCGGGCCTGCAATTCAGCCGCACACTCCTTGGCCACGTGGACGAGGTGCTCGGTTTCCGGACAAACGTTCAGTTGCAGGCCGTAGACCGGGCCTGCGAACTCCCTGACAACCATGGCTGTGGTCTCGATGACCTCTCCACCGGGCAGGTGGCATCGGATTTCAACATCGGAAAGCAGCTTTAGAGTCCCGGGCCCCATGAACAATAAGCCCAGATTTCTCAAGCAGTCGAGATAGGTTTGACCCAGTTCGATGGGGTCGGAGTAGTCGAGATAAATAGTCTTCATATTGCACTCCCGCTTGTCAGCCAAGGAGACTTAACGACCTGTGCGGACGTCACGTTTAGGCAACTGTGACACAATTATCGAAAACTGCTGTGGCAGCCCATGCGGGAGTGACGCCATCGTTGGGGCCTTGGTTGCGTGTCTAATTGGGATTGTTTGTTCTCGGAGGCGGCGGGATAAGGCCGGGGGAAAAGATGCCGGCATTTATGGTCTTCGAGGCAGGGCCGGCGGCCGCGGAAGGCGGCCCTCGATTGAACGTGGAACCGATCGCACCTGCAATCAGAACTGCGAGTCCGACAAAGAGCAGCAGGATGAGCATGTTGAGCGAAACAGCCAGAAGTTTACGGGTCATCTTTCTCCCCCGGGCAAAACTGCAAAACCGAATCAACGTTAGATATTTCGGCCTGCGTCCGGAGGACTTTAGCCCTATTTTGAAAAACGGATTCTTTCCTTGGTTACCCACTCATCCCAGGATGAATCCCACCCCGGATAGGAGATGAAGTAGCGATCTTTCTCCTGTTTCAAGATCACCGCGGGCCACCATTGCCCGCCCCATTCCACGAGCACTTTTTCCGCGTCGGCCCCGGCAACCCCGGCGTCCCGTTTGAGCCGGTCTTCAGTAACCCATTCGTCCCATGACGAATCCCACCCGACGTAGTGGATGAGGAAGCGTTTTCCCTCTTCCTTCAGGATCGTCGCCAGCCACCACTTGCCGCCCCATTCCACCTGCACCATCCCGCCGCCGGTCTTGCCGTCCACTTCAGCCGGTTCGATGATACGGTTGGACATGACCCACTCGTCCCATTCCGACGACCAGCCGGGATAGGTGACCCGATGGAAATCGCCCTCTACCTTGAGGATTTTCGCCTTGTACAGTTGTCCACCCCACAACACGTTGAGTTCGTCCCCTGGGGAGTATCGAACAAATTTCAATCTGCCCAGTGCGGAGGCCGGTAGCCTGGCCACGGCAATGTCGTTGTACGACCAGAATTCGACGACGTATTCTTCTCCTTTTCGGGCCACCACCTGCCCGCTCTTTTCCTTGCCGCCGTGGGTCGCTTTAACATATGCGGCCGGCTCGGGCCATCCTTGCCACTTCACCGCCGCCGTCGATTCCACCGCCACTTCCGCAAAAATCAAACCATCAGATACCGCGTGGGCGGAAAAACCCGATTTCTGGCTGTCCCGGTATTTCATGGAGTCTGCTACCTCCACATTCATCTCGGCCAGGGTAACTTTGCCATCGTGGTTGCGGTCCGCCTGACCTTGGCCCATGAGTGTGTGGATGACGGTCATGGTGAAGGTCCAGTTGTTGGTAGACGTGTTGGATTCGTCGGCCGACGTTACGCTTGCTGCCGCAATCCCGGCTTTTCCCAGCGCTTCGGCTACGCTCGCCAGTGCCCCGGAATAGCAGCAGTCTGCCCACAGCAGCACGCGCTTGCCCTTGAAGCTGGCTTTGATGAGCTCACCAACTTTGTCCACTGCCAGTCCGGTTCCGGAGATGTCTTTCCCCGCGACATCATAGTTGGCAAAGTAGGTCTTGCCACCGGGCTGCTTCATGCCGTGGCCCGCATAGTAGAATATGAAGGTGGAGTCCTTTCCCGCTTTCGCCGCCACCTCGGCCACCGATTTTTCGATGTTGGCCCGGGTAGCATGCTGGTCCAGCAGCAGCGACATGTTGCCGGCCGGCACTCCCATCTCCAGAAGGGTGTCGTGCAGTTCCTGATCTTTGCGTTTTTCTTTGGACCAGCCGGAGAAAGACGGGTCCTGAAACTCCAGCACTCCGGCGATCACCGCGTATGCTTTCGAAGGGTCGAAATTCTCAGCTCCCACTGCAGTCGCCGAACCGGCAACCAGCATCACCTGCGCCATAACCAGAGTCGTGAGTAGTCTCTTCACGTGGAACCTCCCTCGTTCAGGGCCTTGCGCCCGTCCGCCGGCAAGGCTAACATGTTATCCCGGTGCTGCAAAAGGGAGTCGTGCATGAGAAGAATCTCGGCGGTGTTGGTCTTGACTCTACTTGCCTGCGGAAGCGAAAGCAGCGCTACCGACATCGGTGAGGTCGACGCGGTTCTGGGGCCGGAAACCACCGACCTGGTCGCAGTCGACGAGGATGCCGCTGTTATTGAAGACTTGCGTGAAACAGAGGCAGCGACCCGGATTCCGGTGGACGAGTTGGTGAAGGAGGCGGTGGAGTCAGGATGTTCGGAGGATTCACTGGCCCAGCTCGCCGATATCCCACCGGACGAAGTCAGGAGCGCGCTGCTGAAGCTCGACAAGGAGTTAAAGGATCTACACTGGCCGCCCGGGCTATCCCACGGCCATCCCATCGACGTGAGCTTCGAGGTGGACGCGCTGGCTGAATTCCAGTTCGACTACGACATTCTTATCCCGCCGGGATATACCGGTGATCCCCACAACCGCTTCCCCGTCTACGTCAATCCCGCACATCCTACCAGCGATCTCGAAGACGACCTGACCCTCCCCTGGCTGTCGTCCATGGCCGAGGATCGATTCATCCTCATCACCGTCAATTTCATGAACCGGCTTTACACCGAACTGTCCGACGAAGAATACGACGCGATTTTCGACGAAGAGACCGCGGCCTATCACGATTATTTCAGCGCGGTGGAAGCCGCGCTCTCCGACGTGCACCGGAACTACTGGACCGAGCCGTCTCAGGTATACATCGGAGGTGTGTCCGCGATGGGCGCCAGCGCCTGGTTTTCCGCCATCCTTCTCCCCGACCGCTTCGCGGCCATTAATCCCTATTCCATTATCCCGGCCCCGTTCGACGCCCAGCTTTTACGCAACCTGTCCCACGTTGGGATTCTAGTGGTTCACGGCACCGCGGATGACATCACGCCGGTGGAATACGTGCCGCCGAGGGTGGACAAACTCACCGGCTGGGGCTTTGACGTGGAGTACTGGGAGTTGGAGGGTGAAGGTCACGGCACCATGTTTTCCAAGGTGTTTCCGGACGGGGTAGATTGGATGCTTCAGCGCTCCCGGCCGGTGTTGCCCGAGACGGTCCACCGGGGTATCAAGAGTCCAAGGGCCGCAGGTGCATACTGGCTGGAAGCCACTGCGTTCAGCGCACCTCTTCCCAGGGGCGCTAAGATCTACCCATCCCCTGCTCCGGCAGTCGTCGATGCAACATGGTCAGAGGGTGTGCTCGACATCGACGCCAGCGGTATCGACCGACTGGAGGTCCGCTGGATGGCCGGCCCGCCCGGCCCTGCGTCCGGGGCGGAAGGCGATTCGGTCAGCCTCACAGTCAACGGCGCTCACCTCGGCACCGTGACCCTTGAGCAGGATCCTACGGTGGCAGTGGAAGACTACTGCCGTTACTCCGACATCTCCCGCACCTGGACCGGGCGGGTGGTTGTTGATGTGCCGTGACGTCCATTGAGAATTGGACATTGAAAATTGACAATCAGCGGTTGATAATCGCCTCAAGTGAGGTGAGGGCATGCGGTTGTTGACGGGATTCGTTCTGCCGGTTCTGGCATCGTTCATTTTCGTCGGGTGCGGCGGGGGAGAGAAGGCAGCGAAAGATGTTGTCGAGTTGGTTGCTCCGGAAGCCGTCGGAGAGGTCGCACTGGCCGACGCCGGACTCGACATTGCCGCACCCGAGCCGGTGGTGCTGTTGGCGGAAGGCAAATCCACGCATACAATTGTGCTGCAACCAGGTGCGAGCCCTTCGGAACAGTGGGCGGCGGAAGAGTTGCGCTCCCACTTTGAGGCTTGCACCGGTGTGTCTCTGACCGTGGTGGAATCTGCCGAGGTGTTGGAAGGGCCCATGATCGTGCTGGGCCTGGGCCCGGTGGCTGAATTGGTAGGTGTCAGCCCCGACCCGGACTCGCTGGGCGAGCAGGGTTTTTACACCAAAACCGTGCCGCCGCATGTCGTCATAGCCGGAACTGCGGAGGCGGGGACGCTGTACGGCGTGCACCGTTTTCTGGAGGAGCACCTGGGCGTCCGTTGGTACGCACCGGGCGTGACGAAGACGCCCGCGGTTTCGGATGTGACCGTGCCGCCCCTGGACGAGTTGAAAACCCCGGCGTTTCAGTGGCGGGATACCTCCTATCGCCGGCCCGGTGCAGAGGAGGATTTTCTCTCCCGGCAGGCGGAAAATGCAGGGGACGGGGGGGCCGATCATCAGTACGGAATTCAGCACGATCATGACGGCAGGGCCCACAGCTATTTCTGGTACGTCAGCCCCGATGAATTCTTCGATGAGCATCCGGAGTATTTTTCGGAGATAGGCGGAGTGCGGATAAGGGAAGACACCCAGCTTTGCCTCACCAATCCGGACGTGCTGGAAATCGTCACCGAGCGTATGCTGCAGCGCATGGCTGACAAGCCCCACTCCCGCCAGCACAATTTTTCACAGAAAGATCGCTACAACTACTGCCAGTGCGAGAGCTGCTCCGCCATGAACGCAGAGTTAGAAACCTTTGGCGGCACCCAGTTCTGGTTCGTCAACGAGTTGGCCAAACGTACGGTAGAGGTGTATCCGGACAAACTGATCGGGACGCTGGCCTACATGTATACCGAAGAGCCGCCCAAAGATATGGTCATGCATCCCAACGCGGCCATCTGGCTGTGCCACATGTTTCCCTCCTGTGACTCCCATCCTATCGAATCATGCCCGCTTAACGCGGATTATAAGCGGCGGGCCGAGGCGTGGTCCGGGATTACCGACCACCTTTACATCTGGCACTACATCGTCGATTTCATGCACTACTACAATCCATTTCCAAACTTCCGGGCCATGGCCGCGGACATGCGGTTCTACCGGGACATTGGCGTGAAAGGAATCTACCTCCAGGGCATGGGGCATGCCGGCGGTGGCGGTGAGTTTTCACTCTTACGGCCCTACTACGGCATGAAGCTGTTGTGGGATCCCGACATCGATCCGGAAGCTGTACGCCGGGATTTCCTGGAAGGCTTTTACGGGGCAGCCGCTGACCCTATCGAGCAATACATGGAGATGCTGCTCGACAAAGTCACCGATGATAACGTCCACATGCATCTCTACACCAACCCGGCGCAAGGGTATCTGCCCGACGAGGTGGTCAATGCGGGCGAGACGCTGTTCGACGAGGCTGAGGCGGCGGTTGCCGGGGATGAGGTCCTCCTCGACCGAGTGCAGGTAGCGCGCATGCCGCTGGTGTACGCGCGCTTGTTCCCGCGCAGCGGCTACGAAATATTGGGACAGACCCTGGCCTGGCAGGGGGAACTGGCCGGTCCCGGTGAGGTTTCGTGGTTCCTCGACATGCTGGATTCCCATGGGTTTCAGACGATTCGTGAGGTGGCGGGCCAGCCCGAGACCCTGGCGTTGCTGTACTCTATCTTCGCCGGGGACCTACCGGTGAAGGTGCTGGACAATGGTGAGTTGAAACTGGAGGTGGTGCCTTCCCTGGCCGGAAGGACACTTCGTATCATCCACAAGAAGTCAGGCGAATGCGTCACCGCGTACAACGTCATGCAGAATCTGTTCTTTCCCTTTGCGGGCGGGCTTGAGGACCGGGTAGGGGGGCCGTTTGAGTTTTACGGCTGGGTGGAGCCTTCCGCGGTGCTGGCCCAGAGCGAGCTGTCCATCACCACCGTATCCACCACCATCAACGGATACCAGTTGCAGCGCACTGTGACGTTGCACGAAAGTGAGCCGAAATTCGACGTGGAGACAGTGCTCACCAATCTGCACGACGACCCGGCAACTGTGAACTTACGCAATCACCTCGAACTGAATCTGGGAGAATTGACCGAGACCCGGGTCAAGTTTGTGAGCCTCGCAGGCGAAGAGGTGGACAAGGACATTTCCGCCATCATCGCCAACATGCGCGAAGGCGAGCATTTTTACGCTGAAGACGCGCCCGATGGTTCCTGGACCTTTTCTGGTACGAAGGGGCTGCAAGTCACCCAGAGTTTCGACAACGCCGAGGTCGACCACACCTGGGCGTATGCCTACCCCGATTACTTGGGCGAAGTGGAGTTGGAAGTGTGGGCTCCCCGCACTGAACTGCAGCCCGGCGAGAGCATTTCACTCCACCAGACCTTGTCCGTTGTCTCCGGCGATTGATCCCGTTGTCGTCTGCTACTTTCCGGCGCGAACTACGATGGAACCCAGCAACATCAGGTCGTTGTTCTCCACTCCCTCACGGGGCATAGAGTCGTACTCATCTGCGGCGGTTATGCGGAACGCGAAGATGCTTTTGGTGAGCTTCAGTTCGGCGTAGGTTTCTGCATACACTCTGTAGTCGGAGAGATCTTCGACTGAAGGGACCCAGAAGAAGTCCGCGCCCAAACGTACGAATTCGTTGGCCGGCAGTTCGAAATTGAGGCGCAGCGTGGGGCGCCACGCCTGCTCGGTAGTTTCATCCTCGAACGTTTCGTACTCGTGTGTGGCCCCGGCGCTGAACAGGATCGGGTCAAAGAGGTTAGGCAAGAAGCTGTGGACGCACAGCCCCAGGCTGTTGGTGAGGCGATAGTCCAGGGCGAGGAACTTGTTATGGGCATAGGTGGAATAAGCATAAATGTTCCAGTTCTTGTGCATGCCGTAGGCATAAAGAAACGACCCGGCGGTCTTTTCGATCTTGGTGTCCCCGCCGAATTCGGCGTAAGCGCCGGAGCCGGACAGGAACAGGCTGTGGTCCGGCAGAAATCGCCAGGAGAACCCTGCCTCGCCCGACAATCCCAGATGCTCGACGTTGCCGTCGAGATAGGTGCCGCCCAGGCGAAGATCCAGCCCTACCACCTCCCAGTTGGTCCACCTTTCGGGAGGCAGCGGCCGGGTGTCGTCGGCCCGGGAAAACGGACCGGCGAGCAATGTGGCCGGCAGAAGAACCAGGGTCAGAAAGACCGGAAGGGTGCTGGTGCGTAGGAGTCTGGTCACGTCCTTTCTCCCCTATTTGTAAAGGCGCTTTGCGTCGGCATCGAAGCGTTGGGCGAAGACCCCGTTTTCGTTGCCATCCTGCTTGTAGCTGTGCCAGGCAACTACAAAGTTGCCTCCGCCCAGGTGGACCGCGGCGGCCCCGGTCTGGCTCCATTCCGTGTATTGATTAATCAGGAACTGCGCGCCGCTCTTGGAGCCGTCAGGAAGGAAGAGCTGGCCGTGGATGCCGTCGTCATCGGAATCCCCTTTCCCGTTCCAGACCGCGGCGAAACCACCGCCGGGCAGCGGCGCCAGGGCGGGCTGGAGTTGGTTATCGAGGTCGAAAGTGTTGAGCTGGAACTGGTTTCCTTCGGGGGTGCCGTCAGCGGCAAACAGCCGTCCATGGATGTCAGGCGGAGACATCTGCGACCAGGCAACGAGGAATCTGCCGTCTGCCAGTGGGGTGACCTTTGGTCCCCACTGCTGCAACTGCACCGATGAGTTCACCAGGAACGGCTGTCCTTCAGGCTCGCCACCGTCTGCAAAGAGGCGGGCGTAGATTTCCGCGTCGCCGTCGGGTCCTTCTCCCCACCAGGCAATGATGAAACGGCCGTCTTCCAGGCCGGCGGCCGCCGGCTCCTTCTGACCACCGGCAGTGTAGGTGTTCACCGGGTGCTCCACATCGTCCGGGCCGATGCCGAACTCAAACATGCGGGCGAACACTCCCTGCCCGTCTCCGTCCTGGTTGACACTCGACCACGTCGCCACGAACTTTCCGCCCGGCAGGGCCGCCACCGCGGGCTCCGACTGTGATCCGGCCGACACACTGTTCACCTGAAATTCTCCGTCCAGAGGCGTCCCGTCCGGTTCGTAAACCTGTCCGAAAATGCCGTCATATTGCCCGTCCTGGTCTTCGCTGACCCAGATGATGACGAAGGAGCCGTTGCCTGACGACCCGATGACCGGTCCTTCCTGGTCCTCTTCGAAGTATGTGTTTACCTGGAATTCCTCTTCCGGCGGTTCACCGTCGGCGGGGAAGATCCTGGCGAAGACTCCCTCATCGGAACCATCCTGGTCCGTGCCGCTCCAGGCCGCGATGTACCGCCCTCCACCCAGCCGGCCGACGGCCGGTCCGGTCTGGTGGCTGTAAGTCTGTTCGTTGACGAGGAACTCGGAGACTTTCCCACCGGTGCATCCGTCCCAGTCCACCGAGTTGCCGTCATCGCATTCGCTGCCCGGGGGCGGGCAGTTGCCGTTGATGCAGACCTGGTTCGGCTCGCACTCACCGCAAGTGTCCCCGCACGCATCAGGGCCGCACTCCTTGCCCTCGCACTGAGGCACGCAATCCACGCACCCGCCGAGGTAGCAGAACTGCTGAGCGTCGGCACAGTCCACGGCCCCTTCCGCCAGCCCTGAACCCCACTCGTCGCACACGCCGGCGACTTCCCCCTCGCACATCGGCTGGTCCGGCTCACACACCCACTCGAAGCAAGCCCCGCCCTCGCAGTAGGTTCCGGGAGGGCAAGGTTCCTCCTTCGCTCCGGTGCCTTGTGAGTTGCAGATGACCGAAATATGACCTACACAGTAGGCCTCGTCCGGTGTGCAAACCGGCGGCGGTCCTGAGTCGGCCTCGACCAGGTCCGTCGGCTCCGGAAGCTCGTTGTGCACAGCGTCTGTCTGGTCGGGGGGCTGCAATACGTCGGCATCCTCTGTCTCACCCTGAATCAGGTCTGATGCGTCAATCGGCCCGACCTTTGTGTCAACAGCGTCCCCGTCGACCTCGGGCCCGCCCGCCTCAACGACATCCTTCGCTGCACTCCCGTCGGTCTTTGCGTCGGCAGCCGCGTCCTTCCCGCCGGACGATTTCGACTCCGAACCACATGCAACCACGCCTAACAAGACCACAACGACAACCAGTGACACCCGGATTTCGCTCATTTTGGGCCTCCCAACAACAACTCCACCATCGCGCCACCAACAAGTCAAGGAGAACGTAGTATTTCTTCCCCAGTGTCACCAATGTGCACAGGCTCCAAAATCGCGTTTCCGTCGACAGCAGGGTTGGCACGCGGCTTGCTGCTGGTAGGAGCTCTGATGACAACCTGAGCCCAACTAGAAGACGACGAGGAGTCTCATATGCTGCGCAACACCGTATTGATTTTGACATTCACACTGGCGTTCTGCCTGTCAGCCGGTCAGGCAGATGCTACTGAGCGAGAGCCGGGTGTCGACCTTCGGGCCGGCCCGGTACTGACGATGTACGATACTGAAGACATCGCTTTCGAGTATCCCAAAGCGATGCTCAACATTGGCGCCGAGTACCGGATTCCCGCCGGATTCAGCGCCGGAGTGTATGCACATCTGGACGCCATGGAGGACCGAAACACCGCCTGGCGGCTGTTTGGGCAGGCCCGGTATACCTACGATCTTACCTATGTCGACCCGTTCGTGGTGCTGGGGGGCGGCTACTACAAGAAGCACGTCGTGGGCAGCGACTGGACGTTCCACGACCGAGGCTTCACCGGTCACGTCGGAGCCGGATTGGAGGTCGAGTTGTTGCGAGAGTTGGGCGTAACTCTGCACGCAAGCTACGTGCTCAACCACTCACATCACCACGACATCAACCCCACCTTCCCCGAGTGGATCAAGATGGCCATGGTGGGTTCAGACCTGGTGTTTCACTTCTGAGCGGGACAGGGGTCCGAAATGGGGATATCGTCCTCGGTTCCCGGATTTCCGTCGGGACCGGGAGAGAACTGCTCAGTGGCTTGTTCGCCGGCAAGTCGCGCCAGGGCCAGCGTTTTGTAGGCCCGGGCCTCCGCAATGTTGTCCACCTGTCTTTCCCAGGCAGATATGGGGTCGAGGAGCACGAGGCATCGGGAGCGCTCCCAGACGACGTCTATGCCGAACTGGGTGAAGGAACCCGATTCCGTCGCTTTGCGCCCGGAATAGATGGACTTCAACAGCCTCCAAGCCATCTCGCCCTTGCCGGAGTTCCAACAGGCGGGGCCAACCTCTTCTTCCAGCCGCCGGCACTCTTCCCTCGCTTCTGAGAGGGGAAGGCGGGCAGCTTCCACCAGGCGCGCAAATACGTGGCGTATGCCCAGCGCAAAGGTGCGGGAAAGATGTGCGGGGTCGAACGAACCGGGAGTTTCGGCCGCGGCAGCACGTAGTTTGGCGAGTTCTGCAAGGATTTCCTTCGATGATCCCGGTTGTTCCAGGTAGCCGGCGAGTATCTGCCTGTCACTTTCCACCAGCCCGATCATTTGGCGGTATTCCCCCAACAGCGCCCCTTCCGGGTCGAAATCCGGGGTGGAGATAGCGGAGAGACGCGCCCACACTGCAGCGGCCACCTCTTTGCTCTGCATCTCTTCCGGGACGCAGAAAGCCGATACATAGGCCCCTTTTAGAAGGCTGAGCACCATGTTGGTTCTGAGGATCCTGTGAAGGAGAGGGACGGTTGCTGATGAATCGAGAGGGGAATTCAGGAATGCAGCCAGCGCTCCGGCCAGTTTCTCCGACTTCTCCTTGTCGCCTACCGACATCAGAACCTGCAGGTGATAGTTGAAGAGCTTGGACATTTCCATGGTCTTGACCAGAGACCGTTTCGATTGTCCGGACAGCAGCGCACCGCCCAGAACTCCCGGGAAGCCGCTGGGCACCAGTTTCGCACCGACATGCAACCACAAGTTGTTGGCAATCTCCCGCCGTGCCTCCGGGGGCATCACCGTCAGGCATCCGGGGAGGCTCCCGGTTGAGGGATAGCAGGCCCAACTGGCGTTGCGGGTCTTGTCGCCAAACCCTCCTTCCAACACGCTCCACCGGGCCGATTCGAGGAACGACTGCACGGGGTCGGAGGCAGCTTCAGCGGCAGTATCGTCCGCCTGTGCGGACGGCATGCAGGCAATAGTCAAGGCCGAAACGAGCACGATGCTCTGGAGCTTCATAGTGGATCCTCCCCTTCCCCAACTGCCAACTGCGTTGGACTTACCCCTTCAGACTGCGCACCGCTGCCGCCAGGGCGCTTGCCGCCCGGTCAATTTCCGCCTCATTGCTGAACAACCCGGTGGACAGCCGCAGGGTCCCCATGGCGACTTCAGAAGGCACCTTCATGGCCGACAGTACGTGGGACATGGACACCCCTTCAGAATGGCAGGCGGCCCCTGCGGAACAAGCAACCTCTTCGGTCCGGGCCATGATTTCCTGTGCGGAGATACCCGGAAAGGAGATGGACAGTGTGTTTGGCAGCCGCTCTTCCGCGTGCCCGTTGACCACAGCATCCGGGAATTCGCGGCAAAGAGCTGTCTCCAGTCGATTGCGCAACGCCGCACAGTGCTTGCTCCATTCTTCCAGTTCTTGGGCTGCCAGTTCACAAGCTTTGCCCAAACCTGCAATCTCCAGCACGTTCTCGGTGCCGGCTCGCAGATTCAACTCGTGGTCTGCGCCGTGAATGAGCTTGTGCAACCGGATCCCCCTGCGAACGTACAGGGCGCCGACTCCCTTTGGTGCGTAGAATTTGTGGGCGGCGAGGCTTATCATGTCCGCCCCGGTGGCCGCGGCCGTTACCGGCACTTTTCCCACGGCTTGGGCCGAGTCGGTGTGCAGCACGGCGCCGCCCGCGTGGGCGATTCCGGCGATTTCCTTGACTGCCTGCAGCGTGCCCACCTCGTTGTTGGCCTGCATGATGGAAACCAGCAACGTTTCCGCGCGCTGCGCGTCTTTCACGTCGGCCGGGTCTACGCGCCCGGCCCGATCCACGGGAAGATAGTCGACTTCAAATCCGTGTGTCTCGAGAAATCGACACACCTCCAGCACGGCTGGATGCTCCACCAGTGACGTGATCAGGTGATTTCCGCGTTCTTGATTGGCCAGAGCATAACCGGTGATCGCCAGGTTGTTGGCTTCGCTGCCGCCCGACGTGAAGGTGACCTCGTCTGTGGCGCAGCCCAGCATTTCAGCCACCTGCTCCCTGGCTTTCTCCACCGCGGCTTTGGTTTGTCTTCCGTACCAGTGCGAGCTTGAGGGGTTGCCGAAGTGCGTTCGAAGATAGGGTTCCATCGCATCTGCAACTTCCGGATGGACAGGAGTTGTGGCGTTGTAGTCGAGATATACCGGTTTCATTGGACGGAGCGCCGCCGCGGCAGCAAGGCCAGGCCCAGGAAGGCGAAGAGCAGCAGGGCCGAGGCGGAACCGCTTCCGCCCGGACTGCCGGTGGAGCAGTCCGAGCCGGAGCCGCCGCCTTCCGCAGTCTCCTCGGTTATTCTGTCGGCGGGTGGGGTTTCCTCTACAGGGGCGGCACACTCGGAGCCGTTCCAGGTGGTCCCCTCGGGGCACTCGGTGTACGTGCCCGGCTGACAGTTTCCGGCCACACAGATCATGGTTTCGACGCAGCCGCCGCAACTGCCTCCGCAGCCATCGTCTCCACAATCCTTACCGGCACAATCGGGGACGCACTCCGCGGTGCAGTTCTTCAGGTGCGCACCCGACGGATCGGTGCCGCCCGCGGTACCACAGTTGTAGAAGCTGTTGGTCGCGTCCCAGCCGCAGGAAGCCTGGGAGGAACAGTCGCCCACCTTCAGGGCACCGTTCTCACAGTACTTCAATATCTCGCCTTCGCAGCAGCCTTCGTAGGTGATGCCGTTGCACTCGTCCACCGGCTGGCCGGGATCGGTGATTTCGCAGATTCCTCCGGAACAGGTCTGCCCTGCGGCACAGGCGCCGCAGCTTCCGCCGCAACCGTCATCGCCGCACACCTTGTTATTGCAGTCAGGGGTGCACAGTGGAGTGCACGTGCCCGACGAGGTGCATTCGTGACCGGGAGAGCACGCTCCACACACGCCGCCGCAGCCGTCGCCCCCACACTGCTTGCCGTCACAAGCGGGTTCGCACACCACGCCTCCCCCGCACGATAACGGGTTGGCGCCGGAGGGATCCGCACCGCCGGCGGTGCCGCAGTTGTAGAAGCCTTTACCTGCGTCCCATCCGCACGCGGGCTGGGAATTGCAGTCCATGGTTTTGAGTTGGTCGTTTTCACAATACTTCAACGTCGATCCGTCGCAGCAACCCTCATAGGATACATCACCGCATCCGGCCGCGGTGACTCCGGGGTAGCAGTCCCACTCCCCTCCGCATGCGTACTCAGGCGTGTCTTCCATCGGGGCCAGGGTGCCGGCAGCCACGGTCATGGTGACGCAGTGAATGGCGCCGCCCCAGGTGATGACGTCGTCGGCATTCATGGCCACGTGCTGGAAGTCGGGCATCGCCTGCTGCCAAACCTGCAGCGCCTCGGCTTCCTTGTCCTTCTCGATGGAATAGGCGGGCCACATGTTCACCTTGTTCACGAACAGCGAGTTGATGAACGTGCGGAAGTTGCCGTCGGAGTGGGTCGGCATGGGCATGCGGTACACCGTCCACCCGTTGGCCTCGAAGAACGCGGCGGTTTCGTCGGTGAGTTGGGCGTTGGTAGCATCCTCCGCCGGGTCGTAGCTGCCCACAATGACGCCGGTGTCGCTGAAGTTTTTCACGTACATGTCGACGTGAGTGGTCCCTTCGCCTTCCAGCGGTGCGACGGTACTCATGGTCTGGCAGCCCAGGTAGCTCTTCATATACGCTTTGACGGTGTCGGCGTCCACGGGGTTGTGCATCATCAGGCCGTGGGTGGAGAAGCAGTTGCCTTTGGTGTCGGCGAAGAAGCTGCCGCCTTCGAACTCCAGGGGGACCCGGTAGTCCGTGACGTTCCACATGGTGGAGAGGTGGCCGGGGATTGCGTCGTCGTAGATCCGCTGGTGGTAGTACCTGAAGTCGGCGAAGGCCACCTTGCCGTCGTTGCCCAGGATGGAAATCGGGCCGTAGTCCCTCATCCATACCGAATCGTTGTCCAGACTTATCCAGGTCAGTTCGCCTTCATCAACTCCGTTGAGACCCAGTTGGTAGACGAACGACTGTTTGGTGCTTGAGTCGCCGTAGATGACGTGAATGTCCACAACCTCTTTGCCGTATTTGGCGATGTCCACGAGGTTCTGTTCGATGCCGGCTGCCAACGTCGAAGAGGAGTAGGTGATCAGCAGTTTCTGGGCCTGCTCGTATTCAGCCGCGGGCCGCACCGGGACGCCGGGAGGGACGGTAATGCCGTACAATTCCGGATGTGAGCTCCGGTAGTCCCCGAACTGGTCTCCCTTGAAGGAAGTGAGCTTCTCCCGAGCTGATTCGTACGCGGGCAGCATCGGCTTTGCCCCGAGCGGCTGCGCCTTCTCGACACCAGGCATGGTGGGCTGGGAAAACAGCGTCTCATCCTGACAGGAGAAAGCCAGGAAGGACAGCAGGAGAATGCACAATGACTTCGACATGGGAACCCCCAGTTACGTTGATCGCCAGCGATCCGGGCACAGTAAATCAAGGGGGACGAGGTAAGTCAAGGCAGAACCGCGCGAGCTTCGCACGGGCGCGCCTTTGCGAGCGGGTGTGCGGTGTTTGCCAAGGCACGGAATATCTTGTAAGTTAGAGTGCCCAAAGAAGGGTGGGGCTGAAGCGGCAGGAGCAACTTGCTGCCACGGTCTCTGGCGGTTCCGCAGGAGGGGTAAAAATGTTCTTCGGACAAAGAAAAAAGAATGTCGCAGTCAGGAAGCAGATTGTGGAGTTCTGCGAACTGATCGGCAACACCGTCGCTGAGTTCGAGCGCATGATCAAGGAGTACATTGACTGGGACAAGCACTTCAAGGAGCAGAGCAAGAAAGTGCACAAGATGGAGCATCAGGCCGACCAGATGCGCCGTACCATCGAGAAGGCCATGTACGAAGGCGCTTGTCTCCCAGCCTACCGCGGCGACTATATCTCTCTTCTGGAAACCCTGGACAGGGTAGCCAACAAGGCGGAAGAAGCCGGCGATACTCTCTACCTGGTAAGACCGGACGTGCCCGTGGAGATCAGGGAGGATTTCCTGAAGATTGCTGACCTCACGGTCCAGGCCTATGAACCGATCCCCGGCGCTGTCGCCAAGGTGTTGGACGGGGACACTGACGTTTCGGCAGTGGACGAGTTTGTGGAGAAGAAGGAGCAGGAGGTGGATGCAATCCAGTTCGACATCACCCGTAAGCTGTTCAAGGAGATTGAAATCGAGAAAGTGGACGCCCTCATCGTCAAGACACTCATAGACGATATATGTAACGTTAGCGACCGCATCGAAAACGTGATGGACCGGCTGTCCATCATTGCCATAACCCGGCAGTTATAGGAGGTAGCGCGACTGGCCCATGAGTCTGGGACTAATCATACTGGTCACCCTCGCGGGGCTTTACGTCGGTTGGAACATCGGGGCCAACGACTCGGCCAACTGCATTGGAGCGTCCATCGGAGCCGGGATCCTGCGTTTCCGTACCGCCATCATCCTGGTGGCAATATTTGTGATGGCCGGGGCGCTGTTGGGCGGAGGCCAGGTGGTCAAGACACTGGGCAAGGGGATCGTCACTGAGCAGCTTTCCTACACCGGAGTGCTGACTGCCCTCATCTGTGGGGGAATATTCGTCTCGTTCGCGACCTTCAGGAAGATACCTGTGTCTACATCTCAGGCCATAGTGGGCGGCGTGGCCGGCGTGGGTCTGGCCGCAGACCTCAATGTAGATTTCTCGAAGATCACAACCATTGTTGAATGCTGGATCTTATGCCCCATTTTGAGCGCAGTTCTGGCGTACATCGTCTACCGCATAACCAAGATCATCCTCCGCCGCCTTGACAACACCGCCCGGGCCAACAAGATCCTCTACTGGCTGGTGGTTATATCCGCCTGCTATGCAGCCTTTTCACTCGGTGCCAACAACCTCGGCAACGCGATCGGTCCCATCGTAACTCTGAAAGTTGTAGATATCCTGCTGCTCACCGTGCTGGGCGCGGTGTCCATGGCAGTGGGTGCACTGACCTTCGGCAGGGGCGTGGCCGAGACCGTGGGTAAGAGCATCTGTCGCCTCGACCTCCCCGGTGCATTCGCAGCCCAGATGGCTGCTGCCTTTGGCCTGCACCTGTTCTCCATGATGGGGGTTCCGGTTTCTACCTCCCAGACCATGGTCGGCGCCGTTTTCGGCGTCGGCGTCGTCCACGGCATCAAAACGGTTTCCAAGCGGAAGCTCATGGAGATCGTCATCGGATGGGTGCTGACCCCAACCGTGTCCGGCGCCGTGGCCTACCTGGCCTACATGATGGCCTCCAACCTGGGATTCTAGCAAACAAGGGAGGCGCATACGTTGAACGGGCCGCTCCTTAGATGCGACGATGGCTGGACGGTGACTTGCACCAATTCCGATCCGAAACACCGGCGCTACCTGGAAACCATCTTCACCGTGGGCAACGGGCACGTCGCTACCCGGGGAGCGTGCCCCGAGTTGACCGGCCGGGAGCACAGCCGCCCTGCGACCTATGTAGCCGGGTTGTTCGAGCATTCATCAGACCCCATGCAACCGCCCCGCTTGCTGACCCTGCCTGACTGGACCTCCCTCACAGTCCAGCGGGACGGCGAGGAATGGCCGGGGACAGACCTCGTCGACGGGTGGCGAGCAGTGATGGATCTCAAGCGAGGTCTGCTCGTCCGGACCTTCCAATGGATCGGCCCGGGCAATGAGAGAACCAAGGTCCGGGTGGCCCGCTTTGCCTCAATGACACACCCTGATCTGCTGTGCGAGCAATGGGACCTGACCCCGCTCAACTGGTCCGGAACCCTGACCTTCCGTTCGACGACAAAGAATGAGGTCTGTCCCCAAGATCAGGCCGGCAGATACCTGATGGGGGAGACCCTGTCTGCCAAAGGGGCCGAGCCGGCCGGGCAGCTGACTCTGGACCTTTCGCAAGGCGAAACTTCGGCCCTGGATCGGTTGATCCGCATAATGGCCATCGACCTTCGACGTTCCGGGGATCCTTCGGCTTCGCTCAGGATGACATCTTCGACCTCCGACTCCGAACCTCGGGGCCTGCCCGTGGATGAGCACGTCGCCTGTTGGGCGCGTTTCTGGGAAACCTCCGACATCCAGATCGAAGGCGATCCGGAATCCCAGTGGAAGGTGCGTTTCGCCCTTTTTCACCTGTGGCAGTGTGCTTGCGAGAATTCGGTCAACACCGACGCCAGCATAGGAGCGAGGGGGATTCACGGCGAAGGGTATAACGGCCACGTCTTCTGGGACACCGAGCTATACATGTTGCCCTTCTTCACATTGAACCATCCCGAGGTTGCCAAGGCCTTGCTGATGTACCGCCACCGACGATTACCCGCGGCGCGGGAGCGAGCAAAAGCGGACGGCTGTACGGGCGCCCGGTTCCCGTGGGAGTCGGCGGACACGGGAGAGGAAGTCACCCCGCCCGCTTCCATTCGCCCCGACGGCACTTTCGAACCTATCGCCACCGGCGAGCAGGAAATCCACATCACCGCGGATATCGCGTTCGCCGTGAACGAGTATATCCACGCAACGGGTGACAAACAGTTCGCCGCGCACGAAGGCGCCGAACTGTTGCTAAGCACCGCCGAGTTCTGGGTCTCCCGCCTCGAGGAGGAAGGCGATTGTCAGCGGTCAGAGACCAGCCACCAGCATGCCTCTCAGCCGTTCCTTCACGCCTCCACGCCTTCACGCCTCCACGCTCGCCCTTCCTTCCATATTTCAGGAGCCATGGGACCGGACGAATACCACGAAGCGGTGCGGGACAATGTGTTCACAAATGCGCTGGCAAAATGGAACATTCTCGTCGGGGCGGACGTGGGGACAGACCTTGATGACTGGCGGGCAAAAGCGCGGGCTATCGCCATCCCTTACGACGAGCAGCGGGGTCTGTATCCGCAATTTGACGGTTGGTTCGATCTGAACGATGGGCTCGATGATTGTGGGTATCGGAAGCAGGTGCGGCCCGGGGAAGCGAAAGACACCCAGATATTGAAGCAAGCGGATACGTTGCTTATTCTCCACCTGCTGCCCGAGATGGCCGACGCTGAATCACGGCGCCGGCATTACGACTACTACGCACCCCGCACCACCCATGAATCGTCGTTGAGCCCTTCCCTGCACGCGGTTTTCGCGGCTCAGGCGGGATACCCCGATCAAGCTTGGGATTTCTTTACCCGCGCCCTCAACCGAGACTTCTACGGTACGGAAGCTGACAATGATGGCGCCAGTGACGTGGGTGTGCATGCAGCCAACCTGGGCGGCATCTGGCAGGCGGTGGTGAGTGGGTTCGGGGGCCTGCGCTGGAACGGGGACAGACCTGTTTTGGAGCCGAGGTTGCCTTCCCATTGGAAAGCTCTGACCTTCAACATTCTGTGGCGTGGTCGCCCGATGCGCTACCGGGTTACGAAAGACGGAGTGACTATCGAATCGCCAGTGTAGAATCCTTCTCGAACAGGTGCAGATGGTCGTCGTCGATGACGAACCGTTCGTTGGTACCGACGCTCACCTCTGAGTTGGCGGGGAGGCGGGCGACCAGGTTGCGGTCGCCAAGGGAAAGATAGCAGACAATTTCATTGCCCCTGGGTTCGACAACCTCGACCTTGGCGGCAAACGAACCCGGCGGGTTCTCTTCTCCCGGCTGCAAGGAGATGTGTTCCGGGCGAATTCCGAGGATCACCTTCTTCGAACCCCTGGTCTTGACTGCGCCTTCCAATCTCCGGGGCACCGGAACATCCAGCCCCGGGGCCGTGAATTGCAGTTGCAAGTCCCCGGAAAGGTCCCCCTCGAACATGTTCATGGCAGGGCTGCCGATAAAGGTGGCCACAAAGGTGTTGGCCGGTTGGCTGTACAGTTCCATTGGCGGGGCCACCTGCTGCAGAACACCGTGGTTGATCACCGCGATGCGATCCCCCATGGTCATCGCTTCAACCTGGTCGTGGGTAACGTAGAACGTGGTTACTTTTAGGGTCTGGTGCAGTTTTCCGAGTTCCATGCGCATGTGGACGCGAAGTTTGGCGTCCAGGTTCGACAGCGGCTCGTCCATGAGGAACACTGCCGGATTACGTACGATGGCTCGTCCCAACGCCACCCTTTGGCGCTGTCCGCCGCTCATCTGGCGAGGTGTGCGGTACAGAAGATCCGTAATCCCCAACATCTCCGCTGTTTTCTCTACCCGCTCTGCGATTTCGGCCTTGGGCACCTTGGCGAGTTTCAGGGCAAACGCCATATTGTCGAACACCTTCATGTGCGGGTAGAGCGCATAGGATTGAAACACCATCGCGACGTCCCGGTTTTTAGCCGCCACCCGGGTCACGTCCCGTTCCCCGATGTACAGTTTTCCCGACGACACGCTTTCCAGGCCGGCGATCATGCGCAGCGCAGTGGACTTGCCGCACCCCGAGGGTCCAACCAGCACAAGAAATTCTCGATCTTGTACGGTGAGGTTAAGATCCTTGACGACCTCGTTGTCGCCATAACGCTTGTAGATGTTTTCGAATACTACTTTCGCCATTGGCTTATCCCTTCAGTCCCGTGTGGGCTATTCCCTCTACGAAATAGCGCTGGAGGAACAGGTACAGAATCGCGACCGGCGCGATAATGAGCACCGAGGCGGCCATGAGCACCGGCCAGTCGGTGAAATACTCTCCCCGGAACATAGCCAGTCCGATGGGCAGGGTGGAAAGGCCCGGGTCGCTGACAATAATCAGCGGCATCATGAAGCTGTTCCAGTTTCCCAGAAAGGTAAAGATCACGAGTGCGGCCAGCGCGGGCCTCGCCAGGGGGAGGATGATGTTCCAGAAGATGCGGAACCGGGAGCAACCGTCCAGCATGGCCGCTTCTTCAAGCTCCGCCGGCACAGATTCGAAGAACTGCTTCATCAGGAACAGCCCGAAGGAACCTGCCATGAACGGGATGATGAGGCCGCCGTAGCTGTTGGTAAGCCCCACTCCCTGCAGGATCCGGAACACCGGAATCATGGTGATCTGAGCCGGGATCATCATGGTGGCCAGGATGATGGTGAAGATCACCTTGCGACCCGGGAATTTTATGCGGGCCAGTGCGTACCCACCCATTGAGCAAAACAGAATGTTGGCCAGAGTCACCACCGTGGCAACAAAAAACGAGTTCCAGAACCAACGGGGGAACGGCACGTCGGTGAGCACCGTGCGGTATGCGTCCAGCGTCGGCTTGTCCGGGATGAACTGGGGCGGCCACTGGTGGACGTCTCCCGACGCCTTCAGCGACGTTGATAGCGACCACAAGAACGGAATGAACATGGCCAGCGCCAACCCGATGAGCACCGCGTAGCTGAAGATCTTGATCGTCATCCTCAGCCAATACGGCATCTCTCCCGGGTATCGTTCCGCGCTCATTTCTGTTCCCCCCCGATCACCTTCTGCTGGAACAGAGTGACCGCAAAAATCACCAGGAACAGCACAAACGCCGCGGCGCACGCATACCCCATTTCGAAACGCGTGAAGCCGGTCTTGTAGATGAAGAACACCGCGGTGAGGGTCGAATTCACGGGGCCGCCTCCTCCTCCCGAAGCGACGAACGCCTGGTCGAAGATTTGGAAGCAGCCGATGCATCCCATGACCACCACGAAAAAGATGGTGGGTTTCACCAGGGGAACGGTGACGTGGAAGAAGGTCTGGACCGGGCTTGCCCCGTCCAGTTCCGCGGCTTCGTATACCTGGCCCGGGACCCCCTGTAGGCCGGCAAGAAAGATCACCGTCATGGTTCCCAGGGTCGTCCAGATGTTGAGGCCCATGATCGCTTTCAACGCGTACGCCGGGTCCCCCAGCCAGTTAGGGCCTTCGATACCAACCCATGTCAATGCATAATTGAGCAGGCCGGTGGTGTTAAAAATCCACATGAAGATGATGGTGATGACAACTGAAGAAGTGATGGACGGAAAGTAGAAGGCTGCCCGGAAGAACGCCCTTCCCATGAGTTTCTGGTTGAGGATTGCCGCAATGACCAGGGACAGAAACGTCTGGATGGGCACGACCCAGAAAGTGTACACCGCGGTGTTCCACAGTGCGATGTGGAATTCATCGTCGAACAGCAGTTGCAGGTAGTTGCCAAGGCCCACCCAGGGCATGCGGTCCGGCTCCAGTGCGGACCACTCGTGGAAGCTGAGCCAGAACGACCAGGCCACGGGAATGAGCACGAAGACCAGCATGAGGACTACGACGGGCAGCAGAAACGTATAGCCGGCCAGGGTTTCCCCTGCCTGGCCGTCTTGTCCGCCGCTCTTTCGCCCAAACGCCATCTTCCCTCTTAGTCTCTCCTGCGCGTATGGTCGAGAATCCGATTGCCACGAACTGACATATCCGACAGTGCGTCATCGATACTCATGGTGCCTAAGAAAACCGCTTCCAGGTCGAGGTTGCACCTGTCTTTGGCCTTGGTGAAACGATAGGTAAATTGCCAGGGACGGGCGTACTCAATGCCTGCGGCCAACGCCTGCCAATGGGCTGCGTTGGGCCCTTCCAGCATTTGCCCCGGTACCGACTTTCTTGAAGGCAGAGCGAGGCCCAGAGATGTCCACGCCTGCATCCCTTTCTTCCCTGCCAGGTATCTCAACACCGACCACGCACCTGCACTGTTCCGGCTAGCCTTTGGGATCACAAAGGCGACGGTGAACGCCAGGTTTGAGCGGTGTTTGTGCATGGGCAGTTCGACGATGCCGAAGTCTACTTCGGCGTAGCCGCGATTGAGGGAAGGGATCATCCATCCGCCTTCGATGGCCATGGCAACCAGGCCCCTTCCGAAGGCTTCGCCGGCCCAGGTGGCGCCTACCTGATCCGGGCGGACGGCCACACCCTTGCGCACCAGCCCCATGTAGAACTCCAACGCTTCCTTCGCCTCTGGCGAGTCCACCACTATCTTCTCTCCCTCAGGGTCAAGGAATTCGCCGCCGGCTTGATACAGAAAAGGCAGCCACCGGGCCAGGTCCGGGCTGAGGCACAAGCCGTACCGACCCTTATCCTTGTCGGTGAGAAGTTCAGCCGCGACCTGCAGTTCTCCCCAGGTGGTGGGCGGTTCGAGGCCCGCTTCGGCGAATATCTCTTTGTGATAGAACAGGCCCAACGTGTTGTAGTCTTTGGGAAGGCCGTACAACTTCCCTTCATATCGAAATGCGTCGAGGAGTTGCGGGTGAAAATCATCCAGGTCGATGCCGTCCCGGGCGACAAGATCGTCCAGGGGCATAAGCACCCCCGCGGCCATCAAGTCCGGTGCGTCTACGTCCGCCAGGGTAAAAAGGTCGGGAGGTGAACCGGCCGCGATGCGGGTCTGAATGAGGGTCATGTAGGTGCCGCTGATGGGCTCGTATTTCACGTCCCATTCGGGATGGGCTTTGGCGAACTGCTGCAGCACGGTGCGAACCAGTTCCGGTTCTCCCGGAGACATGGACGTAACGAACCGCACCACGTTGGGTGCGTCCTCTTTGCGGCAGGAAGGAAGCAATAGAAACAACGCCAGCAGAATGTGCAGTCCCATGGCTCTCATGATGTCATCGATCCTAGCAGCCGGGGGCGCCGAAAACAAGGGCCGCATAGGCAGCTTGATCCCCCCACTGTCGTCTGTTACAAATGGATGGGGAGCGCTTGTCGAGTTTTGCAATCTATGCATGCGGGAGGTGCATGAGGAAGCTACTGAAGGGTCGTGTGTTGTTCCTGTTCTCCTTGCTGCTCTGCGCGGTTGTTGCAGTGTGGGGCATTGTCGACCCCGACAATCTAGGTCGTGTGGCCTCTGTGCTTACCGGCTCAGCGTTTGGTGCGTTGAGCTGGTTCTTCATGGCCTCGGTAACTCTCTTTCTTCTCGTCTGTGTCTGGGTAGCGTTGAGCAAGTACGGCAAGCTGACCTTGGGGGTTGATGGGGAAGATCCTGAGTTCTCCACTTTCTCCTGGCTGGCCATGCTTTTCGCGGCTGGAATGGGTGTTGGTCTCCTCTTCTGGGGCGTCGCAGAGCCCATGATGCACTACATCCACCCACCGGTGGAGTCGGCTGCGTCCCCCGATGCGGCCCGGCGGGCCATGGTGCTCACCAACTTCCACTGGGGTCTCCACGCCTGGGCGGTTTACGCGATGGCGGGCCTCGTGGTCGCATATTTCGGTTTTCGCAAGGGCGCGCCCGCCCTTCCCGGCGCGCCGCTGAGGGTCGTCTTCACCGGTCGCTGGGTGGGACCAACCGCGACAACCGCGGACTTCATCGGCGTTCTGGCCGTCGCCACCGGGGTGGCCGGCTCTCTGGGCATGGGTATTCTCCAAATCCAGTCGGGAATGAACGCGCTCACCGGAGTCTCCGGCGATTCACTAGTTGTCTCGACCATCATACTGCTGGTGCTTTTCGCGGCCTACATGCTCTCTGCCTCCACGGGCCTGGACAAAGGGATCAGGATTCTCAGTAACACCAACATCGTCATCGCCATTCTCCTGATGATGTTTGTGCTTTTCGCCGGTCCTACCGCTTTCCTGCTGGACGGATTTGTCACCGCGGTTGGCGACTACGTCAGTTCTCTGCCCAGTATCTCCATGCGTTTGTTCCCGTATCGGGACCTGGACCAGTGGACCCGGGACTGGACCCTTACCTACTTCATCTGGTGGATCGCCTGGGCCCCGTTCGTCGGAGTTTTCATCGCCAGGATCAGCCGGGGGCGAACCATTCGGGAGTACGTAATTGGAGTGCTCCTGGCCCCTACGGTTTTCTCCGCGTTGTGGTTTGCCGTGTTCGGCGGTACCGCGTTGCACGAGGAGATGTTCGGGCTGGGCGGCCTCGCTGATCTGGTCACCGAGGATGTCACGGTGGCTGTCTTCACCATGTTCGAGCGACTGCCTCTCACCGCGGTGTTGGGCTGGACCGCAGTTCTGCTTATTTTTGTCTTCCTGGTCACGAGCGCGGACAGCGCGACCTTCGTCTTGGGCATGCTTACCGGTGCTGGTACGCTGAATCCTTCCACTTCCCGTAAGATCTCATGGGGCGTGGTGCTGGCAGCTATGGCTGCTGCAATGGTCTTCACCGGCAACATCCCGTCCTTGAGAGCCGTGGTTGTGGCAGGAGCCGTGCCCTTCACTTTCATCATGTTGATGCAGGTCGCCGCGTTCATAAGGGCGCTAAGGCAGGAAGGTCCGCCCGGGGAGGTGGAGCCATGAGCCGCTGGATCGGGATCCTGGTGTCCGCGGCCCTTGTGTTCGGCGCGTGCGGAGAAGGCCGGCAGCCGCTGCGCATAGGGGCGAAGTCCTTTGACGAGCAGTTTGTACTGGCCGAGGCTACGGCCCAACTTCTGAAGGCCGCGGGGCTGCCGGTTGAGCCGGTGATCTCGTGCGCGGACACCTATGGTTGTCAGCGGGCGTTGCGGGAAGGTCGCATCGACCTGATGGTGGAGTACACCGGCACCGGCCTGGTCTATTTGGGCGAGCCGATTCCCCACCGTGACCAGACTCTCTCCCGACTGGCGGATTTGTACAGTCCTGACGACCTGGAATGGGTTGCCCCCTTAGGTTTTGACAACAGCTATGTGTTGGCGTTCCGCACCGACCGGGCCGCGGCTTTGGGCATTGGCGCCATCAGCGACCTGGCCAAACTGGAAGGGGGTCTGGCGGTTGCCTGCCCCGGCGAATTTCTGCGGCGGCCCCTTGACGGCTTGCGCGCTCTGTTGGCCCGGTACGGGCTGACCCGGCGGTCCGCACCGCTCGTCAGTGATTCCCCGGATGCGCGGGTGTCTGCACTCCTTAATGGGGAGGTGGACGTGGCGGTGGTCTATTCCACCGACGGAGTTCTTCTGGATTCGAGGCTCACTTCGCTCACCGATGACCTCGGCTTCTTCCCGCCCTATGAGGGCGTGTTCCTGGTGCGGGGCCAGGCCTTGCAGAGTTACCCGAAACTGCGTTCCGAACTGCGGCGGCTGGAAGGACGCATGGATGTGGAGCGCATGCGCCTGCTTAATCGCATGACTCAGCAGTTGGGGCGGACTCCGGAGGCTGCGGCCCGTGAGTTCCTGGAGAGTCAAAGTCTGCTGGAGGCTGCGGGCAGCCAGCGTCGGCAACCCCTGCTGCTGGCTGTCCACGAAGACGACGATTTGTCCGGGTTTGTGATCCGTGCGCAGTCAGCGCTTCGAACCGCCTATCCCAAGCGCCCGGTGGAGGT
The DNA here is from genome assembly GCA_964626565.1 of uncultured Myxococcales bacterium. Lineage (GTDB taxonomy): Bacteria > Myxococcota_A > UBA9042 > CAIXZC01 > CAIXZC01 > CAZVFX01. The sequence goes on from CAZVFX010000029.1 coordinate 49,994, forward strand.
GTTGCTGTCCGCAGACCCGGTGGGCGATGTTCACCTCGGCAAGGCCCGCCTGGCCCTCCTGGGCTCAGAGCGGTTCTTCCTCCCCGGGAAGGGTTCGCCTCCGCCCCGGGACGAACGCATCGAAGCGGTTGCCGTGGTGGGCGTGCGCAGCTTGCACCTGGTCAGCCGGAAGGGGGACAAGGCTTGTCCGGGTGAAGCCCGTATGGGTCTTCAGCGGGCGGCGGGCGGCGCCGGGCGCCTGGTCCGCACCCTTGTCGGGAAAGGTGTGGAGTTCGCGGCTGCGGACAACCTGGCAGGCCTCCTGGCCCGTTTGGAAAAGGGGGAACTCGACTGTGTTCTGGTCATGGCGGAGCAAGGTGACCCGGACCTGGCCCGGGCCGTGAGAAAGACAGAGCTTCTTGTCACCCCTCACCCGGCGGTTTTATCCGGCGAGCGAAATCGTGCCCTGCCGTTCCTGAGAGAAAGCCGCATTCCACCCGGCGCTTACGTCGGCCTGGCACAGCCGGTGGAGTCGGTTACCGCACAGGTGCTTCTCGCCGGACCTGCTCATCATCCTCAGCGGGCCGACACGACCGGCGGCCCGGCCACAGCCTTGCCCGCCACCGGGCAACCGTTGCCCGAGGCCAAAGTGCGGGCGCTGACGGAGGCCACCGGCTTCCCCGAAGGGCCGGACCCCATACTTCCCTCTGCCTGGAAGGCCGGGACCGGCCCCCGGGAGCAAACCGGAAGTCCGGTGGCCAACGCCGTGCTGAACCTCCTGGTCATCGCCTTCCTCGCCTGGGTCGTCTACCTTGCCGTGCGGCGTGAGAGCAGTCGTCAGGGTTGATCGCTCGGGCCACTTCCCGTTATACTCAGGCGGTCTACAATGGGGGCGCCCCATGTTGAAGAAATCCTGTTGCCTGCTGGCCGTCGCATTCCTTCTGTTTGCTGCGTGCAGCAAGAAATCCAAAACCGTAAGCAAGGATATTTCGCCCGACGTGACGGTTGAAAAAGAAACCAAAGGGGGGGAGGTCCACTTCAAACCCGACGAGGATGTTGATGGTGATCCCGGCATGGACTTCGGCAAGACTGAAGTGCCCGCCATCGACGGAGAGACCCCTGATGTCACGCCGGACCAGATTCCGGTGTTTCCCGACCTCGTGGTGGAAGTTTGGACACCTACCAGTTGCACCTCCCACGATGATTGCGACGACGGCTTCTGCATCGAGTTGTCCGCGGGTTCGGGGGAGTTTGTGTGTGCTCCCACCTGTATCGAAGAGTGCCCGCTGGACTGGGTGTGCAAGTCCGCGTACATGGATGGGCCGGATCCCGTGTCCATCTGCATGCCTTCAGGAGAGACCCTCTGCCAGCCGTGCAAGAGCCACGAAGATTGTCTGTATGCCGGTTCGCTCTGTATTCCCGGCAGCGGAGTGTTGGGCTATTGCGGTTCCCTGTGCGACCTGGAAGCTCCCGATTGCCCCGAAGGTTTCGTCTGCGAGGTTGCCAAGGACAAAGACGGCACCAGTCTGGCCGCTCAGTGCATGCCGCCTTCCGGCTCCTGCTGCGTGGCTGCCAAACTCAAGAGTTGTGACGACAAGAACCCGTGCACCCTCGACTTCTGCGATCCCAGCTTCGGCTGTCAGCACGACAACATCGTCGGCCCGTGCGAAGGCCCCGAAGAGTGTACCAACTACAAGTGCATGAACGGGGCGTGTATCGGCATTCCGGTGACCCAGGACGTCACCCTGGACGGTATCGACGATGACTGTGACGGCAAAACCGACGAAGACTGGGCCAACTACTTGAAGGTGCCGTTCCACTCGTGGGCCAGCTCTCACGGTGAGTCGGGCGGCGGCATGAACATTCGTGGATTCCTGTCGACGCCGCCCTATTCCGGCGTAATGTCCGGCGGAGATTTTCGCATCACTCCGGGCGCGGCCAAGCTTACGGAACCTGAAGAGGAAGAATAGGCGTGCAGCGCGCGCCTGATTGCTGGAGGAATTGAATGAGACATCTCGTAACAATCGCCACCGTAGTTGTTTTGGTACTGGCCGCCGGCACCGCCGTAGCTGAGCCTCCATCTCAGCTTTCCTACCAAGGCTATTTCACAGACTCGGTGGGTAACCCGGTGACGGGAAGCTGGACGGTGACGTTCTCCTTTTTCACCTCGCCTAACGGTGGCGAATCGTTCTACGACGACACCGTCGACCTGGACGCCCAACTCGGGCTGTTCAGCGTGCTGCTGGGCGGAGAGCCGGGCAACCCCCTCCCCGTGGAGCTGTTCTCCGAAGGAGAGGTCTGGCTGGAGCTGGCCATCGAAACCGATGACGGCCCGGTGGTACTGGACCCCCGCCAGCAGGTGGTGAGCAATCCCTACTCCCTCTACAGTGTTGAGGCCGGACAATGTGAAGAAGCGGCCAATGCAGTGACTCTGGGTGGCCAGGATGCCGAGCTTTTTGTGACCACCGAACAGATTCCCGAACTGTGCATTCCGCCCGACGAGTTGGAAGGTCTTCTCCTCGCCCTCGGGTACGAGCCGGGCCCCGGCTTCACTTTGGAAGAGCTGGCCCTGTACCTGGCTGACAACGGCTATTTTCCCTGCGCCTGTTATGGTGACGATAATGTGGCTGCGTACCTGGAAGAGTTGGGCTACGAGCCGGGGCCTGCGTTCTCTGGTCTGTACGAGGACCTGATCGGTGCTCCCGACCTTTCCAATCTGCTTACCGATGACGACCTTCTCACCGTATTGGCGGTGAGCGGTGCGGTGCTCATGTCCGATGGGTCGGTGGCGCTCCAGGGAGACCTGGATTTTGCCGGGCTTCAGGCGCTGAACCTGGCGGTGCACAACGCCGATGTTCCGCCCGACGCGCCGAGCCCGGGCCAGCTTTGGTGGAATACTTCTGAGGAACAGCTTCAGGTCCACACCGGGATTGAATGGTCTTCCATCGGCGGTGGAGTGGCGGCCGACCTGTCCTGCCCCGAGTGCGTTGACGCTGAGGATGTGTCTTTCACCTTCGCGGCTGCAGATCAGAAGGGCGGCGCGGCGGTGAACGTTAGTTGCTTTGACTGCATCGACGAAGAAGAGGTGAGTTTTCCATGGGCGAAAGGGACCCTTCCCGGGGGTGACGCGGAGCATGCACTATCTGCTGACTGGGCCGCCAACGTCGTGTGCGCGGGTTGTGTGCAAGTTGCCGAAATCGATCCGGGCGCGCTCAATTCCATGTTCATCTCCTACGACCCTCAGGACTCCGGGTTGAATGCGGGTAACCTGCAGGACGCGGTGGACGAACTGGCGGGCGGCGGAGCGGGGGGGTTCCAGGAAGGCAACGGCACCGTGATTCCGTACATCCATGAGTGGGGCCTGCCCGCGTACGGTAAGGCCACGAGCTTTATCCATCTGATGAATCCGATTATGCCGAAAGTGGTGATGCACCTGTATGCTCAGGAGGCGTCCAGTTTTGCCTCTTCGGCCAACCTGGTGGTGGCCTACGAATTTACTCCCAACCAGTATTCCGCCGGTGCTATCGGCAACGTCGGCGAGACCGCACTCCAGGTGGGCAACCCTTCCATCTTCAACAACGGCAGCCATGTCATGGTCCACCAGACAGTGGGCGGCAGCGGCACCACCGCGGGGGACTGGGAAATCAACCAGGTTACGGCCATCAACGGGACGACCCTGCAGCTCCTCAAACCGCTTGAGCACTCCTATGTTACCAACGCCACGACCAAGGCTCAGGTAGTGCTGGCTGCTTCCTTCGGCCAGCTCGAGATCGTGAATGGTGGGAAGCTGAAGCCGGCCGCGCCTCTGGCCGCGGACGGCTCTGCGGGCGGGATCATCTATATCCGGGCCAATAAGGTGACGGTGAAGTCCGGTGGTATCATCACCGCGGACGGGGCCGGCTTCCACGCCGGGGCGGGGCAGTACTTCTCCCCGGGCGTTTCCGAGTGCGGCAAGGGCCAGGCCGGCGGCAACGCACCGGCCAACTGCTCCGGCGGCGCCGGGGCCAAGTGGATGTGCGCCAACGCGGGCGGCGGCGGCAACAAGACTGCGGGTGAAGACGGCGCGCATGACCCCGAGTGCACTGTCTCCGCCGAGGGCGGGGAAGCCAAGGGCGATGCACAGCTCAATACCCTGGAGTTTGGCGGCGGCGGCGGTTCTCAGTATCTGCCCGGCGGTGCGGGGGGTGGCATCGTGGTCATTGGTGCCCAGGACTTCATCGTCCAGGACGGCGGCACGGTGCGAGCCGACGGTGAAAACGCCACCTGGGGAGGCTCCGGTGGCGGGGCCGGCGGCACCATCGCCATTTACGCGGACTTCCAGCAGGTGGACGGAGCTACGTCGGCCGCGGGGGGGACCGGCGGCTCGGGTTATGTGTGGAAGCACATCGACCCGGTTGACGTCGGGCCGGTGAACTTTGATACCCACTCTCACGGCGGCGGCTACAGCCCGAAATACAAGGAGTTCTGGTATCCCCAGTGGTCCGGAACGACCATCTATCAGTACGACGAAAACTACCAGTCCATCGGCAGCTTCGGGTCCGGCTCCAGCGACATCATGCAGGTGTGGGGCGATATCGACGGCACCTATTACACTGCCAACTGGGGGCAGGACAGGGTGCGGAAATTCGCGGCCAAGAGCAGCAGCCAGATCTGGGAGCACCACATCGGCAGCACCGCCGGCGGCGTCTGCTCTGATGGTGAGTACGTGTTTGCTGTGCGTCACAGCGGCGACACGGTGTGGAAGCTGAACAAGGACAACGGTAACCAGATTGAGACCTTCAGCCTGCCCAACATGTCCAATAGCATCCACGGCGCCCTGATCTGCACGCCGGGCCGCCTTTACTACGGAGGCGGCGGCGGCGACGTGCGGATGTACGACCTGGAGACCAAGCAGCAGGTGGACAGTTTTTATGCCGGCACCAGCATTTCCAACCTCGCCTTCGACGGGCAGATCATGTACATCTCGCCCAACAGTTCCACCGTCACCCGGTGGAAGCTGCTCGAGGGCAACGTTTACGAGGGGGAGGGCCAGGGCGGTGACGGCGGCGAGGGCTGGTTCCTGCAGCTCGATCCCCTGCAGGGTATCATCAACGAATCTTATCCGAAGGGCGTAGAGATCTGGGTGGACGGGGAGGAGTTGACCCCGGTGGTCGGCGATCCCAACTCCATCGGTGCGCCTTCCTGGGACGAGGGTGACGGCAAGTGGGGCGGGGACGGCCTCACCGCGTGGTCCACCGGACCGCTGGACCTGACTGCGGCTGCGGATTGGACTTTGGGCGAGCACAAAATCGAGTTAAAGGAGACGGGCGGTGCGGGCGGCGAACTCAAGATGTACACCTACGTCATCTATCCGTTTACCAAGTCTTTGCCGCCGACCAACGACACGTGCAATGCGCCCATTATGCTGGATCTCTTCGGCCCGGTTACTCAGTCGGGCACCACCGAGGACGTCATGGGCAAGAACAAGGCTACCGACGCCAACCTGGCCCCCTTCTGCGGCGGTTCGGGCGGACCCGATGTAGTCTACGGGTTTGTGCTGGAAGACTGGCGGCAATTGACGGTGGAGGTGGTGAGTGCGTTCACCGCTCGCACCTATATCAAGAAGGGCGACTGTTTCGGTGGAACGGTGGTGGGTTGCGGTGAGGACTCCTGGGTCTCGGACACGCTGGAGCCGGGCACATACTACCTGTTCGTCGACGGCGACGGCAACTTGCAGAAGGGTGATTTCACGCTGCAGGTCACGCCGGCCGCTCCGGGACCACCGACTAACGACACTTGCGCCGGTGCGTATCCGCTCACTTTTGAGGGAGGCACGGCCCAGGCTGCGGGGATGACATTGTTCGCCAACGACGACTACCAGGCGGTTTGCGGTGGTGAGGAGGCGGCTGAGAATGTGTACGAGTTCAACGTCTCCCCCGGGGTCAACGGCGTGACCATTAACGTGGATGCGGATTTCAATCCCGTTATCTATGTGTCCAAGGACATTTGCGGCGCGCCGCCCATCGTGTGCGTGCCCGAGTCAAGCTACACTATGGCCTGGCCGACGCCAGGCACCTACTACCTGTACGTCGACGGCAAGACCGCGGCGGACAAGGGTCTTTACACCGCCACCGTTACCTTGAATTAGGGAGGAAGGAATATGAAGAGAGTTGTGTTCACTGCTGCAGTGATGGTTCTGGCCCTGGCGGCCGCGCCCTCGGCCCGGGCCGAGGCGATTTCCCTGTCTGTGGACGGGGCGGTGAACGTTCCCGTCGGGGATTGGGCTGATGCGTCGGGAATTGGAATCGGGGCGTTACTGGAAGGGGAGATGAGCCTCATTCCTCTGCTTACGCTCACCGGCCGCGTCGGCTACATCTACGGCATGTCCAAAGAGCATGGCGGCGCCACCACGCAGATGAGTCACATTCCGGTGCTGGCGGGGGTCAAATACACGCTGGTGCCCACCATCTACCTGGCCGGTGAGGCGGGCTTCGTGAACAACCGGGTCGAGGTGGATATGGACGACGGCTTCGGCGGCTCGGGGAGTGACGACGATACCGACCTGGCCATCACCTTGGGCGCCGGCATGCGCATGGGAACGCTGGACCTCAGGGGCCAACTCTTCTTCCCCGACATCGACCACATGGATGACTTGATGGGCCTGCTGTTTACCGTCGGTTACAAGTTCTACGAATTGTAGGCCGGACTAATCCCCGAATACTCTCACAGGAAATGCGGGGGTAAACACCATGCCGGTGGTGGGTTTCGGCAGGCCTTTGCCCAGTCCCAGCATGGTTAGGAAGTGCTTGAGCGGTGCGTCGAGGCAGCCGGGGATCAGGCACTCCGAGGACGGCATGGTCGCCGTACCATCCGAACTATCTCTCCAGGAAGGCAAGTAGCTCACGTGGATGTGGTGGTGGTGGAACAGGAACCACCCGGCGCCGGTGTTCACCGTCTCGTAGGCCAGGGCCACGTTGTTGCAGGCGTAGGGAGTCACCCAGCCGTTGTCGCACAGGTTCTCCAGCGCCGCCACCAGCATGGTGCCGGCCGCGCCGTCGCAGCCGATCACCCGCATGCGGGGATGCTCGAAGAGAGCGCCTAAGAAAAGGGCCTGGCGCCACGGGTCCAGCAGGTGGGGCGGGGCGGTGCAGTGGTACGCCTCGGCGCCGCCTTCGTAGTGGTCGCAAATGGGCCGGGCCCGGTTGTCGGCAGTGTTCACCTGGTAGTAGGCGATGTCGATGTCATAGCCGTCTTCGTGGGTGCCGTTGGGGTGGCCGGGTGAGCCTACCGCGGTGCCCGGAATGGCGCCGTTCTCTTCGCTCATATCGATGAGCCCGATGGGCCCGCCGTTGCCGAACTCCCAGTCGTCGGCATAGCACGCAACCTTGGCGGCCGCATACTTGATGGCGATGACGCCTTCGCGCCGCAGCCAACTGCGGTACTGGTCGGCATAACTCTCGCCGTTTTCCGGATAGTCGATGTAGCCGTAGCCTTCCACCGGGTCGAACTGGATCAGTTCGTTACAATAGGAATTCGTCCCCTCGCACTCCATGGGCGGAAGGTCGCAGCCCTTGTCCACGAACGCCCCGGGGCCGGGGCCTACGTCGGGGACGCAGGTGCCGGAGAGGCAGATTTCCCCCTGGTCACACGAACCTTCGGTGCATGGTGCGGGCACGCAGAAGGTGCCGTCGCAAACGTCGCCGGGCGGGCATGAGCCGGTCTGGCACGGGGAGCAGTTTTCGATACACACCGACTCGGTGAGCGCCTCGTTGACGTAGAAGCAGGTGTAGTTGCCGGGGCAGCCGTTGCCATCTACATGGCATTGGGAAGGGGCGTTGGCAGGGATGCTGCCTGACTGCATGCAGCCCAGGTAGCCGTCTCCCGTGACGTCGCCGCAGGTGAGGTTGGACGGGCACTCTCCGCAGTTCTCGACGCACACCGATTCATTGCCTTCCTCGTCCATGTACATGCACGCTGCATTGCCGGGACATCCGCCGGCCAGCAGGTGGCACTGGGTCTGCGCACCAGCCGGTATTTCTCCACCTTCCAAACACGAAAGGTCGCCGTTGTCCGCTATTTCCAGGCACTGCTGGCCCGCGGGGCAGAGGAGATCCTCGCCCACGCACGCGCCTCCGGCACAGGTGGTATCCGCGGGGCAGTCGCCGCAACTGCCGCCGCAGCCGTCTTCTCCGCAGACCTTTCCGTTGCAATCGGGAGTGCACTGGGTGCAAACGCCGTCGCCGCAGTTGGTGTCAGCACCGCAGGTCCCGCAGCTTCCGCCGCAACCGTCGTCGCCGCATTCTCTGCCCTCGCAAGCGGGCAGGCAGTCAAGGCAAATGCCCTCTGCGCTGCAAAGTGCATTGTCCACGGCTCCTTCCTTTGAGAAACAGTTGCCGCAATCTCCACCGCATCCGTCGTCTCCGCACTCTTTCCCGTCGCAACTGGCGACGCAAGGGCAGTCCGGCCCTTCGCAGGGCTCGCCGCCGGAGTCCGCCTGGGTGACGTCTCCCGTGCCTCCTTCCTCGCCCCCGTCGGAAGAACAGCCCGAAACCGTGATGCATAGCGCAGCCAGAATCAGCGCCAGATGAAGTCCGTATTCTCTCATTTCAGCTCCTCCCAGTCCCACAAACGCGGGTGAGTATACTTAACCTTTCGTTGCGGTCAAGCCCGTTGGCGACTTTGTCAATGTTCCCTCTTTCCCCCGGGTTTCCAACCTGCTATTCTTTCCTGGTAAATGAAACCGATGAGGCGGTGAACGCGGCGATGCGAACTCTCCTGATAATCTCTCTGGTTGTGGGCCTGGCCGGGCTGGTGGTCGCGTGTGGAAGTGAGGCGTCCGGTGGCGAAGATGTTCTTTCCTGCGACGCGGGCTGTGCGCCCGGCGCGGACGGGGGCTGCGTGTGCACGCCTGAGTGTACGTGTGGGAACGGAGTGTGCAGCCCCTCCTGTGGTGAGAATTCCTGCCTCTGCCCCGGTGATTGTGAGCCCACCTGCGGCGACGGCTGTTGCGATATTAACCAGGGGGAGACTGAGTTGGACTGCCCGGAGGACTGCGAGTGCAGCGTCCCCGACGCGGTCAGGATCGTGGACCTCGCATGCGGTTTCTGTGGCATGGTGCAGCATCGGTGTCGCGACGACGGCCAGTGGGAATACGACTCCTGCGCCCAGCAGGGTGAGTGTCCGCCCGGGGCTGTGATGATCGGTGGCGAATGCGGGATGTGCGGCATGGGCCGTAACACCTGCTCTGACCAGTGCACCTGGCAACTGAAAGACTGCCTCATGGAGCGGGACTGCGAGCCGGGTACAACCAAAACCGAAGGTGAGTGCGGCAATTGCGGGGCCCAGCAGTGGGGTTGCACCGGTGAGTGCCGTTGGGAAAAGGAGAGTTGTGCGGGCGAAGGGATCTGCACTCCCGGCACCGTCAATGCCAGCGAGGATTCATGCGGCTTTTGCGGCCGGTGGGACTATCGCTGCACCGACTCGTGCGAGTGGGTCTACGACCTGTGCGAGGAGCAGGGTGAATGCGAACCCGGAAACACCTCCCCCTGTGGCGAATGCGGGGGGCACCGGGAGTGCCAGGATGACTGCTACTGGGAGCCGGGATGTCGCGGCGAGAAGACCTTTGCAGTGATGTATCCACTGGGCGCTCCGGGAGTGGAAGACGATGCGGAAGGCATCTACGCAGGCCTCGAAGAACTGTACGGTGAGCAGTGTGGCGCGCTGTATGAAGTGAGCGGGGAAGACTCCCTGGACGAGGTCCAACAGATCGCCAAATCCCACACCGTGTCGGTGATGACGGGGAACCAGTGCAACTGGTCTCCTACCGCGTTCAAGTCGGGCTGCGATGGGGAACCCCAGGCGTGCGGCCTGGCTCAAGTCCAGATAGACGATATCTGGGGCGAACTGCTCGATGATTCGTGCGGCATGGAGTCGGTTGACTGCCTGGACGTCTGGCTGGTCCAGAAAGGGGCGGAGACCGTGGCCTGCTCCGGGGGCCAGGACAACTGCCTCTATGCAGTTTCCGGATACGATGACGAAGCTCTGGGGAACGCGGCCGATGCATATGTCACCATGGCGGCGGAGTACCAGGAAAGCCCCTGCTCAGCGCCTTCGCTGACGCCCACCTGTGCTGAGAAATGCCCGGGCAAGTGCGGGGAACTCGGCGGGTGCGACTGCGGCCCCTGCCCCGGTTGTGACCAGTGCACCGACGACAACAGCTGCCAGCCCCATCCGGACGTGGGAAAGTCGTGCAGCGACAAGGGCGGCTGCTACGAATGCCTCGACGGAGAAGTGGACTGCGCCGGAGAGTATTGCGACCTGTGGATAGAAACCTGCCAGGTGATCAAGTGGGCCGGCTGCGGCATCCTGTCCAAGGTGGTTCTATGCACCGCCTCAGGGGTCGTTTGCGCCAGTTTCTCGGGCCCCGGCGCAGTGATTTGCGTAGCGGCCTGCACCGTCGTAGTTGCCAACATGTGCAAACTACTCACCGAACTGGGCCTCGACGCTGCGGGCGCCAACTGCTGGGACCTGGGTAACATGGCCGGCTGGTGCCCGGAAGAACCGTGCGATGAGAACTAGGC
>CAZVFX010000030.1:0-59553 GCA_964626565.1 uncultured Myxococcales bacterium
CAGTTAGTCGTGAGACGCGGTCCCGGGTGTAAACGGAGTGGACAACCAGTGGAAGTTGTCCAGGATTACTTCCGAATCGTAGATTCCATCGCTGCTATCGTGGATGTGGAAAATGAGGGTAAAAGTCTCGTTGGGCTGGATGGGCCATGAGGTGTACAGCCAGCCCGATGACGACCCGTGAGACGGGTCTTTGGAGCCGCACGTGCAGGCGGGCGGGCCGCAGCTTTCGCCCGAGCAATCGTAACCGGTGCCGGAGATATTGGTGGGCGGATTGGGGCAGGGCTCACTGTACGCTGTGTTGATGGCGATATAGCATTTCTTCTCGCCGTTTTCATCGATGAAGTCATGATAGGAGCCGGGATTGCTGCAGGCCGTATAGTTGACCACCGTCTTGACGTTGTTGGTGGTCTGGGGAGCCTGGAGGAAAATGTAGAATTTGTCGTTGAACTCGCTGCACACCCAGTCGTGGTACTCTTCGGAGAAGAAGATGTAATCGATGGAGAAACCCTTGGCCGAAGGCGGCGCCTGCAGGACCACCTTGAACTCGACATTGTCGTAGGTGGGGTGGCCGTCTTTGGAGAACGGGTCGGCGGTGCTGCCGCCGCCCGACAGATCGGTGCTGTGTTGAGTGCCCGTTGCGGGGCCCGACGCCAGCAGCCCGTAGCTGTTGCCGCCGAAGGGCGCCAGATCGTTGTTGGCATTGCCGAAATGGCTCACCGCTTCCCAGGCGCTGTTGATGTTGTCGCCGGTGGGGGATGAGAAATTGGCAGAGATGAGCGCGGGACCGAGGCACATTTCCAGCGCGCACAGATATGCGTCAACAGTATGCCCGGTGCACGGTCCGGGGCACTGGATCGCCTCATCTACTTCGCCGTCGCAATCATTGTCGAATCCGTCTCCGGGGTCTTCCAGGGCTGCGGGGTTGACGTCGGCCGAACCATCGTAGCAATCCCCGGGTCCGAAGGGGCAGGTGGCCGGGAACCCGACTACGGGCAGGTAGATGTTGCACCAGTCATCGCCGTCTTCATCGCACCCTTCGTCCACCACACCGTCGCAGTCGTTGTCCACGTCGTCGCAGACCTCGCCTGCACCGGGGCTCACCTCGGGGTTCTGATCGTTGCAATCGCCGAACTTCACCGCCTTGTTGGGGTCGGACAGCGCACACAGGCACTGTTTGGTATCGAAGACGCCGAAGCCGTCTTTGTCGTTGTCCTGGTACATGGGAATGCAATCGACAGTGGCGCCCTCCTCGTCCACCAGGCCGTTGCAGTTGTTGTCCAGTTCGTCACATATCTCGGGCATGTAGTGATTTATGTATGGATCCTTGGGCCCGCAGTCAGTCTCATCCGGGTCTGCGTCATTGTCATCGTCGGGGTCACAGGCATCGCCCCCTTCGTCGTCGTCGGAGTTGAGCTGGGCCGGGTTGGCGTCCCAGGGGCAGTTGTCCTGGCCATCGAGGATACCGTCACCGTCGCTATCCGCGGTGGGATCCTCGACTTCGGGCAGGTAGTAACGATTGCCCCGGGGTTTTCCCGTGTCGTCGAAATAGATATCCCACCCGGACCATCCGTCGGGGTATTCACCGCCCAGATGGCACTGACCGTCGAAGCAGGCATAGCCGGGTGAGCAGGTACCGCAGCTTCCTCCGCAGCCGTTGGAGCCGCACTGTTTTCCCATACACGTTCCGAAGCAGGGCCCGTCGTCAGAAGTCTCCGTGGTGCTACTGCAATTGAGGATGAGGAGGGAAGCGAGTAAAAACAGAAACAGGCCGGCCGGCTTCATGATTCCCCCTGTATGCACGAAGGGATTAAACCAAAACGGCGGTAGCATATCAAACTCTAAATTGAGATTTCGTGATTGATAAATGGCAATTGATAATTGATAATTGCTTTTTACGGAGGTAATCATGCGGTCGCATTTCCTCTTCTTCCTCCTTTTCACGTCGATGTTTGCGTTGCCTTCTCAAGCGTCATGGGACAAGCAGCACGAAACCCTGGGCAACGGCAACATGCTCGCTGCAGTGGCCGCAGGCAGCGGCGAAAACGCGGTGGCTGCAGGCGTTGAGGCGCAAATGGGCAGCTCCAAGCCGGTAATCCTCCACACCAAGGACGGCGCGACGTGGACCAAGACCCCTGCCCCGACGGAGTTTTCGCTGATCACGACTTTGAGCATGCCCGATGCACAGACTGTGTACGGCGGTGGCCTCGGCTTGTACAAGAGCGGCAACGGCGGGCAGAGTTTCACGGCGATCAATGTCGACACCGGCGGCGGGCCCTTCGATTTTCTCAGCGTAACCCAGGTTTACGCGGTGGACCCGGTACATGCATTCGGCGTCTCCGGCAGTAAAATCTACTGGACTCCCAACAGCCTGCAGTGGGAGGCCACGGAGACCGGCGTTCAGGCGAGTTTTACCTCCGTCTATTTCATCGATTCCCAGAACGGCTGGGTCGCGGGCGGTGAGTACGAGGAGATCGTTGAGGAGGACCCGTTTTCCGGAGAGGAGACGGTGGTGGGCAAAAACTACCTTCCCAAAGGGATCGTAATGCGCACCGGCGATGGGGGAAAGACCTTTGAGCCGCTGGTGGTTGGCGCCGAGGATTACTTCAGATCCGTCTCCTTCATCAACGCAAACATCGGCCTCGCTGTGGCCGGCTACAACAACAATCCGGTGTACATCAAGCGCACCACGGATGGGGGCAAAACCTGGGCCGACATCGACGTTCCCTTACCACCGGAGAACATGGTGTGGATGCATTTGTCCAAAATCGTCATGACCTCTCCAATCGAGGGGTGGGCCGCGGGGTGCGTGGGGTGGGAAGGGTCGGGCCTGGACAACATGGGCAACAAGGCGGTCATTCTGCACACCATGGACGGCGGCGTGAGCTGGTCTTTCGACCCGGAAGGGGAGGCTGCCGGAGCCTATCTGGACATAGACTTCGCGGGAGCTCACTGGGGTTGGGCCGTAGGCACCGGACAGCAAGTGATGTTCTACAACGACGGGACGCCGTGGGAGGAGCCCATCGAACCCGGGGACGATGTCACGGAGCAGCCGTACGATGATGTGCTGGGTCCGGGCGACCAGGATGTTTTCACCTGGGGTAACGTGTTCGGCACGTTTGGTGAGGAGGTGCTGGTGGGCCAACAATCGGGGCCGCCGGGAACCAGCGTACCGATCAACGTCGGTCCCGGGGAAGGGGAGTGTGAGACGGAGACGCAAGGCACCGGCTGCTCTGCCGGCGGCAGCAGCGGCAGCCCGTGGCTTCTGCTGCTGTTGACGGCGGGCCTTTGGGCGCTGGCCCGCAAGCGGGCCGCAGGTTGCATGGCTGTGGTGCTGCTTATGGCCTGCAGCGGTGGGGAGAAGACCGTGGAGGTGTGTCCTGATGCGTCGGCGGTGGCGCCGTTGCCGGAAGTGGTCGCCCAAACGGATGCCGGCGGTGCGGACGGGGCGCAGCCGTCCGGGGAGTTCTCCTGCGTCCTGGCGGCAGGTGCTGCGCCGATGGAATTCGGCGGGTTGTCGGGAAGAGTGGTGGACGCGGGCGACCAGGTCGTATTTGTCCGGGCTCGGGAGGATGGGGGATCGGATCTGTATCTTGCGACGTCCGATGGCGCCCAGGTCCGAGCCCTCACCGGGTTCAACGATCCTGAGGTCCAGGTGTTGGCCCCTTCGTGGTCTCCGGACCGGAAGTATGTGGCTTTCAGCTCCAACTTCCGGTACCGCTTCAATGCCAAGAGGTTCAACCTGTTCGTGGTCTCCGCAGACGGCTCAGTCTGCTACCAGGTAACCCCCGACATCGAGGCGGCGCGGCTCAAGGGGTCAGGGGAGCTTACCGCAACCCTGACCGGTTTCTTCAAGTACAGCTCCGGCGGCACGGTGGCCGTGCCGGTGTCGGATGCGACGATAGCTTTCCCGGGGGGTACGGAAGCGGTGCTCTCGGGGCCGGGTGGGGAGTTTTCCGTCAAGGCGCCGCCCGGGGAAGGGAAGCTGGTGATGCGGGGAGAGGTCAACGGTTTGCAGGTGGTAGGGGTGGCTGAGTACGAAGCTGAGGCCGGAAAGAGCGTCGAACTGGAGGCTACCATTGGGCATGTGGAAGCGGAGAACTCCTTTTCCGCAGCTTCCTGGTCTTTTGACGGCGCCTCCGCCTTCGTCTTTGTCAAAGGCGGGCTGGACCATCTGGCCGCCGTAGACATGAACAGCGGCGAAGCCCAACCGGTAATGGACAAGGAGGAAGATAGCGTCGCGGTGTTTACACCCTTCCCCTTTGCCGATCGGGCGTTGGTTTCATGGAAGTCCGCGCCGGAGGCCTATCAGATCTACGCCCCATACAACGAGGTGGAGCCGTTGTACGAGTTTACATTTGAGGGGCAGGGAGTCGACGCGTACGTCACGATCTCCCCCATGCACTTCGTGGCCGCGTTTCAGGGGGAGAAGTTGAAAATCCTGGGGGCGGATGCCGGGGGCGACCTGAAGGTCGAGGAGATATCAGCCGGGGGGCTGAAGGGGGCGTTGCCGGCCCAGTTGGACTGGTCGCCGGACGGCACGAGGATTATCGTCGCGGTGGCCGGCGCCGGGGGGACGGACCTGAAGGTGGTGGATGTGAATACGAAGAAGGTCGTTGACCTTACCTCGGACGGCAAGTCCAGCATGCCCGCCTGGTTTGGAAAATAAACAGAAGTAACAGGAAGAGCAATCCGAAAGGTGCGGAAGCGCCGCCCGTGGCGCAGCCGCCGGACGACTTGTTTTCCGGAGCGGGCACGATGCACTGGCCGTACCACCACTTGGTGCCCTCGGGGCACGTCTGCGGACCGGTGGGGGTGGCGTCCTCGGCCACCACATAGCCGTCGGGCAGGATCGGGGTGGCGTCCTCCTCGAAAACGATGTCCGCAACCGGGTCTCCGGGCGGCACGCAGACCGACTGGCCGTTGCAAACGTAGCCATATTGGCACGTCCCGCAATCCCCTCCACAACCGTCGGACCCGCACTGTTTGCCGCTACACTGCGGGTCGCAGTCACCGGTGCACAGGCCGGCAAGGTTGCAGTAGTCGGCAGGGGCGCAAATACCGCAATTGCCGCCACAACTATCGGGGCCACACTCCTTGCCTTCACAGTCGGGCACACAGCCGTGCACGCACCCGCCGGAGGCGTTGCACAAGTAGCCTGCCGGGCACTCGCCGCAGGTGCCCCCGCAACCGTCGGAGCCACACTGCTTGCCGCTGCATTGCGGTAAGCAATCGCCCGTGCACTGACCGCTGTCGTCGCAGGATTGGCCGCCGCCGCAACTGCCGCAACTCCCGCCGCACCCGTTGGGCCCGCACTCTTTGCCCTCACAATTCGGTATGCAATCGTGCACGCAGATGCCGTCGTCGTTGCAGAACAGGCCGCCCGGACAAACTCCGCAACTGCCGCCACAACCGTCCGGTCCGCAGTTCTTGCCAGAGCACTTCGGCAGGCAGCCGGGGTCGCAAATCCCGTCGTCGGTACAGGGAGTTCCAGGAAGGCAGGACCCGCAACTGCCGCCGCAGCCGTCGTCGCCACACTCCTTGCCCCAGCAGTACGGTTGGCATTCGTCCAGGCACTTGCCGTTGGCGTTGCAGAACTCGTCGGGCGGACAGTGGCCGCAGTTGCTTCCGCACCCGTCGTTCCCGCATTCCTTACCATCGCACTCGGGTACGCACGGCTCTTCGCAAATATCGTCGTGGCATTCAGAACCCGGCGGGCATGAGCCACACGATTCGCCGCAGCCGTCGGAGCCACATTCTTTGCCTAAACATGAGGGAACGCAGCCCTGGACACATTGGCCGTCATCGTTGCACGATTCGCTTCCCCAGCAGGTGCCGCAGGAACCGCCGCACCCGTCGTCCCCACACTCCTTGCCGTTGCAGTTCTGCCAACAGCTCTGGCAATAACCGTTGGCGTTGCATTCGTAGCCTGCCTGGCAGGTGCCGCAACTCCCGCCGCACGGGTCGGGACCGCAATCCTTGCCCCAGCAACCGTAGGAGCAAGCCTCGCAACTCTCGTTTTCGTTACAAAATTCGTCCGCCTCACACTCGCTGCATACGCCGCCGCAGGAGTCTGCTCCGCAGTCTTTCCAGCCGCAGTCTGCCTTGCAGCTTTCACACATGTCCCAATCGTTGCAGTACTCGTCCACTTCGCACTCGCTGCAAACGCCGCCACAAAGATCCGGGCCGCAATCGTTCCAGCCGCACCCCCCTTTGCAGTCCTTGCACTGGCTGAAATCGTCGCAGAACTCATCTGCGCCGCAGGTCCCGCAGACACCTCCGCACGGATCGGGGCCGCAATCCTTGCCCCAGCAACTCCAGGAGCAGTCGACACAGTCTCCTTCTTCCTCGTCGCACTTCCACCCGTTGGGGCAGGTCCCGCACTCTCCACCGCATGCGTCCGGACCGCACTCCTTGCCCCAGCAACTGTACGAGCAGGGGTCGCACTGGAACGTATCTGTGCAGTACTCGTCGGCCTCACAGTGGCCGCACTCGCCGCCACAAGGGTCGGGGCCGCAATCCTTGTTCCAGCATCCCCACTGGCACGAGTCGCACTGCTGGTCGTCGGCGCAATATTCGTCAGCGCCGCACGAACCGCAACTGCCTCCGCACGGGTCATCACCGCAGTCCTTGTTCCAGCAACTCCACTGGCAGTCATCGCAATAGCCCCACTGGTCGCAATACTCGTCGTTGGGGCATTCGCCGCAAGAGCCGTCACAGCCGTCGTCTCCGCAGTCCTTGTTCCAGCACTGGGGCGTGCAGGCCGCGGCGGCCGGCTGAGAAAATGCGAGGGTCGCGCTCACAAGCGTCATTACAACCAAGAAGTAGCGTACAACCGGAATCATCACTCCCTCCCTCAGGGCCTATCAGGATACCTTCTTGCCGTCTTCCTCGCAAGGTAACCACCTCCTGCTTGCCCTTTCTGCACCAGCGCCGTGTCAAGCCAAGTTGACTTTGTTCGATATAGTCATTAAGTTTTTGGAAGTCGTTTAGGGATTCTATAGAATATTGGTGCTTAGTCCCCGCAGCCGCCCCCGCACGGCACTCGATACTGGCAACATGGAGAGCTGACATGCAACGGATGCCCCGCTTTGGGTTGATGGTGATCGCGTTGACCGCGATGGTGGGACAGGCCTGTTCTGACGACGGTAGCAGCCCCGCCCCCGGGGACGGGGGGACATTTGACGCCCGATTGGCAGAGGCGGAAACGCCTGACGCAGGACAGCCTGGCGGCGAGGACCTGGTTGAGCAACCGGACATTGCCTCCCTTCCGGATGTCGACCCACTTATTGATGTCATCCCTCACGACCTGCTTCCGGATTCCGAAGATTCCTTGGACCTCCACCCCGACGAAGTGCAGGATGTCTCGCTTGAGCTTTCGGACGATGTCAACGAGGAGGATTTGGAAATCGACGAGGGCTGTTCAGGAGACGACGAATGCGACGATGGGAACCCCTGTACGTCGGGAGCTTGTCAAGAAGGGGGTGAGTGTCTGTTCGAACAGGTTGCAGACGGCGTGGATTGTGAGGCTGATGGACTCTGCGTGGGCCAATGCATGTCCGGTGAATGTGCGGAAACGGCGGTGGAGATCTGTGACGGTGAGGACAACGACTGCGACGGCGAAGTGGACGAACTGGGCGACAGCGACGAAGACGGATTCGTCGATTGCGAAGATTGCGCTCCTTTGGACCCGGCAATTTCGCCTGACGCCAAAGAGGTTTGCTGGAACAGCGTGGACGACGACTGCAACGGGTGGGTGGACGATGCCGATCCCGACTGCTCCTTGACCGAGGGATTGGCCCTGCACCTGCCCTTTGACATTCTAGTCGGCAGTGTCTTTCCCGACAAAGTGGGCGAGCACCACGGCATAGTCAAGGGCGGAGTCGAAGTTGTCGATGGCCCGGTGGGTTCCGGGGCAAGTTTCGACGGCACCGATGACTTTGTGTCGGTGGTCGCAATGGAAACTCTTCCCCAGGGAACCCAGCAGAGTGTGGCGATGTGGTTCAAGGCAGTGCCGGCCTGGCGGCCGCAGACGTTGTTCCAGCGGGAGTGCTACCGGGACCTCAACGACGACGGCTATCCGGACGTTGTGTTCACCAATTCCCACAACGGATTCAGCGACGCGACCAACTCGTCGGTCTATTGGGGTTCAGAGGAAGGTTTCAGTGAGGACAACCGACTGCTGTTACCGACGTTTCATCCCAAGGGAACGGTTTCGGCCGATCTCAACGGGGATGGTTACCTCGAGTTGTTGTTCGCCAACAACAAGTTCCAGCAAAACTCGACCATCGGCGTATTCATTTACTGGGGCTCGCCGGAGGGATTTGTTTCCGCGAACAAGACGGTGCTGCCGGCCTGGGGTGCATCGGCGCTTTCCATCGCTGATGTGAACCTGGACGGGCTGTTCGATATCGTGGTGAGCCAGGAGCGTGCGGATCAGGCCCCGGAAGCGGGGAGCTTCATCTACTGGGGTTCGCCGGACGGGTACGGCCCCGACAACCGGCTGTTATTGCCGACCGAGCCCAGCGGCGCTCATGCCAACAACGTCGCGGATCTCAACCGAGACGGTTTCCCGGACATCGTTTTGAGCGTGACCAACAAAGAGGAAACATGGGCCATGGATTCCCGGGTTTACTGGGGTACGGCGGACGGGCTGAATACCGAAGATATCACTTTGTTGCCAACCCAAGGTGCGGTCGGAAACACAACCGTCGATCTCAACGGAGACGGCTACCTGGAGATAATCTTCTCCAATCTGCAAATCGAGGAGACCCACGACTTGGACTCCTACGTCTATTGGGGCGGGCCGGAGGGCTTCGATCCGGACAACCCGGGGCTGCTGCCGGCCCACGGCCCGAAAGCGAACTCGGTCACTGATTTCGACGGGGACGGATTTCCGGACATCCTCATCTCGAATAGCATCTCCGATTTTGACAATCAGGTGAGATCCGTCCTCTACTATGGCTCCGTCTCCGGGTACTCGACTGATGCTACGACGGAGGTGTACTCCGACGGCGCCCATGGGCATGCGATTGCGGATCTGAACCTGGACGGGCACCTGGACGTAGCCATGTGCTCCAAGTACGACGAGAAGCCCACGGGGGTCAAGTCTCAGATCCTCTGGGGTACCGAGAACGGATTCGACAATGTTGGTTTTCAGGAATTGCCCAGCGGCAGTTGCGTCGGAGCGACCGTTCCCGGCTCGCCTTTGAACAACGCCTCGGCCGCGTACGGGACCCAGCCCTCCGACTACGGCTCATTTAATCTGCACTTGGCTGACGGACAAGTTATTCTCTCCAACGCGGACTACAGAAGCCGCTATTTCACTCTGGCGGCCGACTACCCGGCCGACGGCTGGAATCATGTCACCGCCACTTTCGACATGGAGACCGGGGAACAACGGCTATACCTCAACGGTGAGCTGGCGGCCGAAGCGACCGTTGACGCGCTGGCAGGCACCATGCCCCCGTGGCGGCTACGAGTCGGTTCCGACACCGAGAACAGCACCAAACTGTCGGGAGACCTGGACGAGTTGCGGGTCTACGACCGGGTACTCACTCCAGTTGAAGCAGCCTACCTGTTCTCCAATCCCTGACGCTGTTCGTTGGTCGTCCCTGGCAACGCCCGATCTTTGTTGACTTTGGCACAAGTGCCGCTTCTCTGATATCATACAGTTCCGAAAATGGTGGAGGTCAGGATGCGGTCATTCAGCGCGGTCGTGCGCATCACGGTGGTGTTTCTCGCCGCCGGGGCGCTGTTTTTTTCCTGCGGAAGCGAAGGGTCCAAGGTCAGCAAAGACATTGTCGATGACGCCGAGGTTGCCGCGGAAATATGGCTTGCGGATGCCGTAATGGACATCCTCTTCGAGCTTGATGCCCAGCCGGACGAGGTGCCGCTGCCGGAGCTTCCAATGGAAGTGCTCGACCCTTGTCTTGAAGCGGGCCCCCTGCCGTTCGGATGCCCATGTGGGACCGACGAGGAATGTGCCGGCGGCTATTGCGTGCAGGCGGAACTCGGCAAAGTGTGCACCATGCACTGCCTGGAGGACTGCCCGGAAGGGTGGACCTGTGGCCTGGTCCCGGGATCCTGTCCGGACTGCACATACATCTGCATCCCTCTGTTCACGCATCTTTGTCGGCCCTGTCATGACCACTCCGACTGCGGAGACCCTTCAGCCTCCTCGCCGAATCTGTGCGTGATGTTTGGAGGAGGTGAAAGATATTGTGGGGGGTGGTGTGGGTCGGGGCAGAGTTGCCCGGAAGGGTATGAGTGCACGGATGCGGAGAACGAGGGGCTGACATCGCCCCAGTGTCTGCCTGTTTCCGGGGAGTGCGAGTGCAGTGACCTGGCCAAGGCAGCCGGTGCGGCCACCACGTGCATCAACGAAAACGAGCACGGCGCCTGCCAGGGCGAACGGGTTTGCACCGAGGACGGGCTTGCCGAGTGCGACGCAGCCGTACCCGCGGGCGAAGAGTGCAACGACGAAGACGATGATTGCGATGGCGAGGTGGACGAGGATCTCGGAAGCACGACCTGCGGCCTGGGGATCTGCGAACACACAGTTGACAATTGCGCCGGTGGCGTCCCCCAAGTCTGCAACGCGGAGGAGGGTTCCGGGGTGGAGCAATGTGACGGGCAGGACAACGACTGTGACGGTGAAGTCGATGAAGACAGCCCGGACACCGACGGCGACGGATTGGCCGACTGCGTGGACGACGACGATGATGACGACGGCGTGTTCGATGGGGCGGACAACTGCCCGCTAACGCCCAACGAGGGGCAGGAGAACTTCGACTTCGACGGCCAGGGCGACGCGTGCGACCAGGACGACGACAACGACCAGAGCCCGGACGATGGAGACTGCGAACCCAACGACCAGTTCAGCTACCCGGGCGCGGAAGAGGTGTGCGACGGCAAGGACAACGACTGTGACCTGTGGGTGGATGAAGCCACCTGCGACGACGAGAACCCGTGCACCGACGACACTTGTGACCCGGAGGCCGGCTGTCTTTTTGTCTCCAACACAATACCCTGCGATGACGCAAACCCCTGCACCGCGGGAGAGGGGTGCCAGGAAGGGGAATGTGTAGGAGGCGTGAACGTCTGCCCCTGCACAACTGACGAAGAGTGCGACGCGTTGGGATTTGTCGGAGGTTGTGTCGGCGCCCTTTACTGCGACGTCTCGGAGTTACCCTACGCCTGCGTGGTGGACCCTTCGGGAGCGATTCCCTGCCCTGCTCCCGAATCGCAATGCCAGGAGTCTACATGCGATGTGAATTCGGGCGAATGCATGGTGACGGACCTTCCTCCGGACGCGCCTTGTGACGACGGCAGCGCGTGCACCATTTACGACAAGTGCGTAAGCGGTGTGTGCATGGCCGGCGCGCTGACTTCTTGTGAGGATGCCAACCAATGCACCGCAGATTCCTGCGATGCAGCTCTCGGCTGTCAGTTCCAGCCCCTCTCCGGCGTACCGTGTGAGGATGGAACGGTGTGCTCCGTGGGGGACCACTGCATGAACGGTGATTGCGTAACCGGGGACCCCCTGCAATGCGATGACGGCAACCTGTGCACCGATGATTCGTGTGAGGCTGCCGCCGGATGCGTTCATGTGCATAACCAAGCCGGGTGCGACGACGGCAATGCGTGCACCGTAAACGACACCTGCAGCGCCGGCTGGTGTGTCGGGACGATCTACTCGTGCAACGATGCCAACCCTTGTACCGACGACTACTGCGACGCGGTTGACGGGTGTCTGACCATCGCGAACAGTTCGCTTTGTGACGATGAGGACCCCTGCACGGTCGACGATGTCTGCCAAGCGGGCGCCTGCGTTGGCGGCGGCCCCACCGATTGCAACGACGGCAACCCGTGCACCATCGATTCGTGCTCCCCGGAGTGGGGCTGTCTCCATACCGCCAGCAACTCGCCGTGCGACGACAACAATCCGTGTACCAGCGGCGACTACTGCGCCGACGAGTTGTGCCTGCCCGGTGAGCCGGTGGTGTGCAACGATGAAAACCCGTGCACCGACGACTCATGCCACCCTTCCTCCGGCTGTGTTTTCACGATCAACACCCTCCCCTGCGATGACGGCAATATGTGTACCACCAAGGATGTGTGCGCCGATGGCGCATGTGAAGGCGGACCTGACTTGGGGTGCGACGACGGCAATCCCTGCACCGACAATTTCTGCGAGCCGGAGTCGGGTTGCCAGGCCGAGGCCAACGAGGCCCTTTGCAACGACGAGAATCCCTGCACCGACAACGACTACTGTGAAGGAGGAGAGTGTCTCGGTGGAGGACCAACCGACTGCGATGATGAAAACCCCTGTACTGCCGATAGTTGCGACCCGGCGCAAGGTTGTCTTTACGAGCCGGAAGACGGCCCATGCCAGGATGACAGCGCATGCACTGACAACGATTACTGCGAGGGTGGAAACTGCCAGGGCGGTGCGCCGGTCGACTGCGATGACGGAGACCTTTGTACCGACGACCTTTGTGCGTCGGATACCGGTTGCTACTACGAGTACAACTCGGCCCCTTGCGACGACGGCGATCCGTGCACCTTCGCTGATTCCTGCACCCAGGGAGAGTGCCTTCCCGGCGGCGCAGCACTATGCGACGACTCGGACCCGTGCACCGAAGACACGTGCGAAGAAGGGGGCGGGTGCACTCACGTTGCGGACCTGTCCCTTCCTTCCTGCACCGAGTGGACTCAAGGCGTAAACGTCTCATGCTTCAGGGGTTACCCCCCTTCCATGGATGAAGACGGTGTGATCTGGGCGCTGGCCACGGCAACGGACTGCAACGCGGGGGATGCGTACAACAACGACCGCATTGTGGGAGTGGATTCGCTCAATGGCGACCAGGTCGCGATCTTCACCGTGGCTTCTCCCAACAGCCAGCCTATCTACCGCAACAGCCGGATCACCATGTCCACCGACTGGAACTGGAATTCTACCTGCGGCGGCTGCCAGTTGGCTTACTCCCTTCCCGACGGCGGAAAGGTGTGGCAGGGAGGCCAGGGCCCCCACCCGCGGGGCGGCATTTCCATGAGCGGGGACGGCACCATCTATTCTGCGTACGGGAGCATCCTGGCCCTGGACTGGAACGGCTCCACTGCGTGGAGCGCGCCGGGGAACAGCGGCCACGGCGGGGGCTCTGCGATCATGGGAGACGGAGGCATAATCGGGTGCGGCACCGGGGGTAACTGCCGCAAGCTGACCCCGTCGGGTTCTTCACAATGGCAGATCTACGTTGGCGTCGGCGGGGGCGGCCTGGCCACAGATTCGGGCTCTCGGATCGTTGCCGCGAGCGGGGACAAAGGGGTCAACGTCTTCACCCCCGGCGGTGCGAATGTGTGGTCCACCGATCCGGGGATCAACGTCTCGCCGCCCCTGGTTACCGCGACGGACCAGGTGGTGGTGGGTACCGCGGGCGGAAACGCGCTGGCCCTTTCACCTTCCGACGGGGAGATTGAAACGGACATTGTGGTATGCCCGGGAACAACGTTTACTCCGTGGCTGCTGACTGCCGACGGCTGGGTCTACGGAATCTGCAACGACAGCCAGGCCGTAGGGGTCGCTCTGGACGGTAACGGCGCCTGGTCGGTCACGACCCCGGAGACCCCGCGCTGGCTCACCCTGGCCAGCGACGGCCAACTGCTCATCGCAGTGGCCAACAAGGTCCACCGCCTCACTCGTGGCGGACTGGCCCTGGCCGACACCCCCTGGCCCACCCGGGACCACGATTTTCAACGCACCCGCAACGGTGCGCAGTAGCCTCAGGCCTACCCCAGAACCTGGGCCGGGGTTTTTCGAACCAGGTCGGTTCGGTCGAAGTCGCTGTCGAAGCTGACCAGTTGAAGTCCTTCAGCCTCTGCGGCTGCATATTGATATGCGTCGTCGAAATCCAGCTTGAATCGCTGGGACACGGCGGGCAGCAGGGCCACCTGCTCGAACGACAGCCGTACCAGTGACACGGAGGGCGGCGTGCTGAGGTCGGTGACGAACTTGTGCAGAGTGGCCAGCCTCTTGAGCCGGGCGAGAATGACCCCGATTGAGTGCAGAGTAAAATCGGTCATATACAAGTTCGATGGAGGCGTGGCGGCGATCAACCGCCTGGCCGATTCCGCCCGGGCCTGGCCCAGCAGCACTTCCAACCAGATGTTGGTGTCAAGCAGGTACATCAATCTCCCTGCACCCGGCTGCCCCACTCTTGCAGGCCGAGTGACGTGGTCTCGTCTTTCAGGTCGGCCAACGCACCGGCCCACTCCATTCCCAGCCGGGTGCGCGGCTGAGTCGCTTCCTGCGTTCCGTCAAGGAGCGCCTGAACCGCTTCAGCCACCAGCGAGGACAAGGTTCTCCCCTCTTGCGCGGCCCGCACCTTCAGGCGCCGGTGGATGTGGGACTCAAAGTAGATAGTCGCCTGCTTGCTCTCCGCCATCCGTTCACCTCCTGCTGGGTGACATTATAAAGTCAAGACACTTTAAAGTCAAACCCATGACATTGGCAGATCCGGCGAGCAGGAGCCCCTCCCTCGCCTCGATGACTAACTGTGCCTGAAGATGATGTCGGATCCTCGGTCAACAGTAGGGGTAACGAACGGTGCCGAGCGCGACAGTGTGGATCGGGTCGTCGGTCTGGAAGAAGCGAGGCGCGGCTTCGGAGACCAGCCCGGCTGGCGGCAACGGATACGTCGCCACAGCACAGCTTGCCATCGCGTTCAAAGGCTTGCATAATGAAGATGCACCAGCCCCGAAGTGGAGTTCACATGAAAATCGTTGCCGGATTGACCCTATTGGCTGCGTTCCTGGCGGCCTGCAGCGGAAGTCCTTCCAGCGAGACGGATACCGGCGATTCCGGTTCCAGGCCGATTGCCGACCTCAACACGACTGAGGGTGCCGGTGACCTGGGCGGCCAACCCGCTGAGGTATTCGACGCTGCGCCGCTGCTCGATGTCGCTGACGCTGAGGTTCCATCGGACGTTGAACATGCGGACGAAGACGTGAGCGCGGAGGTCGCCCCGGAGGTAGATGCTTGTACCCCGAACTGCGAAGACAAGCAGTGCGGGGAAGACGGTTGTGGTGGAATTTGCGGCGAGTGCACCGGCGAACAGGACGAATGTATCGAGGGTGGTTGTGTTTGCGTGCCAGCTTGCGAAGCCAAGCAATGCGGCGACGACGGATGCGGTGCGGCGTGCGGGGAGTGCGACGGTGTCGACAAGTGCATTGATGGCACCTGCGTCTCACCTCCTTTTCTCGAAGAGGTGATAATCGTCGCTGGTGACTCATCGGTGGGTATTCGCAATGTGGTTGCCGACCAATCCGGTCACGTATACTTCGCCGGGGTGTTCTGGGGCAACTATGTGAAAGTGGGCGATGTCAATCTACCGGTGGAGGAGGCACAGAGGGGATTGTTTGTCATCGGCTTCAAGCCGGAAGGTGGGGTGGGCTGGTTCAGGCCGACGGGCGCAAGCTATTCCAACTTTGCGACCCACGACTCGGTGGCCATTGGTCCGGCCGGTGGTGTGCTTGTGGCAGACCAATTCAAGCCCACAGACCAAATTGACCTTGGCGGCGAGCCGATTCCTTCGGCAACAGGGGAAGACATATTCGTAGCTAGCTATGCTCCCGATGGAAGTCACATTTGGTCGACCGGGTTCGCCGGCTCAGGCGCTGATGTGAGAGAAGCTATGGCCTCTTCTCCGTCTGGAGAGCTCTACCTGAGCGGTGACTTCTACTGGGGAGTAGACTTTGGCAATGGTCCGGTGGAAGTCCCGGCAGGGTACATGGAGAATGCTTTTGTAGTGAAACTGGGCACCGACGGCGTACCTGTATGGTCAAAGACCGTCATCAGCTTCCAACAAAGTGAACGAGGGCTCTCCGTTTCAGTCGGTGCAGACGGCAGTGTCTTCTGGGGAGTCAGTGCGAATGCCGACACGGTGAACTTGGGCGGGGATGACCTGCACAAACTGGGAATCAACGACTTGGCTGCTGGTGTGTTCGACCCGGATGGAGAGCACGTCTGGTCGAAGAGATTTGGAGTGCCGGGCGAGCATGGGTTCACGTACGGAGTCAAGTCAGCGGTCACTCCTGATGGAAGTGTACTTCTCTCGGGAGGAGTTCGCTCGGAGATTGATTTCGGCGGAGGCCCGTTGGAAGAAGACCCGTCGAAACCGTGGTCCAGCTGTTTAGTGCAACTTGATGCCCTCGGTGAGCATGTTTGGTCGAAGCGCCTAGCCAATTTTCCGCAGCCTTCTGGGGAACCGGACGAACCGAAACTTCGGGTATGGTCCATGGTGATTGGAACCGATGGTTCGATATTCTTCGGTGGCAGGGTCCACGGGGAGTTGGACCTCGGCGGCGGGCCAATGGGCACACCAGACGGCAAAGGGGGAGTCGTGGCGAAGTTTGACTCGTCTGGAAACCACATCTGGTCATTCTACACATCGGAGGAAGTCACCGGGGTCGATCTTGGGCCGGGCGACACGGTGTACGCGGTCACGGGGTTCTATTCGGATGAGATTCAGCTTGGAGGCGAAACGTTCACTAATCAGGCCGATGGCGTAGATCCGAACAGCGGTGAGCCGTGGGGGAACGCAGTTCTATTCAAGCTCTCGCAGTAGTTGACGTTTCGTCGTTGTCAAGTCCAGGTTTCGTTGCCCACGGCCGAAATCATTGATGGTACTTTCAGGAACTTCTTGAATCCCGCCCGCATTTATGTAGATCCAAAATCAGATTTTGAGATTGCATAGACGCCCTGTCGTCCCGGTTTTTCCTTGACACGCACGCACGATATCGCGTACCAAACTAACTTATGTTGATAGACAAAAACCTAGGGCATAAACAAACTCAATTGCATGTTAGGGAGGTGTAAAAATGTCGTCGAAAGTGGTGAAGTGCGGGCTTATTCAGGCTTCCAATGTGATTGCGCCTACTCTGGATCCGGAGCAGAAGATGGCGCCGGCCGATCAGAAAGCGGAGGTGTACAAGATCCGCGATGCGATGATGGACAAGCACATCGACATGATCAATGAGGCGGGCAAGCAGGGCGTCAAGATCATGTGCCTCCAGGAGATTTTTGCGGGGCCGTACTTCTGCGCTGAAGTCCACCACCGGTGGTATTACCTGGCGGAGCGCATTCCCGACGGCCACACCACCCGCATCATGCAGGAACTGGCCAAGAAATGGGGCATGATCATCGTGGTTCCGCTGTACGAAGAAGCGATGACCGGGGTGTACTACAACTCCGCGGTGGTTATCGACGGTGACGGCAAGTACCTGGGCACCTATCGCAAAAACCACATCCCCGAAATCCCGCCGGCCTTTACTGAAAAATTCTATTTCAAGCCGGGGAACTTAGGCTACCCTGTGTTCGATACCGACTACGGCAAGATCGGCGTGTACATCTGTTATGACCGCCACTTCCCGGAAGGCGCCCGGCTACTGGGCCTCAACGGCGCTGACATCATCTTCAACCCGTCAGCCACCATCACCGGCGTTTCCCAGTACCTGTGGGAGCTGGAGCAGCCGGCGCACGCAGTGGCCAACGGCTATTTCGTCGGCGCAATTAACAGAGTCGGCGTCGAAGAGCCCTTCAAGTCGGGCAAATTCTACGGCTCGAGCTACTTCTGCAACCCCAAGGGGCAGATCGTGGCCCAGGCCAACGAAGACGACGACGCGATCGTGGTGGCGGACCTGGACTTCGATGAAGTTCGCCAGATCCGCAACGCGTGGCAGTTTTTCCGCGATCGCCGCCCCGAAACGTACGGGGATATGGTCAAGCTTCTCCCGTAGGGACGTTTGATGGTCGACGGTCGATGGTCGAAGATGTCATCCTGAGCGCAGTCGAAGGATCTCGCAGTGAGGGATACGATGGGATTTGGGTATTGGGGTAAGATTCTCAAGGTAGATCTTTCGAACCTGACGACCGATGTGGTCGAGGTACCGGAGGCTGACGTCCGGAAGTACTTACTGGGTTCCGGACTGGCTGCGAAACTCTTGTACTACGACCACGACCCTTCGGTGCCGGCGCTGCACCCTGACAGCCCGCTCATTTTCATGTCCGGGTTGTTTACCGGCGGCATGCTGCCGGGCACCTCGAAATTGTGCGTTTGCGCCCGGTCGCCGCTCACCGGCATTTGGAACGAGGCGACGGTGGGCGGGCACTGGCCCGCGGAGTTTCGGCGCACCGGTTACGACGGCATCGCTTTTGTCGGGAAGGCAGAGCAGAAGACGTACATGTATCTGACCCCCGACGGGGTGGGATTCCGGTCCGCGGATCACCTGTGGGGCCTTGACACTTACGAGTTGGAAAAGGCGATCCGGCAGGAAGTAGATGGGAAAGCCAAGGTCGCTACCATCGGTCCGGCCGGTGAGAACGGTGTCTTGATTTCCAGCATCCTGTTCGACCCGCCCATCTCCCGGGTGGCCGCCCGCGCGGGCATCGGCGCGGTGATGGGGTCGAAGAACCTGAAGGCCGTGGTGGTGCTGGGCGACCCCAAGATGCGGATCCCTGTTGCCCACCCGGAGGAGTTGAAGGCACAAATCAAGGCTGACTCTCCCGATATCCGGAAGAACGCCGCGGGCCTCACCGAGTTCGGCACGTCGGGCGGAGTGGTTACGGTAGAAGCCTTCGGCGACCTGCCCATCAAGAACTGGCAGTTGGGCGCGTGGAAAGAAGGCGCGATGAAGATCACCGGGCAGACGATTCAGCCCAAATACCTCGACAAGCACTACTCTTGTTTTGCCTGCCCCATTCGCTGCGGCAAGATCTATCGTCATGACGAGAAGGGCTTGTACGGCCACGGCCCCGAGTACGAAACATTGGGCATGCTGGGGTCCAACGTGCTCAACGACTCTGGCGAGCTGGTGATGGAAGCCAACGAGTGGTGCAACCGCTACGGCATGGACACCATCTCCGCCGGCAGCGTAGTCGGCTTCGCCATCGAGTGTTTTGAAAAAGGGATTTTAACCCAGAAAGAGACTGGCGGCCTCAAACTCGAATGGAACGGTGAGTCCATGCTGGCCCTGATCCACATGCTCGGCCGTGGTGAACACATAGGCCGTACATTGGGGAAAGGGGTGAAAAAAGCCGCGGAAGAACTGGGGAAGGGGTCGGAGGAATTTGCGGTGCATACGAAGGGGCTGGAGTACCCGGCTCACGACCCGAGAGGGCATGTGAGCATGGCGTTGAACTACGCCACTGCGGTGCGTGGCGCCTGCCACCTGGAAGCGCTCACTTACTTCATCGACCGCGGCGTCCCGGCGCCCGACCTGGGTTACAACGAACCCACCGACCCACACACCTCCGGCGACAAGCCGCCCATGGTGGTGAAGCTCCAGGATTATTTGAGCGTGTTCAACCCGCTGGGCATGTGCAAATTCCTCTTCCTGGCCCGAGTGGGGCCGAAGAAGATCGCCCGGTGGCTGGAGTTGTTCTGCGGCTGGGACGCCGATATGGACGAGGTGATGACCACGGGCGAACGCCTGTTCAACCTCAAGAGGATGTACAGCGTCCGGTTGGGTATCAGCCGCAAAGACGACGTGCTGCCGCCCAGGCTTTTTTCCGGCGCAAAACCTGATGGTTCTGCCAAGGGTGTACTTGCCGACATAGGAAACATGTTGCACGCATATTACGGGCTGAGGGGTTGGACCCCGGAAGGGATCCCTGCGGCCGAAAAACTAAAGGAATTGGACATATGAACAAGACAGTAGCATCGGTGCACGAGGCTATCGCCGACGTGCAGGACGGCGCGACCATCATGTTCGGGGGCTTCGGCTTGTGCGGCATCCCCGAAAACATGATCCGCGCCCTGGCTGAGAAAGGGGTGAAGGACCTGACCGTGGTCAGCAACAACGCCGGGTCCATCGATTTGAAGAGCGGGGGTGCCTACGGCATTGCGCTGCTGTTCGAAAACCGGCAGGTGCGGAAGTTTATCGGTTCTTTCCCCGGGCCGGTGGCCAAGCTTGACTACTTCCTGAAGCCTTTTCAGTCGGGCGAATTGGAGTTGGAGATCACGCCCCAGGGGACGCTCAACGAGCGGATTCGCTGCGCGATGGCGGGCCTGGGCGGCGTGCTCACTCCGGTGGGAGTCGGAACGGTCCTGGCAAAAGGCAAAGAGGTGGTAGTGGTGGAGGGTAAAGAGTTTCTGCTGGAGACCCCCATCAAGGCGGATTTCTCCTTCATCAAGGGTTATCAGGGAGACCCGCTCGGCAACGTCATCTACCGATACACCACCCGCAACTACAACGAGGTGATGGCCGGTGCAGCCGCGGTCACCATCGCCGAGGTTGAAGAACTGGTGGAACCGGGCAAGTTCCACCCCGACTTCATTCATACGCCCGGCGTGCTGGTGAAGCGCATCTTCCAGGGCGAGCAATACGAGAAGAGGGCGTAATACGACAGGGTCCAGGGTCCGGGGTCAGGGTCCAGGGTCCAGAGGAGAAGACATGAAACAACCACTGAACAAAATGCAATTGGCGGCCCGGGCCGCCCAAGAAATCGATGACGGGATGTACGTCAACCTGGGCATCGGTATACCCAACCTGATCCCGGAGTTCCTGGGTGACAAAGATGTGATCATCCACTCGGAGAACGGGTTGTTGGGCATGGGGCCCATGGCCACGGAAGAAGAGCGGGACCCGGACCTGGTCAACGCGGCCAAGCAGCCGGTGGTTTGCCTTCCCGGCAGCGCCACCTGCTCCCAGTCCGACTCCTTCGCCATCATTCGGGGCGGGCACCTGGACATGACGGTGTTGGGCGCATTCCAGGTGGCGAAGAACGGCGACATCGCCAACTGGATGGTTCCCGGAGGGGGAAGGGTGCCTGGAGTTGGCGGCGCCATGGACCTGGTTACCGGTACCAAGCGGGTGATGGTCACCATGACCCACACGGCCCGGGGCGGGGCGGCCAAAATCCTCGACGAGTGCACTTTCCCGCTTACCGGCAAGGAGTGTGTGAGCGTCATCGTCACTGACCTGGCCGTCATTCGGGTCACCGATGACGGTTTGGTGCTGGAAGAGGTCGCGCCCGGCTACACGGCAGAAGACATTCAGGCTGTCACCGAAGCAAAGCTTATCGTGTCCGAGAGTCTCAAGGAAATGGAGGTATAGAATGGATACCGTAATCAGGAATGGGACCGTTGTCACCGCCACCGACATATTTGAAGCCGACGTCGGGATCGCGGACGGAAAGATCGTCCAGATCGCCTCTGACATCGAGTTGGGGGGAGGTGAAAAGATCGTTGATGCGGGAGGAAAGTACGTCATGCCGGGAGGCATCGACGTACACGTTCATTTGCAGCTTCCGTTTTGCGGCACGGTGAGTGCCGACGACTTTGAGAACGGCACCAAGGCGGGCGCGTGCGGCGGGCTGACCACCCTCATCGACTACGCCATCCAGAGCAAGGGCAATAAGATCATGGATGCGGTGAATTCCCGTCGCGCCGAGGCTGACCCGAAGGTATGCATCGACTATTCGCTTCATGGCGGCATCACCGACTGGGAGACGGCCAAGGACGAAATGGACAGCGTGGTGGAGTACGGCATTCCCACCTTCAAGATGTTCATGGTGTACAAGAGTGAGGGGTGGATGTCCGACGACGGTATGCTGCTCGAGGCGCTCACCGCCACCGCGCGCAACGGCGGCCGCATCCTGGTGCACGCGGAGAACGACGACGCGATCCAGATGTTGCTGAGAAAATACGGGCCGCAGTACAAGGAGTTGGGCGCTTACGGTCACGCGGTGACCCGGCCCAACTTCACCGAATCAGAAGCGATCGGAAGGGCTGCTTTGTGGGCCGACGTTACCGGCGGGCGTCTGTACGTTGTGCACATGTCTACGGGCGAAGGAGCGGACGAGGTAAAGGCGGCCCGGGAGCGCGGCGCCAACGTCTATTCCGAGACCTGTCCTCAGTACCTGTTGCTGGACGACGAGATGTTCAAAGAAGAGAACGGCCACCTGTATGCCACCTGCCCGCAGTTGAGGGCCCCCAAAGACCAGCAGCGGTTGTGGAAGGGGTTGAAGGAGGACACGGTGCAGGTTATCGGCACCGATACGTGCACTTTCGACACCAAGCAAAAGGCGATGTGGGAAGGTGATTTCAGAAGGATTCCCTACGGCATGCCGGGGGTGGAGACCATGCTGCCGCTCATGTACACCTTTGGCGTGGGCGCGGGCCGCATGTCGCTGAACCGGTTCGTGCAGTTGTGTTCGACCAACCCGGCCAAGCTGTTCGGCCTCTATCCCCGGAAGGGCAGCATAGCCGTCGGTGGAGACGCCGACATCGTAGTTTGGGATCCGGAAAAACAGGTAGAGCTGGACTGGCAGAATATGCAGACAAACTGCGACTGGTCTCCCTTCCAGGGGTACAAACTGAAAGGGTATCCGGCAGTTACGCTATCCAGGGGCAAGATTGTCGCTGTTGATGGTAAATTTGTAGGTGAAGTGGGGCACGGGAACTTCGTTCCCAGAAAGCCGTGGGGCGACTTGTAGAAACACAACAGCATCCCAAACGTGAGCGCCGGGCCTATTTGGAGGAACTCAAAATGAACATTCAACAAATTCGGGATTGGGACAATGAACATGTAGTCTATCCTTGGACGGTGCAGTCCGCGGGAAACCGACCGATCATCGAGCGGGCGGACGG
Organism: uncultured Myxococcales bacterium; assembly: GCA_964626565.1. Taxonomy (GTDB): domain Bacteria; phylum Myxococcota_A; class UBA9042; order CAIXZC01; family CAIXZC01; genus CAZVFX01. Next base: position 22,650 of record CAZVFX010000030.1, read on the forward strand.
CATCTACATGTACAATGCTGAAGGCAAGAAGATCATCGACTTCTGCGCGGGTCTGTTGTGCGTGAACATCGGGCACAACAACCGGCACGTGCTGAACGCGATGAACGAGCAGATGAACAAGCTCACTTATACACCGCCCATCTTCGCCACTGAGCCGAAATCGAAGCTGGCGAAGATGATCTCCGAGGTCACACCCGGCGATCTGAATCACGTGTTCTTCTGCAACGCCGGCGCCGAGGCCATCGAGAACGCGATCAAAGTGGTGCGCTGGGTCACGGGACGCAACAAGATCTACTCCGCGTGGCGAGGCTACCACGGCGCGACTGCGGGAGCCATTTCGCTCACCGGCGACCCGCGTCGCTGGGCTGCAGAGCCGGGCATACCGGGGGTCGGGAAGTTCTTTGGGCCGTACTGCTACCGCTGCCCGTTCGGTTACGACAGCGAGGAAACCTGCAATCGTCAGTGTCTGGAGACGCTGAAGACCCAGGTCATGCTGGACGGTGCCCAGACCATCGCGGGGATTTTCATCGAGCCCATCGTGGGCACCAACGGCATCATCCCACCGCCACAGTGGTTTGTGGAGGGATTGCGCCAGTTGTGCGACGAAAACGGCATTCTCCTGGTTTGCGACGAAGTGATGGCGGGCTGGGGAAGGTCGGGGAAATGGTTCGGCATCGACCACTACGACGTGGTTCCGGACATCATGGTCACTGCCAAGGGGATAACCTCGGGTTACATCCAGTTGGGCGCCATGATCTGGAGCAAGAAGATCTGGGACCATTTCTGCGAGAAACCTTTCGTGGGCGGGCTTACGTATGCGGGCCACGCGCTGGCGTGCGCCGCGGGTGTCGCCAACGTCGAGGTCTATCGGGAGGAAAACCTGGTGGAGAAATCCGCGGCCAACGGGGAATACCTTGGGAGCAAGCTGCGGGAATTGGGTGAAAAACATCCTTCGGTGGGAGACGTTCGATACAAGGGGCTTTGGGCTTGCGTGGAGCTGACCTCTGACAAAAAGACCAGGGCGCCCCTGGCCGGCTTTGCCGATTCCCGGCAGAACGTGAACAAGGCTCTCATGGGCCGGCTGATGGAGCTGGGCCTGTTCACCTTTGCCAAATGGGACTTTATCTTCATCGCTCCGCCTCTGACGATCACCCGTGAGCAGATAGACGATGCGGTAGCGATTCTGGATGAGGGTCTCGAATTGACTGATGGGATGATCTAGGCGGTAGCAACGGAGAGGCTGTAGGCGGTAGCAATGGAGGAAGGATGAAACCAGGATACACATACGACCAGGCGATGACGGAGGCGAATCGGTGCCTCCTTTGTCATGAGCCGCCCTGCAGCGTTGGCTGCCCGGCCAATACCGATCCCGGAAAATTCATCCGGCAGATGCGGTTCTTGAACCTGAAGGGGGCAATTGCCACGGTCAAACGCAACAATGCGCTGGGCGGGGCGTGTGGGATCTTGTGCCCCACCTGCTCGTTGTGTCAGGGCGGGTGCACCGCGGCGGGGCTCGACCGCCCCATCAACATCGGCGGGCTGCAGCGCTTCCTCGTGGAGTACGCCTGGGAGATCGACTTCAACCCGCTGGAGGCGGCCGAGTCCAACGGGATCAAGGTGGCTATCGTAGGCGCCGGGCCGGCGGGGCTGTCGTGTGCATCGGAGTTGGCCCAGGCCGGTTTTAACCCGACAGTATTTGAAGCGTTGGACAGGCCGGGAGGCATATTGCAGCACGTCCTTCCCGACCACCGCATGTCCGTCGATTTTCTCGACCGTGAGATCAAGGACCTCACCGATCTGGGCGTCGCTATCGAGTCCGGAAGGGCGGTAGAGACCGCCGAGGATGTGGACGCCCTGTTCGCCGAAGGGTTCAAGGCTGTCTACCTCGCCACCGGTGCGTGGGCTTCGGTGAGCCTGGGAATTCCGGGGAGTGATTCCGGAGACGTCTACGACGGCATCGACTTCCTCCGCCGGGCCAAGGCCGACGCGGCGGGCATTTCGTCACTCTTGTCGGGAAAGCAGGTCGCGGTGGTAGGAGGCGGGGACACCGCCATGGACGTGGCCGTCTCTGCGGTCAAGGCCGGAGCCGGAGACGTATACATCCTCTACCGGCGCTCCTTCCAGCAGATGCCGGGAGACGAGGAGGAAAAACTGGACGCAATTCGGGAAGGGGTCCATTTCGTTATCCTGACCCAACCGGTCGAATACCTGTTGGAAGACGGAAGTGTGACGGGAGTGAAAGCTGTGCGCAACAAGCTGGGCGAGCCCGACTCTTCAGGGCGCCGCCGGCCGGTGGCGATTCCCGGTTCCGAGCATGTAATCGCTGCGGACCTGGTAGTGGAAGCCATCGGGCTGAAGCCTCGGGACAACATCCGCCGAATCAAGGGGCTCGAGATTGACAAGGGCAACCGGATTGTGGTGGTGGGGGAAGGTGGCAAGACGACTGTCGAAAAGGTATATGCCGGCGGGGACGCGGTAAGGGGAGCGGCCCTTATCTCCAACGCTATTTGCGACGGGCGAAGCGCCGCGGCAGCTATCATCAAATCGTTGACCGAAGGGGAGGTGTAGATATGGGAATCAAGAAAGATCTCTCCCTCGATTTTTGCGGCGTACGTTTTCCAAACCCGGTGCTGCTCTCATCGTCGCCGGTCTCTAATACGGGGGAGATGATAGGAAGGGCATTCGACGCCGGTTTCGGCGGGGTGGCCTACAAGACCATCGGCAAGGGGGATGTGAAGATCATTCACCCGTCTCCGCGCATGGCCAATTACGACTACGGAGACAAGAAGTTGGTGGGGCTCCAGAACGTGGAGCAGATTTCCGACCGACCGTTGGACCACAACCTCAAAGACATACAGTACCTGAAGAAGAACTGGCCAGACCGCATCGTCATCGCCAGCATCATGGGTTTCTCCAGCGAAGAATGGCGCGAACTTGCCGTCGTGTGTGAACAGGCGGGCGCCGATATGCTGGAACTCAATTTCTCCTGCCCCCACATGACCGTGGAAGGCTCGGGCATGAAGGTTGGTCAAGCGTTCGACCTGGTAAGAGACTTCACAGCCACGGTAAAGGGGGCGGTAGAGATTCCTGTCCTGGCGAAGATGACACCCAACGTCACCGACATCTGCGAGCCGGCGCTATCGGCAAAGGAAGGTGGAGCTGACGGACTGGCCGCGATCAACACCGTGAGCGGCCTGGTGGGAATCGATATGAAGAACTTTGTTCCCGACCCCAACGTATTCGGCAAGAGTGCAGCCAGCGGCTATTCCGGCCCGGCGGTAAAACCTATCGGCCTGCGCTGCATCACAGAGATGGCGCAACACCCGGGATTGGGCCTCCCCATCTCCGGCATGGGCGGGGTGGAAACGTGGATCGACACGGTGGAGTATATGCTGTGCGGCTCCGGCACGGTACAGATCACCACCGGCGTTATCCACTACGGCTACCGGATCATCGACGACATCCTTGAGGGTATGTCCTACTTCATGGACCAGCACGGCTTCGACTCGGTTGACCAGTTCATCGGTAAGGCGTTGCCCAACATCGTGGGCACTGATCAGTTTGATCTCAGCCGCCAGGGTATAGCGCAGTACGACATGGATCGCTGCGTGGGTTGCGGACAGTGCCATGTCGTTTGCCAGGATGCGGGGGGCCAATGCCTCGAGTGGGATGGAACTCAAAGACGGCCAGTGATGGACGAAGGGAAATGTCTGGCGTGCATGATCTGCTCGTTCGTCTGCCCGGTTTCCGCCCCGGCCATGATCACCTACAAAGAAGTCAAAGACAAACCCGAAATCCTCCCTCCACCGGCGGTGTAACATGACAACTCCAATTGTTTCGATTGTTGGAAAATCCAATAGCGGCAAGACCACGTTGATCGAGAAATTGCTCGCGGAATTGACCCGACGCAACTATCGGGTGGCGACGGTAAAACACGACGCGCATTCTTTCGACGTTGACCATCCGGGCAAGGACACCTGGCGCCATCGTGAGGCGGGCGCGGCCGCGGTCGCGATTACGTCGTCGAGCCGGCTGTTTCTCACCGTGAACCTCACCGAGCCGCTGTCCCTGGACCAAGTGCGGGCCCTTTATCTTGACGGGAACTACGACCTTATACTCACCGAGGGTTTCCGTCGGGACGCAGCACCGAAGATCGAAGTACACAGGAAGGAGCGCTCCGACGAATTGGTGTGTGATCCGGCAACGGATCCGCTGCTTGCAGTAGCTTCTGACGCCGCACTGGACGTTGCGGTGCCCGTGTTCAACTTGAATGATAGCGTAGAGATTACTAATTTCATCGAGGAGAGATTCCTGCGATAGGGAGTCGAGAGGTGTGTCCATGTCGATGCTGGAGGTAGGAAAGGCTCGGGAGATCGTCGCTGAGATCCCTGCTGAGCCCGGCAAACCGGTAACTCTGCCCCTGTGGGAAGCCGCAGGACACGTGTTGGCCGAGGACGTTATCACGGGAAGGGATATTCCCCCTTTCAACCGCTCGGCAATGGATGGATATGCGGTGCGCAGCGAGGACGTCGTGGCGGTTCCCACGACCCTGGAAGTGGTTGCGATCCGCGAAGCGGGAGATACCGGCCCAATTCCCATCGGCCCCGGGCAGTGCGTCAAGATCATGACCGGCGCCGCGGTTCCGGAAGATGCGGATGCGGTGGTAATGGTGGAGAAGACCGAGTCGGCGGACCCGGCGAGGACGGTGACCATTCTGGATTCTCCCCGCGTCTGGACAAACATCGCCCGAAGAGGGGAGGACGCGGTGAAAGGGGCGGTCGTCATGCCTGCAGGCGTGCGCCTCAACGCCCGCGTACTTTCTGTGGCCGCTGGAGTTGGGCGGGCCGAGCTTTCGGTTCACCCCCAGCCTGTGGTTTCGATCCTGCAAACGGGCGGTGAGCTGCTTGAACCCGGGGACGCACCGGAAGACAACAAGATCTACAACAGCAACGCCACTCTGCTGGCCGCCCTGCTCAAGGATGCCGGCCTGGGTAAATGCCGCTATCTGGGGATCTGCCCCGATGAGAAAGAACGTCTGGCCGAGAGGGTTCGGAAAGGTCTTGAGGGAGACATGCTCCTGTTGACCGGTGGAGTTTCCAAAGGGGACTACGACTACGTTCCCGACGTGCTGGCCGAGGCCGGAGTAGAGATCCACTTCCACCGTTTGGCGGTGAAGCCGGGCAGGCCGATCCTGTTTGGCAGCGTCAAGGGAGGCGCAAAGGTCTTCGGGCTGCCGGGGAATCCAAACTCCGTGCTGGTCTCGTTCAAGGAGTTTGTGTTGCCGCTGCTCAGGCGCCTGGCCGGTTGGACCGGCCCGGTGTTCGCGGCCGACGCTACTGCGATTCTGTCGACGCCGTTGAAGAAGAAGCCGGGAAGACAGTTCAACTGCCCGGCTCAGTTGACTTTCGAAGACGGGCGGCTCCTGGCCGCGCCGATTCCGGGCAAAGGCTCCGGAGATTATGTTTCTGCTTCACGGGCGAACGGCATTGTCGTATTGCCTGCGCATTGCGCCGGAGCCGCGGCCGGGGATGAAGTAACCGCGCATTTCTGGGAATTACCATTGGGATAAGGAGGTTCGCCCATGACCGAGAACATCGACCTGGTTGAAATCGTGAAGAAGGCCGCCAGCGAAATCGACGGCAAACTGAAACTGCCGTGCGAAATTGCTTTCGAACTGGCGGACAAGTACAACGTGAAGAGAATGGACATCGCCCGAGTGTGCAACCAGCACAACGTCCGCATCAACAAGTGCCAGCTCGGGTGCTTCAAGTAGGTTACGGTCGCCATGTTCGACTTTGAACAGGGGCCGATCCGGCCGCCTTCCGAGGCAGGCAGCCTCCTGGTGCGCCTCTCCCGCAACTGCCCGTGGAACAAGTGCGCGTTTTGCCCGGTGTACAAGGGTGCCGGTTTCTCCACCAGAAGCGTTGACGAGGTACTGGTCGACCTGGACCTGATGAAGGACACCTATGGCGACCGCCCCACTACCGTCTTCCTCCAGGATGCCAACCCCCTGGTCACCAAACCTGACCATGTGATTACTATCCTGGAAGGGATCCGCCAGCGTTTTCCAAACGTATCGCGAATCACCACTTACGCCAGATCCCACACGTTGGCGCTTCGCAAACCCGAAGACCTGAGACGCATCAGGGAAGCAGGCCTCGACCGGGTGCACATCGGTCTGGAATCGGGCAACAACGAAGTGCTGGCCCTCGTGGAGAAAGGCACGACGCAAGCGCAGCAGATAGACGGGGGACGGGGGGCGGTTTCCGCGGGCTTTGAAGTCAGCGAATACTGGATGCCGGGCCTTGGCGGACGCGAGTTCAGCGAGGCCCATGCTGACGATTCGGCTGCAGCATTGTGTGCCATCCAGCCCCACTTCATCCGCCTGCGTTCCACCGCGGTGGTGCCGGGCACGCCGTTGGCTGAGTTGGAGAAGAGCGGGCGATGGACGCCACTCACCGAAGTTGAGACGGTGCAGGAGATCAGACGTTTCCTAACCGGCCTTGCCGGCGTCACCTCTCGCCTGGAGAGCGACCACAGCCTCAACTTGCTCATGGAATTGCGCGGAGACCTGCCCGACGATCTCGATCAACTGATCGCAATCTGTGACCGGTTCCTGAAGATGGCTCCTGACGAACAAGAGTTGTTCATTCTGGCCCGCCGCCTGGGAAGGGTGTGGTCTTTGGAAGAAATGTCCAAACCGGGACTGCATGCCGGCCTCGAACGCATTCGCGACAAGTTCCACGAGGAGGGCCTCACCGTCGAGCAAGCCTCGGCCGCACTCAAGCTGCGGATGATCTAATTACCGTTTCAGCTCCTCGATGGCCAGCAGTGCTTCGATGGTGGATTCTGCGCCGGAGTTGCGGTTGACTTTGTCTGCGTCGATGATGCCGTCGAAGCAGCGGCCGGTCTTTTCGTCGTACATCTTTGCCCTGGGTGGGTTGTCACCCAGGTACCAGCCAAAGGCTTTCAGCGCCATCTTCCTATACTTCTCCTCGCCGGTGGCTCGAAACAGCTCCAGCGCGCCCAGCACCAGGGTGTTGGTGCCATATGCGATCTGAGGATAGAACTTGGCTGCGGCTCCCGATATCGCTTCGGGGACATGGGAGGAGAGAAGCATGGTGAAGAAGGTGTCTGCCTCCAGGCGGGCGGATTCCAGCCATTTTTCGCGGTTGGGATGATCTTTAAGGATCCTGGCAGCCCGGGCCAGGGCCATAGTTTGACGGCTGCCCCAATGGTGCCAGTCGTAGGGGCGTTCCACGTTACTTGGGTGGGCGCCGTGCAGAAGGACCCCTTCGGTTCGCACTTGGAATTCGGCAATACCGTCACACAGTTTTCCGATGTTCGCACCCAACTGATCGTCGGGTTTCGCAAGATAGAGTTCCAACAACCCCAGGACCGCTTCCGAGGTCATGCAGGACGAACCTCTGACAAGCCACGACGGCACGCGCATACCGCCTACTTCATCGAACTCACCGTGCCGGTCCAGATATGAATCGTACCACGGCAACAGTTTTTCCACGCTTTCCCTTAGCCGCGCTGCGAATTGGGGATCTCGTTCCTGGTAGAACCGGTACCCCGCGGCGAGCGCCCACAGCGCCCTTCCCGCCCACCAGCCATGGTCTTTGTAGCTGGTGTGTCCTTCCCGATTGATGGTGAGGTCGGGGAAGATGAAGTTGTAGAACTGCCCATCCTCAGCCTGCATTTTCAGCACCATCAGGAGGGCGCTGCGGGCCATACTTTCAGGCTTCTTGTCTTTCGTTCTTTCCGCATTCAGCAGTGCGACGACCGCGAAGCGGGCGGTGTCATCGACACATGTGTACCCCTCATCGTCGTCGGTGATGGGCACGTAATCAGGAGCCTCTGCGTAGATCCAGATGGTAAGGACTTCTTCACCATCCAGTGAGATGGTCCGGGAGATGTGCTCGGCATGGCTGAGATTGGTCTCAGGCACCGCGACCTTGGTGGTGCCACAGGCAACGACCAGGCCTGCCAGGAGGAACAGCGCGGTTGTTCTCATGACGCTCCCACAATGTCGCCGATGCGGCCGCGGGCGACGCACATAACCTCATCCGCACCGCCGTAGTAGATCAAGATCTCGTCATCGAGGGTAAGCAGGTCGTTGCTGTCCTTGTCCACCGGCGCGACACCGCAGGTGAAGACGACGTCGTCCACCCATCCCTTGAGCTCGCACTCTTCCTCGGGGACCAGGATCGGTTCGGGGGAGCGGTAGGTCACCTCTGCGGGGTCATCCAACGCGGTTACAAACGCGCCCAACATGTACGCACGCCTTCCGTGCCGTCTTCCTACCCCGTGGTAGATATGCAGCCACCCGGCGGTGGTTTTCAGTACTGCGGCGCCACCGCCGATTTTGTCGCAGTCCCACATGTCGGGCCGGGGAGTAAGTACCGTATCCCCAATACTCGGGAAGGGTAGAGAAAACTCACGGAAGCGCACGACTTGGATGTCCGGGTGGATCCGATGGTAGAGGATCCAATGATCGTCGCACTGCTGGGGCAAGATGTAGGCGTCCTTGTCCATGACGCCTTCGATGGCGACGCCCAGGCGCTCCCAGTGGGGAGTCCACTCGGCGTAAGGGGCTCCCGCCTTGGCCAGCCGGAGGAACTGCTCCACCTCGATGCGAGCGATGGCAAGCAGGGGGTCTTCCCCATAGGCGGTGTACGTCATGTACAGCATGCCGTCCACGAGCATCAGGCGCGGGTCTTCGCAGCCGCCAACTTCCCGGACCATGCCCAGGTTCTTCCGGTGCCAGTTGCAGCGGGCGGCCAGGTCGGCCGGACCTTCGAAGTCCGCTTCTTCGGCGAAGACGGGCCAGTCCAGCCGTTTCTCTTCCGTCACGCCGTCCCTGGTTGTCCACAGGCCAAGTCTCGAAAAACCGTCTTCGCCTAAGGCCCGGTAGAGGACATAGGTTACGCCATCGATGCGGATGGCGCCGGCGTTGTAGACGCACCGTTCCCAAGCCACCTCGCCCCGGACGGTGACGAATTTTACCTGCGGACGCGCAGTGAACAGGGGCAACGGCTGGAGCCGCGTCAGCACCTTCGGTTGACTCGTGTCTTCGTAGAAAGTCATTGTCCCTCTCCGTTGATACCGAGGAGGACTTTAGCACGAAGGTTGCATCATTTCGAGGGTTCTTCTACCCTCGGAACCGGAGGTTCGCCAATGAGAATCCGGATTGCCGTCGCAATTCTCGTCCTCTGTTTCGCCGCGGCCCACGCGCACGCGGTCACGTCCCGAATCCGCTACGAGGAAGCCAACGCGTCCATCAACGGCGGCGATGGGTACAAGAGTTCAAACAACGAGAACGCCACCCTGGCCTGGGGCGAAAGCTACATCATGATGAGCTATATGGCCATGTACCGGGCCACGGGGGACACGGAGTATCTCGATCGGCTGGCGGACCATGCAGATCATGTCCACGCAAGCCGGGACGACATTGCCGGAGCAACCGAGTTCAACGGCAAGTCGTCCGCGTGCTGGCGCTGCACCAAGTATCAACCCAACAACGAACCCTACTGCTATGTGGTCCACAGCGGCATGCTCACCTACCCCATGGCCGATTTCGCAGCGATGGTATATGCCGACGAGAACCTGTGGGGACAGACCTGTTATGACGGGTCTACCTACAAGGAGAAGGCGGACCAGTTCATCGCCCGGGTGGAGGAGGTGGTGGCGTACCACAACTTCCAGTGGAACATCGGCCCCGGAGTAGGCCAGGGCCACTACATGTTCGACCCTGCGGCCACGTTCCTCGACCACGCGGGGGATGAAATGCCGCTGAATCAGCAGAACGCAATGGGGCGCACCCTGGTTGCGCTCTATCTGGCCACCGGCAAGGCGGACTACCTGCAGAAGGCCACCGGCCTGGCCAACCGCTTCGCCGTAGCCCTTACACTGCAGGGAAATGGCGCCTACGTTTGGAAATACTGGGGCGGCGGCTACTCGGGAACAGGGGAGGACATCTCCCATGCGGCGATCAACGTGGACTTCGCCCGGGTGTGTGGTGAAAACGGCATCGTATTCTCCGAAACCGACTTACGCCGGTTCGGAAACACGTTCTTCAAGAACGTCTACAAGGACTCCAACACCCTGGCGGACCACGTCGGCGGCACCGGGTCCACCAACGGCGGCTCGTACAAGCCACAGTGCGGACGCTGGGTGCCTTTCGCTCCCTATCATCCTTCGGTGTACACCATCGTCCGCAACCTGTACGACTCATATGACCCGGCCACCGGATCAGGCAGCGTGGTGTTGGGCTTTGCCAACCTCGCCCTGTACGAACCGACGGCGGTTCCCCACTTCTTCTACTACGTGGATTGGGCGGACAAGGGTGACTACATGAAGGCCACCGCTCAGAATGCCAACATCCTCGCCATCCCGCCCGACCCTTCCCAGCGCTTCATGACGCCTATCACCTACCGCTCCGCCTCTCTCGCCTCGGTGCAGCAGTGGGACGACGTGGTCTATCACGAGATGGCGCGGTTTGCAGGCACCGGCGGGGCTTGGAAAACGTTGTGGCTGGCGTATCATCCGGACCATTGGCATCCATACTGGACCGGCGGCGCACTGTACCAGTTCACTGAGTCACCATTTCTGGGCATCGAAGTGATGAAGCCGGAACAGTTCGCGCTGCCGGAAATTTCCACCGAATCGCTGCCTTCCGCCACCATCGGCGAGGCGTGGTCGGTCACCTTGGAGGGAGCCGGGGACGGACCTCTCGCCTGGGCCCTGGTTGAGGCCCCCGCGAGCATGACCGTGCAGTGGGACACGGGCGCGTTATCCTGGCCCGAACCGGAAGGACCACCGGGTGTCGCGATGGTAGAGGTAGTGCTGGATAGCGACTACGGCGCCGATACGGTGGTCTTCGAGTTGCAGGTGGAGTCCGACGAACCGCCGCCCGTGGACGTAGTTGAGAGCTCTCCGGACATCGTCGAGCAGTTCCCTGACGTCGTGGAGCAATTCCCGGACTTGATAGAGCAGTTCCCGGACGTAATGGAGCAAACACCGGAGGTCATCTCGGGGACAGACCTGGCCGCCGACTTGGGGACAGACCTGGCCGCCGACTCGGGGACAGACCTCGAGACAGACCTGGCCGCTGAACTGGAGACAGACCTCGGCGTTGAGGCGTCCACAAACGAACTCGGGCCGGAACAGGCAGAGCCGAGCTATCCGATCAACCTGGGTGATGACATTGGCGCCGGGTACTCGGCGTGCAACTGCCGCATGGCCCCGGGGCAATCGCCGGTTTCCGCGGGCAGCTTGCTGCTGGTGCTGCTGGTGCTGCTGGTAATGGGGAGTTGTGCCGTCTCGAGCGACGAAGGGCTGAAGACCCGGCACCGGCAGTGATCATCATACCGCGGCCATATTCCTTGACTTAGACACCACCTATTGGTTTACTCACCACCGCATGCGCGAACGAACCGGGAGGTGCGAAATGCGTGCTGGAAACAGTTGGCTGACACTGTTGTCTGTTTTGGTCCTGGCGTTGTCCCTCGCTGCCTGCGGAAGCAGGGATGCGACGGAAGAGGACGACTCAGGGATCAAGTTTACCGGCAGTGACGCGGAAGCTGATCTTGGCTTGGATGCAGACGACGAAGATGTTGTTCCGGATGTCGGTTTCGATGACGCGGCCGAAGACATCGAGCCCGACGAAGAGGAACCGGAGGAGATCGAGGGCCCCGACCCGTGCGACCCCAACCCGTGCGACGAGTCTCCCGCCCACGAGTGCCAGGATGACGATACGCTACTTATCTATCCCACGCCGGGCAACTGCGTGGCAGAAGCCGGCCAGGCGGTGTGCGACTATGCGCCCAATGCTTTCGATTGCACCGAGTTCGGCAAGCAGTGCATCGACGCCCAGTGCCAAATCCCGCCCACCGCGTGCTATCCGGCGAACCCGTGTACCGCGGCCCCGGAGTCGGTGTGCGAAGATGACGGTGTGACGCTCACCGCATACGACCCGTTGGGCGAGTGCACCCTGGATGGCGAAGATGCGGTTTGCGAGTATCCGCCCATGACCATCGATTGCTCCGAGGACGGCAACATCTGTTTCGAGGGCGAGTGCATGGAGCCGTTTGACCCGTGCGACCCCAACCCTTGCATTGAAATCCCCACGGCGACCTGCTCCGAGGACGGCGTGACTCTCATCGAATACGACGACGGAGTGTGCACGCCTGACGGCTTCCAGCACTCCTGCGAATACCCGGAACTGCCGGAACTGTGCCCCGACGATGGAGTCTGCGTCGGAGGCGTGTGCGGACCGGTTGGTATGGGGAACCTGCCCGACGAACCGGGCCAGTTGGTGGTCACCGAGTTCATGGCCAAGGCCCAGGCCGGCTCCGATAGTGCGGAGTGGGTGGAGATCTATAATGCGTCCAACGAACACCTGGATCTCAACGGCTGCCATTTCAAGGACGACGACAACGACGATCACATCGTAGAGCAAGTGTTGGTCATCGCGCCGGAAAGCTACCTGCTGGCGGGTCGCAGCGCAGATCCTGAAGTCACGTACGGCCTGGTTCCCGGCTATGTTTATTCCGGCTTCAGCCTGTCCAATGATGTGGACGAAATCGTCATCGAGTGCGATGCGATAGAAATCGACCGAGTGAACTACGTTGAGCCCCAGGTGGTGCTCGGAGTGGCGTCGCAGCTCGACCCGGAGCAACTCAACGCCGACGGCAACGACCTGCTCGAAAACTGGTGTGCAGCCACGGAATATTACGACGAATCGTCGGAGAAGCTGGGCACCCCCGGCGCAGCCAACTCCCCTTGCGTCCCGCCCGATCCCTGCGACCCCAACCCGTGTACCGAACCACCGCCAACTGAATGCGCCGACGATTTCTTCCTCAACACATTTGATCCCCAGGGCGAATGTGAGGGAGTGGACGGCCTGCCGGTGTGCACCTATACGCCGGTACCCTTCGACTGCCAGGAATTGGAGATGGTTTGCGTGGACGCCGAGTGCGTAGTACCTCCCGACCCGTGCGATCCCAACCCGTGTCTGGACCCGCCGGCGGCTGAGTGCAGTGAGGATGGCTTGACTCTTACGAGCCATGAATCCCCCGGCGCATGTTCCGAGGGGGAAGGCGCTGTCTTGTGCGACTACACCCCGGTAGTGACTGAATGCTGGGCCGACGGCATGGAATGCAAAGATGGTGCTTGCGTGCAGCCCGGCCAGGGGGTCATGCCGTCTGAATTGGGCGACATCATCGTTACTGAGTTCATGGCCAAGTCCCAGGGCGGTTCATCGGACTACGGCGAGTGGGTGGAGTTGTTCAACACCACCGAATCACCCCTGGACCTTGACGGCTGCGAGCTAAAGGACGACGACAGCAACAACTTCCTCATCACCGGGACCTTTGTAGTCAATTCCGGCCAGCACGTGGTCTTCGCCCGCAGCGATGTGCCGGAGGAGAACCACGGCCTGGTGCCCGACATGGTGTATGCCGACTTCGCTTTGAGCAACAGCGCGGACGAAATCGTGCTGGTGTGCGACGCCCTGGAGATCGACCGGGTGGACTACAGCGGTTCCTTCGTCGCCGAAGGCGTCTCGTCGCAGCTTGACCTTTCCGCGTATGACGGGCAAAGCAACGACGTACCCGAAAACTGGTGCCTGGCCATCGCCGGCTACGGCGACGCAGGCAAGCTGGGCACGCCGGGTGCGGAGAACCTGGACTGCACCGGCGTCGAAGACCCGTGTCTCCCCAATCCGTGTACGGAGCCGCCTGTCAACGTCTGCGCCGAGGACGGCATCACCCTGCTCAGCTACCCGGCCACGGGTGCGTGCGCCATCGTTGAAGAGGCGGCGGAATGTACGTACGAAGAAACCTCCACCGACTGCTCGTTGGACGAGGGTATCGTGTGCAAGAACGCGGCGTGCGTGCCGGAGAACAGCGTGCCCCAACCGACTGCGGAAGGGCAGTTTGTCATCACTGAGTTCATGGCCCGGTCCCAGTCCGGAACCGATCAGGGGGAGTGGGTTGAACTGGTCAATACGGCCGGCGAACCCCTGGACCTGGGCGGCTGCATGCTGAAGGATGACGACAATGACGATCACATCATCGTCGGCTCCCTCCTGGTCCAGGATGGCGAACACGTCGTTCTGGCCCGTAGCGGTGACCCGGTGGCCAATCACGGACTTCCCGAATCGGCCTACGTCTACAGCGGCTTTTCCCTCTCCAACACCGAAGACGAAATCGAGTTGAAGTGCGGCGAGGTCACCATCGACAAGGTGATGTTCACCGCGGCCTGGGTAGTCATGGGCGTTGCCATCGCCCTGGACCCGGACATGACCGACCCGTTGCTCAACGACGACCTGGCCAACTGGTGCGAGGCTGCCGACACCTACGGCACCGCGGACAAGAAAGGCACTCCGGGTGCGGCCAACGCGGAATGCCCCGAACCACCGGCGGTAGACTGGTGCAGGCTGCAGTGGCCGTTGGAAGAAACCGTCCAGCCGGGGCAACTCATTGCCAGCTACGGCAGAGTTTTTGCCGAAGGAATCACCGACCTCACAGATGGGGTAGACCCTGACGCCATGCTGGTAGGGGAAGTTGGCGTGGGGCCGGACCAGTCGTTGCCCGAAGGCAATGTGGACTGGACCTGGACTACGGCCGCGGGCACTCCCGACTGGAGTGCACTCGCCGCAAACGAAGTCGGCAACGACGAGTACACGGCGGAATTGCCCGCACCTATGGAGCAAGGGCAATACGACTTTGCCTTCCGTTTCTCCCTGGATGGCGGCGCGACCTGGACCTACTGCGACAAGGCCGCCGGCTTTGAGCACGACGGCTCAGAAGACGACTACCAGACAGAAAACGCCGGCGCTCTCACCGTCGTGACGGAACAATAATAACTGCATGCTCGGCACCAGTGCGGCCAGGCCTTCAGCCTGAGGTCGCTGCACAATCCGACCATGCTCGAAAGCCCCGCCGGCAAACAGCCGGCCGGAATCAAGAGGTTGAGTCATGAAGGTAGTCTCTGGTCTACTGCTTGCCCTTGTCTTCTTCTTTTCAGCGCCCACGGCCGACGCCTGCACCTGCATTACGGTGGGCAAGAAGGCATCCGCCGACGGCTCGGTGCTCACGTCGCACACTTGCGACAGCCACCGCACCGGTTCGGACATTCATGCCATTCCCCGGGCCACGCACAAGGCTGGTGACAAGTTGACGCTCACCAAGCGCAAGAAGGACGATGACGGGCCAATGGAGCGCTACGGGCGGGAGAAGACGGGAGAGATTCCGCAGGCGACCGAAACCTACGGCTACCTCGCACCCGCGTATGCGTCCATGAACGAGTTTCAGGTGGCCATCGGTGAATCCACCTTCGAAGGGCGCAAGGAGCTGAAGAGCGACAAGGGGCTCATCGACTGCGAGACCCTTACCCGGCTCATGCTCGAGCGAGCGAAGACCGCTCGTGAGGCGGTGATCCTGGGCGGCGCGCTCATAGAGAAGCACGGCTGGGTAGACGTGGGCGAGGTCCTCACCATCACCGACCCCAATGAAGCATGGCACATGGAGATCGTGGGCCTGGGCAAAGACCAGGTCGGGGCGGCCTGGGCCGCCCAGCGCATCCCCGACGACCACATCAGCGTCGTCGCCAACGCCTCCCGTATCGGAAAGATCGACCTCAGCAAACCCGACTGGTTCCTCGCTTCGAAGAACGTGACCTCCTACGCCGAGAAGAACGGCTGGTGGGATCCGAAAGATGGCGAATTCCGGTTCAACTATGCCTACAACCCCACGGGGCGGACGAGCTTTTCGTGCACCCGGCGTGAGTGGCGGGTATTCAGCCTCCTGGCCCCATCGCTGAAGCTCGATCCCAACAGCAACGAATTCCCCTTTTCCATTAAACCGGAAGAAAAGGTGACCCCGCTCAGAATCATGGAGATCTTCCGCGACACCTACGAAGGCACTCCCTTCGATATGACGAAAAACATCACCGTAACCGACAAGGAAGGGAAGTGTAAAAAGAGCCCGCTGGCCAACCCGTTCATGCCGTATGACATGAACCCGCTGTTCAACATCAACGGCGGCTGGGGAGACAAAGGCGAGCGCCCGCTGGCCAGGTGGTACGCAATGTACGTCACCATTACCCAATCCCGCTCTTTTCTACCCGATCAAGTTGGCGGCAGGGTGTGGTTCGGGTATTCCAATCCGGCCATGACTACCTATGTGCCGATCTATGTGGGCGTAACGGAACTCCCGGCAATCTACACCACCGACGGTCGCACCACCGGTTTTAGCCGCGACAGCGCGTGGTGGGCCTTCAACCGCCTCGCCACCATCGCCGCGCAGCGGTGGGGTGATATGCGCAAAGACATCGCCGAAGTCAGGGACCCACTGCAGGCCAAGATAATCAAGGACAGCAACGAGCTGGACAAGAAAGCCGCGGAGGTTTTCAAAAAAGACCCTGCCGAGGCCCGCAAGATGCTCAATCAGTTCGTTGCAGAGACCGCCAAATCGGTCACCGATACCTACTGGTCACTGGGTGATCATCTGTGGAATCGTTACGACGAGAAATGGTAGGAGAACAGCAATTTTCAATTATCAAACGAGAAACGGTCCTTGCCCTACATCCACCACCATTCAAGATTGAGAGGTAGCCTGGTCGCATTGGTGCCGCAGTGCACTTCTCCCGACCAGACGTGATACGGGTACCAGTTATCCACGAACTCCACCACCTGGCTGTAGGGTTTTAGCCTCTCCCTCAGCGCAGCTTTGAAGGGGTCCACCCCGTCTATAATGGGGCCGTGTGGATCCGGCGCGACGAACAGGCTGCCCAACACCAGTGAATTGACCATGTTGGGCACCAGCGCTACCGCGTACGATCCCCACTGCTCATCCGGCTCGAATAACGTCGGAACAAAGGCGATGTCCTCGTCAATGAGGCCGAACTCCTCCCTGAGATGTATCAGGGTTGCGTCCAGTCTCGTTTGAGCCATCTGGTTGAATTCCAGAAGCAACTCGTCACCCAGGATCTCGTCAACGGTGACCTCTACGCCCGTGCCTTCAAACAGCACCGCGTCGCCGTGGCCATCTGCGGACAACTTCTCCAGAAGCGCCACCCCTTCCGCGGGGCTGGCGTACAGCATCACGAACCCCTTGCCGCAACATCCGACCTCCCCGGACCAGGGAATCCATGAGATGATTTCGTCCACGTGGCCGATGAGCAGCCAGCCGGTGTCCACCTGAACGATGGGGCCCTGGGCATCCTGGACGTCGAGAAACTCCCGGATCAGGGGATGCATGCACATCACCTCGGGGTCGGCAGGGTCGAAGCCGGTGTACAGCTTGCCGTAGGGGTAGTAGTAATCGTCATGCAGGAGCGGTGCCGAGACCTCCAGGTTCCCGAACCAGTCGAACCAGTAAACGTCTTCGCGGGGCTCGGCCACGTCAGCGAGGCCGAAATCCGCGCCGAGGAAGATATCTTCACCCACCTGATCGAGGGGTTTGTCCCGCGGGGCTTTCAGGGCCACACGCACCACGTGGGGTTTGGGGTCACCGGGCAACACTGTAAAGCCGATTTCCACCGCATCCTGTATCCAGATGTCGCCGCCGATGGGGTTCTTCAGCGCGACCCCCAAGTCTCCTACCGTCTTTACATCATAGGGGAGCCCTTGAACGATGTACTCGAGTTCGGCGACAAAACCGGCCTGCTCGGGCATGGAGTAGGCGACCTGAATCTCAGACGCCACGTTCATACCCGACGTGAGAATCAGCGGTGAGACCCGAAGCTGGGCGCTGTCGGAATCTACCGCGTTGCCGTCATGGTCCCGCAGGGTGAAACTGACGGACACCCTGCCGTCGAAACCCTCTTCCCCCGCGAAATGGCGCCCTTCCAGGCCGAACCGGACGATGCCCGACTTGAGCTTTCCCTCGGACACTTTCACCGGGCCGGAGATATCCACGACGTTCCAGTCTTCCCCCGACAGTTCCAGCAACCTTACGTGCTCTGCCGATTTGGATTCGACGAGCAGTTCGCCGTACCACCTCTTCTCCATCCATGGAATGGGTGCAATGAGCAGGGGCGCCAGGTCATCCACGTCGGATGCGCCGTTGAGTTTGTCGTCGTCACAATCGCGCCCCCCGTCCCCGTCGTCGTCGTCGGCATTGACGATGAACACCGCGCCGCTGTGAGTCGTCCATTTCTCCTCGCCGCTCTCATCCGCCTGCCCGGGCTCCGCCTTGCCGTTGCGATTGGTGTCAACGAGGAGATTCACGGTCTTTTCGCCCGTCCAGCCAACGTCGGCCTCATGCTCGATGTCGACGGTCACTTCGGGCGCCACGTCCGGCACATCCACAACTTCGATGGAAACAACGTCCGCCGGCAACTCCTCCCCCGGACCATCCAATACCGCGACATCGGGAGCGCCCGCTTCCACCATGTCTCCACCAGGCGCCCCACCGCCGCTCCTCCCGGAGCAGGCCGAGCTGCACACGAGTCCCAGAAGTACAACAACTACAATGGCACATCCCCTTCTCACAGCACCTCCCTGGTGAAACCTCTATAGTTTAGTCTTCACGCCCGCCGAACTCAACCGTTCAGTCTGCGACCAACTCGGCCAGGTAGACGGCCAGGGGAAGAGCGCTGACCGGGATCCCCTCGTGTTCTGCGCTGGCCCAGAGGCTGCGGTTGAGGAGAAAGGCCTGTTCCGGCTGGTACTTGCCGAGGAAGGACCTGAATCCACGACGGATGCCTGGTTTGCTCAACGCACCTGCTTTTACCTCGAATGCGGTCACAGCCCCGGAGCTGCCCACAACAAAATCCACTTCTGCTTTCGATTTGCTCCGCCAGAAATGCAGGCCGGCGCCCGGGGACAGACTTTCGGAAAGATAATCGGCCACCAGGCCCTCAGCAATCTGGCCCCGGTCGGGACGGTCGGGGAAAGACTGGAGCACACCCAGGCCGAGGTTCCGCAAGCCCTGATCGGCAAAATACAGCTTGGGCATCCTGCTGAGTTCGGTTCGCTGATTGCGAAAGAACGGGGTCACTCGGCGCAACACAAAGGTCTGCTCCAGATGCTCGATGTAGCGCTCAACGGTGTCCCGATGCATGCCGAGAGTTGCGGCCAACTCCTGGATGTTGACAAGCCCTCCCTGCTGGTCGGCGATGACGGTCACCAGACGCCGGAACCCCGACATGTTTTCCACTCTCAGAAACCCCGCAATGTCCTTCTCCAGGTAGCTGCGGTAGATCTCATCGAGACGACCCAGCCTCTTGTCCGCACTGCCGGAAAGCACCACCGCCGGGTAGCCGCCGTAAGTCGCATAGCTGTCCAGGTGGTGGTTCAGCTCCGGCAGGTAGAGCGCGGTGTCTCCTTTCTTCATCGGCTTTGGCGGCAGTGACGCACCAACCGCGTCCAAGTACTCGCTGAACGAAAGCTGCGAAACGTGAAAGACCTGCTTGCGCCCGGTCAGAGCTTCGCCGGTCTTGACCCGGATGTCCAGGGACGATGAACCGGTCAGAATGAACTTGAGCGACAGTTTCATGTCCTGCAGTCCCTTGATGAGCAGTCCCGGTCTCTCAAGCCTCTGGACTTCGTCGATGAAGACAAAGGCTCTGCCGCCGTTGCCGACCTCCAGGAATCTCAACAGGGCGGACGGGTCACCCACGAAATCGGCGACCCCGGGGATATCCAGATTGAAGTAGTAGACGTCGGCAGGGGCCACTTCGTGAGACTCCAGAAGCCATGAAATCAACTGGTAGACGATGCTCGTCTTTCCGACCTGACGCGCCCCGGTAAGCACCAGCACTTCCGGCTCATCCATCCAATCAATGACCCTCGAGAGCAACCGCCTCTTGATGGACGGCACCTCCCATTGACGCGCGACCCGCCACGGGTTCGAAAGCTCAAACTGCCTGATATCCATAACCTAGCCCTTCCGTTTTATGTGCCGACTATAAGTTTAGCAGGGTTATTATCTGCATGCAAGGAAACTCCTGTGACGAAATCAGCAGCTTGCGGGGAGAATACCCCGGATAATTAGTTTCTCAATCGGATCATTCTCTACTAGAATACACGTCGGTTTGATACATGGGAGATACGACCATGACATCTGCTGAACATGTTGAACTGCTCACGCCACGGGACTTGGACGAGGCGCTGGGGCTGAAGGTCCGCTACGGGGAAAACGGGCGCTTCGTGGCCGGCGGTACCGACCTGCTGCTGAAGATCCACGCCGGCGTGTTTTCGCCCGGAGCGCTGATCCGGCTCCCGGTTCCCTCCGCAGACCCCGTCACTCTGCAGCACGGAATGGCGCGGGTGTGCGCGCTTACGCCCGTGGCCCGGCTGGCGGCCTCATCGCGGCTGAACAAGGGTTTGCCCCTGCTGGCCAAGGGGCTTCAATGCCTGGGTTCTCCCCAGATCCGTAACGCCGCGACTATCGGCGGGAACCTGGGCAATGCGTCCCCGTGCTGCGACTGCGGCCCGCCGCTCCTCGTCTACGGAGCGCGGGTGGTGCTGCGAGGCCCCGACGCAACCCGCCAGGTGCCCATCGCCGACTTCTTCACCGGTCCCGGAGCCACAGTGCTGAAGCACGATGAACTCATCGAAGCGGTGCTGGTTCCGGTACCCCAACGGGACGAGCAGGTTTTCCACGAAAAATTCGGCCCCCGGGGCGCCAACGTCATCGCCTCGGCCAATTTCGCGGCCAGGGTCCACATCGAAGGGCGCCGCCTGGACGACGTTCTGCTGGCCGCGGGCAGCGTTGCACCTACCCCCGTGCGCCTGACCAACCTGGAGCAACTCCTGGTCGACTGCACCATTCCCCAATTGAAGGAACCGGATACCATCGACGAAGTGAACCAGGCCCTGGACCGGGACATCAGCCCCATTACCGATGTGAGGGGCAGCCTCTGGTACAAAGGCAAGGTGATCCAGCTCTCCGTCCATAAGATGCTGGAGGAGCTGAAGGAGGAACGTGATGAGTGAAATATCGTTCCGACTCAACGGCAAGGTGGTGAACGCTACGGTCGACGGCTATGAGCGCCTGGTGGACTTACTCCGCGATGGTCTCGGCTGCACCGAAGTAAAAGAAGGATGCGGCGAAGGAGAGTGCGGGGCCTGCACCGTCCTGCTGGACGGAAAGCCGGTGACTTCGTGCATCATGTTTGCCTTCCAGGTCGCGGGAAGAGATGTAACCACCGTGAAGGGGCTGGGCGCAGAGGAGTTGAACCGTATAGAGGAGGCGATGGTCTCCGAAGGTGCGGTTCAGTGTGGCTTCTGCACTCCGGGCCTGGTGTTGACCATCAAGGCCTTACTCGACGAAGACCGCACCCCCACTCAGGAAGAGATCCGGCTAGCCCTTTCCGGCAACCTGTGCCGGTGCACCGGCTATGAGATGATCTTCAAGGCGACAGCCAGGCTTGCCGGCGGGGAGGGTGGCCATGAGTAAGACGAAGATTGTCGGAGCGGGCCTGGCTCGCCTGGATGCAGTGGAAAAGGTGCGGGGCGACGCCCGCTACCTTGACGACTACTCGTTTCCCAACCAACTCCATGCGGCCATGGTTCTTTCCCCCCATGCCCATGCCGAAGTGGTCTCTATCGACATCGACGAAGCGTCCGCCGCTCCCGGCGTGGTCACTGTGCTTCTCGGCAGCGACGTACCGGGGACGAACCAGGTGGGCTGCGTGTTCCCGGATCAGCCGCTGCTGGCCACGGAGCGGGTACGATTCGTAGGCGACCGGGTGGCGCTGGTGGTGGCCGAAACCAGGCAGCAGGCCCGTAAGGCCGCCCGCCTGGTGCAGGTGGAGTACCGTGAACTGGACAGCGTCCACGACCCTGAGACCGCTCTGGAGGACGGGGCGGTGCAACTGCACGAGGGCGGCAACCTGGTGCGCCATCAGAAGATCCGCTTCGGCAAGGGGGAAGCGGGGTTCGAAGGGTGCGACGTGGTGGTGGAGAAGAGTTTCTCCGTCAACTACCAGGAGCACGCTTATCTGGAGCCCCAGGCTTGCGCCGCGGTGCCGGAAGTCAACAGCATGACCATCCTGGGCAGCATGCAGTGCCCGTTTTACGTCCAGGGCGCTATCGCCAGGGTGCTGGGGTGCGACAAGAACGCAGTCCGGGTGATTCAGACTACTACCGGCGGCGGCTTTGGTGGCAAAGAGGACTACCCTTCCGAAGTTGCGGCCTGCGCCGCGGTGGCCGCGGCTCACACCGGGAGACCGGTGAAGCTGGTGTACAGTCGAGCCGAGGACATGCAACTGTCCACCAAGCGCCACCGTATGAAGATGCAGTACAAACTCGGGGCCAGGAAAGACGGCACGTTCGTGACGCTGCGGGCTACTATCCACGTGGATTCCGGGGGTTATGCCGGTTTGTCCACGGTGGTCGCGGAGCGGTCCAACAGTACCGCGGCCGGGCCCTACCGTTTCGAGCACGCCCACGTCGACACCCTCATCGTGTACACCAACAACCTGTTCGGCGGCGCGTTCCGTGGGTTCGGCAATCCCCAGGTGACTTTTGCCACCGAAGGCGTCATAGAACTGCTGGCCGATGAGTTGCAGATGGACTCCCTTGACCTGAGGAGGAAAAACCTGCTCAGTGAGGGTGAAAAGACCATCACCGGGCAACCGATTCCTCCATCCTATCCCTCACTGGCAGTACTGGATCTGTTGGTTGAGAAATCCAAGTACCGCGAACTGAAGGCGGAAGCGGAGGCGTTGAGCGCAGCCTCGAAATGGAAGAAGTGGGGAGTTGGTATGGCGCTGTCCATGTATGGGGGCTGTCTCCATGCTGGCGGGCAGCACCTGGAAGGGTCCGGCGCCCTGATTCAGGTGAGGAGCGACGGGTCGGTAGAGGTGAACATCGGCGGTGCGGAGATAGGCCAGGGTGCGTTCACCGTGGTGGCTCAAATCGCGGCCGAGACCTTGGGCGCCCCCTTCGAGAAGATGGTGGTTCCCCTTACCGATACCCGCATGGTGCCCGACAGCGGCCCCACGGTGGCGTCCCGTACCACGGTGATGAGCGGTAATGCGGCCCGAGGTGCGGCTCTGCAACTCAGGGCTCGCCTCAAAGAACTTGCCGCCGATCTGCTGGAGTGTGAATCAAACGCCATTCAGGTCGAGCCGGGCCGATATTTCTCACCCACCGGCAGCGTCGATTTCGAAGAGCTTTGCGGAGTTGCGTTTACCCGCAAGCTCAACCTGTTCGCGTCCGGATGGTATGCTCCGCCCCCAAAGGACTGGGATCTCGAAACGGGACAGGGGACGGCATACTCGTCATATAGTTGCACAGGGCACGTGGCACTGTGTGAGGTAGACCTGCTTTCCGGGCTGACCAAGGTGAAACGGCTGGTGGCCGTTCACGACGTGGGCAAGGTTGTAAACAGCTCTCTCATCGAAGGCCAGGCCCACGGCGGCATGGTCCAGGGCATGGGGTGGGCGCTGTCTGAGAATATTCTGCTGGACAAAGGCCGCTGCCTCAATCCCGGTTTTGCCGACTATCTTATTCCGTCGGCGCTGGACACCCCGGAGATGGAGGCGCATTTCGTTGAGGAGCCCTACCCGGACGGCCCCTTTGGGGCCAAAGGGATCGGGGAGCCTTCACTTATTTCAGTACCTACCGCGGTGGCCGCGGGGGTTGGCAACGCCTGCGGCTTTGTTCCTACGAAGCTGCCGGTTACTGCGGAAACAGTATTGAGGTGGGTTCATGAAGGGCGCAAAGATTCCGGTGACGCCGGAAGCGCTGGAGCTGCACAAGGACAGTCTTGTCGTCGATTGCCACACTCACTTCCTGATTAACGGGTTTTTATGGAAGCGAAGGTTCGATGAGGTTTCGAAGAGACCCGCAGTCTGGAATCCGCTGAAGAATTCACTGGACCTTTCCAGCGCGACCGATGGCGGAGTCAACGTGCTGGCGTTCACCTCGTACATTCCGGGCTGGCCGTTCCGCCGTGATTCGGACCAACTCACCGACCGGATCATCGACCGCTACTACGAAATCATCGACGAGTGCGACGGCAAGGTTGTCCATTGCACCACCGCAGGAGAAATGCGGGCCGCGGCGGCTGGTGGGAAACTGGCCGGCTTCCTGGCCATCGAGGGTGGGCACGTGCTGGCAGGCGACCTCGGGAAAGTGCGGCATTACTACGACCGGGGGGTGCGGCTGCTCACCCTTACCCACTTCATTTCCAACGGTATCGCCGACGGTACTACTTCACCGTTCCGGCCCTTGGACGGCTTGTCCGATTTCGGCAAGGAGGTGGTCCGGGAGATGGAGGCGCTGGGCATGGCGGTTGACGTGGCCCACTGCTCGGACCGGGCGGTGGAAGACGTCTTGGAGATTGCGACCAAGCCGGTGATCTACTCCCACGGTGCGCTGCGGCGACACAAGAAACTGGAGCGCAACCTGGCCGATCACCAGGTAAAGGCTATCGCGGAAAAAGGCGGCCTCATCGGAGTGATCTTCTTCCCGAAGTACTTAGGCAAATCCGGCAAGGGTATGCGCTCGGTGGCCCGGCAGGCCAGGGACATCGCCGAATTGGCCGGGCCCGGGCACATCTGCTTTGGCAGCGACATGGACGGCACCACCTATCTACCCCGCGGTTTTGTGGACGCGTCCGACTGGCCCCAGGTCACCCAAGCCCTCATGGATGAGGGTTTCAACGCGGACGAGATCAAAGGAATTCTAGGCGAGAATTTCCTGCGGTATCTTGAAGAGGTCGCCTGACGCAGCACGTAGCTGTGCCACCTTCGCAGGTGGACGCCCTTCCCACGATCATCACCCATCCGAACTGTCATCCCGACATCCCCGACGCACCCAACTTCGCACTCGGATTTGCCCTACTGGAGGAGATGGAGGGACCTCGTCATGGTTCAGCAACTCTCGTCATCCGCGGTCGGCCCGGGGCCGAGTAGTAGTGTCGACAGCATCCTGACATGGGGGAGGTCCTTCGACTACATGAGGCGATGCTCATTCCGCTCAGAGCCTGCACTGAGCGATGCGTAGCAGAGTCGAACGTGATGACAGTTCGGATTAGAGTTTATTTGTGCCCGCGGCGATGGCGCCGGAAAGCCACTGGAAATTGTCCAGCGCGATCGCGGTGTCGTACAAACCGTCGTTGGTATCCTGCAGATGGAAATTCAGAGTGAACGTCTCCCCTGCCTGGATGGGCCAGACCGTGCGCATCCACCCGGTGGACGTCTGAAACCCGGTGCCTCCCAGTTTGGTCTGGGGCGGGTCTTCCTCCAGGTCGGCGATGGCGCCCAGGTAGCAGTAGGCGACTCCGCCCTCCTCGAACGCAGTGTACACCTGCGGATTGACGCACTCGACGTAGTTGATCACCTTGCCTTCCCCGCCGGTGGTCTGAGGTGCGTTAAGGACCAGGTAGAACTTGTCGTTGTAGGGTTGGTTGGTGCCGGTAAATTCCGCGGAGGTAAAGAGGAAATCAACGCTGAAACCGGTAACGCCGATGGGCGCGCTCAAGGTCAGCTTGGCCTGAATCACATCGTGGGCCGTGGCGTTGGTGAACGGGTCGCCCATCGATGCATTTCCCGGCGGCAAATTGTCGTTGTGTTCGGGATTGCTCAGGTTGCCGGTGGAGAGCACCACGAAGGTGGGGCCATTCTTGGGCTGCAGGTCGTTACCCGCATTGCCCCAGTTGGCTTCCACCTGCCACGAGGTCGAGATGTTGTCTCCCAGGGGAGCCACGACTTCCGCGCTGCCCACTTCGGTGGGATAGCACAGGTCGAGGCCGCACGTCAGAGCGGCTGCAGTCTGGCCGGAGCATTCGCCTGCGCAGTTCACGCCCAGGCAGGAGCCGGCTCCCGTGCAGACTTCGTCGTCCGCACAAACTCCACACACACCGCCGCACGCATCTTCCCCGCACTCCTTGTTGCCGCATTGGGGATCACAATCGACGCATTCGCCCGCGGCACAAACCTGCCCCAGCGCCTCGCAATCGGTAGTGGTGCCCCATCCTGAACCAAACTCATCGCAGGTCACCGCGGCGCCGCCATCGCACTCCGGCACTCCCGGCTCGCAAACCCACGGAGCGCACAAGCCCTCGTCATCCTGGCAGAACTCGCCATCACCGCATGGGGTGGTGTCAAAGTCGGTGCCGTTCTCCAGGCAGTGGACCAGGGTCAACGGGTCGAGGCAGTAGGTAACTCCCATTTCACACACCACCTCTTTGCACTCACCACCGGAGCATGCCGCTTCAGCCGCGGCACAATCTTCTTCCCACACATATCCGCTGCCATCGTCTTTGCATTCGTACGCGACATCTCCTGAGCAGCCGCTCTCTCCCGGTGGACACAACCAGGGAACACACTCGGCTTCGACGCAGAACTCCTCCGGCAGACACTGGCTGATGACCACGAACACGGCGCCGTTTTCGCTGCAGGCTCCCACCGCGTTGTCGAGGCAAGCGGGCCACTCCGCATCCTGGTCGCACACGTCGTCAAGGCAGGCCGCCCCCTCGCAATAATGGTCGTCGGCGCAATCGAGGTCGGAGAGGCAATCGACACATTCGCCCAACTCCTTGTCGCACACCATGTCGTAATCTTTGCAGTCCTTGTCCGAGTCGCAGAAGTGCACTTCGTAACATTCATGTGCTTCGCTGCAGCGCCAGCCATCCGCACAATCCGCATCCTCCACGCACTCTACGCAAATCCCCTCGTCCTTGAAGCACACTTCATCATCAGCGCAGTCCTTGGACGAATCGCAGGTGGCAGGGGCGATGCACAGGTTCGCCTCACAGGTGTAGTTGGGCGGGCAATCGTCGACAATGACACACTCGACGCACACGGCGTTGGACTCGTCACAAACGAGCCCATCGGGGCAGGGGGAAGCGGGGCATGGCAATTCCACGCATCCGTTATTCTGGCACTCCTCAAACTCTCCACAGTCATTGTCCTCGACGCATTCTTCGCAAAGCCCCGCTTGCTCATCGCAGACGCCGCCGCCCTGACTACACTGGTCGTCAGTGGTGCACGGACCACATTTACCGGTGTCCGCATCGCAAATATGCGGGTAGCACTCGGCGAGTTCCTCGCAGGGAATCGATTCCTCGACGCACTTGCTGTTTACGCATTGCGCTCCTTCCGTACATATACCGCACTGCCCGCCGCAGCTATCAGAGCCGCACTCCTTGTTGTCGCACACCGGGACGCACCCCCCGTCGGGGTCGGGAAGGGTTCCATCGTTTGACAGGTCACTCTCGCCGTCGGCATCCGATTCCACAGCATCCCCCGCATCGGTCTCGATGGCCGGACCGGAACTGCCGCCGGAGCCGGGACAGCCGGCAACAAAGAGGAACAGGAATACAAGATTCAGGGCGAACAGGTTCCGGAGCATGGGGCCCTCCTTGGGGGTCACTTGTCACGCTACAACAGAGTTAATCTTACTGTGTAGGATATGGGGCGTCAAAAAGGCGGCGGACAACGGCCCGCGGAGCGGTCAGCTATCAGCCGTCGGTTCTGATAGCTGATACCTACTTCACACAACTGCCTTCCTGGCAGTTCAACTTACCGGAGCAGTCTCCGCAAGTGCAGCCGCAGCCGTCATCGCCGCACTCATTGGTGTCGCAATCGGGAACGCATGCCGGGGTGGGAGCCGTGCACGCGCCTTCGCAGCAGCTGTCTCCTTCAGGGCAGCACACTTCTCCGCACAAGGCAAACTTGCAGACACATTCACCCACCTGGTTGCAATAGGCCGTATCCCCGCAGGAGCCGCACTGCTGCATCTCCCCGCAGCCGTCCGGCCATTCCCCGCACAACACCTGCAGCGACTCGCAGCTTACCGGCTCGCAGGGGATGTCCGGAGCCGGCTTCCACTCCTTCTGAGCCTCGACCTCCTCCTCCACCGCGCCGCAATCGGCCAGGCAGGGGGCGTCCGCACCGGCGCCCGAGCTTTCGTTTCACCCGTAGCCGGCGGCCAGGAGCAGAATGGCGCCGGGCACTATAGCAGCAACTCTCTTCCAACTCACAGCATACCTCCGGAATCAACTAACCGCTGGCCGCCCTGCGGACCGCCGTCCGCCGCCTCTCCTTTGCTACGGCCCATCCTCTCCTAATCCG
This sequence comes from uncultured Myxococcales bacterium, assembly GCA_964626565.1. Classification (GTDB taxonomy): domain Bacteria; phylum Myxococcota_A; class UBA9042; order CAIXZC01; family CAIXZC01; genus CAZVFX01. Next base: position 50,694 of record CAZVFX010000030.1, read on the forward strand.
TACACACAACATTCACCACCACGTCGCCGTTGCCGTGATTGGCCAGAATGCTCGACCCCTGGTACCACACGTTGACGTTGACGCAGTATTCAGGCATGGGCCCGAGATTCTGGCCATAACCGGGGCAACTGAACCCCTTCTTCGGCAGCGCGGTCACCACCTGGAACGAAGATGCATGGCTGTTGCAGTTACAGGTTTTCAGCTTGCAGAATATGTCTGCGTCCGCCTGGTCGCAACTGCTGCCGCCGGCCCAGGTGCACGAGCCGTTGCAATAGAGCTGCTCTATATCGCTCCATTCGCACTGAATGTCGTTGCAATTGTTGTCGCAGTTGTCGTTGTTCACCTCGTTGCCGTCGTCGCACTCTTCACCCGCTTCCACCTGGCCGTTGCCACAGCAGGGCGAAATGGGCGGATAGACACAACCCGAATCGGGTGCGCAGTTGTTCTCGGTGCACTTGTCCCCATCATCGCAAGCCAGCGGCGCCCCGGGGGCGCACTGGCCGTTAGCGCACGTGTCATTTAACGTGCACGCGTTTTCGTCGGTGCAGGCGCCGTCCACGGGCTCATTGGCGCAACCGGAATCGGGATAGCAGAGGTCTTCGGTGCACACGTTGCTGTCGTCGCATCCTACCGGCTCTCCGGGGGCGCACAGGCCGTCCGCACACACATCGTTATCGGTGCACGCATTGCCGTCGTCGCACCCGCCGTCAGCGGCAGAGTACTCGCACCCGACGGCGGGATTGCACTGATCATCGGTGCACACGTTGCCGTCGTTGCAATTTAGAGGTGAGCCGGAGACGCAGTCGCCGTCTACACATTTGTCCGCCACCGTACATGCACTGCCATCGTCACAAACGACATCCAACGGCAGATGTACACAACCCGCCTGGGGGTCGCACGAGTCGAGAGTGCAGATCTTGCTGTCGTCACAAGACACCGACTGGGGCCCGGCGCACTGGCCGCCCCCGCACACATCGCCGCTGGTACAGGCATTACCATCATCACAGGCGTCGGCGTTGGGGTTAAATGAACACCCGGAGTCGGGCAAACAAGAGTCGTCGGTGCAGGCGTTGCCATCGTTGCACACCAGTTCGGCCCCGCCCTCGCAGGCGCCGTCGGTGCAGACATCCCCGGTAGTACAGACTGAGCCGTCGTCGCAGGGAAGGGTGTTGATCGAAAAAACACAGCCCGAAGAAGGGTTGCAGTAATCGGAGGTGCACAGGTTCTCATCGTCGCAAACCGTCGGGTCCGGCCCTTTGCACAGGCCGTCCACACACAAGTCACCCTCGGTGCACGGATTGCCGTCGTCGCAAGGGAGGTCCAGCGGGTCGTGGATGCAGGTTCCCTCGCTGCACGAATCGCCGGTGCAGGGGTTCCCGTCGTCGCAGTCCTGCACGGCCCCGGGAATACACTGACCATCGGCGCAACTGTCATTGAGGGTGCAGGCATCGCCATCGCTGCAGGGCCCCGGTGCTGCGGTGTGCTTGCACCCTTCCCCGGGCGCACAGGTGTCGAGGGTGCAGGGATTGTCGTCATTGCACGGAATAGCGCTCTGGCCCGAACATGCGCCGTTGGCGCACTGGTCTCCGTCTGTGCAGGAGTTGTTATCGTCGCAGGGACCGCTGTTGGGCGTGTATTTACAGCCTGCACCGGGGTCGCAGAAGTCGTCGGTGCACACGTTGCCGTCGTTGCACACAACCGCCTCCCCCGCGCCGCAAATGCCGCCGGAGCAGGAGTCGTTCAGAGTGCACGCATTGCCGTCGTTGCACGGGTTGGTGTTAGGCGCGGTGGTGCATCCCACCATAGGGTTGCAGAAGTCGGTGGTGCAAGGGTTGTTGTCGTCGCAGTCGGGGGCTCCCGTACCCACGCACAGACCCGCAGTGCAGAAGTCATCGTCGGTGCACGGGTCAAAATCATCGCAGGTTGCCGAATTGTTGGCGTGGACGCACCCCAGCAGCAGGTTGCACGTATCCTCGGTGCATGGGTTGGAGTCATCGCAGTCGATGGAGGCCCCCGGGGCGCACTGCCCGTCGGCACACTTATCACCGATGGTGCACAAGTTGGAATCATCACAGGAGTTGCTGTTGTTGAGGTAGACACAGCCCTCCACAGGGTCACAGACGTCGGTGGTGCAAGGGTTGCCGTCGTCGCACGGCATCAGGTCGGTCCAGACGCACGCCCCATCTTCGCAGTGGTCCCCCTGGGTGCATGGATTGCCGTCGTCGCAGTCTCCCTGGAGTGGGGTGTGGGCGCAGCCTTCCCCCTCGTCGCACGCGTCTTCGGTGCATGGATTGCCGTCGTCACAATCCAGCGCTACGCCCCCGGCGCAAGCGCCGTCGGCACAGTGATCACCAAAGGTGCAGGGATCCCCGTCATTACAGGGAAGGGTGTTGTTGTTGAACTGGCACCCGCCTTCCGGGTCGCACAGGTCGTCGGTGCATTCGTTGCCATCATTGCAGGAAACCGGATTGCCAACGCACACACCATTATCGCACTGGTCCGAGAGGGTGCAATCGTCGCCATCATCACAGCCGTCTCCGGTGAGCGGCTGGAACAAACAGCCTCCGGAAGGGTCGCAGCCATCCTGAGTGCACTCGTTTTCATCGTTACACGAGTCTTCATCCGTTTCGCCGTCGCAGTCGTTGTCCACGCCGTCGCACGCCTCTTCGGCAGGCAGATCTGCAGAGCACTCCGACAGCCCGGCAGGGGTACACGCCTTGACGCCCGCACACGTGCCGTGTTCGTTGGTAGCTTCGCACGGAGTAGTAAGCGCCAGCTTGGCCGCGGTCTCAGTGCACGGACATGCTCCGCCCGCGTACACACACTGCTTGGACGAGGTTCCCTCCGTGGTAAACGCGGATTTGCACTCATAACCTTCGGGGCAGGGGCTGGCTGCGTCGCAGGTGGCACCGCAGAAGAAGCCGTCCTCCTGATACGAGACACACAGCACATCCACCTCGCTCACAGGCTGGCAGTCGGTGGAATCGGTACACGGAAGGCACAGGTGGCTGAACTGGGACACGCACGCGAACACCATATCGGAACCAAACATGGTCACCTGCTCGCAGTTCCACCCATCGGGGCAATCTTCGATGCACGTTTTGGAGCACACTTTTTCGCCCTGATGAAACACGCACAGGCTGTCCTGGCAATCAGCGTTGCCTTCGCACGAGTCCAGGAAGCAGCCGCCCCCTTCGCAGCCGGTAAACGGCGTCTCGCCGCCAAGATCGACCGCGGACACGTCAACCGGGGTAGCGGTCTCCTCAGGGGAGACAACCTCGGTGGGCACTACCGGCGCGTCACCCCCGGTGTCCTTTTCCTTGCCGATGTCCTCCAGCAACGCAATACCTGGATCGCCGGCGCACGCGGTGACCAACAATACCGACAGAAAAACCACCACCCGCCTTACCGTGGGGTAGAAACTCATGATTGCCTCCCTGCACCAAAGCGGTGCATGACCATTCTAGCGCCGACAAGCAGCAACAGCAATGCCCACGGCGGCCCGGCCGGGCCGCCCGCGGCGCGACACCCACACCCGCCGTCCGGCCCCGGCCGCGGGCCGGCCTCCACGAACTCGGGCCCTTTCACGTCGGGAACGGGCTCAGGTCTGTCCCATAATTCCGGTGCCAGTTCGAGAGCCGGCTCAGGAGACAAATCCACCTTCTCGACCTTCTCCTCGGCCGCAGGGAACTCCGGCGGCGAATCGCCGAATGCGGCCGCCAATGCGTCCAACTTGCCGTGGCCCCACTTCTTGGCCAGGTTCTTCGATACCATCAGGTGCTCTACACGAGCCCCTTCCGCCAACATCTCCAGCAGTTCGGCCGGAGATGCCTGGGGCTGCAACTGCTTTAGCAACGCCAGGGTTCCCGCCACATGAGGCGCAGCCCCGGAGGTGCCGCTGAACTCACGGTAACCCCCAAACATGGTCTGTCCGTCCACCAGCACGCCTTCGGTCAGGAAGGGCGAGGGCGCGTACGGGTCGGCCGGCGCGGCAATGTCCAGCCCCAACACTCCATCCATGCGAGGTCCGCGGCTGGAATAGTAGCGGAGCTTCCCAATCTTCTTTTCGGGGCAGAATCGGGCCCCGTACGCGCCGACAGTGATCGCGGTGTCCGCGGTGGCCGGGTGGCATAACGTCGTGTAGCTCGTCTTCCACTTGGCGAATTTCACCGACGTGGACCAGCTCGTCTGGCTGTCTTTGAGATAGCCGTGAAGCGGCAGGTCAGCCCCGGTGTTGTTGTGCACAACCCAGTTCCAGACTCCCGTGGGCACGCCCTGCCCCTCGTCCCTGAAGACAGTGACGAAACGCAACATGAACCCCCGGCTCGATTGGGCGGAAAAGGAGGTGAGAAACAGGTCTGAGCCGATCTGCACCGGCTCTTCGGTGTGCACCGGAACCTCGATCTGGCCCGCCGGCTTGCCGGGAGCGCCCTCAGGCAAAGCCAGGGTGAGGTCGAGGTCCTCCTCTTCCCCTTCCCAATAAAGAGAGAGATAAAGATTCGAGGGAGAGTATTTCTTGGATTTTCCCGAACCCCAGCGGCGAGGGACAATTACGTCCAGCGGAGTCTCGCCGTCGGGAAAATCGTGGAACATGTGCTTGCCTTTCCCGCCCAGGTTGCCCGCCGCAGCCACCTGGACGATCCCCTTGTCCAGGGACAGTTCGTCCATGGCATGCTCCAGGTTGGTAGAGCCGTCAAGGAAGGTGATGGCCCAGGTGCCGAACTCGAACAGGACGATGTCTACCTGCTGCTCGGCAGCCCACAACAGCTTATTCAGGTCACTGTCCACAGTACCCTTCTGGTAAAAAGAATCGAGGCCAAAATCCACCATGTAGATTTCCGCGTAGGGGGCCATGCCCACCAGGCGGGAATGGCCCGGTGTGTTGGCCGCCAGAATGCCGGCCACCGCAGTGCCGTGAGTCACATCGGGCACCCAGTCGTCGTGTCCGAAAAGGTAGGGGTCGAGGTAAGTCAGGTTGTCGCCCCGCACAAATTCTTCGCCCAGCACCAGCGCCTTGGCGATCTTGGAACTCGACAACCGGACCAGCGCCTCTCCCGGATCTGCCTCGCCGTCCTGGTCGGTATCGTCCAGCACGAACAACGGCTCGCCGAACGCAGGGAACTGGTCTGAGAACCCGTCGTCCGGCCCGAAATCCCGCCTTCCGTTGCCGTTGCTGTCTGCGTACAGCCAGTCCACGTCCGGCTCGAAGTGACCATCGCCGTCGAGCCCGCCGTAGGAGTCCTCGTCGCCCAGGTCGATGAAGTCCACGTCCTCGTACCTGAGGGTTTCGGCCGGGCCCGCCGCCCCGTTGTGATCCAGGTCCACCGCATCGGTGCCAAACGTCAACTCCCCATCACCGTCCACGTCAATCCAGCCGTAGTCGCCGCCGTCCGCGTGGAAGAACGACGGGTGAAACACATCGATGCCGTGATCGATGTCCGCGATTTTTACCCCCTCCCCGGGTCGCTCCGAAGTCAGCGCCTCAACAGCCTCGGCCAGCGGAGGAACGGTGCACAACGGCCCAGTGACTTCGAGTGGAAGCTCCGGCGGATCGATGAGTGCGGGCTCAATCTGGAGCGTTCCCGAAAACCCGATGAGCGCGTCAAGGCCTTCCCACCGCACGTGAACCGGATACACGGTTCCGATGTGGTCTACGTCGGGAGTTGTGGCGAATCGCCTTGAGAAGGAGACGCCGAATTGCTCCAGCCGCGCCACCTCTTCTCTGCTCAGTTCCGCCTCGAACCGGACGGTGCCCTGAAAGCCCGTCGGGTCGAGCACCCCTTTTCTCAGAAACGAGGGAGGATTATCCCGCACCGCTTTGAGGAAATGAACTGTGGGGGCGACGACGACGCGTTCCTTGGCGAACGCGGATGCTGCTACGGCCAGCAACCCGGCAAAAAGGCACCAGGCCGGCAGCTCCCTCAGCACCGTCTACGCCGGAGCACGGCTGACGTCAACACCAACAGCATCAGCAACAGGGCCAGGCCGGGAGGGGCATTGCCTGTAGAGGCATCGCATCCGCCACCGCCTTTTTTGCCCACCGTCTTTTTGCCTTCGTCCACGGGCGGAGGACTGGTGCCACCGCCGTCGGGGCTGCCTATCGCGTCGGCCTGGCCGCCCAGGTCTTCGGGCGGGGCGATGTAGTCGTTGGGCAGTTCGACAGAGACCAGGGCGTGGACCTCGGCCCCCAGATCATCCCGCACGGCGAGCTTGGCAGTGACGTGGCCCGGAGTCTCGGGGTAGGAATGTGCGATGGAGGGCACCGGGCCCCAGTTGGTATCCCACACGCCGTCGTAGTCAAGGTCCCAGCGAAACTCCAGGTCCATACCTTCCGGATCGGCGGAGGAGGTGCCGTCGTAAATCACTTCGTAGCCGTCTACGTTGTACAATGCCACATTCGCGACGGGCGGTGCGTTGGCCGGTGCGGACTGGCCGAACACCGCCTTGTACACGTCCAGCTTGCCGTATCCCCACTCCTTGTTGGGAAGCTGACCCATGTGGGATTCGGTGGCCGTGCCCTGGACCATCATCTGGACCAGGTTGTCCGCAGCCGCGGAAGGTTCCAACTGTTTCACCAGCGCCAGGCCGGCCGCGACGTGGGGGCCGGCCCCCGACGTGCCGCCGAACACCATGTAGGAAGCGACTACGTCTTTGTTACCCGAAAACGGGCCGGTATGCAGTTCGGGGAAAGGAGAATAGGGATCGTCCGGCGCGGCGATATCGATGGCCACCTTGCCGTCGATGCGCGGCCCGCGGCCGGAATAGCCCCGGATCTTCCCCAACTCCTCGGGCGGGCCAAACTCGCCGCCGTACGCGGCTACGCTGAACGCGGAATCTGCAGTGGACGGATGACAGATGGTGGTGTCGTCGGACTCATACGAAGTGAAGACCGTCATCCGGGCCCAGCCGGACGCAAGATCCTGGATATAACCGTGAAGAGCGATCTGTTTGCCCGCCTGGTTCAGGATCTGCAGCTTGTATTCTCCGTCGGGGATCTTCTTCTGTTCTTTGTCGTAGATGGACACGATTCGGTGCATCAGTCCGCTGGTGCTCTTCTCGGTAAACGAGTAGACCACCATGTTTTCCCCAAGGGGGGTCGGGTTGTAGGAAGTGGAAGGAATCCCGGTCTTCTTCTCACCTTCAGGCTCTGTCACGGAGATGTGAAAATCCTCCTCTTCTCCGTACCAGTAGAATGCGAGCACCAGGCCCGGAGTATCGAAGTACTGAAACAGGGTGTCGGGCCACTTCGACGGCAGGTCCACGCCCACATTGATCGCACCTTGCGAAAACTCCGCCAGCATGTGCTTGCCCGACCCGGCGAGATTGCCGGCCGGGGAAACCTGGACGATGTTGTTGGTCAAGTGCAGCTCGTCCATCGCCTTCTCCATGTTGCTGGAGCCGTCGATGAACTCCATTCCCCAGGACGAAAACTCGTACAACATGATGTCTACTTTCTGGTCCCTGGCCCAGATCATCTGGTTGAGGCTGCCGCTGATGAAACCGTACTGGCCGCCATGGTCCAGAGAGTGGTCGACCATGTACAGCTCGGCATAAGGTGCAAGCCCCACGAACTTGCTCAAGCCCGGGGTGTTCGCGGCAAGAATTCCCGCGACCCCGGTGCCATGGGATGAGCCGGGCATGAACCCTTTGCCCGGAAAGATGGAAGGGTCAAGCTGGGACAGGTTCACGCCCCGAATGTACTCTTCGCCGGCCACCAGCACCTTGGCAATCTTCGAGGTTTTTAACTTCGCCAGACGCTCTACCGGGTCCAACTGGCCGTTTCGGTTCACATCATCAATCAACAGCACCGGCTCGCCGAATGCCGGGTCACCTTCGTTGAACCCGTTCTCGGGGCCGAAGTCGCGCACGCCGTTGCCGTTGGTGTCAACGTACAGCCAGTCAACCCACGTCTCGAATTCTCCGTCCGGGTCGAAGATGTCCCACGTGTCCAGATACTCCGGTTCGAAGTTGAGCAGGCTTACGTCGTGAAAGCGTAAAACCTCGTCGGAACCGGCGACGCCGTCACCGTTAAGGTCGCAAGCGTCGGTGCCAAGTGTTAACAGACCGTCTCCGTCCACGTCGATCCAGGCGTAGTAGCCCCCATCGGGGTGAAAGAAGGCGGGATGAAAAACATCGATGCCTGAATCCAGGTCCGCTATTTTTATCCCTTCCCCGGGCTTTTCGCCAATGGCCGCGCCGATGTGATCGGACAGTTCAGGCGCGCCGGTGAGCGCGCGGGTGACGTTCAGCGGCGAGATGGGCTTGATTATCGTCTCCGGCTCCAACTGCATCAGCTTTTCGAACTGCAGCAATTCATCCAGCCCGTCCCACGGCACCACCGCCGGATAGATCGCTCCGATGCTGTCAGGCCGCACCCCCTTGCTCCGATAGAATTTTAACCCTGTGAGTTCAAGGAGGCCGATCTCTTCTTCTGTCAGCTCTTCCGAGAACCTCACCCTGCCAAGGAAGCCTTCGGAACTGACGATGCCGGGACGCAAGAAGACCGGCGGATCATCGGCCCACACCTTGAGCATCCACACCGTGGGGGACACGACCACCCGGCCGTTGTCTTCGGCAAAAGCAGGAAGGGCAAGAACCAGCAGGAGAGCAGTCAGCATGAAGCCAGGGAACAACCGTTTCATCAAGACCCCGCACGCGCGTTCAAACAACGAAAGACAGCTTACGAGTTAGGGTGGTGCGAAGTCAAGGAATGCCGCTTCGCGGCGGGGACAGGGGGTCACGACTTAACACTTAACACTTAGGCGTCGTCGAAACAGGGGTTTCTTGCACAGGTCCTGGCTGGTTACTTGCCCTGTTCAAATCGCACAAGAAACTCGTCCATCCATCCCTTGAGCAGGGG
>CAZVFX010000031.1:0-58639 GCA_964626565.1 uncultured Myxococcales bacterium
GCACTCGCTGCCTGAAACACGGCCGACATTCTCACCCCAGGTGAACGGTTACGAAAAAGAAAAGTAGACGTGGAAGTTCTAGGCCTTCCTCAAGAGCTTCGGGTCCATGTCGATGGTGACCCGGCCCACCTGGATCTTCACCCGCCCCTTGAGATCGACGTCGGCAACGGTACCCTGCTTGCCGCCCAGCAGACCGGAGGTTACCACCACCTGGTCCCCCGGCTGGAAGCCGGTAAGCTTGCGGGCCTTGTGCTTCTTCTCCTTCTTGAGCACACGCGCAAGTTTCAGACGGTCGTTGTCGCGCGACCAGGCCGAAAAACGCCAGAAATCGAGAAGCGGATTCATCAGCTCAATACAGGCGCCGGCGAAGTCCTCTGATGCGGCCAGTGAATCGTCCCGCTCGAATCGACACACCAACGAGAACCAGCCCTCCGTTGCGTCCAGTCGCTTGCGAAAGCCTTCCACTTCATCCACGTTGGCCGGCAGCGGCGCCTCCTGCTCTCCAAAGAGAGCCACGAACCGGGAATCGAGGCGACTGAGCAGTCCGCAGAACTGCTGGCGTTCTACCGGGTCGTTCAACCGGGCCGAGAAGTTGCGCCGGTCCAGGAGTGCGTTGGAATGAAGACGGTAGAAGACACAGGCGCAGTCGTAGTCCACGCCTACACCGGCGACCGCAAACCCTTGTGCCGGTATCATGCCCTGTACCTTCACTTTCGTGGAAAGGTCCCGGTCGATGATCCGAGTCAACTCCGCCTTCTCGGCTTCGGGCCGGTCGAGATAGACCCAGGCGTGTTTTACCTGGTTGTGGTTGAAGATGTGGGGATGGTCGAGGGTGGTGTGGAACGACAGGTCGCCCACCGCCTCCCCGAGCCCCTCACCCAACGCTCTCCCGAGAGCGTCCAATTTGGCTCGCACCTTCATGCGCTCCAGATTGAACCGGTTGGAACTCCACTTGCGCTCTTCGAAAGCGTCGAAATCGGCAGCCGTCAATCCTTCGAACCGCTCTACTTTAAATCCCAGCATAACTTTGCGCCCGCACGTTGCGCCGGACACGATGTCCGAGCACGACTGAGTATAATCCCTTTGCGGCCTCGGGTTCAACCAGACTTTTCTAGAAAAATACCAGGCGCAGTAACCAGATCAACGCGACCAGGTTGGCTACGGCGGTGAGGAGGATCAGAATGGCGGGGAGAAACGAGCGTCGCCTGGTGATCCCTTCTCGCTGCAACTCCTCGCCGAAGTCCTCGGTTTCCGACAGTTCCCGGAACCCCCGGGCCAGCGCTGAGTGCTGCTTGAAGGCCACCGCCACCGTCCAGGTGAGAAGGCCGAAACCAACCAGTGCGATAAGCAGGAGGATCAGATCTCGCCGGCCCTCCGAGTCTTCGGTGAGCGCGTCTACATCATCGGAATGAGTGTTGGCCAGTTTGGCCAATTCCACGTCCCGGGGGGCCAGGCGGGCTCCCAGGTAGTCCCACGCGGTTTTCTTCTCCGCAGGGGTCATCTCATCCACTGAAGGCCAGTGTGCGAAAAAGGGATCCGACGCGAACAGTGCTGTCAGTTGGGCAAGAAACTTGTCGGGATCGGAGAGGGCCACCACGGGAGCGAAGGCCAGGAACCCGTCCACTGAAGTGTAGACATCGTTACACGCGACCCAATAGAAGCCAGGCCCCGGTAGTTCAATGGAGGGGTTGGCGCGGCCGCCGTCGGTGACGATGGTGAATAGCGCCAGAGGCGAAGGCCCCCGCCACACGGAGCAATAAAGTTCGCGGGTATCGGTGGCTGTGTGAACCTCGATGTTGGCAACCACCGGCCCATCGGCCTTCAGGATTCGGTCAGGTCCCCTGATGAGGGCGTGGGAGACAGGTGTCACCATCTCTTCCCACTCAACCTGTCCGCCCTCGGTCTCGACCGTCATCGTCAGATTCTGGTTTACCCCCGCAGGGTTGACGTCCAGCCTCGCCACGCCCAGGCGCCCGGCGGGCGAAGCTTGTGCCGATTCCCCCTCGGCGAGGTGATAGCTCACCTTTGCCGCGTATGGTTTGCCATTGGGCCGGGCGGTGCGCAGCCAGATGTGGTTCTCCACTCCTTCAAGCAGCACTCCGCCGGTCATGGAGAGGTCCATGAGTACTTTCTCTGCGTGAGCGGGTGCGGGGTAGGTCTGGGCCAGACGTACGTGTTGAGCCCAGTGGCGACCTCGGGGGACTACAGTCACGGGCGCGGTGATGGTGCGCTGTTCCCCGTTCCAGCCCTTCACCTCCACCTCCAGCAGCGACTCACCCGGGTCCACTTCCACTACCGGCAAGACAAGATCTGCGGGCAGCGACGGCACCGTCGCGCTTATGTCGGCGGTGACCGAACGGCCGCCGCCGGTGAGGGTCGCTCCCGTAATCGACGCGGGGATGTTCTTGGTGTTGACGGTATCGAATTGCACCACCCGAATGGAGGCGGGCTGCCCTTCCTGGAAGACCGGCGGACCGTAGAGCTGGAAGCTGGTCGTCACGGTGCGGTTGAGTTGGGAAAAGAACACCAGCCCCAACACAAAGATCAGAGCAACGGAAACGACGATTACGATTTTGAATGAAAGGGGGAGAGGTGGGGCGGCAAATTCCCGGGGCTCGCTCACGCCTGGCCGTCCTCCAGGCCCATTACGTCAAGAGTTTTCAACTCGTCGACATACTTGCTTACCGTCCGGGTGAACAGTTCCATGAACTTCTCCGGAACCGGCTCGCCACCAGGGAAATTTTCTTTCATGTGGTCCACGAACTTGCGGCCTTTCTTCAAGGAGAACAGAAGGGAAGGATCGCTCTTGCCGCGCTTGGCGCCGACCCGGCCGATGACGCTCTTCTGGTACACCTGCGCGCCCTCGATTACGCCCTTGGCGATCCGGTCCAGGCGACTGTACCGGGACTTGTATCCGCCGGAGTGCTGGATCTCCACGACCCAGCCTTCCTTCTTGACCTTGCCGGCGAAGGTGACCGTGCCCGATGCGACCGACCAGACGCCGGCCCGCTCCGGCGCGGGGTACTTCACCGCTACCGAGCCCTTGTTGCGTACCCGGCGAGGCTCGTAAACCTTCCGGCTGTTGGATTCGGCGCTGCTGGCGTAATCCACCGGCACTTTCAGGAACTCCTTGCGCAACGCCTCACCATCAAGGGTGTAGTAGCCCTCAATGCCGTCCGGATCTTCGAAGTAGAATGCCGAGAACTTGCCTACGGCATAACCTTCATATTCGGCCGCCAGGATCTTGTCGTAGCCCATGAACCGACCTTCGACGTAGACCTTCTCGATGAGCATCCGGATTGTGTCCCCTTCCCTGGCCTGCTCGAAGAAGTTGAAATCCCAGGCGAAGAGATTCATGAACAGGTTGGCGAGTCTGGCGTCGCCGCCGCACCGCTGGAAGCTGCGATAAAGGGAACCCTGGATGGTGCACCCGATGGAAGCGATCTTCACTTCCTTGGGAACGTTCTTCTTGGTCGCGGAGTATTTACCGTTCTCACGAGTGACCACGTAGATGTCCATGGGCGACTGCTTGAACTCGAACTCAACGACTTTGCCCACCTTGTCCATTTCGATCTTGAAGGTGTTGCCCGCTTTTGCCGAGCGGAAGTCCAGCACATCCTCCATCGCGTTGATCACCGGAAGCGCCTGGTGGGTGTCGACCCCTAAGCTTTGCATGGCCTGCAGCACCGTCTCGCCACGCTTCAGTTCGCCGGCCACGGTTGTCGCCGGCTGTTCCTCCGGCAGCTCCACCGGGATCGCCGGTTCATTGAACTCCGCCGGCGGAATGTCTACCCCCGGAGGAGGCTGAACCGTCTTCTCCAACGACGGCGCGGTGATGGTCAGGTTGTCTTTTAGGAACACCCAGTAGTTGACCAGGATGAGCGTCACGACAAAGAGCACCGTCCCGATCTTGGACACAAAGCTCTTCTTCCTGCCACCGTGATGTCTGATGAAAATGTCCCGCTCCCTTCTCATTCTGCCTTCCCTCTTGCCCGACGAAGAACACACAGTACACCTGTCGTGGAGGAAGCTACCACCCGCCCCTGGCTTATGTCAATACGTAATCAGTAGTTAAGGCGTAGTTTCGGGCGTTTTTTTCTCGGGCAGGGGGGCGTCCGCGGGCTTGCAATAGACGCTATCGGGATATTTTTTGCAACATTTCTTGCTGGTTGGGCGCCCTTCTTCCAGATCGTAGCGGCCGGCAACGCACTTGCAGCGACCAGACTCTACAACCGGATTTTTGGATCGAAATCGAATGTCGCACAGATCGGTCTTCCGGGTTCCCTTCTTCTGCAGAGCGCCGTAGATGCGGCACTTGTCCCCCAGCTTCGCAATGGCCCACACCATCTTTTCGTCCGGCAACTTGAGAACACTGTAGTCGCCGAACACAGGCTTGCCCTTCTTGTTGCACTCCAACTCAACCCACAACGGTACGTTGAGTCCCAACTCCTGACGAAGCCGGGCCTGTTCCGGGTCGTGCTTGCTGGGGCAGCCACACAGCACTGTCGTGCATAGCAGGGCCACCGCCAGCCAACTCGCGGTTGCACGCATCATGGCTTATTCCCCGTCCGAAGAAGAAGGCACGAAGTCGATCTTCACGTGCTCCTCTACTTTCTTTTCGATCCGGTTGTCCAGGGTTGAGCCCATTTCGGTCGCAACCGTCTCGATGCGTTGCTGGGTGCTGGCGATCTTGCCTTCGAGCTCGTCTTTGACCTCGGTTACCTGATCGGAAACCTTGACGATCTGCTTCTTCAGCTTGCGCTCCATGAACTTGAGGTACGCTTTCTCAGCCTTCTTTCCCAGCTCACTGATAATGTACTGGGAGTCGTCGTTGAGCTGGGTGACGGTGGTCTTCATGGTTTCATGTTTCTCGGCCAACTCCGTCTTGGTCGATTCGATCTTGCCGTCCAACTCCGCTGACCTCGTCTCAAGGGCTTTGGCCATGTCCCCCAGCCCGCCTTTCAGCTCGCTGAGCCTGGAGTCTGCGTCAGTTTTGTAGGCCATGAACTGTTTGCGGGTCGAATCGTGCTCGGCCGCCAGGCTCTTCAGAGTCCCGTTGGTCTCGTCGAGCCCCGCCTTCAGCCCGTCGATGCGCGAGCCCAGCTCCTTCACCTGGAGCGCCAGGTTCTCGGCCGCCTTGGATTCGTGGTCGCTCATGGAACCCACCAATTCCTCGAACCGATTGTTGAAGGAATAGAACATGAACGCGGCTCCCGCGATGACCACTACCAGGAGTCCTAGCAACGTGTAGAAGTGCCCGAATCCCGGTCCGCGACCAACGACCTCGTCCTCGACGTAATCGTCTCCGCCCGCTTCGTACGTGTTGGTTTCCTTGCCCATTACATACCTCCGATTGCACACGGCTTTAGTTCAACAGCCTCTCTTTTATCATGAGGGATCAACAATTGGAAACTGAGAATTAATATTTGAGAATCGGTAATTGAAAATTGGTGCTTGCTGCTTCCCGTTCCTACTGAAACTCCACCTGGGTCGCTTCGAACTCCATGACAAAGTGCCACCCCTCCACTCCGTCCACCGTCTCAAGAGACTCGGCAGGCAGGATCTCGCTGAGGAGGAACTGGGGCATGAGCGGCAGGGTGACCTTGATTGCGTCTGCGGTCTGCTTCTTGAGGAACGCCCTGATATAGCCGTTGGCTATGCCGTCGGGCCACGGCATGGAGAGGAAGGTGCCGGACACCGAACTGTCTTCCAGCGGCACCACAATCTGCATGACGCCGATGTCGATGAGGCCGCCGGCAACTGCAAAGCAGGGTGCCGGCGATTCCAGCCCCTCACCGGCAGCGCAAATTCCTTCCTGCCCGAATTCAACCGGCTCCATACTGGCAGGCTGGAAGGCGAAGCTGCACTCGTCCGGGGCGTTGCACGCGCCCGGCCCCAGGAAGAACTGAGAACTGTCCCCCCCCAGATCGAAGGGGTCGAACTGGCCCAGCATCACCAACGGCGAGTCGGGATCGTTGAGGTCGTCATCAACAAAAGAGTTCACTATCGCGGTGGCGTCGGCGCAGCCGTTGTTGGGCTGAGGGAGACAGAAGCCGGGCTCCGCAAAAGAGAGCGCGGTAAGACGGAATCCCAGCGCGGGCACTTCCCCGCATCCCACATCCTGCCCCAAGCACACGCCGTCAAGAGTGCAGAAGTCGTTGATTGTGCACGGATCGGAGTCATCACACGGAACGATCTGGGGTTCGCTCACGCAGCCGTTCCCGGGCACACACTGGTCCAGGGTGCAGCCGTTGTCATCGTCGCACTCAACCGCATCGCCCACGCACAAACCGTCTTCGCAACTTCCCCCGGTAACGCAGTTGAGGGGCTCGTCGCAAGCTTCGCCCTGGTTTGCGGGCTCCAGGTCACACTCTCCCGTATCCGCAGCACAAGCCGCGACCGCACAGGAAGTGGTCGAGGCTTCGCACTCAACCTCGTCTAAAACTACGCAGGTAAACGGCGGCTCGGCTTGCTGGCACTCGACCGCCAGGACGCACTTGTCCTCCTCTATCAGGAACAGGCAGTCGTCGTCGGCCTGGCATTCGCAAAGATTCTCGCCGCCGGCGCAAGCTCCGCTCTGACAGACATCGCCTACGGTGCATGAGTCCCCGTCGTCACACTCCGCCTTGTTGTCGGTGGAAATGCACCCTGCCAATTCGTCGCACGAGTCGTCGGTACACGGGTTTTCGTCGTCGCAAACGACCTCATCGCCGATGCACTCGCCTGCCACGCAAATGTCGTCTTCGGTGCACGGGCTGCCGTCATTGCACTCACCTTCTGCGGGGAGGTGTTCGCAACCCTCGCCGGTAACGCAGGAGCCGATGGTGCACGGGTTGTCATCATCACAGACGGTCTCCACTTCACTCTGGCACTCTCCGTCGAGGCAACTGCCCGACTGGAAGCAAGGGTCGTCCGGTGTACAGGGTGCGCCGTCTTCCGCTTTGCCCGGCTGGCATGTGTGCTCCTCATCGCAGAAGAAAAGCACGCAAGCTGGGCCGTCCTGAATTATGTTGCAATCTGCATCCTCGAAGCAGGCCCACATTGCACTGTCGTCGACCTGGTCGTTGGCGGTGTCGTTGCCCGGCTCGATGTCGCCTCCGGCGTCTTCCCCGGAAGACCCGTCGGGGGATGAATTGGAATCGTCGCCCGTGCCGTCGACAGAGCTCTCCCGTTCATCCACAACGTCCGCGGGTGAAGAACCATCCGCACCCGACTCGGAATCGGAGGACGAACAGCCCCATGCCAGCGTGGCAGCAGTAAGCACACAAATCGTGTATACGAAAAGCCCGGTCTTTCTCATTCGAAAAGAGACCTCCAGATTGAAGCGTGGCGGAGAGAGAGGGATTCGAACCCCCGGTCCCCATAGGGGACACCTGATTTCGAGTCAGGCACCTTCGGCCTCTCGGTCATCTCTCCACATCAAATCAAGGAACCGCTATATAGTATATGCTGC
Source organism: uncultured Myxococcales bacterium (assembly GCA_964626565.1). Classification (GTDB taxonomy): domain Bacteria; phylum Myxococcota_A; class UBA9042; order CAIXZC01; family CAIXZC01; genus CAZVFX01. Next base: position 7,454 of record CAZVFX010000031.1, read on the forward strand.
GGGCGTTGTCCAGGCAAAATTGCCTTCCTAACTTCGCTTCCATTAAGGTGACGCGATCCATATAATCCGGTGTTGAATAGTCGTACGTGACCTATTTGTGTTTAGGTCTTACATTTGTGAGGGAAACTACTATGTTGACTGAATCTCTGGTCAAAGTTGCTCTTCTCGGCGCCGAATGGGTTCTGTACCTGCTGGTGCTGCTCTCGGTCCTCTCCATCGCACTGGTCATCGAACGCTTCATCGTGTTCTGGCGCACGGGGCGCACCCTGACAGTTCTGGAAACCATGGTGCTGGGACTGGCCGGCAAAATCGACCCCGCATCCGTCGAATTGAAAAAGACCGCTGAGGGCAAGTTGCTGGAAGCCAACGCCGAAGCGTTGGGAAACGGCGCCGCCGACGACCATGATCTGATGACGGCTCAGTTGCAGGGATTGTCCAACACTTACCGGCGGCACCTGGAGCGCTTCACGCCCTTCCTCGGGACGCTGGGCAACAATGCACCTTTCATCGGCCTGTTTGGAACCGTCATTGGAGTTATCGTCGCCTTCAACGCGTTGGAAGCCAACGTCAAAGGCGCCGCAGCCGACGTCATGGGCGGCATCTCCGAGGCGCTGGTTGCCACCGCGGCTGGTATCGCGGTCGCGATTCCCGCGGTGGTCGCCTACAACTTTTTTATGGCGAGAGTGGAGGAATATGTAGAGCGATTCGATCTCATTGCGTGGACCAAGGCCAGGGGAGGTAAGGACTCATGAAGACCCTGGGCGGACGGGGTGGCAAGAAGATGATCACGGAGATCAACGTGACGCCTCTGGTGGACGTCATGCTGGTGCTCCTGGTCATCTTCATGGTTACCGCCACCTACATCGTCAGAGGCGCCATCGGCATGAAGTTGCCCAACGCCTCCACCGCGGGCGAAATGTCCAAGTCCCCTCTTGTGCTCAGCGTGAACCAGAAGGGTGAATACGTTGTCAAAGGAGAGGTGGTCACCGAAGCTGAAGTGGTGGCGCACATCAAAACCTATGTGGATAGGGACCCGGAGGTGGAGGCGGTGATCAGCGGAGATAAGAGAGTCAACTACGGACGTGTTATGGAGTTGATCAACCTGTCCAGGAAGAACGGAGTGAAGAACTTCGCAGCCGCGGTGGAGAAGAAGGTCCAATAGTGAAATCAAACTCCTTCTGGATTGCCATTGCCGCATCTGTGATCCTCCATGGGATCATGGGGCTGGGTGTGAGCGGTCTTCCCGAAGAGCGGGATGAAAAGAAGGAGTACGTGAAGTTCAAAGTGAGGGAAGAGAAAAGAAAGAAGGAAATAAAGAAGAAGGAGAAGAAGAAGGAGAAGCCCAAAGAGAAGAAGAAAGAGAAGCCGAAGGAGAAGCCCAAAGAGAAGAAGAAGGTCGAGAAGAAGAAACCGAAACCCAAACCGAAACCGAAACCCAAGCCGAAACCCAAGCCCAAACCGAAACCGGAGATCAAACCGGAGGTCAATCCACCCCCGCCCAAGGTCAAGAAGAAGCCGGAAAAGAAGAAGGCAAAAAAGAAGAAGAAGGCGAAGAAGAAGAAGGCGAAGAAGAAGAAGGCGAAGAAGAAGAAGGTGGAAAAGCCCCCCGAGGCCGACACCAAGCCGCTGGTGAAAGAGCCGGGCAAAAAGCACGGCGCACCCATCGATATGGACTATACCATGAGCGGCGGTACCGGCGGCCCGGGAGGAGGGCCGTCTGTGAACGTGCTTCCTGGTGACGGTATGCATTATGAGCCGGAAGAGGAATCCGAAGGCGAGGAAGAAGGCGAGACCCAGGAGGAAGGGACCGACGAAGGCGAGGCCGAAGGCCCCGCCAACGCTCCCGTGGAAGACGCTGATCCCGAGGGGGCTGACCAGTGGACCGAGCAGGAGGCCGAAGGCTCCGAAGACGGAGCCGAGGAAGGCGAAGTCGTCGAGGAGAGAAAGAAGGTCAAGACCGTGTCCGCTGCGGTGGTGGAGAAACCGCCCAAACTGAAGAAGCCGGTGAGGCCTCCCTATCCGGAGGAAGCCATAGCCCTCGAGATCCAGGGGCGCGTTTACCTGGAACTCACCGTGGACAAAGACGGGTCGGTGGTGAAGGTGAAACTGAAAAAAGGCCTTCACCCTCTTATCGACAAGGCCGCGATGGAAACCGCGTGGCTGCTCAAGTTCCAGCCCGCAACCAGAAACGGCAAGCCGGTACCTATGAAGATACCCCAGGTCTTCACCTTTGTAATCGAGTGAGAGAGACATGGTCGATGGCCGATGGTCGATGGTCGAAAGAAAAGGACAGGCGAAGGAGTCGCGCGTGAAACGAACCTTCCTCATATTGCTGGCTGCAATCTTGTTGCTGCCTCACGTGGCGTCAGCCCAGGAGCCGGCGCCTCCACCGGAGGAGCCGGCGGCTGAACCACCCAAGGTGATCCCGCCGAAGTTGGAGAAATTCGTCCACGCCGAATATCCCGACGCGGCTTTCAAGGAAGAGCGTATGGGGTCGGTTGCCATGCTCGTGGTGGTGGACGCAAGCGGGGTCGTGGGCGAAGTGACCGTGACGGGAAGTGCGGGGCCGGAATTCGACGAGGCCGCGGTGGCTGCGGTGAAACAGTTCGTCTTCTCCCCGGCGACTCTGGACGGCACACCCGTCCCCGTGCGCATCGGGTACACCTACCACTTCAAACTGGAGAAAAAGTCGGTCAAGGTGGAGGAAGGCCAGGTCATACAAGGAAAGGTGAAAGAGAAGGGGGTCGGCCTGCCCATCGTCGCCGCGGAAATCGCAATTCTGGAGGCGCGGACAAGAACCACCTCCAACGCCAAAGGTAGATTCACCTTCCGCAAGATCACTCCCGGCGAATACACCGCGGTGATTACCCACGCTGAATTCAAGACGAAGAAGGTGAAACTCAAGGTCGAGGAAGGAAAAACTCTGGAGATCCAGATACTCATCGAGCCGGTCCTGGCCAATCCCTACGAAATCGTGGTGGTGGGCAAAAAGGAGGAGGCGGTGGTCACCAAGTACGTCCTCGAGCAGCGGACCCTGGAAACGGTGCCCGGGACTTTCGGGGACCCTGTCCGGGTGGTGGAAACACTGCCTGGCGTGGCCCGGGCCCCCTTCGGCGTCGGCATGCTGGTGATTCGTGGGTCTATGCCACAGTCGGCCAAAGCGTACATCAACGGGGTCGAAGTTCCGTTGATGTACCACTTCCTGGGCGGCCCATCGATCCTCAACCCCAACTTCATGGACCAGATCGAATACTACCCCGGCAACTTCCCGGTGCGGTACGGCGGTGCGCTGTCCGGCATGGTGAACGTCACCTCAAAAACCGACAAGGTGGAGCAAGTGGCGGGGGAGGCGGACATCAACCTGATCAATTCGTCGGTCTTTCTCGAAGCGCCCCTGTCCGATAAGGCCTCCATCCGCGTCGGGGCGCGGAGGTCATACGTCGACCTGGTCATCCTGGCCGCCATGAGAGCCTATGGGGAAACCAGCACCGTAGTGGCGCCCATCTTCTGGGACTATCAGGCCGAGCTGGCCTACAACCTCAATTCTCAAAACCGTCTGGGCCTCCTCTTCCTCGGCTCCCAGGATATCCTTAAACTGGTCACGACGGCAGATGAAGAAGACAAGCCGGACATCGACCTTTCCGTCAAGACCAACTTCCACCGCGCGATCAGCTCCTGGCGTTATGCCGAGGAGGATTTCTCGTTCCTCGTGCAACCGTACCTGGGGTGGGACAACTTCAGCTTCGGAGCTGTCAACGCCAACCTGGATGCGCACATCTTCACCGCCGCGTCCCGCCAGGAATTGAAGTGGAAACTGGACGACTCGTTCACCTTGCTGGCCGGGCTGGAAGGCGGGGCCGCATACGTCGATTTCCTGGGCGAAGTGCCCATGCCCAAGAACTACTATCAACCGGGCTCCACCATCACCGGCGACCACCAACAGCAGATCGGGGAACCGGAGAAGCTGGAAATGTCCGACATCTACTGGGCTATGGGAAGCTACGCCCAGATGGTCATCGAGCCGGTGGGACGCCTGCAGATCACCCCCGGTTTTCGCTTTGCACTGTGGCACAATCCGTCCAAGACCATCCCCATGTGGGACCCTCGCCTCGTGATCCGGCAGGGGCTGCACGACGACTTCGCACTGAAAGGCGGGGTCGGGAAATTCTCCCAGGCTCCGGACCCTCAGTTTACCGACGAAGAGCATGGCAACCCCGAACTGGATGCTCCGTGGTCCATGCACTACAGTGGGGGGGTAGAGTGGCGCATAACCGATAATATCGAACTCGACCTCATCGGTTTCTATGTCACTTCTCACGACCTGGTGGTGCAGTCGTCTGAGGTGGAAGTCACCGAAGATGGAACCCGGCCGGTGGTGGCCAAGAACGATGGCCGGGGTGAGTCCTATGGGATGGAGTTGATGCTTCGCCACCGGCCGACCAAGCGTTTCTACGGTTGGCTTGCCTACACCCTGTCGCGCAGCCAGCTATCCTCCAACGCAGGTAAAATGGACCCGGATGAAGACCCGACGTCGGCGGGCGACGCCCTGGAATTGAGCCCCTTCGACCAGACCCACATCTTGAGCCTGGTAGGCAGCGTCCGATTGGGCCGGGGCTGGGAGACGGGGCTCAGGGTGAGGCTGGTCTCCGGCAATCCCACCACCCCCATCAACCAGGGGATTTTCGTGGGCGACTCCAGTATGTACCAGCCTATCAGCGGCGCTTTCCAGTCCGACCGGCTGCCGACTTTCTTCCAGATGGACTTGAGGGTCGAGAAGCTTTGGACCTATGAAACCTGGCAGCTTGCCGCCTACGTCGATATCATGAACGCGACGAACCAGGCCAACACCGAGTTCATCTCCTGGGACTACCGGTTCAACGAGAGTTGGAACGTCCCGGGCATTCCTTTCTTCCCGAGTTTCGGGATCAACGGCCGGTTCTAGGGGGTGATGACCATGAAGACCATAATGAACCTCGCTTCATTGTCCCTGATTGCAGTCCTGCTCTTCCTCGGGGCCTGCTCCGCAGACTTTGAAGGCAAGACCGAGATTGTCGACCTGAGAGTAATCGGCGTGACCGCGGACCCTCCCGAGTTTGTCTTCTACGTGCCGCCGGAATTCCTCCAGATGCTGTTCGCAGGCGAGGACGAACCGCCCCCGGGGGACGTGGAGCAACCACCGGACGGGAAGGGCGGACCCGGGGAAGGGGGGCTGTTGTCTGAAATGCCACCCCTACACGTAGACGTGGGAATGCTGGTGGTGGACTCCGACGGCGACCCGGGTGAGTTCTCGTACAAACTCACCGCCTGTATCTTGACCAGCAACCTCGAGTGCGACCCTGACCTGCCGTCGGCAGAGCTGGCAGCGGGAAAATCCGACACCAGCGAGACCACGGTCCCGGTGGACCTTCCATGGGACGTGGTGGAGGCCTCCATGGTGGCCGACGCTGTGGGCGGCATTTTCGGCGCCGCAGTGTGGATCCGGGGAGAAGTGAGCGGGGAAGAAGGGGACGAGGTTTTCCTCAAATCGGTCATCGTGACACCGGACATTATCGGGGGAAGGGTCAGCAACTCCAACCCCCGGATTGTGGAGATCCTCGAAGGGGACAAGGACGAAGAGAAGCCGCTGCCCGCAGTAATCGGCGAGCCGGTTGAGATGGAGGTCGACCGGGAATACCGGCTCCTGCCCTCGATCCCGGAGGAAGCCCGGGAAACTTATGTGGTGCTCTCCTTCGACGTCAACTTCCAGACCCTCTCCGAGGGCATGGACCCACAGCAACTCATCGACGACGCCGAGGCCGAGGAGATTACCGAGGAACTCCGGGTCAGTTTCTACTCCACCTGTGGCACCTTCCTCGAAGACTCCAAGAGCGAGGCCCTCAACCCGATCTTTGAAACCGAGGAGGACAAGAAGGAGAAGAGCCTGTCCGGCAAGTGGTATTCCCCGCCCGAACCCGAAGATTGCAGCCTTTGGTTTGTCAGCGACGACGGCCGCGGCGGGGTCGCGTGGTACCAACTTGACGTGAGCGTCAAATAGATGACCAGCACCCTAAGCGTCAGCGCCGGGCCTACCACGAATCGCCTCAGCCCGCGCTCATCGTCAACCATTCTTCTGTCGGCTTTCTTCATCCTGATTTCGGCCTGCTGCAGCTCCGGCCCCGACGCCGGGACAGACCTCGCCGACGCAGGGACAGACCTCGCCGATTTGGGGACAGACCTCCCCTTCGACTCGACGGGGGACGAGCCCGGTTTGGCCACTGTAGATGAGCTGCTGGCGGCCATCGAGGCGGGGGACGGGGGGCCGTTTTTTGACCTCATGGAGCGCTACGATGGCCCGGCCTGCGACCCTGATGGCCGGTGCCTGGTGATTACGTTTCTTGAACTCACCGATCACGTCTTTGTCCGCGGCGAATTCAACGACTGGGGCAAATCGGGCCTCATGACGCCGGTGGAGTTCGCCCCCGGATTTTTTTACTTCCTCCTGGAAGGTTATCAGTTTTCTCACTACGTTTCTTATCGACTCTACGACGAAGTGGGAGGGGGCGAAAACTGGTATCGGGATCCGCTGAATCGGTACGTTCGCTTCTCCGACGTGGAGCTGAACTCGGCTATCTATGCCCACGGCAAGAGCCGCATTGCCATTGTGGAAGCTATCTACTCACCACAACTCGACAACACAAGGCACGCCTACATCTATGTTCCGGGGGCTGCCTTCCTCGACCCTTCGGCGCGGTTCCCGGTGCTCTACATGCAGGACGGGGCCAACGTGTTTGACAACCCCAAGGCGATGTTCGGTACCTGGGACGTCAATTTCGCCTCGGACGAACTGGTTGACGGCGGTGCGGTGGAACCCCTTATCATCGTTGGAGTACTCACAAACAACCGGTTCGACGAGTATCTCTACTGTGCCATTACCATCGACCTGGGCGTGCCGGTGGAAGTTGACCCTAAGCTCGACGAATACGCCGCCTTCCTCGTGGACACCCTCAAGCCTGTTGTCGACGACGCATTCCCGACTCTCGACGGGGCCAACAACACCGGCATCGCCGGTTCGTCCCTGGGCGGCATCTCCTCCCTGTACATCGGCTGGAAGTACCCGGGCGTTTTCGGCAAGGTGGGCAGCATGTCCGGCTCCTACTGGGTGGGGGAGTCGGGCACCGGAACGGTGGACGCACCCTCCATCCGTGAGGTGATCAACTCCGCACCCCCCACGCCCGAGCAACTCGCTCTTAAGATCTACCTGGACTCAGGGGATTCCGGCGGCGGGGGCAGCTCATATCCCAGCGACGGCAGAGTGTTCACCGACTGGGTTCGCAACACCCTCATCGCCCTCGGTTTCCCCAACCGCCCGGAGTGGGACGACGACGGCGACCTGGCCACCCCGCCCATGGACTTCCCCCAACTGTTCGACCCCGCCAACGTACCCACCCTGTTCTGGGCCGATCCGCCCCCCGCCCAATACTCCGGCTGGGACGAATATCTGCGCCCCGACCTCAACCTCCTCCACCTCGTCGGCCCCGGCCACCAGCACAACGAAGCCGCGTGGAAAGCCCGCTTTCCCGCCATGGTCCGCTACCTCTTCTCTCCCCCCTAGCTCCCCGTCGGTAAAAGGCAGGGGACGGGGGGCGGCAAAAGGCAGGGGACGGGGGGCGCGAATTTCCGCCCAAGAGCAAGGGACGGGGGGCCATAAAGGGCAAGGGTAAAGGGCAAGGGACGGGGGGCGCGAATCTGCTTCACATTTCCTCTCCGGAGTGACATGCTCAAACGAGGTTAGGAGGATATAATGATCCGTCACGTTCCCTTGCCGCCCGTGTGGCGGTTTGTCGTTCTTCTACTGTTGTCCGGTGCAGTCCCGGCAGCGCTGGGCTCCTGCTGCACAGTACCGGTGAATGTCTCCGTGCTGCTGGATGCCGATGGGAAACAGCGCAACCAGGCTGTCCCCTCGGGGAAGGAATCCAACGTTACCATCGAGGTGCAGGGCGGGGCCGAGGACAGGCTTGAACTGCGTTACAGGTTTTTTGACGAAGTGACAGAGCCTTACCTGATCTCGGAACCGGCCATAGTGGTCACGGGCGACGAGCCGAAGGATGAGTTCAGAGAGCCCCAGGTCAGAGTGTCGACGGATGATGACCGCAGGACGGTGAAGTTCACGCTCCCGGAAACGGGCAAGAGATTCCTGGTCTACAACCTGCTGGAGAAGAAGTGCTATCCGTTGTCTGACAAGACGAAGCAGACCCTGAAGCAACAACTTGACAAGAAGAAGGCCGACAAGGCGGACGAGGTCAAGGCGAGAGAGCAGGCGCTCAAGGCGGACAAACAATCGGACAAGGAGCCAAAGAAGGGCGAGGAGCCGAAGAAGGACAAGGATCCGAAGAAGGACAAGGATCCGAAGAAGGACAAGGAGCCAAAGAAGGACGATAATCTCAAGGAGCTCAGGAAGAAGCTCAAGGTAGCCAAGAACGCTATCCCGGCGGTAGAAGCCGAACTCAAGCATTACGTGGAAATTGGGGCTGCTCCGTCGGTGGCAGAGGTCAAGCGACTTCACGCGAAGAAGAGGGAACTGGAGAAGTCGAAGGCGGAGCATGCGGCGAAGGTCAACGCCCTGGAGAGCAAAATCAAGGAGCCGTTCGACAAGGAAATCGAGAGGCTGGACAAGGAAATAGCCTGCTGGGAGGCTCAATTGAATCGGCCACTGCTTGTGTGCGGTTCTACCCCTCCCCCGGCGGATTCTCTTCCCGAGTGTGCGTATATGAAAGAGAAGAAGAAGAAGGCTGAGGAGAAGAAGACGGAGGAGAAGAAGACGGAGGAGAAGAAGACGGAGGAGAAGACGGCAAAGGACAAGGCAGCGGGGAACGAGGAGTCAGGCGGTGAAGTGTACGTGCTCCGCAAGGTGGGAGGCATCGTCCTCGGGGCGGACAGAAAGACCGTCTGGTATCTGTTAAAGGACCTGGGCGACCTGGAAGGAGCGCCTATAGCTGCGCTCGACAGAAGCAGCGACTACCCGGTGCTTACTGTCGATGACCACATCTACGCGGTCATAGTCAACCGGCAGGAGAAGCGATTCAACACGCCTTTCATTCTCGCCTACACGGTAGAGAAGGGCGAGGAGCCCAACCCTGCTCCCATGCGTCCAATTTACAAGCAGAAGAAAGCAGAGATGCTGGTGCACGGGCTTGAGTTTGGCACCCCTCCCCTGGAAGTCATCAGGGACGAGGCTTTCGTTGATGTTGTGCTCCCCCTGGGCAGAGAGTTTAACGCCAACGACGTCCTTGCGGTTAGCGTCAAGCGTGTTCAGCCGACGATCACGAAAAACAGCATCACACACAAGCCGGGCGCAAAACCCTCCCCGGCCGACAAGGACGCGGAGAAAGGAGTTGCTGCGGGCGAGTCCCAGAAGGAGTTGGTAATTGAGACGAAGGAGGTCGCACTGATCGATAAGGCTGAATATCCCCAGGTCCGGCCCATGTATTACTTCAACCTGGCGGCCGGCGTCCTGTTGTCGTGGCTTGGAGAGCCGGACTACAAGAAGCGCAAGACCGCGCTGGACGACCCAGCAACGCCGGACGCGAATGAGGCCGAGTACGTTACCGAAAACACCGGCTCCGGCGCCCGGTTCGTGCCTGTTCTGGCGTTCACCTGGTACGGACTATGGGGAGATCCCATTGACATACAGGAGGAGCCCACCTGGGTTCCCTATCCGACGTTGGGCTTTTCACTTCTGCATCCTACAACCGAGTTCTTCCTGGGGGTCAGTCTGGAGCGGGTCCGAAACGTCCAGTTCCTCGCCGGCTTGCTTTTCGCCGAGACCGACAGCTGGGTTGAAGGGACCGAGGAAGTGGATAAATCGGCCGAAGCTCCGGCTACCAGGAAGGAGTGGCGGTCCTGCCTGTCCCTCGGGCTCTCCTTCAACTTCACCTTCGTGAGAGATCTGTTCGGTAAGTAGTGGTCGGTTTACGGCCCATTCAACAGGGTTGTTCGGACCGCGAGGGTTTTGTACAATTGAGTTGCACCAGCCCCCGAGTGAGGAGGAATCCCATGAGCCAGTGTCGCGCAGCCCATCTGGTTTGGGGTCTGTTTGTTTGCGCTCTTGGTTCATGTGGGGGCGGTGAATCCCCCCTTCGGCCTTCCGAGGTGCAGTCGCCGGCGGATGCGGCTTCCCGCGAGATCGAGCAGGCCGAACCAGACGCCGTTGCACCGCCACAAGACACGTTGGAGTTGGGGGACGTTTCCGAGCAGTTCGACGAAACGGCCTGGACTCCGGAGGTCATCGATGCCCGGGCTGACGATGTGGTGGATGCCCTTGAACTTGATCTGTCAGACTGCACTGCGGCCGATGACGGTGTCGAACTACACGACGTCTGCACGCCCGATTGCGAGGGGAAAGAGTGTGGAGAAGACGGCTGTGGCGGGGATTGCGGGGTCTGTGTCGGCGAGAATGATGAGTGCATAGAAGGCGCTTGCGTTTGCGTTCCGCACTGCGGCCCTGCGGAATGCGGGAGCGACGGGTGCGGGGGCCAATGCGGGCAATGCCAGGAATTGGAGTTTTGTTCGGACGAAGGCGTGTGCGAATGCGAGTTCATCACGTGCTTTGCTTTTTGCTGCGATGACGGAGAAGTCTGTTTCTCAACCGGTTGTTGCATCCCAGACTGTACGGCGGACCCCTGCGGAAGCGACGGCTGCGGTTTTCCGTGCAAAGAATGCCTGCAAGACTATGATTGCGCAGTTGTTGAAGACCAGGCCGTGTGTTCTCCCGACTGCGCGGCCCTGTGCGCCGGGCAGGAGTGTGGCGGCGCCGGGCTGGATGGCGAGTGTGATTGTGGTGAATGCGATGACGGCAATCCATGCACTTCGGGACATTGCGGCGAGGACAACCTGTGTCTGTTCGAGCCGGTCGACGGCTTCTGTGACGACGGCAGTGTCTGCTCCGTGACGGACCTCTGCATCGGTGGGGTTTGCACCGGCGGGGCGGAGGTGGACTGCGACGACGGACTCGATTGTACACTGGACGTGTGTTCTCCAACAGCAGGATGCCACCACAAATCTGCTTGCCTCGACGGCGAGATTTGCGGAGACACAGGCGAATGTTGTGTCCCTGCTCTGTGCGGCAGCGCAGGCTACGAGTGCGGGCAGTTCCCGAACGCCTGTGGCGGATCCCTCGATTGCGGCGGGTGCACTGAAGGTGAGACATGCGCCTCGGGCGTGTGTACGGACGGTTCGTGTGATGCGCAGACTTTGTCACTGTTCGGCGGGAGCGCGTTGGATGTAGTCGCAGTGGGAGACTACGCCTACGTGGCGTTTGGAGTTGCGGGGCTGAGCATTTTCGATGTCTCCGGCGAGGCTCCGTACCTAATCTCGAACTTCCCTCTTCCCGAACACGTCAGGGACGTTGACCTGTGGTCTGGCTACGCCTTCGTATCGGGGCATGCCGATGCACTCTACATTGTGGATGTGAGCGACCCGTCACAGCCTTTGCTGGTGAGCACTTTTGAAACGCCCTGGTTCGCCGCCTCAGGAACGCCCTTCTGGGAGGTCGACGTGGAGGATGGCTGGGCCTACATCGTGGCGGATGATCAGGGGATGATTACGGTCGACATTTCTCAACCGGAGAATCCAGTATTGGGGGCCACGGTAGAGACGGCGTACCATGCCACGAATGTCGCGGTCTACAAGGGCTACGCCTACGTGGTGGATCGTGCGACCGGCCTCTACATCTTTGATGTGGGAGATCCCTCCAATCCGGCTCTTGTGTCGCAGGTCAATCCGTTGCCGGGTAACGCGGACTGGTACGATTTTGTCATTTCCGCCGGGTACGCTTTCGTCCTCATCGAAGAAGACGCATTCTACAACGTCGACGATGAATTCAAGTTGGCCGTTTTCGACCTGAACGATCCTATCGAGCCCGCGCTCAAGTCGTATTTGACCATAGATTGGTTCCCGTTCCTTCCCCATCTCGCCGTCGTCGGCGGCACGGCATACATCGCCTCTGGCGCGTCAGGCGTCCAATTGGTCGATGTGGCCGATCCGGAGAATCCGCAGCTATTGGATGTCTTTGACACTGCCGGAGAGGCCATCGGTGTCGATTCGATCCCAGGGAAGCTGCTCATCGCGGATGGTGCTGAGGGCTTTGTGCTTGTGGACGCTCCCGGCCCGCAGGACCTCAATTCGACTGGGACGTACTCCACCTTGGGAAACGTTCGCAGCGTCGCCGTCGAATGGCCATTTGCCTATGTCACTGAAGGAGAGCCCGGTCTACAAATCGTCGATCTGTCCGATCCTGGGGCACCTGAACTGGCAGGAAGCTGCCAACTCGGGGGAAAAGCGTCTCACTTGGGCGTAGAGGGGGATTATGCCTACGTGAACGTCTGGGGCAGTTCAAACTCTTGGGTCTCAGTCGTCGACGTGAGCGCCCCGGAGTCGCCAACGGTACTGGGCACCGCACTCTCTGAGGGTATCGACGTTCTGCGGGTGTCGAATTCGTTCGTCTACGCTGCGAGGGGCTTGCCGTACTATGACTTTGTCATCCTGGATGCCTCGGACCCGGCTGCCCCAATCCTGGCCGGTTCGGCCGAGTCGGACAAGAAGCCTCTCGACATGGATGTGCGGGGGGACTTCGTCTACCTCTTGAACTACGGCACCGTCTTTCGCGTTTACGATGTATCAGACCCCTACCTGCCCGTGGCGTTGACGAAAGTTCAAGTGGGAGGCGGGTCCAATCTTCTGGCAGTAGGCGACTATCTGTACGTGGTTACGAACACCTGGCTGGAAGTCTTCGATATCAAGGTTCCGCCCGCCCCGGAATGGGTCGGCATGATTCCGATGGGTAACTCCGTCGGCAGTGGGTACTCGAACTTGTTCCATGACGCTGGGCGGTTGTTTCTGGTGGGAGGGTGGACTGGGGGTGTCTGGAACCAAGTGTCAGTGAATCTCCTCGTGTTCGACCTTTCTTTGCCTGCGGCGCCGCAGATCGTTGCAACGACCGGGCTGACGAATTCTAACTGCTGTCCGTACCTGCAGGAACGTTATGACCTTGTACCGGGCCTGCTTGTGGGTGGCGAGGACTGCGGGGCAATACGTGTTTTCGATCTGAGCGGTTGTTGGTAGGCTCATGCACCCGGGGATCTTTCGGCTGCGCTCAAGATGACAGACTTCCGCCTTCCCTTTTCTCCGTCGCTCCGCTTTCCTTCTTCTCCTTGCCCTGTTCTGCAATGGCATATATAAACTATGTCTAATCGAGGAGGGAATGCGGTCATGAGTGTTGATTCGAGTCTTTATACGAGGCGGTCGTTGAGCCGTGAAGAGTTTGATGCGGTGATCTTTGATCTGGATGGCATCGTCACCGACACGGCCCACGTGCACGCGGCGGCGTGGACGCAGATGTTCGACGAGTACCTGCGGGCGCGGGCGGGGCGGCTGGGCGAGGAGTTTGTATCCTTCGATACTGAGCGCGATTATCGGGACTACGTTGATGGAAAACCCCGGTACGAGGGGGTGCGCAGCTTCTTCGAGTCACGCAACATCGAGTTACCCTTCGGCGATCCTTCGGACGAACCGGGCAAGGAGACGTTTTGCGGACTGGGGAATCGAAAGAACGGTTTCTACCACAAGCAGTTGGAGCTTCTCGGAGCCCAGGTTTTCGACACCACCGTGACGTTCATCGAAGCGTTGCTGGCCCAGGACTTCAAGACCGCCATTGTGTCGTCGAGCAAGAACTGCCTTACGATCCTGCAAATGACGAAGCTGACGCATCTGTTTCAGACCCGGGTCGACGGGATCGTATCCGCTGAAATCGGCCTGAAGGGCAAACCCAATCCCGACATTTTCGTGGAGGCGGCCCGGCGGCTGAAGGTGGACGTCAAGCGCGCAGTGGTGGTGGAAGACGCCATCTCCGGCGTGCAGGCGGGAAGCGGCGGCAATTTCGGCCTCACTCTGGGAGTAGACCGTACCGGCGAACCGGAGTCGTTGCTGGACAACGGCGCCGATATTGTGGTTCCCGACCTTGAATATATAACCGTGGACACAGGCCCCATCCCGGCTAAGACGGTTGGGGACCTGCCCAACGCGCTGGAGTGCCGGGACGGCATTGCCGGTGCGCTGGAAGGGAAGAAGCTGGCCATCTTTTTGGATTACGACGGGACGCTCACTCCCATCGTGGCCCGGCCTGAACTGGCCGTCATGTCCCCGGAGATGCGGGACGCGGTCATTCGGCTGAGCAAGCAGTGCGACCTGGCCATCGTGTCTGGGCGGGATCGGCCGGATGTGGAAGCTCTCGTCCAGATCGACAGCCTCATCTATGCGGGCAGCCACGGGTTCGATATTCGTGGCCCCAGCGGACTTGAGATTCAAAGCGAATTCGGCGCCGAGTACCGCCCTGCGCTGGCCGAAGTGAAGGAGAAACTGGCCACGCGGCTCGAAGGGGTGGAAGGTGCGATACTCGAGCCTAAAAGGGTCTCCCTGGCCGCACATTATCGCCTGGTGAAGCCCGAGGAGCAGGAGTACTTCGACCGCGTGGTGGACGAGGTGCTCGCCGAATATCCTCAACTGAAGAAGAAGTTCGGTAAGAAGGTGTACGAGATCCAGCCCCAGCTTGACTGGCACAAAGGTAAGGCGGTGTTGTGGCTGTTGGAGGCGTTGAAGCTGGACCGGGATGACGTGCTTCCCATGTACATCGGTGACGATATTACCGATGAGGATGCGTTTGGCGCCCTGGTCGGTAAAGGCATCGGGGTGATGGCGGGTGATGCGGATCACGAGACCCTGGGCACATACAGCCTGGCCGATGTGCCTGAAGTGGGTAAATTCCTGGAGTTCTTGATAACGTTGACTTGAGAATCGAGGTAGTCATGTCGGAAAGCTGGAAACTGGTTTACGAAGGATATGATCCCGAACAAGAGATGCTGCGGGAAGCGCTGTGCACTCTGGGCAACGGCTATTTCGCGACCCGGGGGGCAGGAGAAGAAACCGACGCGGTGGACGACGTGCGCTACCCCGGAACGTACCTGGCCGGCGGCTACAACCGGTTGGAGACACCGGTGGCGGATCGTATGATCGTCAACGAAGACCTGGTCAATTTTCCAAACTGGCTATGTCTGAGCTTTCGTCCTTCCGGAGGAGATTGGTTCTCGCTGGATGAGGGGGAAGTGCTGTCCTACCGGCAGGAGCTGGATCTGCTGAGCGGCGTCCTGTCCCGGGACCTGTTGCACCGTGATACCGAGGGGCGGGAGACGAGGGTGGAGACCCGCCGTCTGGTTCACATGCGCCACATGCACCTGGCCGCGCTGGAAATGACCATCACTCCGCAGAACTGGTCCGGAAAGACTGAGATCCGGTCGGCGGTGGACGGGAGCGTCATCAACTCCGGTGTTGCCCGGTACCGGCAGCTCAATTCAGTGCATCTGGAGCCTCTCGGGACGGAGCAGGTTACGGACGACACGGTGTTGCTGAAAACCCGGACGACGCAGTCGGAAATCAGCATGGGCATGGCTGCACGCACCCGCGTAACCATAGACGGAAAGGACGTGGTGGCCGCGCGGGAAACCGATAGCCGGGACGACTACGTTTCCCAGACGTGCACCGTTGCGGCGGAGCAAGGGACCGCCCTCGTCGTGGACAAAGTCGTCGCCTTGTTCACCTCCCGTGATCGGGCATTGTCGGACACCGGACGGGCCGCCACCTACGAGGTGGCCAGGGCCGGTAGTTTCTCCGCCCTGGTGAAATCCCACGTGCTGGCGTGGAAGCAGTTGTGGCGGCGCGGCGACATTGTGCTGGAGCCGTCGGACGGGGCGCAGATGATAGTGCGTTTGCACATTTTCCACCTGCTGCAAACCGTTTCCCCCAATTCCATCGACCTGGACATCGGCATGCCGGCCCGTGGTTGGCACGGAGAAGCGTACCGGGGACACATCTTTTGGGATGAGATCTATATCTTCCCGTACCTCAACTTCCGCATTCCGGAGATCACCAGGGCGTTGCTGCTTTACCGTTACCGACGTCTTGACGAAGCTCGTGACGGCGCCAGGGACGCAGGGCATCGGGGCGCCATGTATCCCTGGCAAAGCGGCAGCAGCGGAAGGGAAGAGACCCAGGTTGTGCACCTGAATCCCAAGTCCGGGCGCTGGATTCCGGACAAGAGCAGGCTTCAACGGCACGTCAACATCGCCATCGCCTACAACGTCTGGCAGTACTATCAGACCACCGGCGACCTGGAATTCATGCTCTTCTACGGTGCGGAGATGATGCTTGAGATCGCCCGTTTCTGGGCGAGCCTGGCCACCTTCAATGCAGGCCTGGGCCGATACGAAATCCACGGCATCATGGGCCCTGATGAGTATCACGAAGAGTATCCCGGGGCGGATGAAGCGGGGCTGAAGAACAACTCGTATACCAACATCATGGTCTCCTGGCTGCTCTGGCGCGCCCAGGAGTTGCTCGACCTGCTCCCCGAAACCCGTCGCGAAGAGCTCACTGAGGCTATCGGCCTGAGCGCGGACGAGGTTTCCCGGTGGGATGAAATCAGCCGTAAGATGCAGCTCTGCTTCCACGACGACGGAATCCTGTCTCAATTCGAGGGGTATGACGACCTGAAGGAGTTTGACTGGGACGGCTACCGCAAGAAGTACGGCAAAATCGGCCGGCTCGATCGAATCCTGGAGGCGGAAGGGGACAACACCGACAACTACAAGCTGTCAAAGCAGGCCGACGCGCTCATGCTTCCCTATCTGTTGTCTTCGGACATGCTGGGGCAGCTTTTCGAACGCATGGGCTACCCGTTCGAGCCTGAACTGATCCCCCGCATCATTGACTACTATCTGGAGCGCACCTCTCACGGTTCCACCTTGAGTGGTGTGGTGAATTCGTGGGTGTTGAGTCGCTCCGACCGAAAGCGCTCCTGGGACTGGTTCATGGAGGCGCTTCACAGCGACGTGGCCGATGTCCAGGGCGGCACGACCAGAGAAGGTGTCCACCTGGGCGCCATGGCCGGCACCGTGGACATTGTGCAGCGGTGCTACACGGGGCTGAGCATTCGAGACAACGTATTGTGGTTGCGCCCTGAACTACCCGAAGCGCTGGGCTCCATCAAGCAGCGAATCCGGTTCCAGGGTCACTGGCTCGCCCTGGAGATTACCAGCGACCACCTGCATGTTACTTGCGAGGAAGGGGGAAGTGGGGAGTTGAACATCGGTGTCGGCGGCGAAGTACACCGTTTTGCGGCCGGGGACTCCCAGGACTTCGACCTCTAAACTTACTTCAGAACTACCAGTATGCGGGCGGCTTGTCCGGCCCTCACACCCACCGCGGCGTCCCCGCCCAGTGAAGAGCCTTCCACCTTCAGCTTACTGCCGTCTGCCCAGGAAATGTCGTAGGCTGAAACCGTGGCTGCACCCTCGCCGAAAGTATCCTTCCCCATCGGGTTCAGGTAGGTCACAGGGGTGTGCCCGAACAACATGAACGTGAAGCTGCCGACAGGATATTCCAAGGTCTTCTTCACCCCTTCCCCATCCCAGTAGTCGCGGCTGCCGGAACTGGACGTGAACATCGCCGCCTCCAGCACCGGCCGCAGCGCGAATCGCAGTTCGCCCTCCGAATCAAGGAACATGGGCGATTTCCCTGCCACCAGCAGGGTCCAGATGTGGATCATCTCCGCGGTGACGCCCGACAGCCTCGGCTGCAGCCCTTGGCCATGCATGGTCTCATCGGGAAAAGCGCTGCTGACGATAAACGAGACGTTGTCCAGGGGGTTGCGGCCGTAGGCCTCCGGCTTGAGGTATGGCATGAGCATGGTAGCCGCATCCCGATAATACTCCCGATACCGCCCGCTTATCACCAACCCCAGCAGATACTTGTACTCCATGTGTGTATACACCGACTCGTTCTCGATCCAGCCTGCGCCCCAGGCCTTGACCCGCCCGATTTCGAAGGGGGCGTCAGCCAGCGATTCGCACACCTTGTACATTTGGAGTTTGTGGTCGTAGATGCCGCTTCTCAGCACCGCCTCACTCACCTCGCTGCTCAATTCCGGGTGGACCTTCAGCATGTGCGCCGGGCCTTCGAGGAACGACGGCAGCGGCTCCTGGACGAACTCCAGAGGTTTCACCAGTGGACGGCCGGAACCGTCAAGCCGGGGAGCGCCGTCAGCGTCGGTCAGTTCCTCGTACCGAGTCACTCGATTCACGTAGTAGGTGTGGGGCACGCCGTCGGCGTTGAACACCAACCCGCGGTTGGAAGGGGCCAGCAACTCCCCGGCGTAGCGGGCGCTCTTGTCGACGAATTGTTTCAGCCGGGCCAGGCTCACCGTTTCTTCTGTTCCGCTGACCTCGTATTTTGTTTTCTCCCGGTAAGCTTCTTTGGCGGTGTGGGACTGATCCCAGTAGGCGAACCGGCCTTCCGGTCCCGGGGAGTCGAAATAGCGATCCAGGCAGGCGTCCAGCTCATTGACGAATCGGACCAGTTCAACGTAGACCGGCATCTCACGGTCGCGGCCGGCCGTCAGTGCAGCCAGGCTGTCTGACAAGAAGGCCAGCGCCCGCTGCAGTTCCAGCGCCTCGCAAAGGGACGAGCCGACGATGCCGGGAAGCCCGTTCATGGAGTCGTTCCAACCCGGCTTGTCCGCCTCCATCTCCAAACCGACGCCCGCGGGGTCGAACGTTGCAGCTTTGTTGGTTACCAGGGCCAACAGCTTGACCAGGAGGTTGGTGTAGTACACGTCGCCTTCCGCGGTCCGCAAGCGCATGGGGTCCGAGGTGCGCGCGGCAATGCGCCGCTCTTTTTCGGGGTCGCGATGCACTGCGCCGTAGCGATAGACACGGCCGTCGACAAGAACGTATTTCTGATCCCGCGGTAGAACGACATCAGGGTTGTCGTAGAAATAGTATTCACGGTTGCCCAGGAGCAACTGCTCCAACTTCTCCGGGTAAACCGCAAGATAGGTGTCGATGAGGTCCAGGTTGTAGAACCAGTGGTCGACCCAGAAGCCCTCCCAGATCTCACCCAGCTCGCTTTCGTCACATCCCCGCAACAGTTCGCCGATGGATGTTTCTATTTCGGCCCGGGGCATACCCGAATCCTCCAGCGCGACGGCCACCTCTCCCGGCGAAAACGGGCCTGCAACCAGCGCCTCGAATTGTTCTCGTGCCGAGGCATCGGTCACGCCGGCGAGCCAGCGATTCACCACGTCCTGCTCACGGACGACGTAGGTGGTGCGGGTCACCTCCAGCGGGTTGAACCCGTCGGTTTGCACAAGGTTCATGAATGTCACAATATTGCGGTCCTCCACCTCCGGGAAGAACCAGGTGTCGCAGCGCCGGTTCTGGCAGACGCTGCGGTAGTGGCCGGTGCCCTGGGAGTAGTAGGCCGGCTCCAGGACGAAGTAGTGGTAGTCCCTTTCCAGGTCTCCGTTCTGGCGGGAATAGAGGTAGAAGGCACTCTTGCCCCGGGTGGTGGGGAAGACCACGGGCATGCCCCCGCGCACTACGTTGTCCAGGAAAGTGTTCTCGCAATACCGGGCGAACCGGTCGTCTCCGCCGCAAGTGAGAGCCCTGGCTTGTATGCTGTCGATGAGGTCCTGATTCTCGGCCTGTTTGTCGGTCAACCAGGATTGGTCGGAGAGCAGTTTGATGGCCGCGCTGATCTTCTCGTCCGTGGGGGCAAATCCGACCACGGAAGTGAGGGTGGCGGTTTCTCCCGGATTGATTGTCAGCGCAGCGGCGGCCAGCGCGCAGGGGGTGCGGTTCTGCTTGATCTGGGGAGCTTCAAGCAGGTCGGGCAGTGGCCTCCGGGCAAATCCCCAGGGGAAGTCGTAAATGCACTGCTCATCGAACACAGGGTAGGGGTCGACCACCAGGCCTGCCTTGAAACCATCGGTCCGGCATGTTTGGGGGAGGTAAAAATTGCCGCCTTGGATCTGGCCTACTTTTTCGCTGTCTGCCGCGGTTTGTTTGAGCCTGAAAACCGCGGCGCCGTCAACCTCGGCCACGTGCATCATCCCTTCGATATGACGGGGGATGACCTGGACGCAGTGCAGGTCGATGCCGTGGGGCAGTATCCTCGGCAGGCCGTCCAGCAGTTCCAACTCCTTGCGCTCCGAACCTGTGTTGACGATTTCCAGCCTGCGTATGAGGGCCGGGAACGGGGCGTTCGGTACCGGGTAATAGAGCACCCTGAATTCCAACTCCCCCTCAGACCAGGCTTCAGCCAGTTCAAGTTCAGCGGCCGATACGATCATCTTCTGGGCTACGCCCGAATCATCGGTCTTCCTGAACGGCTCGTGGACCTTGCCGGACAGTTTCACGAAAGTCCGGAATCCTTGCAGCCCCACCACTTCGAGAGCCTTGTTGAACGAGAGGAACTCCATGATCTGGTGGTTCTTGTCTCCCACGCCGACACTACACAGTCCCTGTCCCCGGCTGACGTAGTATACCCACATCGGGATGCCGAACTTGCCCGCGATACCGGGGAAGAAGTTGGAGAATGGGGTCTTCCAGTTGTAGTCTTCTATTACGAACTTTCCATCGGGCATCAGCTTGTACATCTCTTCACTCCTTATTGGCACGATACTGAATCGATTTTTACGAGATACGCGTGGTCGGATCCATTTCCGTACGACGCAGAGAAACCGCCGGCTACGAAATTGCCGTCCGCGGTAGCCAGGACCTTGCAGAAAACGTCCTTGCCCGGCCCGCCGAATGAGACCTCCCAGACCTTGTTGCCGTCGCCGTCGGTTCTGATGAGCCAGGCGTCGCCGTTTCCGTAGGTATAGGTCTGGCCCGCCAGCAGCAACCCGCCGTCCGGGAGCGCTTTGAGGCCCCGGCCGATGTCACCGTTGTTGCCGCCAAACGCGACGTCCCACAGCAGGTTGCCGTCGCTGTCGAGGCGCACCAGCAGTGCGTCCCACATGCCCGGGTCTTTGGACTCGGTGGAGCCGTAGACGGCAAAGCCGTCGGGCAGCGCGACGATGGCCCGGCCGTCGTCTTCCAGTTCCCCCCCAAAGGTGGTGGCCCAGAGTTGCTCACCTGATGAATCGTAGCGCGCGGCGAGGAGGTCCCAGCCGTTGGCCCCGGTCATCTTTCTCCCTGCAATCGCAAAGCCGCCATCGGCCAGGGGAACGATGTCGAACGCTTCATCACCATCACCGGAACCGGCGACGTTCTCCCAGGTCTTTTCGCCCTGGTCATCGGTCTTCACCAACCATAGTTGCTGCATGCTCTCTTCGCTGGCGTGGGTTATGGCCGCGATGAGGAAGCCCTGACCCGGCACATAAGCCAACGCCCGGGCCGTCTCGGTTTGCAGGGTGCCGTAGTTCTTCTCCCACAACTTGTTGCCGTCCATATCGGTGCGAACGAGCCAGAGGTCGGAGAGCCCTTCGCCAAAGGAGCTGGTGCCGCCGGCAAAGGCAAAGCCGCCATCAGGCATGGTCACCACGCCCCCCGCACTGTCCGATTCGGAGCCACCGTAGGTTTGCTCCCAGACCAGCGCTCCGTCGTCGTCGTACTTGAGCAGCCAAGCATCTCCATGGCCGGCGCCGTAGGAGTTCACCTGTCCTGCCAGCAGGTAACCGCCGTCAGGAGTGGCCGTAAGCGCGAAGATTCTGTCCATTTCGTCGCCGCCGGCAACCGCGTCCCACAACAAAGTGGGGGTTTCAGCGCAGTGACACTCACCGCCCAGGCACTGGTTGCCCTCCATGCAGATTGCGCAGAAGCCTGCACAGGAGTCCGGCTCGCACTGCTCGCCAACGCAGGTTGGCAGGCAACTGGGGCACTGGCCCTCTTCACAGCCGTGGGGGCAGTCGGCAGCCACCTCCTCCATGACCCCGCAGGAGTCAAACCAGCATAGCTGGGCTTCGCCGCAGCAATCCGCGTGGTGGTGCGATTGGCAGACGCACTGAAAGTCGATACACTCCTGCAGTTCTCCACATTCGCCGCAATAGCCCAGACAGCCGTCGCCGCCGCACTCCTTGTCCTCGCACGCGGGCTGGCATACGCAGATCCCTTCGACGCACTCGTGCTGCTGTTTTGTACACACCCCGCAGGGGCCGCCGCAGCCGTCCGAACCGCACTCCTTGCCCTCGCAACTGGGGGTGCACACCTCCGGTTCGTCCACGAGGTCTGTCCCCGCATCCGGGAGGTCTGTCCCCCCATCCATAAGGTCTGTCCCCGCGTCATGGAGGTCTATCCCCACATCCCAAAGGTCTGTCCCCCCGTCTGCGAGGTCTGTCCCCGCGTCGGCGAGGTCTGTCCCTGAGTCGGTGAGGTCTGTCCCCCTGTCCCGGAGGTCTGTCCCTGAGTCGGTGAGGTCTGCTTTCTGCCGGGCGTCGGGCAATTCGGGGCGAGGTCTGTCCCCGTTTCCGCACGTCATCACGAGTAGCGAGAGGCATAGGGTCGCCAGATGGTAATGACGGCCGAAGCGGTGTGGCGCAGGCCCAGAGTTTATCTTGCGCAAAGTCGAAGGGCTCGCTCTCCGGGTACGGTGGTGTCCGCGCATGATCATCCCTGCTTGGCTGCAACGGCAACCAGGGAGATGCCGAAAGGCAGCGGCAGGCGGGGGATCAGAGCCGCTTCGAGGTTGAGCAGCCCTCGCAGGGTCGCGTTTACCGGGGCCGGGGGTAGCCAAAGGTCGCTTTGCGCCGCGGTTTTTTGCGGGAGCAGTTTGCGCACGCCCCGATAGGCGAAGATAGGGAGTGCGAGGGTGGTATTGGAATAGGAGGTTCGCAGAGTGGCCAGGCCCGCACCTGCCACCAGCGTGGTGAACTGTCTTTTCGAGTAGCGCCGCACATGGCCCAGCGCCTGATCATGGGGCGAAAACAGCCACTGGTGAGCAGGCACGGAGAGCACTGCTACACCATCGGGCTTCAGTACCCGACGGATTTCAGCCATGGCGCCCGCGTCGTCATCCAGGTGCTCAAGGACGTCCAACGCGGTGACCACGTCGAAAGAGCCGTCGGCGAATGGGAGTGCGCATGCATCACCCCGGGTCACAGGCGAGTCACCTTTGTCCGGTGCGGCCAGCACTGCGTCCGGGGAGGCGTCCAGCCCTACGGAGCGGTAGTCGGCTGATACCAGTGACAGGGTGTAGCCGGAGCCGCATCCGACGTCGAGCAGGCGTCCTCCCCGGGGTGCGAACCGGGCGAGCAGGCGCACCACTATCCGCCGCGTTCCCCGGAACCACCAGTGGCGGTTCTCGAAGTACGCCATGCGCTCTATCTCGGACCTGTTCATGTGATGTTCTGGAAAGCCCGGCGGCTCACGACCCGTGCCAGTTCGCCTTGGCCTGGATGTAGCGCCTCAGGACCTCCTTTTCGGATTCCTGGAGGCCGAGAAATTTGATTCCCATGTCTTTGGGGTCCTCGTGGGTGGCCCACACCACTTCTCCCTCCACCTCGATGGTCTCGTTGAGATCGGGGAAGTTTATGGTGATGAAAACCTTGGTGCCCATATCTTCAACCGTCGGGGCGCGAATGCTGAGTCCGCCGAGGCTGATGTTTTCGATCTTATGGAACAGGAGGACCTCGGAACCGGTGTAGTCCACCAGAGCGTCGGTTTCCAGCCTGACGTGTTTCCGTTTTTGGTCGCTGCTCATGTCTCTCCTCACGGGGGCCGTATTCCACCCATGACCGTACCACACGCGCCAGCGGGTGTAAAGAGTCAAGCGAACCGGAATCCCGGGCTTGCTGCGGACGACGAAACGGGGTATCTTGCTCTGGTCCTGAGAGAGGGAAGTCATGCGTAGAAGAGGGGGCCCCATACTAGCAATCGCGTTGTTTGCCGCGGCGTGTTCCGGGCCTGCCGGAGGGAAGGGGACGGGGCAGAGTGCGGTCGAGGTGGTGGACGCGTTTTTTGATGACGACCTTCGCCAGTGCACGAAGGACGCCGATTGCCTCACCGGTTTTTGCGATATGACTCCGGTGTTCACCATTTCCACTTCCGGCGGTTATTGCATGGGGTTTCCCAACGCCTTCGACAGGTGGCAGCGGGTGTGGCTGGCGGAACGTCTCGCCGAGCGGGCGAGAGCCGATGAGGCGGTCCACGACGTTTTGCTCAAGCGGTTGGAAGAGGAGAAGGAATACGTGTTGCGGCCGGCGGAGAAGGAGGTAGTGATTCTGCTGCTGGCCGAGGTCGCTTCCCAACCCGCACACGAGCGCTTGAAAGAGCTTTACAAGCAAGAGGAAGGCGGCCCGAAACGGCTGGCCGGTCTGAAGCTGGCCGTGGCCGGCTTCGAAGAGGCCTCCGGCGAGGTAGTTGAGGCCGCACTTTCGTCGGTGGTGAGAGTGCGGATGCACGCGGCGGCAGCCGCCGGCGGGCTGTGCAACGCCGAATCTTTCGGCGTGCTCAAGGAGCTGGCATCCGACAGCCACTACCAGGTGCGGCAATCGGCCGCCTCGGCCCTAGCCGCCTGCGGCGGCCCCGAGGCCCGCGCCACCCTCGAGAAGCTGGCCGAGGAAAATCGGGAGACCTACAACTCCCGGCCGGGGGACCGATTCGTGTTTGAATCGGCCTTGATTCGCTTGTCTTCCAGATCTCCAAAATCCGAATAAGGCCCCGCAGGGCACGCATGCCACTAGCCCCGGCGATATTAATCGAAGAGGTTCTCGATGTTGTAGCCTTCCAGCCACTGGATGGTGCAGTCGCCTGGAGCGGTTTGACCTAGGATGCCGAAGCGTTCGATTCTGCTGTAGGATGCGTTGCAGTTGAGGTCTCCGGAAGCCGTCACGGTAAGCAAGGTTTTGCCGTCAGGTAGCACTCTAGCAGCCACCCGGTACAGGTAGAAATGCTCTGTAGAAATGCTGAAGCCTATCGTTCGCCAGAACTTGTGGTCCCAGGACACCAACTCAGGATCGCAGGAACCGTCGTTGTTTGCGTCAGGCCCGCCATTTCTGCCGCAACAAGTTCCTCGTTCCGGCGTGAGGGGAGGGTATGGCGGCAGTCTGCAATTGGCGAGGTAGTGGGTGGAGATGCCGTCCGCAATGCGCTGCAGGTTGCCTATGGGCTCGGCAAACAGGAACTTGAAAGTCTCTCGAGTTTGGAGGGTGTCCGCGTCGCAAGCGATGGTCCAGGGGAGGTCGGACCAGCCCATGCTTTGGCTGAAACCAGCGGGGATGCCGACTGCTGCGGGGGGAACCTGTGTCTGAGATTCGTAGAACGGGAACCACTCGACGAACCAGTTCCGGGAGAGCTTGCAACTGCCGTCTTCCTCTGTCAACTCGCCCAGAATGATGAAGCGGTCGAACTGCTTGTCGCAGTTGGCGTCATGCCTGGCCTCGAACATGATGGTAGCAGAGCCGTTGGTCAGCCGCTTTTCGGAGGTCGCAACCAACGCCGAGAACTGGCCGTGTCGACGGAAGCCGAGGTTCATCCAGACCGGCTCACTGTAGAGGTCGGGACAACTGTCGCACAGGTCATCCCCATCGGTGTCTGGGCCGCCGAACCGATTGCAGCAGGTGCCCTCCACCGGCGTGATCCCCTGGGAGAGAGGGAGGTAGCTGGGAAATGCGTCGGGGTATCTCTCAATAACAGTTCTCGTCTCCTCTGGAACCAGGCATTTGGGCGCGCCGGCTTGGGCCCTTGGGATGGCGAAGTACCGTCTTGCCCCCCGGTACATTCTGAGGAGCCAATGAACCGGCTCGTAAAAGCGGTTCGGATATTGGTCTCGAAACGAAATGTGGAAGGGAGTTGTGGGGGCATCGGTGTTTATCGGATAGATCTTTCTGAGTTCCCGGTATGCTTTGCCCAGTTTAGGCGGCGTCTTGGTGCACCAGGCAAGTCCCAGGCATGGGTCTAAGGAACGGAGGTCACTCCCACCTGCCTCTGAGACGTACAACAATTCGGTAGGGACCCTCAGTTGATTGGGTGTGTGTACGTAGTACCTTTCCGCCGCCCTGGTGCTGTAGCCTCCTTTGAGAACGAACGTTCCCGGCTTTCCATCGCAGTCGAGATCACCGACCGCTCTGATTTCGAAGAGGTCTCCGCCCGGAGTCCCGTCGCCGTTTTCATGAAAGGAGTAGGTGTAGCGATGGCTCTTCTCCGGCCGAAAATCCAGGAACCGCCATGTCGGCTGATTCCAGACTTCGTCGTCCACCTCGCAGTGGTCAGGCGCGACGGTGGAGGCCTTCAGTCCGCGACCCTCGCTGCAACAGGAATCCAGGGGCCCCGGCTTGGACCGGAGCGGGTAGATCTTACCGAAGTTCAGAGGCGGTGGCTTGAACTTACCGTCGTCTTTGCTGAAAAGCCACCAGGTGGAGTAGTAGGCCTGCGCTCCACGGTAGATGCGTTGCATGTTCTCCAACGGTTCCAGGCAGTCCTGATTGACCTTGATCTTGCACGCCGCCGTGGAGGGGTCCAGCACGGCCAGAGTGCACGGATTCGCATCGTCAGGGCAGCCCACAGCGTTACACCAGCCCTCTTCGGAGCAGTCGTAGCAGAATCCGTCCCGGCACTCCGTCCCTTGTCCGCACGGGTTGTCCGTGCCGCAACGGACGTCAGGCTTCCCGGCTCTCGTCACCTTGCCGGCGCGGCCTGCCGTGAGCGCACCGACGGCCGAGCAGAGCAACAAGGTCAGGAGCCATTGCCTCATATAGTTCCTCCACTAGCGGCAATATCTAGGGCTGGTTTCAGTTTAGCAAACAGCGATTGCCGGTGCAACGTGGTCATTCTCGAAAACTCCACAATCCGAACAAGGCCCCGCAGGGCACGCATGCCTATCGGCCCTTGCTCCTTTGGAGCTGCTCGGTGGATTTGGGTATCTACGGCGAAATTATTCGAACAGGTTTTCGATGTTGTAACCTTCCAGCCACTGGATGGTGCATTCGGCGGGAGCGGCTTGGGTGAGGATGCCGAAGCGTTCGATTCTACTTGGCGGACCTTGGCAATTGCGGTCCCCTCTTGCCCGGATGGTGAGAAGGGCAGACTGCTCGTCCAGTTCGGTTGGCACGACGGAGTACACGTAGTAATGCGGTCCCGGAATGGAGAAGCCGATGGCTTGCCAGAACGGATGGTCCCACGACGTTGCCCCGGCATCGCAGGAGCCGTTTTTGTCGGCGTCTGGGCCCCCGTTGACACCGCAGCAGGTGCCCTCGACGGGTGTTGGGCCGGGATAGAAGGGCAGCACGCAGTCGTCCGCCACATAGGCGGATATGCCGTCTGCGATTGCCTGCAGGTTGGTGACTGGTTCGAGGAACTCGTGCTCGAAGGTCTCTGCGTTGAGCAACTTGTCGGGGGAATAGAGGTCGTGGGGAACTCCGAAGGGGCCGAGTGTGTTCTCCCGAAGGCGGATCGGGATGGCCAGAGGTGGGTCGTAGTCGGAACCGCCTTCGTGAGGCAGGTAGGCCATGTACTCCTCACGTTCAACCTTGCAGTTACCCCCGTCGTCCTGGACCGTGGCAGCCAGCACGAGCCTCTCCTTGAACCACTTGCAGTACGGGTTGCCCCGCGCCTCGAATCGGAGTTCGAGGGAATCGTCCTGCAGTGGGGACTCCTGGACGGCAAGGACATACCTATGTGATTCGATGATGTTGATTCCCATGTTCGCCCATGCGGGCTCACTGAAGCAGCCGAAGCAGGGGTCGCACAGGTCGTCGCCGGTCACGTCCGGACCACCGAGACTACCGCAGCAGGTGCCTTCGACCGGGGTTATCCCCTGGGACAAAGGAAGATAGGTCGGGAAGGCATCTCCGTGGGCATCCAGCGCAGCAGCCGTTCCGGGTGGAACCAGGCACCCGGGCGCTGTGGTCTGGGCGCGGGGAACGGAGAAGTAACGGTTGGCTCCGCGATAGGCCTGAAGGAGGTAGCGTATCGGCTCACGGAAGCGCACAGCGAGGGTGTCCTCGAAAATGATTCGAAAGCCACACGCATAGCCGCCTTGCCCCGTCCAGCATTGGGAACCCAGGTGGGGCACGTGCGAGGGAGAAGTTGTTGCGTGTGCGGGTCCGGTTTCGGGTACATACCGAATCGTCTTCGGGACGTCCAGGCAGTTGTAGTATTTGTCCCCGGCGCATTCAGCCGTGAAGCGTCCCGAGATGGAAAACGTGCCTTTCTTCTGGTCGCAATCAAGGTCCCCAACCGCGCTGATCGTGAACAACTTCTCGCCGATCTTGCCGTCCCCGGTTTCGTCGAAGGCGTAGTTGTACCTGTGTTCCCCTGTCTTGCGGAAGTTGAGAATATTCCAGACCTGCATGTCCCAGATCATGGGGTTGGAGTCGCAGTAGTTGTTGGCGTCCGCGTCGGGGCCGCCGAAGGCCACGCAACATGTCTCCTCGACCGGCGTCAGCCCCTGGGAAAGGGGATAGACCTTGCCGACCGGCAGTTCAGGGGGAGCGAAGCCGTCTTCGTTCGGTTCCCAGTTGGCATAGTAGGCCTGGGCGCCGCGGTAGATCCTGGCCAGGTCCCTCATGACGGCCTGGCAGTCGGTGTTGGGCACCGAGTTGCAATCCCCCGTCGCCCCATCCAAGACTTCCAAGGTACACGGGTTGCCGTCACTTTCGCAGATAATCGCGTTGCACCAGCCTTCTTCTGCGCAGTTGTAACAATAGCCGTCGATGCACTTTCCCTGCTCGCCGCAGCCGTCTGGTCCGCACGAGGTGTTGTCGGGGGGGGCGGGGCTGTCGGGGAAGGTCAATGCGTCCGGCGCGATCACTTCATCGCAGCCGGGGAGGCAGCCGACGTCACAGACGGTGCTGCCGAAGTCCGCAGCGGCGGGGCAATGCGTGTCCGGGGACGGGCAGGTTGCGTCGGATGCGCCGCAGCCAACGTCGGGTGTGCCGCAGGCGGCATCCGCCGTACCGCAGGCTGCATCGTCAGCGCTGCAGGTCGTGTCGCCGTTGCCGCAGGAAGGGGTGAGTGCGAGCAGCGCTGCACAAATAGGGAGATGGAATCTCATTCTGTTCCTCCGCAAAGTGCAGAATTTGGTACTGGTTTCAGTTTAGCAAAAAGCGGTCCTTTGGCGCAATCGGGATTCTTCGACTGCGCTCAGAATGACACCTTGGCTGCAACCGAGATTGGCAAACGGTGGCGGACATGGGGGAGGTCCCTCTCTCGCTCCAGGGAGTCGGTGCCAAGTGCGGGAATTGGTGCGTCGCTGCGTTCGGGATGACAGTTCGGAGAGAGGACGATTATTCGTCCCTCTCGTGAGCCAGGCGGTCGCGTTCGGTCTGGAAGTAATGGAGGGGGGAATACGAGAGGAAGTTGGAGAGCCGGGAGGTGTAGATACAGGCGTAGTCTTCTACCTGGGCGCCGAAGACGCTGTGCGCGGTGCCTTCCTTGAACAACATGCCCCAGTTGGGGTTGAACTTCGACAGGATGGAGAATTCGGTTTTCTCCATGCGGCGCCCCACCTTTTCAATCGCTTCGCGAATCGACGTGACGTTGCGCTCGCTCACGGTGGTCACATCACTGATGGGACCGATGGGGTCCGCACCGTTGCCGCCCGCCAGTTCCTGGATGTTCAGCAGCGACATGAGCAGGCGCTGCTGGTAGTTCAACTCGATATTCAGGGTGTGACGGCGGCGGAACAGGCGGTCGAGCTTGAGCCGGTCCTCCTTTACTGTGGCCAGCGTCCCCAGTTCCTGCTCCATTTCCGGAATGATCATTGCGGTGCGCCAGGTGCTGGTCTTCTTGGACTTCAAGATGTCGCCGTAAATATGGTCGCCGATGTAAAGCACCTTGTCGCCCCCGGCCCCGAGTACGCCCTCGAGAGAGCGCAGACAGCCGCCCCGGTAGCACTTGTAGTTGATCTCCTCGGGCGCCAGCTCTTCCGGTCGCAACGGTTTCTTCTTTGTGAAGAAAGTGGGCTTGCCCGCCTTGACCGAGATGACGTCGAAGTAGTCGGTCCATCTGGGGAAGGAGTCGAGCACGCCGTCCAGCAGGTGAGACATCATTGCGTTGGTGTAGCTCCAGCCCGAGTTGGTGAGCAGGAACAGTTTCTTGCCGGAATAGATGAAGCGCTCCAGCGTGTAGGCGATGTCGGGATCCCGCTCCACATATTTCGCCAGGTCCTTCATGACGACCCGCTTGAGCGTGTCGTCACGGTGGATGCCGTCAACCGCCTTGCGGATGCACGCATACGCGTGTTTGTACTCCGCCGCGTTTCCTTTCCCCGAGGCGTCGAGCATGTCCACCGTTTGTGCATACATGTGAGTCTCGGGCAGCGAGAACAGGGTGTCAACGAGCGCCAGTTCAGATTGAGACGGGCGAATGACGCGCTTTCGGTACAGTTCGTTGCGTCGTTCGGGCGGGATTGGCCGAGAGCCGTGCAGGCCTCGGGAGACGTGGTGGTGGCGGTCCATCTTGAACACGTTGCCATGAGTCGTGTCTATCACCAGCCCGCGGATTGCGAACTCGGGGTCATACTTGAACTTCAATACTCGTTTCGGGAAATCGAACTTATCCACCAGGCGTTTCAACGCCAGGTCCCACTCCAGGAAGTCCAGCGCCTGGTTGTACACCGCCAGAGTGTAGTCCATGTCGAAGCCCACAACCTGGACTTTCTCCAGGCGAAGGTTCCTGTTGACAAAGATCCGCCGCGGGTATCGAATAGTGCCGGGCTGGAAGATATTGAGTAGCTGCAAGAAGGTCTCGGTAGGAAACCTGAGCCGCTTTTCAACCATGTATGGTCCTCCACGCTGCGTGCATAATTGTATAGTACGATTCCTTGATCTCCAAATGATTCCCGACTATACTCTGTGATAATTGGCGTGTTATGGAGACTGCTGATGAAAAGGATCCTGTTTAGTCTGTTATTAGTACTTGGTGCGTGTGGTGGTGGTGGTGGCGGTGGTGACGATAACACCGACGCCACGGAAGCCTGGTGGCCCAAAGACTACATTCCCGGGGACCCGGTGGACCCGACCGACACGGGCGAGAAAGAAGACAAGATAGTCCCTGACCCGGATATCGAGGTATACGTGTTCCCGGACATCCAGGACCATGCGGTTCAGCCTCCCGATGTCAAGGATGAGAAGGACGAGAAGGAACCCCCCGATGTCCCGAAGGAGACCGACGGTCCCCCGCCGGTTCAAGGGGCTGTGGGTTCTGTCTGCACGTCTGCGTTGGATTGCACTGCAGGCCTGTGTCTCAATGCCCAGTCGGGAATGAAGTGCTCGGGTATCTGCGACCCGTTTGTGGCGTGTCCCGCTAACTTCGAGTGCCTGACGGTGGTCGGGTTCGAGACCACCATGTGCGTGCCCACTATGGCCAATCTGTGCCGGCCGTGCACCTCCAATGCCGAGTGCTGGAGCAACGGTGTCGATGTCGGCGACAAGTGTGTGTCGCTGGGCTCCCATGGTCATTTCTGCGGTGGAGTATGCACCGGCGGCGGCGCCTGCCCGCTGGGCTACGAATGCCACGGCATGATCGATGTCAACGGCAGCCCCACCGACCAGTGCATCAAGGTGGAGGGCACCTGCGAGTGCACCGAGCGGTTCATCAATGAGGGGGCGTGGACCTCCTGCTACATGCAGAACCTGTACGGTAAGTGCGAGGGGGACCGCTTCTGCACCCTCACCGGGCTTAGCGATTGCACCGCACCGTTGCCTGCCGAAGAGGTGTGCAACGGACTCGATGATAACTGCGACGGCGTGGTGGACGAAGGGGTGGCGGACTGCGAAGGTGACGGCATCCCCGACTGCGTGGATGATGACGATGACAACGACAACGTGGCGGACTTCGCGGACAACTGTCCTTGCGGGTATAACCCGGGACAGGAGGATTTTGACAAGGACTCCATAGGCGACGAATGCGACGATGACAAGGACGGCGACGGAGACCCCGATGCCACCGACTGTGACCCCATGGACCCGACCCGCCATCACGGCGCCGAGGAGCTGTGTGACGGCATCGACAACGATTGCGTCGGCGGCGTCGATTCGGATGAGAACGACAATGACAACGACGGCATCAAGGGGTGTGAGGGGGACTGCAACGACAACAACAGCATGGTCTACCCCGGCGCGATCGAAGATTGCGGCACTCCCATTGACGACGATTGTGACGGTGACGACAATCCCGAGGGCGGCCTCAACTGCGTCAACTTCTATAAGGACGCTGACTCCGATGGTTACGGCACCAGCGACTTCAAGTGCCTGTGCCACCCCGAAGCCCCTTATGGAGTGGACAACTCCCTGGACTGCGATGACACGAACGCGGACGTTCGTCCCGGTGTGCTGGAAGACTGCGCAACGGCCAACATTGATGAGAACTGCGACGGCAACTTCAACATGGAAGGTGGACTGAACTGCGAGATGTTCTACCTGGACGCCGACGGCGACGGTTACGGAATTCCACAGTCCATCTGCGCCTGCGAATCGGACGCTCCCTACAACTCGGACAACGTCCTTGATTGCAACGACAACAACCCGGACCAGAACCCGGGCATGGATGAAGACTGCCTGACCATCGGCCTGGATGACGACTGCAACGGCACCGACAACGACATGGATGCGGACAACTGCAGCCCGTGGTTCGAGGACAAGGACAGTGACGGGTTCGGCATCGGCATGGGGGTGTGCATCTGCAACCCCGAGTCGGTGTATGTCTCCCCCAACGGGGACGACTGCGACGACACGAACCCTCTGGTCTACCCGGGCCAGAAGGAGCAGTGCGGAACCGGCTATGATGACAATTGCAACGACGAAACCAACGAAGCTGACGCTGACGGTTGCACGCCCTGGTGGGTGGATCAGGACGGCGACGGTTTTGCCGGCACCCAGATCTGCTACTGCGAGCCTCCTGCGAATGCGGAGGACTTCCCTGAAGATTGCTGCGACGCCGACCCGCTGGCGTTCCCCGGTCAGACCAAGTACTTCTCAGAACCGGTGAACTGGTGCGACGGCTTCGACTACAACTGCGACAACAGCGACGACCCGCAGTACACCTCTTCCTGCGTGGAAGCCCCGTGCAGCGCCGGCTGGTTCCAGCCCACTCCCGAGTGCGGCTCCACCGGCAACTGGTGCCTCAACTGTTCCGGTTGTGGCTCTTGTATCGGCCAGACGATTCAGCAAAAGCAGAAGTGCCGGTAGCGGCACTTTTGGCTGTCAGCCCTACGCCCCCACGAAATCGGCTACCACTTCATAGAGCGTTCTGACCCCCCACTTGAAGCCGTCCACAGGGCAGCGTTCGTCCGCGGCGTGGAACAGTGAGTTGAACACCAGGGTAGGGGGGAACATGACCGGCGTGAAGCCCATGTATTTGATTCCCAGGTGTGCGTACGCACCCCCGTTGGTGAATCCGGGAGTGAGATAGGGTGACACAACCGCACCGGGGTCGGTTCGGGACACCACCTTCGAGATAGTGTCGAACAGCGGGTTTTCGAATGACACCGCGTTGCCCCTCAGGCCGCTTTCCAGCGTGACCTCGGCCAGGCCTTCCAGGCGTTGACCCATCTCCTTGGCGAACTGCTCGGGAGAGGTGCCGGGCAGCACCCTGCAGTCGAGTTTGACCACTGCCCGGGAAGGCACGACGTTGGTCTTGGTTCCGCATTCTATGACCGTTGGCTGCATGGTGTGGGACAGCATCGCTCGAATCGGTGCGGAGCGTTCCTCGGGTACCAGCTTGTCCAGCAGTAGCGAGGCGCCTTTCCCGCTCCTGATCAGCTTCAGCACCATGGCATTTGGAAATCCTGAAGCTGCGGCCAGGTGGCCGAGGAATGCCTGCACCGCGGGGTGGGGTTGGATCGGGAATGAGATCCGGCTCAGCTCCTGCAGCAGACGGGTGAGCTTGGCGGGCACAGTGCCCTTGCGCGGGACAGACCCATGCCCGCCCTTACCTTTCAGCGTCAGCTTCAGCCAGGCGATCCCCTTTTCCGCACATTGCACCGGGTAGATGCGTTTCTCTCCGACGAAGATATTCATGCCGCCTACTTCCCCGAGCGCGTAGTCGGTGCGAATGAGGTCTGCGTGCTTCTCTACCAGGAAAAAGGCGCCGTGCCGGCTGCCGCACTCTTCGTCCGCGGTCACCGTGACCACGAGATCGCCCTTGAGAGGGATTTTGTAGCGGCTGACGGTCAACGCCACTGCGACCGACATGGCGGTCATGTGTTTCATGTCCACTGCGCCCCGTCCCCAGACGCACCCGTCTTTTACCTCTCCGGCAAAGGGAGGAACGCTCCAGTCCTGGCCGGTGGTGGGAACTACATCTGCATGGGAGTCGAGCATCAACGACGGGCCGGTACCGTTGCCGGGGATGCGCAGCACAAGGTTTGGCCTACCCGGCACGTCCTCGACAGTAACCGGCTGCAGCCCTTCAGCTTCCAGGAGTTGGCGTACATAGTTCACTACCAACGCCTCATTGCCCGGGGGGTTGGAGGTGTCCAACGTCAACAGTTTCCTGAATATGGTGAAGGCTTCATCCTGGATCTTCGGCCAGTCCGAAATGTTGGGTGCATTCATGGCTGTATTACCTCCGCAACGGCAAAGCTGGCCGCGGCTAACCGCAAAAACTGGAATATCGCGGCCTTCGAGTATATCTTCTTAATTCAGGGGGGTAAAGGGATGCACGGGCCCGAGACTCTTTACGTGGAGCCAACCAACAGGTGCAATTTGCGCTGCACCACATGTCCGCGGACCTATTTTGACCAGGAGCCGTTGAAGGACATGTCCCTCGACGAGTTCTCCTACATTCTCGAGCAGGTCCCGGGGGCGCAGCGAGTGGTTCTCCACGGTTTGGGCGAGCCGTTGCTCAACCCCCACGTGGCGGAAATGGTCGCCATGGCCAAGAAGCAGGGTCGCCACGTGTTGTTCAACTCCAACGCGCTGAAGCTCACCGAGGAACTGTCGGCCAAACTGATGGCCGCTGGACTCGACGAGTTGCGCGTTTCCGTTGACCTGCCATCGCCTGAACTGTACCCGTCAGTCCGACGTGGTGGGACGCTGCAGTCTGTCTACGACAACGTCGCCCGTCTCAACCGGGCCAAGAAGGCTGCCGCCAGCGCGCTGCCCGCAGTTTCGTTTTGGATGACGGAAGGTAAGGACCGGCTTGAGCACCTTTCTCAACTGGTGCGTGATGCCGCCTCGCTGGGAGTGAGCGAGGTTTATCTGCAGCGTTTGATTCTGCTGGACGCGGGGGACGCAGTTTCTCAAAACGCGGTGTTCGGGCGAGACTCCAAGGATGTCAGGCGCCATTTTGCCGAGGCCGAGCGGGTGGCGAAAGAGTTAGGCGTGAACCTCTGGGGTTCCGGAGACGCCAACCCGGCCAGCCGGGAGGATGGCACGGTGGGAGAGTCGTGGAAAGCGTGCACGAGGCCCTTTTCAGCGACGTACATTACCGTCCACGGGAATCTCCTCCCCTGCTGCCTGTCACCGTTTACCGCCGCGGGGCGGCTCGAGGAGTGCGTCTTGGGAAATATCTTCGAGCATTCCTTCGAGGAGTTGTGGACCGGCCCGGCATACACCCGATTCCGGGCCGCTTTCCGGTCCGACGCACCCCCGGTTTCATGTGCAAGCTGCGGCACCTTGTGGAGCCTCTGAGACAACCCGGTCTTGCCCCCGCACAAAAGAAGCTGCTCGACGACAGTGAGGAAAACGTCTTGCGCGCGCTTTATATGAAAGGATACACTTGAAAACGGGACAGCGGAGGCAGATCCCATGACCAGGGAAGATAAGAGCGGAATCGCCAGGCTTCGTGAGGAGATCGACGAGGCCAACGAGAAGATTCTGGAGTTGCTGAACGACAGAGCTGCGTTGACTGAGAAGGTGAGGGAGTACAAGGTGGCCCACGGCCTCGCCCTGTTCGACCCTGTTCGAGAGGCTCGCCAGATGGAGGGGCTGCTACTCAAGAATCGCGGTCCTTTGAGCGCGCAGGGAGCAGAGATGATCTTCAAGGAGATCTTCCGGGCGTCCCTTTCGCAAATGGAAACCGCGACCGACGAGCAATTACTGGTGAAGGTGCGGGGCAAGCGCCCTCGGGGTGTGGATGTGGGCGGAGTGACCATCGGCGGAGGCAAGCCGGTCATCATTGCCGGACCCTGTGCGGTGGAGCACCAGGACTCCATGAATGAGGTGGCTGCAACGCTAAAGAAGTTGGGCGTTGACTTCATCCGGGGCGGGGCGTTCAAGCCTCGCACCTCTCCCTACACCTTCCAGGGTCTGGGGATGGAAGGCATTGAGATGATGTCCGCAGCCGCGAAACCCCACGGTCTCAAAGTAGTGACTGAGCTCACCGACCCGTGCGTCATCGACGAGTTCATCAAGCATGTGGACGTGGTGCAGGTGGGAGCCCGCAACATGTTCAACTACGACATGCTGAAGAAACTCGGGGAACTGCGGCACCCGGTCCTGCTGAAGCGCAGTTTTGCAGCTTCCCTCGACGAGCTTTTCCTCGCTGCGGAGTACCTGCTTTCCGGCGGCAACGACAGGGTGATTCTGTGCGAGCGTGGCATCCGCACCTTTGAAACCGCAACCCGCAACACCCTCGACCTTTCCGGAGTCTGTCTCATCAAGGAGTTAACCGATCTGCCGGTGGTTGTGGACGTGAGCCATGCCGCTGGTCGCAGAGATATCCTGGCGCCACTGTCCCGTGCGGCCCTCGCCGCCGGCGCTGATGGAATCATGGTGGAAGTACATCCCC
This sequence comes from uncultured Myxococcales bacterium, assembly GCA_964626565.1. Taxonomy (GTDB): domain Bacteria; phylum Myxococcota_A; class UBA9042; order CAIXZC01; family CAIXZC01; genus CAZVFX01. The sequence continues at coordinate 43,990 of CAZVFX010000031.1, forward strand.
ACCCGGAAGGGGCGCTATCCGACGGGTCGCAGCAGTTGAACATCGATGAGTTCAAGCAGTTCATGGACGACCTGAGCTCATGCTTGGAGTGCTAGGCGATGAATGAGAGATTCGGCAACGCAAACCTGCAGCTTCCCTGTGACCTTGAGGGGGAGAAGAGCATTCTGGCCACGGTCTTCTATACTCCCGACGTCTTCGACACGGTAATTGACCGGCTGGGCCTGGAGGACTTCTTTTCCAACGCCAACCGCGAGATCTTCAAGGTCATGCTCGATCTGACTCGGGACGGCACCGTCCTCAGCCGGCAGTCGGTGGCCCACGCGCTGGAAAAGGCGGGGCTCCTTGAGGCGGTGGGCGGCGTTGCGTACTTAGGTGACCTTAGAGACTACCAGTCCAGCGCGGCTGCGCTGGAGTATACCCTCGAGAACGTTAAGAACCGGGCGTTGCAGCGACGGCTGGTGGAGCTGGCCCAGGGCATAGTCCACGACGGCTTGTCTCCCAGGTCGTCGGTGGAGGAGCTGCTGAAGGACGCGGACCGGGATCTCGCCGGCCTGCTGCAGGAGAAGTACTCACGTTCGTCGCAGAAAATCTCCGACATCATCACCGACGTCTATGAGGACATCAAGCAGCGGATGACTTCGGACGAGACGATCCTGGGGATTCAGACCGGGTTTGTAGACCTGGATGAACAGCTCTCCGGATTGCGCAAGGCTAATCTGATCATCGTTGCTGCCCGTCCCTCCATGGGCAAGACCGCGCTCGCACTGAACATGGCTGCCAACGCAGCACTGAGATACTCGGCCAACGTGGTCGTCTTCTCGCTGGAAATGGCTAAGGAGGAGTTGGCCTTCCGCCTCCTCGCTTCCGAATCACGCATTGACGCCCGGCGCCTGAGAGTGGGGCGCATCACCCAGGGGGAGATGGAGTCTTTCACCGAAGGCATTCGCAGGTTGTCCGGTTCCAACATCGTGGTTGACGATACTCCCGCGCTGGGGATCCTCGAGCTTCGCGCCCGGGCCCGCCGCCTGCACAAGGAAGGGCTGTGCGACGTAATCTTCGTCGACTATCTGCAGATGCTCAGGGGCTCCGGTTCCGCGCAGAGCCGGGAGCAGGAGATTGCCGAGATTTCCCGGATGTTGAAGGCAGTGGCCATGGAACTGAGGATTCCGGTAATCGCCCTTTCCCAGCTCAACCGCGGCCTCGAGAACCGTGAAAACAAGCGTCCCCGTTTGTCTGACCTCCGTGAGTCGGGGGCCATCGAGCAGGATGCGGATGTCATCGTCTTCATCTATCGCGACGACTACTATACTGAGACAAGCGAAGACAAGGGCATTGCCGAGCTCATCGTTGGCAAACAGCGAAACGGACCGGTTGGCACCGTCAAGGTGGCTTTTCTGCCCCAGTGGACGCGCTTCGAGAACCTGAAGCCCGAGGCTGACAGCGTTGGATTCTAGCCGTCTCACCGCGGTTCTGGTGGCGCTGGGGCTGGCCGCCGTGTGCCGGTTCGGCCCGGCAGCCGCCGATCCCCTCCCCGCGCTCCCCGATGAGCCCATTTCTTTTGTCACAACCCCCTACACTTGCCTTGATGGGGATGTGGAGGACGCTCTCTACCTGGCTCACCGGGGGCAATTCAAGAAGGCTGCTCGCAAGGCGGAGAAGGGGGACGAACTTCCCGAGGCGTCTGCCCAGTTTGTCGCCGCCAGGTACTATCGGTTGGCCGGTGACCGCAAACGGTGGCGCAAGCAGTTGGGCAAAGTAGCGGCCAGCGAGTCGCACCTCGCACCCAGGGCTTCTTTGGAGTTAGGGCTGCTGTACGCATCGGGGGACCAGCCAACCAAGGCGGTGGAACATCTGCGCCGTGCGGCCAAGAGCCCGGCCCTGGAGACCAGGGCGCTGAGCAAGCTGGCTCAGATTCACCACCAACAGGGAGACTTCGACGCTGCGGTCAGCGCCATGGCCGGGGCGCTGGGCGCGGTGCGCTCACGTAAGCTGCGGGACAATCTGCTGTACGAATACGCCCGTCTGCTCGAGAGCAAAGGGGATGAGACGCGTTCCGCGGATATTTTCAACTACCTCTTCTTTTTCTCCAAAGCCAAGGGAAGCGCTGTGGAGTCCAGGGTCCGGAAGCGGGTCGGGGAAGGGTACGATGATATGGCTCTGTTTCGCACCCTCCTGGTCGGCCGCCGCTCAACCTGGCGCAGTATGCTGAAGTCGATGACCGGTGCGAAGAAGTCGGACATCTTCCGTGAGAGCATGTTGAGAGGGGCGCTGGCCCGTGAGGTCCGCGGACACAAGGAAGAGGCGCTCCCTCATTTCGAGACTGCGGCCGGGGCGGCTCGCTCCGGCCCCGGCTTGTCGGCAGCCCTGTACTTCACCGCCCGGACGCTGGAGAGCCTGGACCGGGATCTGGAGGCAAGGGACATTTACGACCGTCTGCTCAGGCGGGATCCCGATTTTCCCATCCGGCGGCAGCTACTCATTCGCCTGGCCGGTGTGGCTTTGCGCGAAGGGCTGCCCCTCCAGGCCATGGCGTACCTTCACCGCTTTTTGGACCACTCGTTCCCGGGCGAAAGCCGGGCCGAGGCGCTGTGGCTGGACGGTTTTCTGCACTATCTCGCAGGAGAGTGGGAGCCAGCGGTGAGGCAGTGGGAACTGTTGGAGCAGGAGTACTGTCACTACCGGCGGACTTCCTGGGAACACTTCGGGGCCATGGCCAGGTACTGGCAGGCCCGTGCGTGGGGACGCGGCGGAGAGGCAGAGCGGCACAAGGCGCTGCTGGAGTCTCTGGCCCGTTCCCTTCCCGGCACATACTACGGCACCGCAGCCGCGGCCGGACTGCGGGCTGCCGGGCACGAAGTGGCTGAGCCGGGACCGGCCAGGCTGGAACGCAGTCCCATGGAAGTTCCGGCAACGGTGTTGCTGCCGGAGCAGTTCGGTGCAGGCGTCGAACTGTTCCGTCTCGGCTTGTGGGACGAGGCGTTCGAGGAGTTTATGGCGCTAAGGGCACGCGGACATCTGTTCGAAGACGCGGTGTCGTTGGCCGCTTCCGCCTACCTGCGGGCCAATGCGCTCACCGACGCGGTGTCGTTGCGTCGAAAGACAGGTGCTCTGCCTGCACCGTGGAAACAAGGCGCAAGGCTTTGGCGTACGAGCCTCCCGCTCACCTACATAGACGCGATCAAAGCTGCTGGAGAGTCGTCGGGTTTAGCCCCGGCTCTTATGGCTTCCATCATCCGTTTCGAGAGTAACTTCAACCCCGACGTACGATCGCGCGCTGGCGCGGTGGGGTTGCTGCAAGTGAAGCGCACCACCGGCAATGAGGTGGCGGTGGAGTGCCTCAACCGGTCCCGGGTGTCGATGAAGGACCTCACCAAACCGCAACTCAACCTGGAGTTGGGGTCGCGCTACATCGCGGAGTTGGGCGTCCGGCACCACGGCAACTGGGCCGTCGCCCTGGCCGCCTACAACGCGGGCCCGGGCACCGCCAGATGGTGGCTCGCCCGCTTCGCGGGGTTGGACGCGGACGAGTTCATTGAGCAGATCACGTATCCCAACACGGTGGGATACGTGAAGCGGGTCTTAGGTACCGTGGACGCCTACTGGTCGCTTCACTATCCTCTATTGGGCGAGTCTCCGCCCCTTCCCGGGCTTGCCCGGACGTTGCCTGACGGGCTTCGACCCTTCCTGGACGAGGAAGGAGGGAACTGCTATAGTTCGGATGATGAGTGAGCGATTTTCGGTATACTTCGTTTCCGTGCTGTTGCTGGCGCTCGGTATAGCTGCGGCGATAGTCCACACTCCCGGCTTCAGCCCTTCGGCTACCCTTGAATTCTGGAGGCCCGACGCGGAATTCCGGCACCGCCTGGAGCAATTCGAAGAACAACGTCTTCAGCATCTTCCCGCCGTCTCTGAGTTCGAAGCGCTTAGCGCCGCGCTGATGGAGTTGAACCTGGCCTCGGCGCCCGGCGCCGAGCCTCTGTCCGCCCGGCACCTCAACTGGCTCAACAGCAGATTCAGAGGGGAGGTCGCGGCATTTGTGGCTAAGCACGGGGAGAAAGGGTTCGTGGCATTGGGAACGTATATGGCCCGCAATTTCCGCGGACGTCTAAAGACCGTGGCGAAGGGGTTGGCCGCGGCTCAGGACGAGTCTGCGGCCGACTGGATTGCTAATCACAACGACGACGCGGACATCCACGCGGCCAGGGCGTTGTCGGGGCAGTTCCTGGAGAAAGCCCTTGGCGCCGGCATTTTGCGGGCCGGCGCCGGCACCGACGAGGACCAACTGCTGGTAGCCGGGTTGCTGTGGCTGCAGCGGTGGCTGCAGCTCGCCGGCCCATCCGCCCGCGTCCAAGCCTTGGCCGGCGACGAACTGGCTCTCGTCCTCAAGTGGAAGGTGGAGGCCGCGGAGCACCTGCCGCTGAAGCGCCGCATCGAGTTGTGCAACGTTGTGACCGACCTTGATCCGGACTATCCGGGCCATTTCGTCCAGGGAATCGTCTATGCCACTGCGGGCCGCCGGGCCGAAGCGGAAGCCAGCTTCACCGCCAGCCTGCAGGCTGGGGAAGAGATGCCGGCGGCGGAAGACTGGCTTCTGTTCCTGCGTCGCCAGGAAGAGACTCCCTGAAACCTTGAGCCGTGGTGGGCTGACTCCGTATTTTTCCGGTTGATCCTTCAATAATAATGTATTACTGTCCCGTTCGCGTTCGGGAGGTGATCTTAACTATGGTGAAAAAGTCCCGCAGCATACCAAGGCCGCTGAAAGAGTTGTCCATCGCCGAATACATGCGCGACTACTTCGGGGTGCATTCTACATTTCCTTCCAACGAGGAAATTGTGGATTCCCTGCGCAGCGAATTTGCCGAGGAGGAAGTGGGTCCGCTCTATCCAAAGGACATTACCAACCTGAAGAAGGGAGCGTACAAGTTGCTCGACATCAGCGTCTCCCTTCCCCGCAGCGGCACCCTTGAGGTGGAATTGAGGGAGGCGCTGGACCTCGATGGCGCGATTGTGGTCGGCAGCCCGTACAAGTCCTACGATGCCAACATCTTGCGCAACATCATCGGCTATCAGGCGGCTCGCTTCTTCGATGAGAACGTCAAAGATGGCGAAACCGTCACCCTCTCCTCAAGCATGACCATTCGGGAGATGATCAAGCGAATTCACGAGCGGTTCTCGAATCTGCAGATTCTCACCGACTCGGTTATCGCGGTGGATAAGTTCCACGTGATGAGCCCCGCCGCCCTGGTGGTGCTGTTTCTGGATCGCTTCCCTTCCTGCCGGGGTACAGCCTACACCCTCGCCCCGACCGTGGTCGATGCGCTGGGCCGAAAGAAAGTACAGGAGATGCTGGACGAGGCGCTCTTCCGACGCGCGTTTTCCGCCAACTGGCTCTTCGTGGGCGTTGGTGCGTTGTCCCAGGAACTGGCCTCCGTCGGAGTTACTCCCGGATTCGATTTCCTCACCCATGTTGTCACCAAGGACGCCAAGAGCCTCCTGGAACGTGGGACCGTCGGGGAGCTGTCGTATTGGCCCATCGATGCGGAAGGCCGGCCGGTGCACCGGGGGGATGACGAGGACCTGGAGTACTTCAACCACGTGTTCACTTACTCCGATTTTCCGGTTCTTGCCCGGGAGCATCGCACGAAATCGGGCAGTCAGACCCGAGTCGTGGCCGCGGCCGGAGGGCTGCACAAAGTGGGTGCGATCAGGGCTGCCGCCCCCTACCTGGATTACCTGGTTACCGATGTAAAGACTGCTACGGAACTACTGAAGTAAAGTCTACTGAATGCCATCCTCGAGAAGCTCCAGACCCAGCTCGCAGTAGTTCACGAGTCCGAATTTCTCGCCACAAACGGGGTCACCCGAGCACTTGGTCTCGCACGTGGTATGCTCGCAAACGTCATCCACCTCGTAGCAATCCCAGTCGTTTGTGCAGGGCCCGCCTGAAACGGTGCACGTTCCCGCACACTCGGTGTCGTCCCAGCAGCTTTCGAAGGTGCCCTGGCACATGCCCATGCAGTCGGTATCGGCCCAACACTGGCTGCCGTCACTGCAAAGCCCGGGGATGCAGTAGCCGGACTCGCATTCGCCGCTGCCCGCACAGTCGCCGCCGATGGACTTGAGGGATTTGCACTCGAACTCGGCGATGCCGGTTTCACCACAGAACAGTCCCGGGCGGCAGGGGTTGAGGAAGTCGCACTCCTGCCCCTTCTTCTTCAACTCCTTGCACAGCAGGTTTTCATCGCAATACAGTCCCTCTTTGCACTGCTGATCCGGGGCCTGAGTGTCGCAGTTCTCACCTTTCCCGGGAAGGGCCCGGCATTTGCGGTCCGGAGCGCAATAGTGGTCCTTCTTACATTCGGCACCGTAGATGCAGTCCTTGCCGTCGCCCTGGAGCCCATCGATGAACTGCTCTTCACACGCGGCCACAAACGCGGGCTCAGTAAGGGTGGGGAAACACTCGTCTTCCGGTGGGAGCAGCGCTTCAAGGCAGGTGGTGGCGCCAGTGGAGTCCACCGTCAGGGTACTCTTGTCCAGACCGTAGAGAACAGAGGCCATGTTCTTCTCGCAAATGAGCTCCACGTCACCCCGGCATTCCTTCTCTGTGGTGGTCTGCTTCAGCCCCAGTGCGACTTCAATCTGAGCACCGGTGCAGCAGTGGAATACGTTGTAGCACACCACCTTGGCCACTTCGGAACACAGACCGTCCTTCTCTGCGCTCACTGCGATTTTGATGGATTCTTCCTTCGGGCCACACGCTGCCATGGCGAAGAGCACTACGATCACGAGCAATCCGGCGAAGAAGTTGCGAGAATTCATTGGTTCTTCCTCCCTTCCAAGGTCAGGTTGTCCGGTAATCTACCTCAGTATCGGTGTGGCGTCAAACGCGGCTCAGTCTGTGCAATCCGGTGGGATGCAAACGGACAGGGAGGAAGGCTCGAGCAATGATTGGACGATGGGGAATTCTTTATCAACAACCAGGTCGCCTTCGCCCGCGTTGGGCGGGACTCCTTCCGCACTGTAGGTAATAGCCGTGTCCAGGTTGTGTTCGGAGGCTATCGTCTCGGCCCCGTTCTGCAGAGATATGCCTACGCCCTTGTTGCCGGCGACAATATTATCGTCTCCCAAAGTGACGGCCGCAGATTGGACGTTGTCGAAAATAATGCCCGCCCGTTCCGACAACTCCACCCGGTTGCCCGCAAGAGTGACCGACCCGGCTGCGTGCACTGCAGCGATGATGATCCCGTCAGCCATCTCTATGTTCTGGTGGTGAGAGAAATCATAGATCTCACCAAAGCCGGTGGAGGCAATGCGGTTGTTTGTAACCAGCGCACTGGATTTGAGGGTCACGGCCAGACCAGCGGCCCCGGCCCCGGCAATATCGTTGTCTCCAACCTCTAGTCCCGCCACCCCATTTTGCAGCCAGATGCCGCCCTGTCCGGTTGTACCGATAGTGTTCTGGGTTACGGTCGCCGAGATTCCGCCGTCTGCCAGCACGGCACTTGCCCCGCAATCCGAGATCGAGTTGTTGTGGACGAGAAGCGCCGTATCCGAGTCGTCGTCGGCGACCGCGCTGAGGCAGTATCCGGGGTAGGGATTCTCTTCGGTCGCGCCTGTTATGGTGTTGTCCTCGACTGTGGCGGGGCACGAGTACAGCGCGACGCCGAAGCGGGCGGAAAGGGTAACCTCACTGCCTGACAGCACGGTGTCGGTTACGTCGCCCACGCAATTAACGAAGGCGGCGCCTCCGCCTGCGTTGTTGCTCGCCAGCAGGCCGTGGATTCGCGCGGATGCACCCGAGACCATCACACCCGTGGCGCCACCGTCCGAAGCCACGCAGCCACCGGCGGATATGTCTCCTGGCGTGGCGCCGGGCGTGCCGATATCTACACTCGAACCCTCGGCCACCACGATTCCCGCACCATCGTCGGGACCACCGTTGCCAACCGCTGAAATCCCAGTTGCTTTGCCGGACCCGCCATTAACCACCAGCCCGAAAGAGCCGTTCCCGTTGAGTTCAAGGTCATCCAACTCAAAGTCGTTGCACCCTGCAACATGCACGCCCACAGCCCCGGGGTCTCCTTTCCCGGCCTGGTAGCCTTCCACCCGCAACGCTTGAAGGCGGACCCCGTCCGCATCGGCTGCCCGCAGGCCGGTTGGTCCGGCTCCCTCCAGGCTGAAACCTTTGACAAAGGCTGCAGCCGCGGTTACCGAGAGGGTCGCCGAATCGTCTGCAGAGACTATCTTGCAACGCTCCCTTCCGGCGCCAATGATGGAGACCATCCGGTCAACGATCAGCCCGTCTTCCTCGTAGGTGCCCGCAGCAACCGCAAGTTCGCCGCCCTCAACGCTCACTTCCAGAGCTTTGCCCACTGTTCTGAACGGCGAGCCCAGCGTTCCGTCACCATCGTCGCTGCCGCAGCAGACATTCACGAACAGCGCGTCGTCGCTTGCATCCTCGGAGTAGAAGGAGCGTTCGCATTGCCTGCCGTCGCAGTCGTACGGGCCGAGTTCCCCTCCTCCCTCGGAGGATTCGGAATCGCATGAACAATAGGTTATGCCTGCTGCCAGGGACAGGCAGGCGATTGCAGCCCATACCGATATTGTGCGCGTGTTCATGGTTGCCTCCATACGACTTCGAGGTTAACTGAGCGCACTCTCGATGTCAAAGGCGTGGGCTTCAACGCCTCCGGTCAGGGCGAGGCGAGAGATGGTGTCTTCGGAGGCGGCGGGACGGGCAGCCCTTCCGGGGAGTCGGTGATCTCTCTTCGCAGGGAGTGGGGGAGCGCGTGTGCGTTGTGGGCAATAACGTTGTCGCTATTCTCATGTGATACCAGTTGAGCCGCGTCGCTCATGGCCAGACCGAAAGAGCCGTTGAAGAGCACCCGGCTACCGGTCACCTCCCCCGGAGACTGGTGGTAGTACAGCCCGCAGCGGGAGTTGGCTGTTACGATGGAATCAACGAGGTCGAGCCGGCCTCCGGCGGCCGCAACTCCGCCGTCGCCGAAAACCTGTGATTCTGCAGGATCTTCCGAAGCGCGCGTAAGGCCGCCCCCGCCAAATGTGTCGGTAACTACACTTTGATGCAGAGTGGAGGACGATCCGGCGTCGTAGACCATCACTCCGGCGGTGCTGTTGCGGGCCAGAAGGGTTCGCTCGACAACGCATTCCGCCCCTTGTTGGGCAACCACACCGGCCCCGTAGTCGCCGTCGGCGAGAGGTTGGGTGTCGAGCACCGCGCTTCGCAGCAGATGGATGCTGGAGCCGTCGTCGAACAGCGCGACTCCGGCCGCGCGATTGCGCGCGAGCAGCGAATCCCGGACCGTCACTGCGGCTCCCCCTTCCACCTGGACACCGGCACCCGACCCTCCCTGCTCACCGGGGAGGGTCTCCCGTACAACAACACGGGTCAAAGCCAGGGAGGTCAGCGGGTCCAACGCCACTGCACCCGCTTCGAGGTTCCCCTCAACCATGCAATCGCTTAGCTCAAGTGTAGCGCCTCCTTCGACGTGCACGCCCCGGGAAGAAAACCCTTTCGGGTCACCACGAATCACCGATGAGCCCAACGTCACAGTTGTGCCCTCCAGCGCCGCACTGGCCCCAGCCCCGGCATTGCCTTCGATCAGCGTGCCCGTAACCGTCAGTGAGGCGCCTTGTGAGGCGTGTGCGCCCACGCCGAAGTCTCCTGCCTCGGTGGGGGCCGTTTCCGCTAGCACGCTGCCGGAAACCTCCACCACCGTTCCCGGCAGAAACGCGGCCACGCCTGCCGAACGGTTGTTACGGATGACGCACGATTCAACCGCAACGCTTGCTCCATCCAGAGCGTAGATTCCGTGCCCGTAGTCTCCCGCGCCTGCAGTTCCGGTGTCCCGCACAACCGTGTCGGTGACGGTAGCTTCGCCCCCTTCCTCGGCTACCGACAACGCCGCGTATTGGTTGTCTTCCAGCAGGCAGGCGTGCATCGTGGCCCGGCTTTGGGAAACTACGTGGAGGCCGATTCCAAAACCCGGTTCGCTTCCGTTTGGGACGGACCCGCGGATCACAACTTCTTCGAGGTGCGCCTCCGCGTCTGAGTTCTGTACTACGATACCGGCATAGCTGTTGTTTTCCACCACGCACTGCCATAGGGACGCAAAGCCTCCCGCATTGACCAGCACTCCCTCGCCGCGATTTCCGTCCGGCAAAGGCAAATTGTCGCGTACCACAACACCTTCCAGCAGCGCAGTGGCGCCCTCGTCCTGCACACAAACGCCGCAGTCCCTGTTGTTCTCCACTAGGGAATCCAGAACGGTCAGGGAGCCGCCGCTGCCGGCCTCCAGGCCCCGGCCGGCAGATTTGTCCGGGACATCCAACAGGGCCCTTACAGAAGTGCGGTTCAACTCAGCGCCGGCCCCCGCACCCACGGCCGCTATCGCAGCCCACCGTCTGTGTTCCACGACGCAGGATGACAGTCGAACGGTGGCACCCGCGCCTACGGCGACCTCGGCGAAATCCTGCCCACTCGGCTGGGCGGCGCCTGAGCGGATCGCACTGCCCACGATAGTCAAATCAGCACTTGCCCCGCTCACAGTTACGCCCGAGGTGATGTTGGAGTGGATGGAACAGCCGGAAATGGACACTTCTGCCGCTCCCACCGCAACCACGCCCGCGGCCTGTCCGTCCATTTCGTCCGGCGCCGTCTCCCGGATCGCAGAATTGGTAATGGTGGCAGAGCCCGGTCCCATGGAGATGCCGGCGCCGTGGTTGCCTGAGACCACGGACTCGCTCATGTTCAGCGTTCCGCCCCCCAGAACGCGGATGCCGTTGCCCACCACCCCACTGGGCTCCAGTTGTGTATCTCTGATCACCGAAGCGTGGACGTCAAGAACCGCACCCTTCCCGTCCGCGGAAATCCCGAAGCGGGCGTTGTCCTCTGCCACCACCCGCGTCAGGGTGGCGGTGGAACCTCCTTCCACAACCACTCCCTGCCCACCTGCAGCGTCGGGGTCGGTCAAGCGGATCACCGAGTCCAGCACTTGTAGACTGGCGTCCTCGGATACCAGCACTCCGGCCCCGATCGCGCGGTCGATGCCTGAATCTCGAATTTCCACATCCGCACCGTAGGCAATCCACGCCCCGAGCCCTTCCAAATCCAACGCCGGATCAGGTTTCATGTCGTGCACCCAGAGCCGTTGGACCAAGCCGTTACTGTTGCCGGCGAGGAATCCGATGCCTCCGCAACTACTCAGTTCGAGGTCCCTCACGCTGAAATTGTCCGCGTTGAGTAGAATCAGGCCCAGGGTAGGGGATTCGATAGTCACCCCCCACACTTTGGCCCCGGTGGCGGACATCACCCCTATCCCGGCTTCGGAAAAGCCGCTGACTGCGGCCAAAGACGGGATGTGCCCCGCCCCTTTGATCTTCACCTTGGCCGGACACAATCCGACCAGGTAGACGCGTTTGTTGACTTCGATTCCGCCCTCATATTCCCCGGGGCCCACAAGCACTGCGCCCCAGGCGGGCGCCGCAGCAACGGCAGTGGTTATCTCCGCGAATGGAGTGTCTATGCCGCCGCACCCTTCCACGCAGGTCGAACCGGCCAGAACGTACAGCACCTGCGAGGCTCCCTGCGGAGGTTCAGGATAGGGACCATCGGGGCAGTCGCCGGCATCCGGGATCACCCTCTGGCACCCTCCGCCAAGGAGGGGGCGTTCTCCCTCCCCGCACTTGTCGTAATGCGGCTCGCAGTAGGGTTCCTCGGGGTGTTGGACCCAGCCGGGGAGACACGGGAGTATTCCGGAAGGGTCGCAATCCGCATCGGATGCGGGATCCCATACTTTGGGGCAGGCCCCGAAACCAACGCGGGCGCAGCCCCCGTCGGGCAGCGCCAATTCACCAGCCGGGCAGTGGTCGAAGTGGGGCTCGGTACCACGCCCCTTCCACGACGGCCCGACCTTGCGGCAGCCGCCCCCCTGTAGCGGCACTTCCTGTTCGTCGCATTGATCAAGCTTCGGAACGCAGGCCAGCCCGTCTTCGACCTGGGCAAATCCTGATGGGCACGCGCCAAAACCGTCGGGGGGGCAGTCAACACCGGCTCCCAAGGCCCCGGCCGGGGGACAGGCCCTCGGGCCTACGGTCACGCACCCCCCGGCCACCAGCGGTATTTGGCCCGGCGGGCAGTCGCCCGGCAGCGGAGTGCAGCCGCCGGTCATGAGCGGGACCAGCCCGGGTCCGCAGTCAGCCGACTCCGGCCCATCTCCGCCAAGGTCGCCCTCACTCACGTCCCCGGTCGACCCTGCTCCGGCCGAGCACGCAGCCAGCAGGAACAGAGGCACAACCAGCCTGGAAAGTGACATGATACCTACTCGTTCCCCGCACCTGCGAGGCTTGGCGGGGGAGGAACCGGAAGCCCTTTGGGAGTGTCGGTGGTTTCAGCTTTGACAACCGCGGGAAGCCCCGAGCCGTTGCCCGCGAACAGGTTGCCTAACCCCTCGAAATTCACCTTGTCGGCACACTCTTCCATGGCCAGGCCGAACGAGTTATTCCCCACCACTGAATTACCCGCCACTGTGGCCGAACTGCCGGCTACGTAGATACCGCAACGGGAGTTGCCGTCCACCAGCGAATTTGACACCACCGTGTGCCCCAGTTGGGCAGCCAGGATGCCGTCGCCGAAGTTCTGCTGTTCTTCTCGTCCGTTGCGAAAGACGATTGCGCCGCCGGCCTGTGTTCCGGTGACCCGGGAATCTTGAACCGCGATAGTGGAACCCTGGTGGAACACCGCGACGCCCGTCGTGCCGTTACCCTCTACAAGGGAGCCCTCAATAGACAGGGATGCCGATGTCTGGACCACCAGCCCGTGTCCGTGCTCGCCACTGTCGTTGGGGAGAGTCCCCCGCACAACGGACCGGAGCACGTGGCCGTTGGTGCCCTCGCCGTACAGATACATTCCCACGTATTGGTTTTCTTCAACGATGCTGTCGATTACCGAGATGGAAGCTCCCGGCTCTAAATGGGCGCCCACGCCGGAGGAACCCGTGAATCCCGGCTGAGTCCAACGGACCACCGAGCGTTCGAGCTCCACCGCGGTTCCCTTGTGGAAAGCGGTGATTCCGGCAAGGAAGGTGCGTTCGATACAGGAATCGCTGAAGGTAAGCAGGCCGCCGTCGACGGCCCGTCCGCCGGTGGTCCATCCTTCGGTGTCACCGGGTTCGGCTCTAATCAGCGAGCGCTGGAAATCCACATGAGTGCCCGGCCATGACGAGGCCACTTCGGAAGTCGAATTGCCTTCCACGAGACACCCGGTGGCCTCGATCAGTGCGCCCTCAACCGCGCTCATGCCGTACCCGAACAGTCCTGCGCCGTTGGGTTTGGTTCCTCGTACGTAGAGATTCTCAGCGAGCAGGCTGCTCCCCTCATGCTGTGCCGACACCCCGGTGTTGTGGTTCCCCTCAATCAGGCAGTTTCGCGCTTCAACCCGACCGTCGAGAGCCGCGCGTATGCCGTAGCCGCTCTGCTCATCGGTCCACAGTTCGGTGTTTCGCACCACCGAGTCTTCGAGAATGAGTAGCGGGCCGTTGTGGGTCGCTACCACTCCGTCGTGCACGTTGTCCTCGATGAGGCAGTTTCGAGCCTCTACGAACACCGCCTCCTGGGCCGACAGTCCCTGCCCCATGCCGTCGTGTTCGTCGCCGGTCGTGCCACGGATAACGACCTCGTCAAGGACCGCGGTGCTGCCCGTGTTGAGCACGATCACACCACTGTGCCGATTGCCCTCCACCACAGTCTGGAAGATGGTCGCAGAACCGCCGTAGTCAACTCTTATGCCGTCTCCGAACATTCCGAAGTCAGTGACCTTGTTGTCACGCACTACGCTCCCTTCCACATACAGGTTCGCCCCGGGCTGAAGCGCGACTATCCCGGAATCGTGGCATCGCTCTACCAGGCAGCTCTCAACAGTGACGTCAGAGTCCCCCCCTGCGTAGACGCCGACCCCCAGACCGCCTCCGGAGTCTACTCTATTCTCCCGCATGGTTGATTCGCGAAGGGTCAGGCTTTCGGTTTCGAGACGGGCGATTGCGCCCGCTCCCGAATTGCCCTCGAGGACGCTGCGAAACACCGTCATCCGCGCACTGTCAGCCGTTGCCACACCCTGACCCCAATCGGTGGATGCCTCGGTGTCGGTGTCACGCACCAGGGTCCCGGCAACCTCGATTGAGGTGCCTGCCATCTGGGCGTAAATACCGTTGCCCAGGTTGTTGTCGATCAGGCAGCCTAGGACCTCAGCCTCACTGCCACCCTTGGCCTCAAGTCCGAATCCGCCGCCTAGCCACGCTCCCTGCTTGGTATCCCGCACGATTGACCGGATGAGACTGAGTTCTGACCCCGCTTCCCACGGCCCTGCACCCACCACCTCGTTGTCCTCTACCAGCGAGTGGACCACCTCGAGGGAACCGGCGTTGGCGACCCGGATCCCCATGCCGAACTTAGATGCTTCGGCAGGGCCGGTGCCTCGTATTACCGACTCGTTGACCGTGCCGCCCGACTCGTCGACCAGCAGGCCAACTACGTGGTTGCCCTCGAGCACAGCGCCGAGGGCGTTCAGAGTGGCCCCGGCGTACACGGAGCACCCCATACCAGGCAGATAGCCGGGGGCAGGCCGAGTGTCCCT
>CAZVFX010000032.1:0-57740 GCA_964626565.1 uncultured Myxococcales bacterium
CGGCCTTTTGTATACCTGCATCTGCCGTTCGGCAGTGAGTACAGGGCATTCACGCTCGTTGCCGGGTGTGCCCTGCGAAGTGGGCGATACAAGATTTGCATTTCGGCCGGTCTTGATGGCCGGACGAAACAAGGAGCCGAAGGTGACGCTCACTTGTGACTTCTACCGTGTGAAGGTAGAAGGCAAACCGGCGATTACCGAATCGAGGAAATTTGGTCGGCCAGCCGCTTCATGACCGCTCGAATCTCGTCCGGAGTGACGGCGTCGGGGACCCACGCCAGGGCGGCGTAGCCTTTCTTTAGAAACTCGAAGCGCCTCAGCTCCCGGGAAAAATCGTAGGCCAGCACTGCGGGCACGTGGTCGAAGCCCGCGGCCTTCACTGCGTTCAACACGAACAGGCCCTGGTTGTTGGCCAGAAACCGCCACGCCCGTTCCGGGTCGCCGTTCTGCTCCCGGGTCGCCTGGGCGTGGTCACCTAGCAGGTCTTTGCGGGGGATCCGGTCGAACCGCATGTCGAGATAGAGCAGGTTCACGCGTTCGCTTTGCAACAGCTCCAACGCTTCCGCGCCGTTGTGGGCCTGCAAGTAACGGGGGCCCGCAACGAACCGTGACAAGTTGTCCAGGTACTCGTCGCCGTCTTCCACGATGAGCACCGTGAACTCCCCAACCTCGGCTCCGCTCATCTGTCTCCTCCTTCCGATTCGGACAATTCGGTGCGGGGGAACCGTACGACCACTGCCTTGGCCCACTCCCCGGTGAGCGCCACTGCTTCGATGGCACCCTCATATTTGGACACCAGGTCCGCGGCCAGGCCCAATCCGCCCTCGATGAAGCGGCCGCGGATCATCTCGGTGGTGAGCGCTTGCGGCGAGCGGTCTTTCACGTGTAGTGCGACCTTTTCAAACCCGGTAATCATGTCGATCTCTTCTTCTACATCCAGCCCTATCCTGATCTCGCCCTCGGTATGCTGGCGGGCGGAATCCAGCGCGTTGCGTACCAGATTGGTGATAATGTCTTCGAACGCCTGGCGGGGTACGGGCATGCCCACCGGCAGCTCCAGGTCCGCGTGGAATACCAGCGGCGCGATTTCCACTCCCCCAAACGCAGGCTCCCGGCACACGTTCCGGAAGATGCCTTCCAGCAATTCCCGGTCCACCGCCAGCACCCGTAGCCGGTCCAGCAGCGACCGCACTGCCTCGTAACCCTCGACATTCAGCAGTCTTGCCGCCTGCCTCAGCATCTTCAGCAGTTTTGCACGCTCGGGAGGGGTAAGGATCTCGGCGCGGTACATGAGGGGGTCGGCTTTCTTCAGCAGGTTGAAACCGTTGAGCAGGGCCGACAAGGCTGCGTCCCGGCGCCGCAGGTTCAGCCTCACTCCGTGAGTGCGGCCGATCTGCTCCAGTTGCTCCTTGTAGGTCAGTAGTTTCTGGAGCACTGCCTCTTCTTCTCTGGAGCCGAACAGCGCCATGTGGAGGCGGGCCGCCTTTTCCGACGGGTCCTCGCCCCGCTTCACCGCAGCCACCAGGCCGCTTAGCACCATGGTGTTGTGTTTCAAAACCTCGTGCCGGATGGCCGACAGCACTCGCTGTACTTCCGGCCCCGACTCCGGGTGGTTGCGCACCAGTGTTTCCAGGTCCACCCCGCCCCTGGACCGACGCCAGAGCAACACCACCGCCAGCAGCAGCAGGACCAGCGGAGTGGCCAGGGCTACCGCGACGTTGCGCAACCTCTCGCCGACCCTGCGGCGCAACACCTGAGCCTCCGGCTCGTGCATCCTGCTTCCTTCCGATGCCAGATAACTGTCCAGCAGGTCGCGAGCGCTGTTGAGCCCGCCCAGGTTCACCAGGTCGTGAGCCCACACCGCAAACTCGGGCTCAGCTCCCAACTCCAGGCGGGCGAGGTGGAAGAGGGGGGAAGCAAGTCCCAGCTTCCGGGCTTTCAGCAGATGGCGCCGGGCCGGTTCGTCCTCTCCCCGGGAGAGGTGTATGTTGCCCAGCAGTTCGTGGACCCCGGCCTGGCCGGGCCGTTCCTCCAGCGAAGCCGTCAGTACATCCAGCGCCTCTTCTGAGCGCCCCACCGCGTACAGTATGCGGCCTTCCAGGTTCAACACCTCAGGGGTCCGTTGGGATTTGGGTATACCTTCCAGAACCGCCATCGCCCCATCGGGCTCTCCCCGCGCCATTAGCGCCCGGACGCGGCTTAGCGCCTGAACCAGCTCCTTGCCAAGTTCGTCGCGGTGCTCCGGCTTCACGTCCGGCTCGCGGGAAGGGTGGGACAGCACCGCCAGGGGCTCCCGAAGGGCCTCTTTCATGGCCAGCGCCTGGGTGCGCTCGTCTTCCACCGTGGTCTGGGCCAGCACTCGCTCCACCTCTCGCATGGCCGCGGCCAGGCTGCCTGAACCTTGATAGGCCCGCGCCAGTTTCAACCTCAAGCTGGTCCACTCCGGCTTCAATTGCAGCGCGTGAGACAGGAAGAACGCGGCCTGGGACGCGTTTCCGGTCTTTCCCTTGCCGGTAAGATACAGTTCTCCCAGGCGGGCGTGCAGTTCCGCGTTGCCGTGGTCCACAGCCAGCGCCCTTAGGTAGGCCAGTTCGGCCAGGTCCGCATGGCCGGCATCGCGCAACACGTCGCCCAGGTTCATTCTCGCTTCGCTGAAATGGGGAGCCAGGCCCAACGCTTCACTCAACAGGCGCTCCGCCGCCCGTAAGTTCCCCTTGCCGTATTCAATGCGGCCCCGGGTCGCCAGGATACGCGCTGTGGAAGGGATCGACTCCCTTCCCGTAACCCACCCGAACTGACGGGCCTGGCGCTCTACCTCGATCTGCCAGATGCGCTGTGCCGCCTGGCGGCCCAACTCACCTTCATCAGACACTTTGCGATACCGTTGGAGCGCTTCGTCCTGCTTGCCGAAGTCCCGGTAGAAATCGCCGATTTCCAGCAGTTTCTCATCCGAAACCTCGCCCATGAATGAGAACTCGCGGTAGAAATGCACGGCCTCTTCGTACAGGCCTCGCCGGGCTGCGACCCGGGCCTGGCGCAAGATGATGGAAGGTTTATTCCCTTTCATCTCCCGGGCCCGTACCAGCAGCCGGGCCGCTTCGGCCAGCCGCTCCTCGGGCAATTCCCGCTCCATGAGCAGGTCTACCAGGTTGATGTGGGCAACGTATCGCCCCGGGTCCAGCCGCAGAGTCTCAAGGTAGAAAAACTCGGCCTGCTCGAAGTTTCCCAACTGGTCGTACAGGTACGCCAGGTTGTTGTTGATCTCAGGGTCGGAATTGTTCAGTTCGTAGGCTTCCTGCAAGGCCGACAGCGCGGCGGGATAGTCTTTGGTGTGAAAATGGCGCAACGCCTCCTTGTTTCTTATGCGAGCCAGGTTTTTCCACGACTTGTCCAGGTCTTGTTCGGAAATCACGTCAGTGGCTGTAGTTGTCACGTCGGCCGCGGTCGCATTCCAGGCGATCAAGTGGGCCGCGGCCAGGGCGACCAGACATGCGCCACCAAATCTCATCGTCGCAGCAACTCCCGAACCTTGAGGCCCAACTGGTTGAAACGCAAGCGAACTGCCCGGGCCTTGTCGGGGTCTCCCAACAGCGTCTCGGCCATCGCCGCAAAGTCCCCTTTGGTTTGCTCGAACAGGGTTTGAAAATACTGGCGCTCCACCGAATTGGAGACTGCGTTGAGAGTCTCCTGCGGCTCGAGGCTGACGTTGATTCCGCCCCCTTCGTGGTCGTCGGCCTTGCCTTTTGCATCGGGGAGCACATAGCCTTCCAGCAAACTGCTCACCAGTCCAGGGTCCACCTGGAACCGGGGGGAGGAAAGTGGGAGTCCTTCTCTGATCGCATCGGCCACGCCGACGAGTGTGAAGGTGACGATGTTGTGCATGACCATCTGCAGCTCTCGGACGTTGCCGGGCCAGGAGTGGGCCGCCAGCATCTTCCACACCGGTCCGGGCATGGAGAGCACAATGTCCCCGCTCTCCTTTTTGCCCTGCTTGCGGCCGATGACGAGTTGTGCAGAGACTCCGGGGGAAAGCCCCAGGGTTGGTGCGATGCGTTCCTTCAGTTCGGCGTTTTCCGGCTCCTTCAAAGCGGTGGCGACGAAGCGGCGGGCGAGAAATTCCAGGTCCCCCGGCCGGTCCCGCAGCGGCGGGATCACTACCTGGGTGGCGGGAGAGAGGCGCATATACAGGTCAGGCCGGAATTTGTGCTCTGTCACTGCATCGGCCAGGCGGGAGTTGGTCGCCGCGATTACCTTGACGTCCACGTCAATCTCCCGGGTGGAGCCCAAAGGGCGGACGCGCCGGTCCTGAAGCACCACCAGCAACTGGCGTTGGACGTCGGGTGGGATGTTCTGCACTTCGTCGAGGAACAAAGTCCCGCGGTGCGCGGTTTCGAACGCACCCTTGCGGTCCGCGACCGCGCCGGTGTAAGCACCCTTCACCGCGCCAAACAGGTGCGCCGCGACCAGTTCCCGGGGGATGGTGGCCAGGTCCAGGGTCACGAACGGGCCGCTGCGACCGCTGTTGGCGTGGAGGAACCGCTCCGCCAGGAACGATTTTCCGGTCCCGGTCTCCCCTTCGAGGATTACGGGAAGACCGCCTCGCGCGAGCACGGCCAGGCGCCGGCGCAGCGCGCGCATGGAAGGAGCGGAGCCCCAAAGGACCCCCGATTCTTCCACCGCAGACGCCGCCTCCTGCAACGCCGCGTTGATGCGCACCCGCAACGAATCGAGGTCATCCCCATCCAGAAAATAGGTCATAGACTGAGATTTCAACTCTCCCCCCGCGTCCACCAGGGAGAGGTCCTCTACGGCCGTGAGCAACACCACCGGCAGTTCCGGAAAGCGGCGGCGAATCTCGTCCAGTATGGCGACGCCCTGGAAGCGTTTGGTGCGGCGCAGGCTGGTGGACCCTTCCAGCGGCAGCAACCGCTCTTCCGGGACGTCGAAGTGGACATCCAGCAGCACTACATCTACGAGGCGGTGGTTTTTCTCCAGGAACTCCAGTGCCGACGGCCCGTCGGGCAGCCGGGAGGCTTCCCTTGCGCCACCCGCTTTCACCAGTTGAAACTCGGGCATTCTCTCGGCGACGATGCGGGCGTAGACCTCTCCGTCATCGACAACCAGCAGTTGTGGCTTACGGCGCATTTTTTACACCTTCCAGAAGATGGCGGATAGCGTCGGATATTGAGGCAAGATCGTCCTGGATGTCGGATAGGGGCATGGGCGGTGAGCCGGGGTCGATGTAGATCTCCCAGGCCAGGGCCTGTTTCACCGCGGTTACCAGCGCTCTGAATTCCGGCATTCCCCGCAATTGCGGCCCGGCTTCCTGGATGAAGCTGTCCCAGATCTGCTGGGCCGAGAGCACACCGGATGGGCCTCTGCGAGTCTGTAACAGTGCGCTCTTCAAAGCGGTCCGGTATTGCTCCTCTCCCGCCCCTTCCCCAAGCATGGCCATGGGCAGGCGGATGTATTTTCCCAGGTTGTGCTGCAAGTCGGCCAGCAGGTCCAGCAACTCGTCTCGATTCTCCATACCACCACCCCGGTTCTACCGTTTAGCGGTAGAATGCCCTTAATGGGACCCGGAAGCAACTGGATTGTTCCGGGTGGAATAGGGCCTGTGGGACGGGGATAGCCGTCCCATGGTGTCCCAGAGGTCCTGCCAGAATATCCGTGCGCTCACGCGCCGCCTCTCGTACAATAGGTACGCAGGACAAACAAGCAGGAGGTCGCATGGGCAGAAAGCTCCTACTCCTTGCCGCGTTCCTGGCCGCCTGCGGCGGCACCCCTAGCGGCGAGTACGATGTCCCTCCGCTCGAGGTGGGGAAGGAGGTTATCACCCCGCCCGGGCCGGTGAAACTGGACGTGCTGTTTGTGATCGAGCATGGCGTGTGGATATTTGAAGAGAAGGCTGCCCTTGCTGAGGCGTTCAGCCTCTTTGTGGAGACCCTGGGCGCCGCAGGGGAGTTCGACCTGCGGGTGCGCGTCATCTCCAGCGACGCCTTCAGCGACGCGGGCAAGTTCCAGTACGCTCCGGCGGCGTCTTTTCCCAGCGTCACAATGCACCTCCGGCATTGGCCGTGCGAATTGGATGCAGATTGCGCCAAGCAATTCGGAGACGGCTGGTCTTGTTCGCCGTGGGGACATCCCGACCTCCTGAACTCCAACTGCTCCATCAGTTCTTCGTGCAGGCGCGACTGCAGCAGCGACGAGGATTGCTGCAACGACTTCTGCCACACCGAGGGGTGCGGCGAGAACGAGACCTGCATCGCTGAGCAATGCGTTGCTCCCGGCGGGGGCGGTTGCCTGTCCGAGTGTGGCGATATGGGAGACGGAAGTTATTGCCGGTTGAAGCCCGACACCGCAGGCTGTCCGGAGACCATGCCGGCGGACTGGAGCCCGATGGAAGAACCCGAACTGTTCAGGTGCCAGGCAGTATTCCAGCACTCGATGTCCTTCGCCGCCAGTTTGGACCAATGGTTTCGAGCTGCCTGGCTGGCGCTGGACCCGGAGGGGCCCAACGCTGAGCAATCGGCGTCATTTCTTCGGGATGAGGCCCACCTCTTGCTGGTCTTTGTAGGTGACGAAGACGATTGCTCCATTGACGAAGACTACTGCGCACCGAGTTCGGCCTGCCAGACCGATGAAGATTGCCCGTGGGCCTCTGAGTGCAGGGAGGATGAGTACTTCTCCGAGCTCACCGGTAAGAAGAAGAAGCTTTGCTGCGGGTTCATCAAGAAAGACTACGGTAGTCGGTGCGACCTGCTCGGGGAGTTTCGTGGCTCAGAGCACCATAACTGCTTCTACGATCTCGGTTGCATCGATTGCGGCACCGACGCGGACTGCCCTGAGGGGTGGACGTGCGAGCAAGACAAGAAATGCCGCCCTCCCTGGGACGGCATTTTTGCCAGCTACCAGAACCCTCCCGGGATGCCGTTGTTTTCACTGTCTCAGGTGAGCGATGTCTATGCCAGGTATCAGTCTCTGAAGGGGGAGTCCGGCATGGTTATGGTGGCCGCTATCTCCGGTGATGGCCTGGTGAAGGCTGGCGACGAGGAGTCGTTCGTCTGCGGTGACTGCCTGACCGATCCGAAATACGACGGTTGCCAGGCGTACCTGGCTCAGAAGGCGTCTGCGACGCCTCATTGTCTGGCCGACCCGAGCGCGGAAGGATGCGAGGAGTTGTATGCTCTCAAGCTGGAGTGTATCAGGGAATGTTTCTACGCTGCGCGTCAGGACTACCCGAGCGGCGGCGGCTCCTACATTTGCGACGGCCCGTACGGCGCCCAGTCTTTCGGCTCTCGCTTCGCCCGCCTGGTCGACCTGTTCGGCCCCAACGGCCATTTTGCCAACAGTTGCGATCCGGAAGGGATGGAAAAGGCGATGACCGACATCGCCGGGATGGTGGTCTCGGTGGCTAAATAGAGTTTGCCGGTGCGCCCTTGAGCAGGACGTCTATTCCTTTCAGCACTGCCTGGAGTCGCAACTCGGATATGGTGCCGATCTTATCCCCAAGTCTGTCCCGGTCGATGGCCCCTATCTGGCTGACGTTGGCGACGGAACTGCGCGGCAGATTCGCGTCGCCACGCTTGAGGGTGGCGTTGCCCGGCATCAGCGCCAGCCGCTTCTGAGTCGTCAGGGGAACCACAACCACTGTGTTGATCGCCGACCGGTTGAAGGAGTCGTGCTGGACGACCAACACCGGCCTTCTGCCCGCAGTCTCGGACCCCGATGCCGGTCCGAAGTTCGCCCAGAATATGTCCCCCTGTTCGACTACCACTCTTCGTTCTCCCCGGAGAGCGGCGACGCCGTGATCATCTCCTCCGCAATCCGGCGCTGTTCAGCGAGGGCGGCAGGCTGAGCGAACACGCCGTTCAATATGTCGGTGATTTCCTGGTTCCGCTCTTTCTTGAGGGCCTTTTCGATTGCGTCACGGATGAACCTACTGCGGGATACATTCCGACGTTTCGCGGCGGAGTCGATGCTCTGGAGCAACTCCCCGTCCATCGAAATGGCTATCTTGTGGGTATGCCCCATGGTTTGGCCCCTCTTCTTGGTCCTATTCTAGAATACCGGAAGGACATACTAGAGTCAATACCTGTCCCACCTCACGACGATTCGTCCAGAATCGTCAAGCCACCATCGGTGGCGAGGTAGATCTTGCCGTTGTGCTTCAGCACATCGTGGACTTCGTCGCCGGAGAGGCCTTCGGCTGTGGTGAGGGAAACGGGTCCGGTTTCAGTGAGGATGGTGACGCCGCTCAAAGTGCCCACCCAGATGCGGTTGTCGATTTCCGAGACGGTGAGCGTGTAGTCGTCAACCAGGCCGTCTGCGACGGTAAGAGAGCGCCACTCGCCGTTGAAGTAGCGGCTGATGCCACGGGTGCAGGTAGCCACCCACAAAGCGCCGGCGCGGTCGAATTCTACGTCCATCACCCAGTTGTCCGCAGGCCCGTGCTGGTCGTCGACCGTGGTGAATTTTTTACCACCGTTGCGCCAGTGCAGGCCCATATCTCCCGTTCCTACCACGATGAAGTTGTCCCGGGCCGCGATGCGCGTCACCCGGTCCGACTTGATCCCGCTGTGTTTGTAGAAGTGCTTCCAACGGGTGGAGCCCAGCCGATGCACCGCACCGGTGTCAGCGACCCAGGCCCGCCCTGTTACCTGGTCCACCGCCACGCCGGTCACCGAGGTGTGCCAGGGGCATGGGTTCTTGTTGTTGTCGAAACACTGCTCCACCGTATGCTGAGTGAAATTGCCCTTCTTGTCGATTACGACGACGCCCTTCAGCGTGGCAACGTACAGTCGCCTCCTCGACGCAGTCATGTGATTCACCATGTCGGAGGGCAGGAATGCGGCCCCCTGGAAATGGGTCCAACCCGTCTTGTCCAACCGGCACAAGCCGTTGTCGAAACTCCCTACCCATAGCTTCCCCCGGAACACCGCCATAGCGCTAAGCCGCGGCCCGCAGGGGCAGCCGCCCAGCGCCAACGATTCCCAGGCCGAGTCGGCCGCGACAAACACCCCTTCGTCGGTGCCGACGTGCTGCCGGCCGTTCCACACGGCCGACGATGTCACTCGTACCCACTCCAAGCCCTTCGCCACCACCGGCCGCGCCTGGTCGCCCAGCAGCATCGCATCGTCCAGTTCCGGGTCGGGCTGGAACTTCCCGCTGATCAACCGGTAGCCCCCTTCCGGGGTCAGCGCGACCAGTTCGTGGCCGTCGTAGGCCAGCGAGGTGACCGGCGCATTCAAACGCACGTGCTCCCCGCCGGGAGACACGTAGACCCTTCCGTCCACGCCGCCCACTGCAAAGCGTCCGTCGGGGCCAGCCGCCGCGGACAACGGCGCCACCTCGGTGGCTACTTGCGACAACGGCGCCATGCGCTCCCGTGCATCAACCACCTTCACCATCCCGTCCCCCTCAACAGCAAAGAGGGATTCGGCAGAGGCTAGCCGCAAAAACCGGCCACGGGCCACCGTAACAAAACGGTTTTCGCCCGGAGCGTACGCGGCCAGGCCACCTTCCGTGGCTACCCACAAGACACCCATGTATGCTTCACAGTCGTAAACCCGGTTGCCGGGCAGGCCCCGGGAAGAATCGTATTTTTCACCCGCCCCTTCGATGCCGACCCGTTTCACACCGGAGCCGAAGGTTCCAACCCATAACTCGTTGCCGATCGTCGCGAGGCAAGAGACGTCCCGGGCGCTTCCCTGTGTATCCACCACCCGGTAGGCGACCGGGGAAGGGAAGGAAGCGCCCAGGACGAGGAGGGCGAGGGAGGGGATGAGAGACGATATGAGGGAAAGCATTGGTTAACCTCCTTGCGCACTCGGTTGACATATAGAGCAACCTTCGTGCCAACTGTCGCCCTCGACGAGAAACTGCTTTGGCGGTCTGCTTGCTGTCTATTTTTGATAGATTGTCGCTTCAGATTGTAGTGGTCGTCCGGATGGACTTAGGTGAAGCCAGGCGCTATCGTATGTGGAAGGAGGTGGTAGGATGTCAACGACTCTCCGGATGATTGGTAGCATGGTATGCGCGTTGATGGTGGCGTGTTCGTCGGGCAACGGGGGCAACGGGGGCGGCAAGCCGGACCTTGTGGACCTGTCAACTCCGGAACTGATTGCTGATGTCGTTGTTGAAACGGCTGAGCCGGATGAGGTGGTGGAAGTGGTGGCACCGCCGGAGCCCATTTTGTCGGCCCGGCTGGTGGAGACCTCCGAAGACCTCATCGGCGGTGAGAACGCGTACGGAATGGTGGGAAGAGCGTACATTCTGGAGAATGAACGTGTCCGTTTTCTCATCCAGGACAAGGGCGTGTCTGCGCATTTGAGCATGAAGGGCGGCAACATCATCGACGCGGACATCGCCCGCCCGGGTGAGGAGGGCAACGACCAATTTCGGGAGATGTTCACCGTGGTGGGCCTGAGGGCTTCGAGTGTGGATTCCGTCGAGGTCTTCAAGGATGGAGCGGATGGCAAGCAGGCCATTTTGAAGGTGGAAGGAACCGACTCTGAAACCGGACTGGTTGGTGTTCTCGATTCCATCACCCTTCCTTTGAACGCGTCAATGACCACCTACTACATTCTGGATGCGGACGCTTCCTATCTTAGAATCCGCACCGACGTCACAAACAACGGCGACAAGGACCTGAAGGGGTTGATGGTCGGGGATTTTCTCACCTTTGGCGGCGGGCAGACGCTGTTTACTCCCGAGGGCGGATTTGGCGGCGTTGAGACCGATGTCTCCGCGCTTATCAGTGTGGGCGGCGGGACCTCCTACGGCTACACCATCGCCTCGGGTACCATCGGCGTGCCGCTGGTGGACGCGAACGGAACCATGTCGTTTCTCGACTTGGCTTTCTCCGTCAAGGCGGGGGGAGGTGAAAACCATTTCGAACGTTACTTCATCGTGGGCAAGGGGGATGTGGCCTCGGTGCTGAACGTGGTGCACGAACTCAGGGGCGTGGAAACCATGCACCTGGGCGGGTTTGCCTGGTATGACAACGACAAGCCCATTGAGGGGGTAAAAGTCACTTTGTTTGCGGAAGGGGAAGGGGTGCCGGGTGGGGGAAGGGCGCTCACCCAGGCGGTGACAGATTCGGAGGGTGTAGTCGATTTTTACTATCCCGGCGGTGTCTACGACGTCGTCTTTTCGTCCCCCGGAAGACCGACCCATGTTTCCGAGTCGTTTGCGCTGGACAAGATCTACGAGATTCTGGGTGTCGTGATGGACGGGGAAGGCAAGGTGCAACTCGATATTTTTGAGGTCGACAAAGACGGTTCGAATTTGGGCGCCATACCGGGGAAAGTCTCTTTCTACTGCGAGGATGCAGAGCCTGTTTGGAAGGAGTTGGGAGAATACGAGCGGCACGGCCTGTGCCGGGTGCTGCATTCGGCCACGGGTGCGGAGGTGATGGCGGTGAAGCCGGGGGTGTACAAAGCGGTGGTCTCCCGGGGCATAGAGTACGAGAGGGTGGAGGTGAGCGGTTTCGAGGTGAAGGAAGGGGAGACCGTGGTTCTCTCGGCCGGCCTTCTTCGCAGCGTGGACACCACTGGCTGGATGTCCGGGGATTTTCACCAGCACACCATCGGCAGCATCGATGCGGGGCCCACGTTCGTCGAGAAAGTGGTGGAAAACCTCACTGAGGGGGTAGAAATCGCGGCGACCACGGACCACGACAACATCACGTCGTACGGCCCGGCCATTGTTGAGTTGGGGGTCGGGGACCTTATCACGTCCGTGGTCGGTGACGAGGTTTCGGTGAACACGATTGGTCACTTCAACATCCTCGGGCCGGAACACGATCTCGACGTTGCCTACGACCCTCACCACCACTACGACTACATCGGGGCCAAGCTGTTCTCGGGCAAGACGGTGCCGGAGGTGTTTGCGGACATCCGCGCCATCCCGGGGGTGAAGGTGATCCAGATCAACCACGGGCGCTCCAGCAGCGGCTATCTTCGCTGGGCGCGGTTCGACCCGGTGAGCGGCGAGGCGTTGTCCGAGGAAGAGCCTATGGCGTGGGATTTCGACTCCATGGAGGTGAAGGACTCCATGGGTTCGCCCGCGCAATTCGAGGAAGCGGCCGACGCGGGAATCCAGGAGATGGCGCTTGCCGACCCGGGGGAGATCCCCTTGATGCGGGATTGGTTCGGCCTGCTCGCCCACGGGCACCCGGTGTGCGGTATGGGCAACTCGGATGCCCACAAGCGCAATGATGGAGTGGGCTATTCTCGCAACTTCCTGGACGTCGGAACCGACGATCCTGCCGATGTGTCAACCGACGAGGTGCTGGAGGCGATTCTCGCACAACGAAATGTTGTCTCCAACGGCCCGTTCATCAGGGTAACCGCTAACGGCGCGCACAAGATGGGGCACCTCGACCCGGTGAAGTCCACCGACGGTTCCGTGGTTCTTCATGTGACTGTGTCGGCCCCCAGTTGGATGACGGTGAATACGCTTGAGATCTATGCCAGCGGCCGGCCGCTGCCCCTCTCTTTCGACGGCGAGACCATTATGCAGGAAGAACCGGACCAGAACTTCTCCGGCACCGTGGCCCTCCTCAATCCCGAGGAGGGTCAGACACTCCGCCTGGACGCGGACGTGGTCCTCTCTCCTGAAGGCGATAGCTGGTACGTGTTCCTGGTGCGGGGCTCCGGCTCGCTGGCGCCCGTGGGAGAAGGATATCCTTTTGCATATACCAATCCTATCTATGTAGAAAGCTCTCCATAAAAAAAAGAGAACCCCCGGAGAACCTCGTCGTAAGCCTGTCCAGTTGATAACGGCAATGGATGGAGGAAACGATGAGAACTTCACTGAAATTGATGGTGGTTGCGATGCTGGCGGTGGGGCTGACGCTGTTTGCGTGCACACCTACCCAGCCTAATGCAGAACCTGCAAAAGCTGAGGCGGCCGAGAAGCTGGCTTGGCAGAGTGCGAAACAGGAACCGGTGACTACGCCGCCGGAGTCGGTGGAGAGACCGGAACTGGCGGAAAAACCGGAACTGGCGGAAAAACCGGAACCGGCGGAAAAACCGGAACCGGCTGAGAAACCGGCAGTCGAAAATCCGGCGACGGAAACGGCGGTAGAGAAACCGGAACCGGCGGAAAAACCGGCAGTCGAAAATCCGGCGACGGCGACGGCGACGGCGACGGAAACGGCGGTAGAGAAACCGGAACCGGCTGAGAAACCTGTGGAAAAGCCGGTGAAGAAGAATCCGGCTGAGAACACCGTCAAGAAGATGGTGGGGCCGGTGAAGATCGAGGTTATTCCGCAGTACGGGATTGTTGCTGCGGGTCAGGAGAACGAGCTCAATGTGCTGGTGAAACTCACGGGTGCGGACAGCAAGGGCGCTGAGCGTCCGCCCTTGGACCTGGTAATAGTGATCGATCGTTCGGGCAGCATGCGTGGGGACAAGATCTCCCACGTGAAGCAGGCCGCCATGGACCTGGTGTCCAAGCTGAACGACAAGGACCGCGTCTCTCTGATAACGTACGCCAGCTACGTCACCACCCACGAAGAGCGGCGCATGATGGATGAGGCGGGCAAGAGCGCGCTGAAAGAGTCGATAATCGACATTTCCGCCAGCGGCAGCACCGCGCTGGGGCCGGCAATGTTCAAGGCTCTGGAGATCCTTGAGGGCGCTGAGCGGGGCGAAACCGAAATCGCCCACGTGTTGCTTTTCTCCGACGGCATCGCCAACCGGGGCGAAACCAGGCCCCAGGTGTTGGGCGCCCGGGCGTCGGGAGGATTCAAGAAGGGTGTCAGCGTCTCCACTCTGGGTGTCGGCCTTGACTACAATGAAGACCTGATGACCCAGCTTGCCGATCAGGGCGGCGGCCGCTACCACTTCATCAAGAACGCGACTGCGATTACCGGCGTGCTCAACGATGAGTTTGCCGGTCTCTCCGCCACGGTTGCCTCGGGCATCGTGTTGGACTTCAGTGCTGGTGACGGTGTCGAGTTGACCAAGGTGTTTGGATACCCTGTTGAGCCCGCCGATGGCGCGGCCCGCATCAAGGTTGGGGCGTTGTCCGCGGGGCAGACCCGTGAGATCGTGTTGAAGGTCAAGCTGGCCGAGAACACGGGCAAAGAAGCCGAGGTCGGGGATTTCTCCCTGGGCTTCAGGAATGTCAGCGCCGAGGGTGAGAAGGTGGTGGAGGAATTCATCGTAGTAGCCGGTGTCAGCGACAATCCCGATGACGTGAAGAAGACTGAACGTACCGAGGTGACCATACGTATGTCGGAAGTCGACAGCGCCCAGCAGATGGAAGAGGCGGCCGAGGCGGTGAGCCGGGGCGACTTCGACACTGCCAAGGCGGGCCTTAGAGGCAGCATCAAGCGTCTCCGCAAGCAGGCCGCAGCCACCCCCAGCGCCAAGCTTGACGACCAGATCATGCTCATGGAAGAGGCGGTCTCCGGCGCCGGCGCTGCGGCCGAGAGTGAATCCGACCGCAAAGAGTTCATCAAGAAGTCCAAAGCCGAATCCTATCGGACGTTGAAGTAATCCCCAATTCATCCTATCATTACTCCTGCCGGTTTCCGGCGGGAGGAGTCTTATGCGATTCTGGTTCGTAGTACTGTCCGCGCTGATGATTGTGTCCTGCGGTGGCGACAAGGGCAGTGCGGAAATCAAGGTGGATTCCGGCATCGCTGATCTGCCGGGCGACAGAACCCAAGCACAGGCCGACGAGAGTTCGCCCCGTGAAACCGCGGAAGTCATAGCGTGGCAGACTTTCTACGAACCCGGGCTGGAGAAGCGGGACGGAATCTGGATCTTGAAGCTCAAGGGGACTCCATATGAGATGGGGGTGCAGCACGCGACCTTCATGTACGATCAGATATTGGAAGCTGTGGAGTATTTCGAGAACTCTGAAATGAAGTTGCTGGAGCCTATTGCCCAGGCGAGCGGCTTTCTTGATGAGGCCCTGGTCCAAAGCTACCCCGAAGTGATTGAGGAGTGTCAGGGGGTGGCCGACGTCATGTCCGATGTAGGTTGGACTCTGGAGCGGTGTCTCCTGTTCGCGTATGCGGACATTATTCTGGACTATTTTCAGGCCGGGCTCCTCTCCTGTACCCAGTTTGCGGTAACCGATGACGCCACACCGGACGGTGAGTTTATGCACGCTCGGAACATGGACTGGGACCACATCCAGTTTGTCATTGACCACCCCACCGTCATCGTGCGCCATCCCGACGGCGGCATTCCCCATGTGTACATCGGTTATCCCACCTGTGTCGCGCCCACCAGCGGTTTCAATGCGGCCGGGGTCTCCATCTGCTCCAACGAAGCTCACTCGGAGAACGATCTTGACCGTGAGGGTCGGCCGCACATCCAGATGTTGTACAAGATGCTGGGCGAATCGTCGTCACTCGACGACGCTCTGGAATTCTTGCAGGGTGAGAACCACATGAGCGCCGAAATCTTCTTCATCGCTGACGGGGATAACAACCGCGCCGCCGGCATCGAGATGTCAGCGACCCACCTGGCATGGCGGGAAATGAACGACGACCACCTCGTCTGGATCACCAACCACTTCCTCGAACCGGAGATGGTGCCCTTCCACATCGAATACCCGCCCGAGGCTTCGTCCAAGACCCGCCTGACGAGGGTGCAGGAGTTGCTGCCTCCGGGCGGAAAGGACTCCTTGTACGGCACACTCGATGTATCCGGTGCGCTGAAAGTGTTGCGGGATCGTTACAACCCGTTGTTTGACGAAACGGTGCCGGAAGATCAGTTCGACGATGGCGGCACCATCGCGAACAACGGCTGCATCCACTCCATGATTTTTCTGAACCGGAAGCGAGTGTTCTACTTCGCGGCGGGCGAGCCGCCGGTGCCGTCACGGAAGTACGTCGGTTTCAGCCTGGACGAGCTATTCGGCGTCCCGGGTGCCGGCCCGCCTGACCCGCCATACCTGGACTAGAGAACCGACCAGGTAAACTCCCGTCGCCACTCTGCCCCCCCCCTTCACGCCGGCTCTCGGTTTCCCTCGATGGCAGCGTTGCTTCTCTTCGCCGTATCTACAGATATGACTCATCGTCGCGTCATGCCGGTGCGCATGCTGGTCTCGACAGGCTCGGTCCGCTTACCTGTTCGGCTCTCTAGTCGGCAAAGGCCTTGCCAAAGGCTTTGAGGAGGCCATCAGCGTCTTCGCCTGCGACTTTGTCATGGGTCCCGGCCAGCAGGACCAACTTGCCGTTGACTTTGGTCCGGGCGTTGAACACGATCTTGAGTTCCGCCAACGCACCGGCCAGGTTGGCCGCACCAGCGCCTGCAGTTTCCGCGTCGGCGAACTCGAACACAAACAGAAGAATCGAGTTGTCCCTGGCGGAAAACGGGTGAAAGTCCTTGGCCCCGGTTGCTTCCATGGTCTCGGGCTTGAGCACCAGTTTCACGTAATCCAGTTTGTGGCCGGCCCGCTTCAACAGCGCCTCGGCGCGCTCGTGCCCCGCCAGGTCGTCAGGAATCTTCACCCTCGATTCTGCCTCGGCTTTTTCAGGTGTTGACTTCTCTTCCTCCTGCTTCGAGCACGCGGCTCCAACAGACGCGGCAAGAATCAAGACGGCGGCTGCAACCAGGTACGATTTCATCAGCTTACTCCCTTGCGTTTACGATTTAAGATCAGGGCCAGCCCTGCCAGCAGCGCCGCCCATGCGATGGGGAACTTGGATTCGGACGCGTCCGGCGCCGAGGAGCAGCCCACCGGCTTGCCCGCAGCAATCGTCTGGCACTGACCGTTGATACACACTTCGGCATCGGCGCAGGTTTGGTAGTGGGCCCAGTAGGTGCCGTCCAGCGAGCAGATTTCCACCACCTCGCCTGCGGCGGAGCAACGCAGCACGTTGGGGCTGCAGCCCTCCGGCGCCGACACGGTGTCCCACTGGCTGTCTCCGGGGGCGGCCGTGTCCACCGTTGGGTAAAAGACGTCGGGAGCCGGTCCGCCGGCGTCCGGTGACGGGCCGGTCCAGACATCGGGCTCGGTTTCGACGCCCGGCCCCGGGCCGAGCAGGCAGGGCCCGTTGTCGCAGCCCCATTCGCACGTTTCCACCCATACCCACTGGCCGTCCTTGCACTCCTCCACGGTGTCGTCAACGCACTGTTTTTCACCCTCAACACAATCGGCGCCGGCGCCGGTGGTGGTGTAGACGACGTTGAGATAGAACGCGTCTACCCACGCATCGGAATCTATGGCTCCGCCGGGGTGGGAATGCAGTTCCAATACCGCGGTTACGTTGTTCAGGTCCGACCAGGTCCAGTCTTTCTCCCCGGTCAGGTCCAGCACATCCCACTTGGAGTTGGTGTGGTGGGTGGTCATGGTCGCGGTACCCTGGGCGTGGAATTTCAGGATTACGTCGTACTTGCCCGAGTCGTACTGCGTCCTGAGCTTGACTCCAACTTCGACCTTGTCTATGGTTTCGTCCCCATCAGGATCGCAGAAATCGGGAAACTCGGCCTGCAGGATTTCACCCTCTTCCACGTTGGGAGAGAAGGCCTCCTGGCCGTCCTCCGGACCTTTGGCCATGCCCATGCTTTCCCAGCCTGTGCCGGTGACCTTGTCCGCATATTTCTTCACTTCGTGTTGCCCTTCGCCCGGAAAATCGCAGGTCTCGACCGGATCCGGCTCAACCGGGTCCGGTTCTCCGGTGCAGTCCACCAGGGTGAAACGTACTGCGTTGGCCTCGTCGGAGTAGTCGTCGTCGTTTGCGTCCAGGACGACGTAGCAGCCCCCCTTGCCCGATTGGCAGTAGTAGGTGCCCAACGGCCACCACCCCGATTTACACTCAAAGTCTCCATTCTCGCTGGCGTCCTGCTTCTGGTCGATGATGATTTCGGTTATGCCCCCCTCGCCGTCGTAGATGAAGTGGTTGGCATCTGTTGTGCGGTTGCCCGTCTTTCGCCAGTGAGTGGTGATTTCGTAGGTTCCTGCCACCGGCAGATTCGGGGTCCAGGTGGCAGTGCCTTTTTTGTCCGGCCCGCCCACTGTCTTCGAGGTGTAGTGGAAGCTGGAGTCAGCCGAGGAGTAGCCGCAGCCGTTGCTGCCCCAGGTGGCCCAGTCGTTGCCCGTCAAGGTAAACTGCGGCGCGCCATGCTGATCGTCTATTATGTGGTCATACTCCGGACAATCATCCGCCAGGGCCGACGTTGCCATCGCGAATACAAGCAGTGCAGCCACCAATGTTGTTGTCTTCATCGCCTCTCCTGCCGCCTATCCTTTGCTACCGCCCGCATTTCTCACCAGCACCCCCCGACGTCGAAGACCTGCAGCCCGTCTCGGTCCGCGGCCACAAACGCGTAGCCGCCGGCCACGTATATGTCGTAAGCGTCGATCTCAACGCCGCTGTCCGCACGGAAGGCCGGGGCCTGCGGGGTGCTGATGTCGTAGACCTTCAGCATCGCGCCTGCGAGGAACAGTGAGTTGGCGTGGACCGCCACGCTCAGGTTCTCGCCTTCCTCCTTGATCAGGGCCACCTTCTTCGGCTTCTCCGGCTTGCTCACGTCTACGACGTGGACCCCCTCGTACGCGACTGTCACATACGCGAACTGCTCGTGGACGCAAATGTCCTCCGCGGTGTGGGGCAGGGTGATGTTCCCCGCGACTTTCGGTGCACTCGGGGTGCTGATGTCGACGAGGACCAGGTTGGAGTCTTTCCCTTTTGCTTCGCTTACGATATAGGCGAAGTCCCCTTCGACATCCAGGGCGTACCGGGAGACACCTTTGAGCTCCTCGATGACTCCCATCTGCTTGGGCGCCAGAGGGTCCTTGACCTTGACGATGTGGAAGTCGGGGGAGGCGTTGGCCGCGAGGTATGCATAGTCACCTTCAAGCAAGGCCAGCAGTGGCTTTTCCACCTGTGCGTACATGGAAAGCAGGGCAGGAGCGGAAGGGTCCTTGACGTCAACGATGAGCATCCCGGCCGACAGTAGCGGTAGCACCGCCAGTTCGCCGTTGGCGTGCATGGCCCACAGCGGCTCCGGTGCGTAGTTGCCGGTGCCGAAGCTGCCCAGCACCAACGGCTCGACAGGTTCTCTTGCGTCCACCACCTTCATGCCGCCTGCGCCGCTCGCGGTGTAGACAAATCCGCCGTCCCCGCTGACCGCCCGTGGGTAACCGGGGACGTGGTAGCGGCCTGCGGCCTTCGGCGAGTCGGGTGCAGTGGCGTCAAGAATGATCACACCGTTCTGGCCGTCGGCGACATAGGCTCTGTCACCTTCCAGACTGCAGGCCCAGGCGTCTCCCGCAGTGTCGTAGCTGCCCAGAAGCTGTGGTGCGGAAGGGTCGGTCAAGTCGAGGAACCGCACTCCCAGCTTCGATGCCGCCAGGCAGCCGATGGAGCCGGAGACCGACATCTGCCATCCGCCCATTTCTTCGTGCTGCCCCAGCAGCTTTGGTTTTAGAGGGTTGGTGTTGTCGTATACTGAAAGTTCCCAGCCGGAGTCGAGGTAGTAGCCGGTGTATCCGTACAGGTAGCCCCCTTCCGCGTGGACCACCCTCCGGACGTCCAGCGAGGCGATGACCGTCGGGGCAGAGGGGGTAGAGAAATCCACCACTTCCGCGGGCTGGTTGGAGGCATAGCCGACGTAGGCCACAGTGCCATGCAGATGGACGTGCACCGGCTTCACCTTGAACTCCAGTTGGCCAAGGAAGGTCGGGGACTCGGGGTCTGAGACGTCCACAAAATGGAGGGCTCCGCCCGCACCGGGAGAAGCCTGGTAGGCGAACAGCACGCCCATCATGCCTGAGTCGAGAACGTGGAAGTCCGCGGCGGTCGAAAGCCCGGAGATTGCCGGCGAGTATTCGCCGACCTCCTGGAGGTCCCCTTCCGCCGGTATGTCCAGTATCTTGATGCTCGGCCCTGTCTGCACGTACAGGAGGCCGCCTGCCACGGCCACCTTGTTGGCATCGGCGTACTTATGCATCGCCTCCGGCTGAACATACTGTGGGGTGAGGGAAACGACGTGGAGGCCGCCGGCGTCGAGAGCGACGAAACCTCTGGTGCCGTCGGTGGCGATGTCTGTTGCCGACCCTGTGAGCGATGCGACGGGCATTACTTCGCACTTGGCGCCGACGCACACACCTTCGGCGCAACTGCCGCCGAACTGGCACTGCCCACATTCGCTCGTCCCGCCGCAGCCGTCGTCAACAGGCCCGCATTCGGCGCCCAGGCCCCCGCAGGCCGCGGGCCAGCAGCAGCTACCGTCTTCGAGGCAGGCGGACCCCACGGGGCAATCCGGACCATCGTCGCACTTCCAGCTCTCGTCCACCGGCCCGGCGTCCTCGGAAGCCACCTCCTCCTCACCCACGGAGATCTCTCCATTACCCGGCGAGCCGACATTACCCTGTAGCTTCTTCCCCACCCCGCCGCAAGCGGCAAGGAGTACAGCCAGCATCGCTATTGTGAAGAGCTTCATGCCACCCCCGGATCTTTCGCTCCGGGAGAGTTTAGCACGCTGGCCCGTGCCGCGGCAACGGCCTTTATCAACGAGCCGTGACAGTAAAGGAGCGGGCCCCGAGCGAAGCGCCGAAGCCGGCCTACCAGCATCCCCGCACGTCGAAGATTCGCAGGCCTTCGTCCTGGTCGGCGACGAAGGCGTAGCCGTGGGCCAGATGCATATTCCATGTGAAACCATATAACCCCTCAACTGCGACTTCCAATTCGGGCGCGGCAGGGTCGGACATGTCATACACTTTCAGGTAGGTGGGTTGCGGTTCTTCGCAATCCGCAACGAAAAGATATTTGCCATGAAACTCGAATGCGGCTTTTTCGCTGCAGTAGTTGAGCAACGCGACCTGCGTCGGAGCGGAAGGGTCTGAGACATCGAAGATGTGCAGGTAAGCATCGTGTACCGCGGCCAGGCCATCTCCGACGCGTACCAATCTTGGCGTGTTATTTGGCCACCACACCTGGGCCACACCCAACAGTTCAGGCTGGCCCGGGTCAGCGACGCTGTATGTGAGCAGTTGGGATCCGCACGCCGCATAGAGGATGCCGTTCACGACTGTACTGTCGCTGCAAGCCAAGTCAGAACCGCCCAGGATAACGTCAACAGTTGCCACTGTTGTTGGGTTTGTCGGGTCCGAGATGTCAACCGCGGCCAGGTCTGGGTCTTTGCCGGAGAACCAAGCGGTGTCATCCTTGGCGAACACCCGCGCCACCGCGCCATCGGGGTAAGAGGATAGAAGCTCAGGTGCACCGGGATCGCTGACGTCGAGGACCTCTACGTCCAGGTACGGTAGAAAGAGCAGGTTCCCCAGTGCGAACACATCCCACACATCGGGCGGGGGGTCCCCCGTTTTCTGATAATATCCGCGCCGCTCCGGCTTGTCCGGGTAGCGCACATCGACGAAGGTCGTTCCGTCCAGCCACGATGTAGCATATGCGACTCCGGCCGCGAATTGTACGTCCAGGGGATACACTGCGGTGACGTAGTGGGTCAGATACGTCGACCAGTCGCCCGGGCCTTTGTCGAATATGAACAAACCCATCTTGTGATCGGCAACGTATACGTGGTCCCCGCTGATCCGGCACTGGCGTGGCCGCGGAGTAGTTTTCCAGCCGACCGAGTCCGGCGCAGTCGGAACGGTGATATCGAGCAGGCGGCCACCGTTCGCTAATGCTGAACTCACGCACGCAAGATCCCCTGCGACAGTCAGGTCGTGCCCCCCCCATCCGGGATAGCTGCCCAACTCGACCGGCGTGCTAGGCTCAGCCACGTCGTATACGGTCAAGATTTGTTTGTCGATGTCGAAGTCGATCCGTGAGGTGTACACAGCACTGCCGAAAACACCGAGCACCTGGTACTCGCCGGCAAGCATCCCCTCAAACGTCATACCTCCCGGGGAGTCCAGGTTGAGTATCGCTACATCCTGTTTCGGCCACCCTCCCCACATGCCCACGTAGGCGCGAACTCCTTCCACGTGCAGGTAGACCGGCTTGCCCACGAGGGGCTCCGGCAGATCGCCCAACAGGGTCTCCTGCGGCGAAGTCGGGTCGGTCATATCCAGTATGCGAAGTTCGCCGGCATACTTCTCGTCCGTGCTCTTATTGACCAGCAGGAACAGCAGGCTGTCTACGACGAAGCTGTCGGAGATGCGCAGTGATTGGTCTTCAAGCGAGTACTCCCCGACCTTGATCGGAGAGGACGGTTCGGACAGGTCCAAAACGGTCACGTTGTGCTTTCCTTGCAGGAAGGCGTGCTTGCCCTTGAGGCGGAGGTTCCTCCAGTCGAAGTAGTGAAACTCTCCGACCTTCTTGGGCTCGGCGGGAGAGCTTACATCCAGGACGTACAGGCCGTCGTGGTTCACCGCCAGCAGGGCGTGTTCCTCGTCAAGCATGTCGACGTTCACGGCGGCGCCGTTGAAGGTAGCCACCAACTCCACGTCACAAACCCCATCACTGCACACGCCTTCCTTACACTCGAATCCTTCCGCACATTCACCGCAGTCGAGGGTGGCGCCGCACTCGTCGGACACGGTGCCGCACTCGTGGCCGATCATGCCGCACTCCCACGGGGAGCAGCAGTTGCCTTCCGGGGTGCAGACCTGGTTTTCTGAGCAAGCCGGCGGGTTGGCGCAGCCGCTTTGTGGATCGCAGACGTCCTCGGTGCACGGGTCGTCGTCGGCGCAGTCCACGACGATGCCCAGGCACTCTCCGCCGTTGCACGTGTCGTCGGATGTGCACGCATTGCCGTCATCGCACGGGTCGCCGTCTGGGCACTGCGGCGGGAGTTCCGCTTCCTGGATGTCGACGATGTCGATGGTGTCCGAAGCGTCCACGGTGTCCGGCATTTCGGGGCCGGTATCGGGAGCCACGGGGGCGTCGGCCGTCAAGTCGACCACCTCGTATTCGGGGATGTCAGCGGACCGCACTTCCAGGCCGCCTTCTCCGCCGTTGAGGTCGCCCGGCGGCTGCGTCAGATCCACCACGTCGGCAACGTCTTTGTCCACGGCTTTCTTGGAAGGGGTGGTGCATGCAGTCAACAGCACCAACGCCATCATCGCCGGCGTTCTCATAGTTTCCTCCCCGAGCATTTCCTGCAACGCAATAATACCACGCAGACACAACCCGCAGCAACGGCTTTACGGTTGCCGGCT
The DNA here is from genome assembly GCA_964626565.1 of uncultured Myxococcales bacterium. Lineage (GTDB taxonomy): Bacteria > Myxococcota_A > UBA9042 > CAIXZC01 > CAIXZC01 > CAZVFX01. The sequence goes on from CAZVFX010000032.1 coordinate 23,101, forward strand.
CCGGGCCAGATACCGTCCCGGCGGCAGAACCAGGATGCCGGCGAGTCTTTTGCCGAAGTGAGAGCCGAAGTGTTTCAGGTCGCCGGTGATGAGGTGAGTTGCCCTTCCGGCCAGGGCTGCGCCGAGGATGGGGGTGTCCTTGGAAGGAAGCGAGATTCCTGCCGGCAGTGCGGTTGGGTCGAGGGTGCCGACGATTTCCAGTTGTACGGACAGCTTCTCCAGCCGGGCGTGACGCTCAGTCCCCAGATTCCGCCGGGCCTCTTCCAGGGCGTAGGCGGAGGCCAGGAGGACAACCTCGTCCAGCGCCCACAGCCGGGCTACTCCGGCCTCCTCTCGCCAGGCCGCGGAAAACAGGACGTTCGCGTCCAGGAACAGACGGTGCTTATTCCGCCGGGGGTTTCTCATGTGGAATCTTGTCCGGGTCGAGGCCCATGCCGCGCACCTCTGCCACGGCGCCGGCGTAATCTTTGGCGTCCACTGCGTTGGAGAGGATGAACTCCGCAGTACGTTCCGGAGTGTACACCTCCAAAGGCACCGCCACCGCGGGCCGGATGAGCACTCCGTTCGGCGTTTCCTCGACGACAACGAGGGTGCCTTCCTCCAAGCCGAACCGCTTGCGTATGCGGGCGGGGAGGACGATGGCCCCGCGTTTCCTCACCTTGCTGGTTTCGGGATTTCCCATCTCCACTCCTGGTGGCAGATTAGCAGACAAGCAGAATGTCTGCGGCGCGTCTACAGCATACTTGTGCTGCCTTGGCCAGTCAAGGGCTGGGAGTGGCTGTTGTCGATAGTTGCTGAACCGAGTAGAGGTCCTTCCACCTCCTCTGGAAAGGCCGTTCCAAGTGCGGAAATAGTTGCGTCGGGGGTGTCAGGATGACAGTTTGGAGTGAGGCCAGTGTTTTCGCAGCACGGCGAGAAAAGCGATGAGCGTCAACAGCAGCAGCGGCCGGGCGGCGGCCGGGGAATGGCTGTGGCGGCAGCCTGACGATTTTGGACTGGCCGCGATATCGTGGGACGGCTCGGGGGTGGAGATGATGTCCGGGTCGTTGGTGTCGCTGGAACTGATGATTTCGGAAGGTTGTGTGGTGACGTCCGGGGCGACGTCGGGTGCGGCCTCCGGGGCATGCTCATCCGCTGTCTCGGTCGGCTCCGGATCGGGATACAGGTCCGGGTACAGGGTGTGCTGGATCTTGTGGGCGATGTTGCGCCGGGCCGTCAGCAGCACCTCCTCGTCCATGGTCCAGGGAGGGTTCTTGATGTCGAAATCTTCGTCGACAACCTGGCCGAATGCGCTGTAGGCTGTGGCCACCTGCTCACGCACATACTCCTCAAGTCCGAGATCTGTTGCTCGTAAAAAAATCTCCCAGTCTTCGAGGCCGTCCCGAATCTGTTTCATGCGGTACGAAATTATCGGCCCGTCAAAGGACACCCAGTCCGGCGAGCCCGCGCCGCCCGCGGTGCCGTTGTGGTCCCCCGGATAGAGGAGAATCCCGTCGCCGTTGCGGGCCCCGCCCGCGCCGAACTGGTTGACGTTGGCGAGATCGTGCCACGGGTTGCTGGTGTACCAGTACGTCATCGACCAGAACAGGAAACCGGTGGCGTTTTCCGCCCATGCGCCCCACTTGGTGAGCCGCGGCTCGTGGCCAATCTTCGTGTCGATGTCATAGCCCATGAGCGGCGGGAAATTGGCGTTGCACACATAAAACCACAGCTCCTTTCCTTCCGCGATCATTTCCTGATATTTTGACGCCGGGGGCCACGAGTTCTTGGGCCAGAATACGTCGCCGTACATGGCGGTTACCGGGCACCAGATGTCCACTTCCTCATCCAGTTGCACCTGCCACGGCCCGGTGACCAGGACGTGCCCCTTCCACAGGTCGGTCTCTTGATTAAGCAGCGCCACATCATGCTGGATCTTCTCGTAGCTGCCGGCCCGCCAGTGGTCGAGGATCCACGGCTCGTCCAGGGAGTAGAGGTATGCGTTGTCCAGCCATCCCTTCTCCTCCAGGTGCTCGGCCATGGTCTTGGCCGCGACGGCAAACTGGTCATCGGTCAGGCCCATGGTGCCGTGGCCGGGACGGAAGATGCCGACGTTGAACCGATTGATCCCCGCCCCGTCAGGGAAATAGGAACCGTCGAGCCGCGGGGCCATGTATTCGTCGTAGGCGGAGAAATCCACCGGTTTCGGGCTGCCGTCTTCTTCAAACTCGAACGATACCGGCCCTTTGTAGGTGGTGAAATCGATGCGGTGTCTGTGCACCTCCAACTCGTAATTCCGTGAGATCTTGGCCAGGGTCTCTGCGTCCGGCCCGTCGGGACCGCCGTGGTATTTCGGCAGGTAGCCGAAACTGAATCCGTAGGAGGTCGCCACATTTCGTTCTGTGGGGATTTCGAAATTCCACACTTCCACCGTGACCGGGATGGTGTGAAAATGCTTCCCTTCGGCATACAGCTTCAACTCTCCGTAATACCCTCCCGGCGACGCATCTGTCGGCACATACAGGTCCACGAAGATGGTCTGCAAATCCCCGGGTTCCACCGTGAATTTCAGCGGGGGCGGGCTGGGGTTGCCTGAGTAAGGATCGTACAATGGCACCAGCGCGTCGGGGTACAAGCCCGGCGTTCGGATATACTCTTCAAGTCCCCCGCAGTCGGGCACAAAAAAGACGTCGCACGGGGACGCGGTTTCGATGTCTACGTAATATTCGAGGTAAAGGGAGGCGTTGGCCGCGGGAATGGTCTTGCCAGATGGGCCGTGCAGGTCGCCCATGATGGCGACCACGTCCTTGATGGGCGCCTCGCCGGCCCTCAGCACAACCTGAAACCCTTCGTATTCGTTGCGAGCAGCCTCGAGAAACACCGTGGGACTCTTCCCCTCTCCCGTGAAGTCCTTCAGCACCTTGGTGGTGGATTGTTCCACCCAGACCGCAGCTTCGGCCGGTAGGGAGAGGAGCGTTGCCAACAGGAGCGAACAGGCGAGGGGGGAGCGCATGGGTACCTCCGGTGGGAGATTCTACAGCAACTGGTGCCGGGGCATCAAGTTCCAGACAGACAGGCGTAGGGGTTTTCGACTGTGACGCCGTCCAGTTGGAAGCCGTCCTGCATGTCCTCCGAGAGCACCTTGGTGCAGCCTCCTTCCCTTGCCGTTTGCAGGATCAGCGCATCCCAGAAAGACAGACGGTGTTCCCTGGAACTGCGGGCGGCCGACAGAATAGCGTCCGGGGCAACCTGGATGACAGGATACCCCAACAAGAGGTTCAGGGCGCCTTCGGCGATAGCGGGTTTCAGCCGCGTTTTCAGCTTGCGGGTCACGACTACATAGAACTCCTGCAGTACCTGGGTGCTGATCACGAGAGTCGAGGACTTCGCCAGTTCATCGAGTACTTCAAAGGTGCGCTGCCGCTTCTCCGGTTCTGAATCGTCGTAGGCGTAGACGAATACATTTGTATCGACAAAGACCCTATCGCTCATACAGGTCCTCCCGTGTCCACTCCCTTCCCCCGGGTCCGCTGTCGGCGGAGTTCTGCTCAGCATGTTCCAGCACGGCCCGCGTGGTGGCGTGAATGTGATCTCCGGCGCAGTAGACGGTGAGGTAATCCCTCAATAGGGCGTTGATGGAGGTGCCCTGCTGCAGCGCCCGGATGCGCGCCTTCCTCAGGGTCTCCTCATCTATACTGATAGTCAGATTCGCCATGGCATGCCCCCTTTGGCCCGTGTAGCACGGGTCCTGTGTTACACGGATATAGTGTAGCGCGGGCTGCGTGGCTCGTCAAGCGCCTACTCCGGTCGTTCGGTGGTCAGCGCCTTGGGTTCGCCGGGCATGCTTTCGATGTGTACTGAAGTGGTGGGGAAGGCAAAAGCGAGGCCCAGGTCGTCGATCCTCTTCATCATGTCCAACAGAAACTGCTGCTTGACCTCCAGGAACTCCGCCCAGTTGGTGGTCACGGTGAAGCAGTAGATGAAGATCTCGAGGCTCGAGTCCCCTAACTTGTCGAAGTTGACCAGGTAGAAATCGTTGTGGATCGCTTCGTTGGCCTTGATGCTATCCCTCACCGCGTTGACCGCAGCTTCCATTTGCGCGGGCTTTGTGTCGTAGGTGAGGCCCACGGTCATCTTGATTCGGCGCCGGGGCATTTTCGACCAGTTGTTGATGGACGAGGTGGTGAATTTGGCGTTGGGCACTGTGATGAGGCTCTTGGCAAAGGTTCTTACCCGGGTGGTTCTCAGTCCCACCACCTCCACCACACCTTCCACGTCTCCCACAACGATCCAGTCCCCCACTGCAAAGGGACGGTCCCAGAAGATGACGATGGCGCCGAACAGGTTGGACAGGGTGTCTTTGGAGGCCAGGGCGAGGGCCGCACCACCGATTCCGAGGCCGGCAACGAGGCTGCCGATGGAGTATCCTAAGTTCTGCAGGAACAGGGTGACTCCCACCAGGATCAGGAAGACCCTCAGAGTGCGCTGGATGATCGGTATGGCCTGGTCGTCGATCTTGGTGTCTGTGTCCGCTGCTTTTTCGGCCCAATGGTCGCACAGTTTGTCCGAGAGCCGGATTGCGAACCATATGAACAGAACTACCGAAACGCCCTTGGCCAGCGCTTTCAGGAAGTAGAGGATGTTCACCGGCTCCTGGGGGATGGGCAGTACATCGATGGCGACGTAGACACCGATGAGCACGCAGAACCAACCCAGGGGAGGAATTATCGACTCGAGCAGAATATCGTCGAAGCTGGTCGCGGTTTTGGCCGCAAGCTTCTGCACCCGGCTGAGCATTGCGGGCACCAGTTGCTTGAGCACGAAGCCCACGAGCACCGCGATGAACGCGGTAAGCAGTTGCCACATCTCAATTCCCAGCAAAGAAAAGTCCATCGCGTCTTTTAACCCTTCCCACATGATTCACTCCGAGTTTATTGCCGCCCGTACTCTAGCGACGGCGCGCACCGATGTCAACGGTGAGCCGGGCAGGCCGCATCCGCTTCCGATTGACAAATTGCGGCTGGGCAGGGTATCCATATCTCTTCCCCGGGCCTTGGCGCGCGACGCCCGGACGTGAAGACGGAGCTGATCCATGAATCGTAAATCAATTTGCGCCCTGGGGGTAGACCTGGGAGCGGTGGCGGTGAAGGGAACGTTGCTCGATGCTGCGGGCAAGGTAGTGAAACGGCAGTCCGCGCTGGTAAGAGGCGGCCTTGGCCGAACCGCTGCGGCCCTCATTGAGGAGCTGCTGGAAGGTTGCACCGCCGACGTCGCGATGGGCATTACCGGCGGGGGCAAGTCCGCGCTTGAATTTGGTGACCGGGCGCTGGTGGAGAACGACCTGGTGGCCAGTGCCCGGGCGGTAGGAAGGTTGTATCCGGGTGCGCAGGGGATAATCGAGATTGGCGGCCACCAGTCGAAGTGGATCAAGTTGGGAGGTGGGCGCCAGATGGAGTCTTTTTCCCTCAACGACCAGTGTGCGGCCGGCTCCGGCGCGTTTCTGGAGCAGCAGGCGGGTCGCTTGCGGTTGGGCATCGAGGAGTTCTCACTCATGGCCGCCAGCGCGCCCCGCGGCGCCACCATCGCCGGCCGCTGCGCGGTGTTCGCCAAGTCGGATATGATTCACCAGCAGCAGAAAGGAACTCCCCCGTCGGAAATTGCATACGGCTTGTGCCTCGCCCTGGCCCGGAATTTCCGAGCCACCCTCATGCGCGGCGGAGAGCTGACAACGCCGGCAGTCCTGGTAGGCGGCGGTGCCTTGAACGACGGGCTTACCCGCGCGTTTCTCGAAGTCTTCGAGTTGAAGAAGGGCGAACTGGTCGCGGCCGACGACCCACAGTTCATGGCTTCTCTAGGCGTCGCGTCCGAGGCGCTGGCCCGGGGGCCCGTAAGTACGGTGGACCAACTGCTTTCCCTGGCGAAAGCGGTTTCCGCAGGCGGTGGCGTGGGCGCGGGAAGGGGGCTTACTGCGTTGCACTCTCCCGACGCCGCTACTCTACCCGAGCCCGTCATTGACGATTCCCGTGACGTGGCCGCCTACATCGGCGTGGACGTGGGCTCCGTGTCCACCGACTTCGCCCTTGTCTCCGCGGCCGGTGAAGTGCTGGACGGCATCTATCTGCGCACCCGGGGTGACCCTCTGGGAGTGCTGAAGGAAGGCCTGGCCATCCTCAAGGAACGGGTGGGTGACCGGTTGGAAGTCTTAGGCGTCGGCACTACCGGCAGCGGCCGTCATCTGGCAGGAAAACTGCTGGGCGCGGACGTGATCAAGAACGAGATCACCTGCCAGCTATACGGTGCCCGCCACGTGCTGCCTGACGTGGACACCATCCTCGAAATCGGCGGGCAGGACTCCAAGTACGTATCGGTGAAGGACGGCCGGGTGACCGACTTCGTAATGAACAAGATCTGCGCGGCCGGCACCGGGTCTTTCCTGGAGGAGCAGGGGGAGTCGCTGGGAGTTTCGATTAAGGGCGAATTCCAGGAAATTGCCCTGAGGGGTGAACACCCTCCGGACCTGGGTAGCCAGTGTACCGTGTTCATGGATACCGAAGTTGTCAATGCCAGGCAGCGGGGCGTGGACCTGACCGACATCCTCTCCGGACTCTCTTACTGCGTGGTCAAAAACTACCTGGAGCGGGTGGTGGCGGGAAGGGCGATCGGCGAGCACGTTGTGTTCCAGGGCGGCGTGGCCTCCAACGCGGCGGTAGTGGCCGCGTTTGAAAAAATGCTTGGCAAGCCGGTTGCAGTGCACCCCTACAACCGCATCTCCGGCGCCATCGGTGCCGCGGTGGCCGCCCGGGATGAGGCGCTTGCCGGCGTCACCAAGTTCCGCGGCCTCGACTGTGTAGATACGGCCGAGGCCCGCACCTTCGAGTGTAAAGCGTGCTCGAATATGTGCCAGGTGTCCCGCATCTCCACCCGGGACGGCGACGCGTTCTTCGGCGACATATGTGAGCGTTTCACCGTGCGGGAAGGGCAGACCGCCGGGGCCGATCTTCCCGACCTCGTATCCGAGGTTGTGGAGTTGCTGGAATCCTACGCCGGTGGCGAGGCGTGGCTGGGCACTGCCGGCATACCGTTGACCTCCATGATGTACGACCTGCTTCCGTTCTGGGGCACCCTGCTCAAGTCGCTGGGCTTCCGGGTGGTTCTGTCCAGCCCCAGCAGTCAACATACCCTGGAGGAGGGTATTAGCAGGTTGACCGCCGAGGTGTGCCTCCCCACCAAGCTGGCCTATGGCCACGTGGTCTCGCTCGTCGAGAATCCCGACGTGGATTTTGTCTTCCTCCCATCCATTCTCGACCTCCTCGACTGCACTGACGCCAGGGCCTATCTTTGCCCCTTCGAGGAGTCGGTTGGGTTCATGACCGCCACCTTTGCTTCCGCTCGCATGATAGTGCCGGCCGTCTACCTGGCGTCGCCCCGGCAGCGGATCATCCGCGAGTTGAAGGAGAAGCTGTCCGACTACGAGTTGTCCGAGTATGAAGTGTCCGAGGCGCTGGACGACGCCTACGACGCCCAGGCCCAGTTCGACGCCCGCCTCCAGGAGCGTGGCAAAGAGGTAATGGCCCAGGACTTCGGCCTTGCCTTCGCCCTTCTCGGCAAGCCCTACAACGTGCTGGACCCCTTCGAGAATCTGAACCTTGCCCGGCATATCCGGCGCCTGGGCATTTTGCCCATACCGATGCAAATGCTGCCTGCAGAGCCTGCCGACCTGAAAGACCACGGCATGACTATTCCCTGGCGCTACAACCGGGGAGTCTTGCGCTCGCTTATGGGCGAGTGCGGGGACGGGCGGGTGTTTCCCGTGGTCATTTCCAACTTCGGCTGCGGTCCCGACGCATTCGCCATGAAGCACGTTGAGGCCGCGGCAGGGAAAGCCCCGTACCTGTTCCTGGAGTTCGATGAGCATCGCGGGGAAGCCGGCCTTATTACCCGGTTGGAAGCGTTTATCGATGAAGTGAGCCACGTTACCGACCGCCGCCGGTCCGCCCATATCGAATTGAAAAAGCCACCCCAGCGTCCCGGCAGGAAGTTCGAGGGACGACGGTTTGTGCTCCCCCATTTCGCGGACCATGTGTGGGCCTACTCAGGCGCGCTGAAGTTCGCTGATCACGAAGTCGTAGTCCTGCCGCCTCCCGACGATGAAACCCTGTCGTACGGGGAGGAGGTCAGTTCGGGCAAGGAGTGCCACCCCTACATGCTGCTGGCGGGCGACCTTATCAAGCACGTGGAACGGGGCAATATCGGGGAAGGGGACGTCTACTTCTTCCCCGGCACCGAGATCGCGTGCCTGCTCCACGAGTACGGCTCGGGCATGCGGATTGCGCTTGAGCGGCGGGGCATTACCGGCGTCGACGTGCTCAGCCCCGGTGGCTCCGAGCACATGGATGTGTTCGGTACCCCGGCGGTGATACGCCTGGGAAGGGGGCTGTTGCTGTGCGACCTGATGGCCAAGCTCAAGTGCCAGGTGCGGCCTTATGCCAAAGACCCGCATCAGGTGGACGAGCTGTTCGAGGCGGCCTACCGGGAGGTGGCGGTCACCCTGGCTGAGGAGCGGGTAGGGGACGCGGCCCGGCAACTCACCAGCGAGTTGGAGAAGATCGCGCTGGTGGAGCAACCGCTCAAGCCGGTGGTCGGGGTGGCTGGAGACATCTACACCCGCATCCATCCCTTTGGCAACCGGGGCTTGTTCAACAAGTTGGAGGCCGAAGGGCTGGAAGTGTGGCCCGCCCCCTTTCTCACCGACATCGTGGACTTCGGATTTGGGAGAGAAATCTCCGGCGGCGTGGATGAGGGCAGATATTTGGAGGCCGCCGGGGCCGCGGTGCTGAAGATGAGAAAAGAAATGGAGGCCTACCGCGTGAGGTATCTGCTGGGCCGCAAGATCGGCAGAGCGGAAGAGCCGGGCTATCAGCAGGTGTTGGACCTGGCAGCTCCATACGTGGACAAGAGCGCCAACGAACTGGTGATTCTGAACATGGCGAAAATGGTGGATTATGCGCGGGGCGGTGCCGACGGGATCATCAACGCCATCTCGTTCCATTGCATGCTCGGAACCGTGTCCGCCTCCCTGGCTGAAAACGTCCGCCGGGACCACGACATGATCCCACTGACAACCATCGTCTACACGGGCAAGGAAAGCTCCGAGGTGAACACCAAGCTGGAGGCCTTTGCCCACCAGGTCAAGGAGTACGCAGCCAGGCCAAAGCAGCCGCCGCCCCCTTCCAGCGCCCGGACCTGGTTCGCCAACCTGTGGGATTCCAAAACGACGTTGTAGCCCCGGCCCTCCGCCCCGAGCGCCGACTGCCGCGCAGTACCCTTGACACTCGCACACCAAAAACGTGAGAATGGGTGGGTGAAAATTGACTCTCGGGGGTGCCATGCGTGTTCTTCTATCTACTCTGCTTTTTTCCGTTTTTCTGTTCCTCTCCCATGGGGTTTCAGCCGATGACTCCGGTGGCCGCAAGGACATAAACCAGGCCACTGCAAAAGACCTCACCACCATTCACGGCGTCGGTAAGAAGACTGCTGCGAAAATCCTGAACTATCGGGAGCAGAACGGCCCGTTTACTTCCCTACGTCAGTTGAAGCAGGTGAAGGGCATTGGCGACAAGACGTTAGAGAAGTTCGCCTGCGTCTTTTTTGTGCCCGCCGAAGGTCCGCTTCCCTGCCGGGCGGTGACCACACCCGGGAAAAGCGGCAAGGGCGGAAAGGTCAATATCAACACCGCGTCCGCCAAGGGTCTGACCGGGTTGCCCGGTGTAGGTAAAAAACGGGCGAAGACCATCATCACCGACAGGGCGGCCAACGGCTGGTTCACCTCCGTCGCCGACCTTCAGCGCATAAAGGGTTTTGGCAAGAAGATGGTGGAGCGCCTTCGCCCCCAGGTGGTGACCATGGTGGACATCAACACCGCCACCGCAGAGGAGTTCGTCGCACTTGGATTCACCAACATCGATGAGATCTTCAAATATCGCGACATGTTCGGCGGCTTCAAAACCGTGGACGACCTCAAGGCGGTGCCCGGGACCAACGAAGACGTGTTCGACAAGGCCGAAGATATTCTGGTTATCAGGAAGAAGCCCGCTTCTTCCTCTTGATGACGCCGAATCTGGCGTTCACCTCAATCCATGGGAATACGTGCCGGTCCTTGGGGTAATCGTAGATTGCCTGCTCCAGGTCCCTCTCCGTAGTCAGGAACTCGGTGTCTTTCAGCAGCGGCGACCAGTGATGGGTGCGCTGCACCAGGCTGCCCGTGTCGCAAGCCTTGAGCGCCCGTGTGTGAGGGTTCTTCACCCACATCAGGTGGCCCGGCGACTCACCGACTGCTACCTGGGTGTCGTGGCCATCGCTTTCGAGTTGTTTGGTGAGCACGTTGGCCAGGAATTCCAGCGCTTCGGGGAGGTTTTCCGGCTCGACGACGCCTCTCACCGTGCTGGTGGGCACTCCGTTTTTGAACTGTCCGCCACGCTGCAACGACAGCACTCCCCAGTGAGACAGTGACCGGGTGCCGAGCATTCCCAGCACAAAAGCGCGGGAGTCGAGTACCAGCCTCACTCCTCTCAGGAACATCCGGATCGCACTGTGGGAGAAGACGGCCTGGTAGTGGGCCAGGAAATGGTCCATGTCAACCATCGCCTGCAGGAATTTCTCATCTCCGCACGTGCCGTGGGCTGAACCGTTGGCCGCGCTGAACAGAAGGTTGCGGCAGACGAGGTCGTCCAATAGCCCGGCCTGTTCAGGAGTCCCTCCTTTCAGCTTGCTTTCCGTCATTAGCGCGTTGGCGCAACCCTGGCTGTAGCCTACGAAGCCATATGGTGTCTTCGCCTTTTTCACCGCCTCGATGACCCGCCGGGCGTTGTATTCGAGGGACCTTGCAGTCGCGGTGTCCGCCCTCAGCACCGTGACCCCCAGCCGCTCCTCCAGCCGGCGGTAGGCGTCTTCCAGTTCCGTGCCCTTGGCGCCGCCGGTGACCACCCCCATGCAGCTTATCACGGTGAAGTCGTACTTCGCTCTCGGCGGGTCGATGAGCAGGCGGACCAACGGGTCCTTCTTCAGCCGTTTCCGGTCGGCGGGATAGTAGTACAGGGTGTCTATCACCACGTCCACCAACTGCTGTTCGTCGTCGGGGGCCCCAGCCCCGGTGCGTACTTCGAGCCAGCGGCGTACGGTATCCACGTCTTCCTGGATATTTCGCACCACCGAAAGCACCACAAGAGCCTCATGATTACGGTTCCAGAATTTCTTGAACCAACTCAATTGGAACGCGCACCGGTCCGCGGTCAACAGCCGCCGGCATGCCTTGAAGGCAGCTTTGTATCCTTCCCCGGCCTTGCGTCGCCGCACCGGTTCGTTTCCCTTGAACTTGCACCGTTGGGCGTACGCATCAGCCTCTTTGATCGCAGTCTGCGCCTGCTCAACCAGTCGGTTGGTCCTGGTCGTTTGGGCAAATCCCGGGCCGGGAGGTCTCCGGGCCTCCTGGAGGTAGAACTTCAACGCCCGGTAGGAATCCGCGCCGGCGAGAACCCGTTCGGCCGTGTTGGAAATCGCCTCGTAGTAGCTGAGCTTTGCTCTCTTCCCCCCGGCCAGGAAGTCGTCCAGGCGCGGGAATTCGATTCCCAGCTTGTGGGAGAATTCGTGCACCAGGTCCAGCGGTTCGGCCAGGCAGTACTGGGGCAGGTCCAGGAGCGCGTTCAGCGTCGCGGCCAACACCCTCGGGTCGTTGCCTCCCAACTCCACCAGCACCGCGAGCAGGAATTCAGGCGGCTGCTCAAGAACCAGATCCAGCAGCATTCGCTGGTTTAGCTGCACAGCTCTGCCCACCAGCGCGGACGCAAGGCCCGACTGCAGCAGTACCGCGATGTCCTGAGGCCCCAGCAAGCAGTTGGTGACGGGGTAGTCGACTCCCTCCAGCGGTCCGTCATCCTCCCTGACTTCCCGGCGGCTCATGTTGATGATTTCGGCCAGGAAGAATGCGATGGCCAGTCCCTGAGGTGCGTACCCGACGCCGCCGTAGCCGCGGGAAATCGTCCGCACCCGCTTTTTCAGTTCGAAGACGTGCTTCAGCCGTTCGCGGTCCCGGGTGCGCCACCCTTTTCGCTTGCGGCGCAGGATGAAGCTGACCTGCTCCAAAGTGAGGTAGGGGGAGATCCTGGATACGAGGACCGGAAATCCCTCCGGCATGGGCTCTGCGGAGGCCACTGTCTCGTAGACTTCGGCCGCGTCAGGCAGCGGACGAAACCGGCCCCGGAAGCCGGGGTCTTCAGCCAGTGCGGTGACTTCCAGCACATCCATCTTACCCGGTGGGGCCGCGGGCTTCAGCGCGTTGGCCGCCCAGCGAAGTAGCCGGTCCAACTCGAAGTCGTAGCCGTGGTCCGGCGGTAGCACCTCGGCCAGCAGGCGCTTTGTTCCCGGAATATCGACTCCCTCTCCGTCGGTGACTCGCTTCACCAGCGGATAGAGGCGCTCTTCCAGTTCGGCGGTGCCTACCAGGAACCGTGACCATACCCGCGCGAGCTTACGTCCGGGTATCATATGTTTGGGCTGGCTGATCTGTTCCTCATCGAAGATTCGCTCCGCCTTCTTTACGAACCGCCTGAGCTTGTTCAGCCAGTCCCACGCATCTTCGGAAAACACCCGCACCGCGGCAAACACATGATCCATTGCCTCGTCGGATCTTATGATATCCAGCAGGCGTTCGAGGTCGTCTTCGGGGTTCAACAACGCGTTAAAATAGCGCGCGTCGTAGAGCCCTTTTTCCTCTCCCGTCACAGTAATGCCGCCGCTGGGACTCAAGTTCACGTCCACTTCACCCTGGCGCAACTCCGGCACGAACAGCACCACCGATTGCCCCTTGCCGTGGAGCACCGGGGATTCACCCTGGAAATCCCAGCGGGTGTTGAACTCCCCCCGCCCGAGCCCGGATGTCGCCAGCACCGCTTCCTGCACCACCGCGCTGATGGTGCTGTCCGCGGGCAAAGTCAGGCTTCGGGAGCCCAGGCTCAGGCCCGCCCTGGCCAGCACGGTCTCGCTGGTAGTTCCCGAGAAATCCACCTCCACGCTGCCGCTTTCCCTGCGGCGGGCCAGGGCCCGGCCGTTGAATTGGGTCCGTCCGGAGATCAGCGCTTCCAGCGTGCCGTCTTCCACTTCCAACTCGGGGAAGCCTGCCACTTCCCTTTCTCCCGCCAGGTCGAAATCGGCGGCCCCTTCCAACTCCAGCAGGTATTCTCTACCCTCCAGTGAGGAGGCCTTTCCGCTGGCCCTGGCCGCGAATGTTTCCGGGAGGATCACGACGGTACCGGTGTCGAAACGGCTGCCGGGTTCAACTTCCAACCCGCATGAGAAACTCATATCCAGCAGGGCGGGAGTCGAGGACTCCTCCTCCAACCCGAAGGCGCCGCGGGCAACTCCCTCAAGTTCCAGGTCGCTGATTTCGAAGAGGGCGTCGGTGCCGCCCTTTAGCAACGGGTGAGCATAGCGGCCATCGAGACTCAACTCTCCGATTCTTGAACCCTCACGTATTTGGAGGTCGAACTCCAGACCCAAGTTATCACCTGGCCATTCCCCGGTGAGCGCGGCTTCCACCCACTCCCGTGCCACCGATTTTTTCACACCGGAACCGGTTTCCCTAATGGCGCGCCTTCGTACTGCAAGGCTGGCTGACATCCCCAGGCGTCCGTCGTCAAGAACAACGTCGAGTTCCTCCAACTCGACCGTCACCTTGTCCGGAGTCAGTTGGCCGGAGAAGCGCGCTTCTGCGTCCACCAGGCCCGGCGAGTGGGCCACGAAGTCGAACACGCCCCCGCCGGCCATGAGGAACTGCAACGCCGTGTCGGGCACCACTCCGCTCAGTTCCGAATGCCCCCTGAAAGCACCCACCATGGACACAATGCAGCGCAACATGTCGTCGGCGGGGAAGTGCTCCGAGCGCAGGCGTGCCGTGGCCAGGGGGTCCTTCGATGCCAGCCGCTCTACCATCGCGTGGGGCGAGGGGATGATGACGTCGGGTACGCGTACGTGCTCAAAGGGGACTTTCACCCGTCCCAGATACGACATCTCTCCGCTGAAGCGAAGGTCCAACTCCCAACCTTTGGCCCGCAAAACGGGACGGGCAGAGACGTGGCGCAACGATACTTTCACCAGTTGCTCGGAGCCGGACTTCAGCCCGCTCTTCAACTGCTCCAGGCCGGCGCCGAGGATCCCGCCGGTGGGCAGGCGGGACTCCACCTCCTCAACAATTCGCTTGCGCAGCTTCTTGCCGAAGAAGCCGATGCCCGAAAGCGCGCTGTCCGCTGCGCCCAGAGCTGCGATCTTCGATTTGAGTACTTCCAGGGTGTTGTCCTGGAAGTGGACGTTGAGCTTTGCCAGAACGGGGAGAATGTTCCCTAGCACCGGCGGGGGGTCGAAGGTCAATTCCAGCGCCGAAACCATGGGGTCCGGGCTGCTGCGGTCGGAAGGAGGGGCGGCCCACATGGTGGCCCGGCAGCGGCAGCGACGCGGCACGTCCACCGGCAGAACATCGTCCTTGAACAGGGGCAGCCGATGGCTCCCCGGGTTCAGTTCGATCTCGATATCTGCGTGCAGGCGCTTGAGCAGGCTGGGCTCCAAATCGTCGACGTGGAGTTCCAGATCAGTGGGTGGAGCGAGGGGCTGAAGGTCCCCCGGGCGTCGCTCCTTTTGAAGCAGGCGGATGAGAATCGGGGGTTCCGGGCGGTCGTTCAAGGATGGACCTCGTCGTTACTGCTTGAGCCCGACTACGGCGCCGGGGATGGAGTCGAATTTGATGCCGATGGACGCCACGTCGGGGGTGCCGTCACCGTTGCTGTCCACGTCGTTGACGATGAGCATGTCGATGAGTGTTATGACCATCTCTTTGTCTATGGGGAGATCCTCGGCCGGGGTCTTTTCGATCCCCTCGATAAGGGTTTCCTTGGCGATGGCCGCGCCTAAGATGCCGTTGACTATCTCCATGTTGTTCTGCTGGTCCCACAGGATGTCCCCTTCAACGTGCACCATTTCCAGGGTCACGGACAGGGTTATGTCGCCCAAGGGGAAGACGCCGCCCAAGGAGTATTCTTTTCCCCCCGCAGTGAGGTGGTTGTTGATCACTTTTGCGTTGTCCAGGCTTGCCAGGGGCAGGCATTGCGTCATGTTGAAAGAGTCGGGGTCCACCTCGTAGTCGCATTTCTCCGACTGGTAGTTGCACTGGGCCTTGTCCACCACGGTGTCGCCGATGTACATGGCCAGCACGAACGGCTTGCCCGAGAAGTCAGCATTCACCAGTTCCCACAGAATGATGAAGTCGCCGTCTTCCAGCGCGGTTTCAAGCTGGACCGTGGGGTCGTATTCGTTTTGCAGGCCGTCGGCCAGGGAGCTGATCTGGTTGTCTATCCCGCCGGAGCAATCGCCGTCAGGCGCGCACGAGTCGGAGTTGTGATCGATGTCGATCCCCTGGCCCTGGTGTCCGCCCTTGCCGATGTCCATGTAGGTCACTTTCTGGATGTCGTCGCCGATGATCGCGGCCACGTTGCAGTTGCCGTAGCACTTGCTGTCCCAGGCGCATTTCTCGCCCTGCCCGCAACTGCCGCATGTTCCGCCGCAGCCGTCGTTTCCACACTCCTTCCAGGCGCAGTCTGCCTCGCAGCCGACGCACTGGTTGTCTACGCACGACTCCCCGCCCCCGCAGGCGCCGCAGGTGCCGCCACAGCCGTCATCGCCGCATTCTTTGCCGACGCATGCGTCGGCACAGGGGTCCACGTCGCCCACGCATTGGCCGCTGCCGTCGCATTTCTTGCCCGCGCCGCAGGTGCCGCAGTTGCAGCCGCCGGTCTCGCCGCACTCGAGTCCCGCACACTTATCCTGGCACTCTGCGACCACCGTTTCGTCGATGCACTCGCCAGCCTGGCACGCCTTGCCCGCCGCACATTCCCCGCAGTTGCCGCCGCACCCGTCCTCGCCACATTCCTTGCTGCCGCACGACGGCGTGCACGGCGTCTCGCCGGCACTTTCACACTGCCCGTACTTGGTGCAAGACCAGTTCACCGGACAGGAACCGCATTTGCAGCCGGGATAGGCGTCGCCGCACTCCCAGCCGTGGGTTGCGCACTGCTCCAGGCACGCGGGCTCCGCGTCCACGGGCACACAGGTGAACGAGGTTCCGCAGGATTCTCCCTGCCGGCAGGTCCCGCACACGCAGTCGTCCACCGTCCCACACTGCCTGCCGTCGCAGATATCGATGCATTCTACGGCCAGGTCCACCGACGAGATCTCCGTTTTGGAGCAGGAGACGTTCATTGCCAACAGGCAGGCCGCGATCATCACAGTCGTTTTCGACATGTTCTCCTCCGACGCACTCTATTCTAGAGCCTCGCACCCGTTGTTGCAACGGTGGGTTTGCCGTTCGCGCAGTTGATATCCAAATCCGAACTGTCATCCTGAAGCTCCCGACGCACCCACTATCGTACTTGGAAATGCTCCTCCGGAGGAAGCTGAAGGACCTCCACCATGTCCGGATGCTGTCGGCAGTGGACAACAACTGCGGTCGGCTTGGCCGACCTTAGGTGACGAGAGTTGCTGAACCATGCTGGGGTCCTTCCACCTCCTCCAGCGAGGCAAATCCAAGTGCTGGAACAGGTGCGTCGGGGGTGTCAGGATGACAGTTCGGAGTGAGGCAATTAATCTACAACGCAAGCATCGTCGACGCACGTGGCGCCGTCGCAGCAGTCTTCGTCGCCGGTGCAGGCGTCGAGGCAGGCGGCATCGCCGCACTTGTACGGGCAGCAGGGCGCTTCCTCGGCTGCGGCACAGGCGCCTGCGCCATCGCACGCGCCCGCGGGCGTAAGCGTGCTGTCCACGCACGTTGCGGCGGCGCACTCCCCTTCGGGGTCGGTGTTTTCGTCGTAGGGCGTGCAGACGCCAATGTTCTCTGCCAGGCCGCAGGTCTCGCACTCCCCGCCGCACGCGGCATCGCAGCACACGTCGTCGGTGCAGAAGCCCGACAGGCAGTCGGCCTCGGCTTCGCAGCCGGCGCCGTTGTCGGCCTTGTCTGCGCAAGCCCCGTCGACGCAGTTCTGCGTCTCCTCGCATGCGATGCATTCGCCACCGGCGGCGCCGCACGCGGCGGCTTCGTCACCGGCGAGGCAGTCCTCGCCGTCGCAGCACCCGTCGCAGGTGTCTGCGCAGGCGGGCGGCGGGGGCTCGTCCCCGGGTGCGCACCAGCACACGTCGCCCTCGTCAATGTAGGTTTCGAAGTAGCCTTCGCACGCGTCCCCTTCCTTACTGCACTCGTCGGCGCAGAAGGACGATACGCACTCCTCTTCCACGCAGTCGATGGTGCCGATGTATACCTCGGCGTCGCAGTCGTCAGCGGTTGCGCACGCATCGGGCTCGTCCGGATCGGAGAAGATGCCCACGCAATCCAGGTCTGCGAGGCAGCCGGCTGCATCCAGGTTGCCATACCCGGCAGGGCACGCCTCTCCCGCCTCGCTTTCGCCGATAACTTTGGGCACGCAGAAGCAGAAGTCGTCGTCGGTGGTCAGTGAGGCGTAGCCCGCGTCACATTCTCCCTCTTCGTCGCACTCGGCTGCGCACCAGGAAGAGCCGCAGAAGCCGTCCACGCACGCTCCCACGCCCCAGTAGACGCTGGGCGGGCAGTCTGCGTCCGCTTCGCACTCGTCCTGGTCTCCGTCAGGAGCGAAGCCGAAGCAACTCAGTTCCTCCAGGCACGGGTCTGCGTCGGGGTGCGCGTAACCCAGCGGGCAGGGGTCGCCTTGCTCGCCTTCTCCGATCTCGATGGGCCGGCAGTAGCACTTCTCACTATCACCTACCAGAGTGGCTTCAAATCCGCTCTCGCATTCGCCGTCGTCACATTGAGGCGAACAGAATGACGCAGCACACTCTCCGTCCAGGCAGTACGGGTTGCCCCAATACTGGTTCAGCGGGCAGTCCGCATCGGTTTCGCACTCGTCCGGGTCGTCCGGGGTCATGCCCAGGCAGGTGAGGCCGTGGGAACAATGGTCGGCTTCGACGTTCACATCCCCGAACGGGCATGCCTCCCCTGCTTCGCTGTCACCTTCCAACGTGGGAATGCACAGGCACGAGACACCGTCGTCATCGGGGAAGTAGCCTATCCCGCACTTGCCGTCCGCATCGCAATAGGGGGCGCAGAACGATGTTCCGCAGAAACCGTCCACACAGACCGGATTGCCGTACCACTGGGACAGCGGGCAGTCATCTACCGCTTCGCACGGGTCCGCCTCTTCGGTACCGCCCCATCCCAGGCACACCGTGCCGGAACCACACAGGTCGGCGTCAGGGTTGATGTCCCCTACCGGGCACGCGTCTCCCGCCTCGCCGTCACCGGTGGCCACCGGGGCGCAGTAGCAGGTTCCACTCACGTTGATGGGAACAAAGCCGTCTTCGCAAACTCCTTCATCGCACAGGGGAGAGCAGAAAGACAATCCGCAGCGTCCGTCGACACAGTCGGCAGCCGCCAGGAAGCTCGAGGTATCACAATCATCAGCGGTGTTGCACGACTGGGATTCTTCATCCGCCTGGATGCCGAGGCAGTTGAGCTTGTCTCCGCACTCATCCGCGTCGAGATTGACGTTGAAGATGGGACAGGGATCGCCGGCCGCGCCGGGGCCTACCGGTTGACAGTAGCACTTGAAGCCCGAGTAGAACGTGCCGAACCCTTCCGGGCATTCACCGTTGTCATCACATGGGCCGGTGCAGAACGAGTTGCCGCACGCTCCGTCGACACAGTCGGGATTGGCCAGCACCTGGAAGCCGAACTGAAGGCAGTCCTTGGCGATGGTGCACTCCGCGGAATCGTTGGGGTCGGTGCCAACGCAAAACAGCCCGTCATTGCATGGGGGACAATCTGCGTTCACATCTCCCATAACGCACGGATTTCCAAGTTCTCCGCTACCGGTGCATTCCAGCGCGGGGCAGAGCGCTTTCGGCGTACAGTAGTTGCTCGCCGCATCACATCGGAATCCGGCCAGGCAGTCTTCGTCGCCCTGGCATTCGTTGGAGCAGACCGCGGCTATGGAGCCGTCGGAGAACTCCCAGTTCAGGCAGAAGCCGTCTTCGCCGCAGTCCTTATCCTTCCAGCAGGACACGCATTCGATGGCATGGCAGCCGGAGTCATCGCCGCAGTACTCATGCCCCAGGTACGAGCACTCCGGGTCGCATTCGGGTGGGGGCTCGATCTCCGGCTGAATGTCTTCTGCCGGCGGCACGTCTTCGCCGGTTGGCACATCCTCGCTGGCTGGTACATCTTCGCCCGGCGGCACGTCTTCCGCGGGCACATCGGATTCTACTACTTCAGCCCCGGTGTCGGCTGCGCCCGCGTCGTCGCCGCCTCCGCAGGCAGCGGTTAAGGCCAGAGCCGCAAACAGGCACACCAGGTAGTTGGCGAAAGTCCTCATTACCATCACCTCAATCGGTTGTTCATCGACACTATTGCGCCGGTATTATAAGGCAATTGGCTCTAGCTTCCAAATGGAGATTTCCGGTTGGTCACCAGGATGGTCAGGCGAGATCTCTGTAAAGCACCTCGGAAATGCGGGCTGAGACTTTCTCCAGTTCGAGTATGGAGGTCTGGATTTCGGCCACGTCGGAGCCCTCTACGGCCAGACGACAGCGCTTGATGCCCGACTCGATCTGGGCCACCTCTTCGGCAGTCAGGTAACTGCTGAATTCGGCCACCGAACGCTCGGTAGTGTACAGCAGCGACTCGGCCCGGCTTCGCAGGTCCACCAGGTCTTTGCGACGGTGGTCCTTGGACCGGTGCTCTTCCGCCTCTTCCAGCATCTGCTGGATCTGCCGTTCGGACAGGCCGGAGGAGGGCCGAACCCGGATGTTGTGGCCGCGCCCGGTCGCCATGTCGGTGGCTCGCACGGAGAGGATGCCGTTGACGTCCACGTCGAAGGCCACCTCTACCTTGGGGATTCCGCGCCGGGCAGGTGGCATATCCACAAGATCGAAGCGGGCGAGGGACTGGTTGTCCGAAGCCAGCGGGCGCTCACCTTGCAGTACGTGCACCTGCACAATGGACTGATAGTCCTCGGCAGTGGTGAACACCTCGCTGCGGGAAGTAGGAATTGGATGATTGCGGTCGATGAGCCTGGTGAATACGCCGCCCCTGGTTTCAATACCGAGGGAGAGAGGGATGACGTCCAGGAGCAGGACGTCGTCAACCTCGCCTGCGATGATGCCCGCCTGGATCGCCGCACCGATGGATACCGCCTCGTCAGGGTTCACGTGCTTGTTGGGTTCCTTGCCGAAAAAGGACGCTACCCGGGCTCGAACCAACGGCATTCTCGTCATCCCTCCAACCAGGAGGATTTCGTCAACATCTTCCGTCGTCAGTTTCGCATCCTTCAGCACCGCGGCACAATGCTCGATGGTGCGCTCCACGATGTCATCCACGCTGGTCTCGAACTGGGTGCGGGTGAGGGTGAGATTGAGGTGCTTCGGCCCACTGTCGTCGGCATGTATGAAGGGCAGCCTGATTTCCGTCTCGTCCTCGCCGGACAATTCGATCTTGGCTGTCTCAGCAGCCTCTTTCATCCGCTGGAGGGCAATGGGGTCGGCCTCAACGTCAAAGTCCAGCTCTTCCCGGCAGTGCTTCAGCAACATCTCAACGATACGTACGTCGAAGTCCTCCCCGCCCAGGAAGCTGTCGCCGTGGGTCGCCTTCACCTGGAAAACACCCTCGGAAACGTCGAGAATCGACACGTCGAAAGTACCGCCTCCCAAGTCGTATACAACTACTTTGCCGGTGGAAGCGGTACCCATGCCGTGGGCCAGCGCGGCAGCAGTGGGCTCGTTGATGATGCGCAGGACGTCGAGTCCGGCCAACCGGCCCGCATCACGAGTAGCCTGCCTTTGGGCGTCGTTGAAATAGGCGGGTACGGTGATCACTGCCTGGTTGACCTCTTCCGCCAGGAATTCAGACGCGCAATTCTTCAGCTCCTCAAGTACCGAAGCGGATATCTCCTGGGGAGAAAACGTGGACCCGTTGACCTTGATGTGCGCATCCCCGTTGCTCGCGGCAATGAGCTTGAAGGGGTAGAGCTCGGTCATCCGCTTGACCTCAGCGGTCGCGAACTTCCGACCCATGAGTCGCTTGGCGGCAAATATGGTGTGGGATGGGTTGGCCGCAGCCTGCCGCCGGGCCGCGCTGCCCACCAGCTTGCCTTCTTCGTCGAAGCTCACTACCGACGGTGTGGTCCTCGCCCCTTCCGAGTTGGGCACCACCGTCGAGTCGCCACCCTCCACCACGGATACGCACGAAAATGTGGTTCCCAGGTCAATTCCGAGTATCTTTCCCATGGGAGTATCCTCCCTTCCTTATCATTCGTTATGCCAATGGCCCGTCGCTGCGGGTAGGGCCATTATTATGAAACGGCCGCCCACCCCTCAGCCTTGAGCCAAGGCTTAACCCGATCCAAGGAAGCAAGTACCATGCCACCGCCTAATTGTTGAAAACAGAAGCCTGATAACTAACAAACCACGCACAAAAGCCCCTGATATTGTTGGAAATCCGTATGAAACAGTTAGCGGCTATGAAAAGTTTGCGAGCTCTAGTCCAGCGGTTCGGCCAACTCTAGAAGCTGGTCACCCTGGATGTTGGTCAGGTCCGTAGTCTTGCCCGACGGCCAGGTAACCGACAGCGTGTCCACCTTATCCGCAGCGCCCAGGCCGAAGTGAAGCACGCTGCTGTTCTGGCAGCCAACTCCCTTGCCACCTTCCACCTGCCGAAGGATAAGCATGCCGCCCACCTCGGCTTTGATCACCGCGCCGATGGCGTCCCGGTTGGAAAGGCCTTCCGTCTGCTCTTCCGTGGCGCCGCCGGTAAGCTTGACCTGGAGATAGTGATTGCCCGTGGCGTTGTCGTTACGGAACAGCCGGTGGGCCACCAGGTCAACGTCTCCGTCGTCGTCAATGTCCGCCGCCGCTGCACCCCAGCCGTTGAAGTGAGCGATTCCCGCGTCGTAGGTTACGTCGCTATACATGCCCGCGCCATCGTTGCCGTAGAGATAGGACCGTCTTCCCTCGTACACGCTGGTGAGAAAGAGATCCAGATCGCCGTCATTGTCGGGATCGAACAGCACTGAGTCGGAGTGGGTCTCGTCGTAGAGGATACCTTTCTCCGGGGTCTCAAACGTAGTGAAGGTCCCATCCCCGTTGTTGAAGTAGAGAGTTGTGGGGTCTGAGAAGTCGTAGAAGCGTGGATGTGCCAGGTTTGCAACAACCAGGTCGAAGAGTCCGTCGCCATCCAGGTCTCCCCAACTGGGCCCGATGGTGTGGCCGTAAGCCATCTGCTCGAAGACTCCGACAACCCCGGCCTTAGCCGCGACATCGTCAAAACCTTCGTCGGGCCCCAGATTCTGCCAGAGTTGATTGGGATCCAGACGGTAGTTGCCAACATAGATATCCGGGTCGCCGTCCTCGTCGTAGTCCGCGACACAGACCCCTCTGCCGTGATTGAACTTCTTGTAGGTCGGGATCCCCACTTCTTCGGTTACTTCTGAGAAGGTCCCGTCCCCGTTGTTGACGAACACGTAGTCACGAGTGGCGATTTCGCTGTCCGCCAGGGTGCCGTAGCTGGCTGCGTAAAAATCGAGGTAGGCGTCGCCGTTGAAGTCGACCCATGCCACACCCTGGCTGCTGGCGTCGATGAATATGCCGGCCGCTGCCGTTGCGTCGGTAAAAGTGCCGTCCCCCTCATTGCGAAACAGCGTGGCCTTGCCGCCTACTCCCAGGATGTCACGAAAGCCGTCGTTATCGTAGTCGCCCCACACCGTCTCTCCACCGAGCCCCGCCAGAGTGGCTTGTTCGGTGACATTGGTGAAGTTCCCGTCGCCGTCGTTTTCCCACAGGTTGCCGTTGGACAGCATGTCCTCGTCGCCGTCGTTGTCGTAGTCCCCGAACGCAGCGTGGCCGCCCACCGAGAGGTGTTCCTTACCCATGTCGGTGAACGAGTGCTCGGTCGCGACCTCATTCGCCTCGATTTCGGCCCGCACGAGCCAGATGAGGTTCTTTTCGTCTTCGTCCGGGAAGGTGTACATCGACGGAAAACATTCCATGTCGTCGCCGGGGCCGTCAGCAATAATGCCGCCATACGATGTGTAGTCCCCGGGCTTGGTGGGCTGCGGATAGTAAAGGGGCACCCGGGCGTCGCCTTCCTGGTCGAAGATCACGAAGAACTCATCGTAGCCGCCCACATCATGCTCGGCCGCGGAGACGTCGAATACCCGCCAGCCCGGCTCTGCCGACATCTCCATGCGGAACGGCTTGTACACCGGGAACTTGTCCGCCCCGGTAGCCTCGTCCATGCACGGATAGTGGCCGCCGGGAAAACCGGTGGAGAGTTGGGCGGTTACCGCGCCTTTGCCACCTGTGGGGTTGGTCGCGAAGATGTAGATTCTGAGCACTTTTCCGGGGTGGGGCATACGGAACCTTGCGTAAGAGCGATAGTAGATGGTGGTGCCCCCGTCCTCGACTGTGAAGTCCCCCTGTTGGTGAACCAGCGGTTCCGTTTCCTCATCCCAGATGTCGTTATTGATGATGAAGCAATTGTCACACTCGGCCTCCACCGCGGTGGCCAGCGTCTCGTCAAGTTCGACGATCGGGTCTTCGGCGACATCGGGCTGCACTTCGGAAGGTTCGATGTCCGGGCCGGCGGCGTCACCGGGAGCAAGCTCCTCCGCCACGTCGTCCGGAATAGTGTCGTCGCCCGGTGTCGCAGGAGTATCTGAGGCCAGTTCCTTTGCGTCCGAATGGGCGATGTCCGCAGCCGGCGCAGAGTCGGCTGCGTCCTTGCCGGGGTCGGAGTCGCTCGACCCACAGGAGACGCAGAAAGCGGCGATGGTGACAAAGAACAGGGTGCGCATGGGGACCTCCTTGTTTCGCCGTGATTGTACGCCAAACAGGATGTGGTCACAAGTACCGAGCGGCGATGTCTCTTCGGGAAGTTTCAGCCCCGTGGCGGGGCGCCTCCGGGGCGCAGCAGTTCGGAGAATCGGTCTCTGACAAGGGGATCTGCGAGGAGCAGGTCCAGTGTTTCCGAGGGCAACCCCCGGAGCATGCGCAGCAGGGCATCGGGAGGGGTGGTCGGATTGACGCCGAGATTGCGCACGATGTCGATCTCCTTACCCCACCTCTTGTTAGTGGCCAGGAAGCGGATCGCCTCAACGGTGAGGTCCGGATGAGAGCTGAAGCGCAGCGCCTCGGGAAGTGAAAGGGAGGGGTTCTTCAGCGCCCACACTTGAAGCGAACTGTCTTCATCATAGAAGAGCACATGTCGTTCGTCAGGCCCGCCGGAAATGGCTCGCTGCTTGCGTTGTTCCAGCGGCAGCTTGCGGACATCTTCAACTTGTGGTGTGGCCCGTTTTTCGCCGGCCGACTTCTTCTTGCCACGAAACGTCTGGGTCTCACCGGGTTCTCCGGGCATCATCTGCCGGTATGCTCGCTCCAACTGCTCCCGGCGTTGGGCCAACTCCTCCGGGGTGGGCGTCTTCACAGGCTTCAGCGGTGCTAGAGGTGGGGTCGACTCGTCGATTTTGGGCTTGGAGTTCTCCCTGTCTGCAGCATGGGCATAAGCTCTCGCCTTGCTCATCAGCAGCCGGGTAGCATTGCTTTCCTTAAGCTTCACCGCGAACTCTCCGGCGCGGCCGGGAATAGGCGCAGCCACAGTGCACAGGACGCTGAGTGTTTCTCCGTCAGGGAAGAGTACTTCGACAAGGACCTCCTCCCGCAGTTTGAGTTCATCCGCCGGGGCTAGGCGGAGACCGCCCTTAGAGATGGCGGAACCGTATTCCGCGACGAGCGCGGCAGCATCAGAAAAATCTAGCATTATCGTTCTCAAGACTGCTCCCATTGCTCAACAAAGCCAGCTAACGACCCCAAACACTATACCAACACGACGAAAATACATAGCAACCTTAGCACTTCAAGGCAAGATAGCACCCTTCAATTGCGTTTAAACCTGCTCGGGATATAATGCTCCGGTCTGCGTAACCCCGGAGCGCGACATGACGTCCGAGCAGTTGCTGTATTTGGGCCCTATATTTCTCACTCCCGCAGTGGGCCTGTTCATCGCCTATTTCTGCTGGCGGGGGCGCCCGGCCCCCGGCGCCGCCCTTTTTGCGCTGGTGGCCTTCTCCACCTCCTGGTGGTCGCTTTGCTACGGGTTGGAGCATGTCAGTGTTTCCCTGTCGGCACGGGACCTGTGGTTCCGCGTCGCTTTTTTCGGGGAAGGCGTCGTCAGCCCCTTGCTGTTGCTCTTCGCCCTTGACTACACTGGTGCAAACTGGTGGCGGCGCACGCGCTATTACCTACTTCTGGCCGTAGAACCCCTGTTGAGCGTTGTGGTCATCTGGACAAACCAGTGGCACGGACTGTTCTGGGAAGCTACCGAGTTCGGGGCCGCCGGGCCGGTGATGACATCGGCCAGGGAATGGGGGAGCTGGTTCTACTTTCACGAGATCTTCACAGACCTGCAGGTTGTACTGGCGCTGGCTCTGCTGGTGAGAGCGTTCATCCGCTCTCCCCAGTTCTTCCGCCGGCCCGCGGTCGGGTTGGCCGTCGGGGTTTCCCTGCCACTTGCTTTGAGGCTCATGTGGGTGGCCGATGCGAGTCCGGTGCCCGGCGTCGACCTGACCCACACCGCCCTGGCGTTCACCGAGGTGGTCATCGCACTCAGCTTTTTCCGCTATCGCCTGTTCGACGTTGTCCCAGAGGCTAGAGACGCGGTGATAGAAAGTCTGGCAGACGGGGTTGCCGTGGTTGACCACGGGGCTCGCTTGGTCGACATTAATCCGGCTCTGGCAAGAGTCCTTGGTGCTCGGCGCAGCGCTCTCATCGGTCGGGAAATCAGGGGCGTTGTCCGGGATGTGTTCGAGGAAACGGGAGAATGGCTCGATCAAACGCAAGCCGTCACGGAACTCCGGAAAGTGGTTAATGAGCGCGAATGCTGTTACGAGGTGCGCGTCTCTCCTACCATGAGCCGGCGAGGTGCGGTAGCCAGCAGGGTGATGGTGTTTCGGGATATCACAGACCGTAAGGTGGCCGAAGGCCGGGTCAAGGATTCTCTGGCAGAGAAGGAGGTGTTGCTAAAAGAGATCCATCACCGGGTCAAGAACAACCTGCAGGTGATCTCGAGCCTCCTCAAAATGCAGTCTCGGCACGTTGACGATGCGGCCACCCGGGAGTTGCTGGAAGAGAGCCAGACCAGGGTGAAGGCCATGGCTCTCATCCACGAGCGGCTCTATCGGTCGTCCGACCTTCGCCGCATCGATTTTTCCACCTACGTACAGGAGTTGGCCCGGGACCTGACGCGGACGTACGGGCGGGAATGCGCGGCGCGCGTGGAGTCCCGGGTGTGCGATGTGCACCTTCCTCTGGGAATCGCTATACCCTGTGCATTGATAATCAGCGAATTGATCACCAACGCCTTGAAACACGCCTATCCTGGTGGCAGGACCGGGACCATATCCGTATCCCTCACCCCGTTGTCAGCAGGCAGCTATGTGCTGGCAGTGGAGGACGACGGTGTCGGACTTCCCGACGGGTTCGACATCGCCGGATCCGAGTCGCTGGGTCTGCGCATAGTGAGCACCCTGGCGCGGCAACTCAATGGAGACGTAAGAACCGTGGAGTCGGAGGGCACCCGTTTCGAGATTACCTTCACCCCACCCAAACACACTCTGGAGGCACGCGATGGCGAAGCAGAAAATACTGGTGGTTGAAGACGAGGCGTTGGTAGCGGAAGACATCCGCGATACGTTGAATTCTCTAGGATATGAAGTTGCGGACGTGTGTGCTTCCGGCGAAGCCGCGGTTGCTCGCGCCGAAGCCGGCGGCATCGACCTGGTGCTCATGGACATCTTGCTGCAGGGCGAAATGGACGGGGTACAGGCTGCCGAGAGCATACGCCGCCGGCAGGGTCTTCCCGTCGTCTTTCTGACCGCTCACTCCGATGACGCCACGTTGGACCGGGCCAAGATGGTTGGTCCTCTCGGTTACGTGATCAAGCCGTTCGAGGAGCGGGAACTTCAAACTGCGGTGGAATTAGCTTTGCATCGGCATGCCCTGGAGCGGTCACTCAGGGAAACCCAGCACCGGCTCACCACCACACTGAAGAGCATCGGCGACGCGGTGATCGCCTGCGACGCCAACGCCTGTATCACCTTCATGAATCCGGTAGCCGAGGCTCTGACCGGCTGGAACCGCACGCAGGCTGAGGGCCGGAACATCGCGGAAGTGTGCCGGATCGTCGACGAGGAAAGAGGAAGGCCCGTGGAGTCTCCCATCTCGAAGGCGTTACGGACCAGACGAGTCGCTACCCTTGAGGCCCCGGCGCTCCTGGTCGACCGGCGGGGACACAGGATCTCCGTCGACGACACGGCGGCGCCAATTCTGGATCGGGGAGGAGAACTGTTCGGTGCGGTGCTTGTGTTCAAGGACACCAGCGAGAAAAGGCAGATGGAACAGGCGCTGGCCGAAAGTGAGGAGCGCTTCTCGCTCGCGGTGCGGGGGGCGATGGATGGGCTGTGGGATTGGAATCTCAAGGCCGACAATATCTATTTTTCACCCCGCTGGTACGAGATGATCGGCGTGGACCCGGCAGATATTCCCACCACCGCCGAAGGTTGGTTCGGCAGGGTGCATCCCGACGATCGGG
Organism: uncultured Myxococcales bacterium; assembly: GCA_964626565.1. Classification (GTDB taxonomy): domain Bacteria; phylum Myxococcota_A; class UBA9042; order CAIXZC01; family CAIXZC01; genus CAZVFX01. The sequence continues at coordinate 50,780 of CAZVFX010000032.1, forward strand.
ACGCGCTCAAAAGAGGGGTCGACGAGCACTTGAGCGGCGCCGAGTCTCATGTCGAATGCGAGTACCGCATGCGGCATGACGACGGCGACTACCGCTGGATGCTGTGTCGAGGAGTTGCGCTGTCGGACGAAGAAGGCAATGCCTATCGCATGGCCGGTTCCCAGACCGACATCACGGGACGTAAAACAAACGATGTTTTGACCGGACTACCCAATCGGCAGCTTCTTCTCGACCGCGTTCTACATGCCATCGAGCGGCGGCGGCGCAGCGAGGAGTTCAGGTTCGCAGTTTTGTTCCTGGACCTGGACCGGTTCAAGATGGTCAACGACAGCCTGGGGACCAGTGTTGGAGATCGTCTCCTGGCCGCGGTGGGGATGAGGCTGAAGTCGTGCCTCCGCTGCGTGGATACCGTCTCCAGAGTTGGCAAGACCCTCGCCCGCCTCAGGGGCGATGAATTCGCCATTCTCCTGGAAGATGTGCGCGGCGTAGACGACGCGATGGTGGTGACGAAGCGAGTTCAGGAGGAACTGGCCCGGCCCTTTGATGTGGAGGCGCATGAGGTGTTTATGTCCGCTACCGTGGGCATCGCTTTGAGCGATCCGGACTACGATAACCCGGACGACATGCTGCGCGATGCGGCTATGGCCATGCACGACGCCAAGAACAGTCCCGATGCCAGTTTCGTCGTTTTCGATGGCGGCATGCACCAGCGCGCCATGAAACGTCTGCGGGTTGAGATGGACCTGAGAAGGGCTTTGGACAGAGACGAGTTCGTGGTGTTCTACCAGCCCATAATCTCCCTTGAGTCCGGCCGGTCCGTGGGGTTCGAAGCGTTGGCCCGGTGGCAACACCCAGACCAGGGCCTGGTTTCCCCGGGCGTGTTCATCCCGGTCGCGGAGGAGATAGGGCTCATAGTCGGCATCGGCAAATTCGTGCTCAATGATGCGTGCCGTCAGTTCCGGCTGTGGCTTGACCAGCACCCCGACAGTGGTCTCGAGTTCGTTAGCGTCAACCTGTCCGCAAAGCAGTTTGCCGAGGAAGACCTGGTGGGGCAGGTGGAAAGGGCGGTGGCCGACGCGGGTCTCGAACCTCACCACCTGAAGCTGGAGATCACCGAGACCGCGGTGATGGACAATGCAGCCCACGCCATTGAGGTGCTGCAGAGGCTGAAGGAGCTGGGAACCAGGCTTTCCATCGACGACTTCGGCACTGGCTACTCGTCGCTGGCTTACCTGAACCGGTTCCCGGTGGACACGCTGAAGATCGACCGCTCCTTTGTCATGAACATGACCACGGACAAAGAGAAGCTCACCATTGTGGAGACCATCATCATGTTGGCTTCAAAGCTCAGCATGCAGCTTATCGCTGAGGGGGTGGAGACCGCTGACCAGCAGGGTCTGTTGACCAAGCTCGGCACGGAATACGCCCAGGGGTTTCTCTTCTCCAGACCGGTGCCTCCGTCTGAGGTGGCCACTTTGCTTTCCGAAGACAAGTCCTGGTAGTTGTTCGAAGTTCCTACTTAGTCGCTGATGTCTGCCGGCAGGAAGCAGGAGACAGTGGTGCCCATTTCGGGGCTGCTTGAGACCTCGATGCGACCGCGATGTCCCTGCACCAGGGTCTGGCAGATGGTCAATCCCAACCCCACCTTGCGTCCTTCCGGGTCGGTAGAGAAGAAGGGGTTGAAAACCTGACCGAGGTGCGCCGGCGCAATTCCACGGCCCGTGTCCCGCACTTCGAGGCGGGCGAATTCTCTTTCGTACGCGGTCACCACTTCCAGGGTGCCGCGGGCCGGCTTGGTCGCCTCCAGCGCGTTTCGAATGATGCCCGCGATGACCGCCAGTATCTGTGCCCGGTTGCCGAAGAGGGAGGGCAATTGGCCCGGCTCGAATTTCACCGAGACCCCATGTGCATCGGCTTCCGCCTGCACATCGGCGAGCACCTCTTCCACCAGTTGATTGAGATCCATTTCGTCGGGGGAATCGGCCTCGCCCGGGCGCAGAGCCGAAAGCTTGCCCAGAATCTCCATATCCCTGGCCGCGGCGGTCTTCAAATCCTGAAGAATCGATGCGATCTCGCCGTCGCCGTTGGCGCCGGCAATTGCATCCCGGTCCGCTACGATGGCCAGACCGTCGTGGACCATCCGTAGAGAACGGTCCAGCTCGGCGAAGAGTACGGCCGCCAGACGGCCTATGGCCGCGGTTTGCTCCACTGCGGCCAGTTCCGACTTGAGCCCGGAGATCACTTCGGTAGCCTGGTTGCGCTTGCGCGCGGCTTCTTCAATCTCCAGGTGCAGATGCTTGCGCTCCTCGATAGCCATCTGTTCGATAGTGATGTCCCGCACCGCAATGACGAATCCCTGCTGCTTGCCCGCACGGATGATCGGGTGCACCGCCTCTTCATGGTAGCGGTACTCGGGAAAGAACACCTCGAAAGTCCCCTTGTTGCCTTCCGGATAGCTGCGGACCGGGCAAGCCTGGTCGTGCGCCTTGTGATGATTGAACAGGTCGCAGCAGGTGAGGCCTGCCAACTGCCTTACATCCCGTCCCAGCAGCGCAGCCAGGGCCCGGTTGGCCCGTTTCACCCGCCCGTCGGGGTCCACGAACAGCAAACCCTCTGAGATGGAGTCAAAGGCTGCTTCCCACTCCGCCTTGGCCCGCTCCAGGGTAGTGTTGAGGGATTCCGACTGACCCGCCCCATCCTCCGTCTTCTTGCCCACTTGTGCCTCCGGTGTCCGGTCCATAGGCCTGCGTCAACGCTTCTTGATTAAACCCGTCCGATAGCTATAGTCAAGAACAGAACGACGGTCGCGGCCGATGAGGAGGCTTGGGAGCAGGGTGGAAAATGAGATTGCAGCCCTGAAAAAACAGGTCGACCTCGTGGCCAGGCTGACCCGCCTGCCCTTTGCCGCGCTCTTCCTCATCGTCATCTTTTCCATCCTTCATTTCTGGGTTGCGTACCTCACCGGCGGAGTCCATGAACGTACCGTCTTTTGCGTTCTCGTCTCCGGGGCCAAGGTGAACGGGCTGGTCGAAGCCGGCGAATGGTGGCGCCTGGTTTCCTCGGCATTCCTGCACGGTACCTTTTCGCACCTGGTGGTGAACGCCCTGGGCGTCCTGCTCCTCGGTTGGTTCCTGGAGAACAGCCTGGGGAAGATGGCGCTTCTGGTCACCTTTGTTTCATCCGCGGTGGTGGGCAGTGTTCTATCCTATCTGTTGACCACCACCCCTTCCGTGGGCGCTTCGGGCGGCATGTTCGGCCTGTTGGGCGCGACACTTTCGTACAGCCTGGTGCGGTGGCGGACCTTGCCCCGGTTTATCCGTTCATACGTGGTCGGGCTGCCTGCGGCGGTGGGGGTCTTTTCCCTGATCTACGGATTCGCCGCCGGTAACGTCGACAACTTCGCACACGTGGGAGGAGGCGTCTTCGGAGCGCTTATCGGACTTGCTTTTTCCGTTATGCCGGAGAGCCGGACCGAAGTGGTAAGGTTCGCCTGTAATCTCGGCAAAGCCGCGTTTGCCATCGTTCTCGTTTATTGCCTCGGCACGACCGTGGCCAGGATACAAATGCGGTTCGACCTTCCTGAAACCCGGCTCGGCATTTCCGCGGTGGGAGACGGTCTGCCCATACACTACCCGCAGGACTGGGAGGCCGGAGTCTTCAGAGAGGGGAAATGCGTAGCCGGAGCCCGGATCAGCTCTGCTGAGGATATCGCCTGCTTCATCGATCCTTTCTACACCATGTTCCTGGTGGCTCCCTCAGAAGAGATAATGGGCACGCCGGTGTTCAGCGAGTACGTGCGGCGGCGCCTTGAACAGGAGCCGGGGATGTACGAGCATGACCAGATCTTGTGGGGCAGCGACCATTTGCGGGGTGTGGAGTTCGCCTTGCTTGCGTTCGACGACATCGCCCATAAGTACCTGCCGCTCTTCACCGCGCTGCAAACCGAACCGGGGCGCGCCGACTAACGTAGCTGCGGTACAGAACGGACCAGCACATCTCTAAGCTGGAAGTATTCGGGCAGCGGGTCGAACGCTCTCGCCACGTAGGCGAGGCTGTCATCGATGAACTTCAGGAATCCGGGGTTTCCTTTCCGGCGGTCGATGAAGACGAAACGGCCTGCATCCTTCAGCTTGCGTTGCACCGTCTGCAGGGCGAACAGCGCATTGAACTGCTCTTCGCTCCCCAGCGGCATCAGGCTGGAAGAGCGCCGATAGTAGTAAGATCTAAGCTCCGCGAGTTGCGGCTCCGGGATCACCACGTAAGAATCCCGCAGCAGGGAGACAAGGTCGTACACCGGAGGAGCGAGCAGGGCATCCTGGAAGTCGATGAGGACCAGCTCCGACGTCCGGCGCATAAGGTTGGTTGACTGAAAGTCGCGGTGGGCGAGGCGGTAGGGGCTGTTCACGAGCCTCGTTGCGATCTCATCGAACGCGCCTTCCACAAGCCGGTCCTCGTGAGTCGACAGCCGGCCGCCCGCGTAGGCCAGCAAAAGCCATTCCTTGAAGTGATCCAACTCCCAGCGCAGAAGATCGTAGTCGAATCGGCGGGAGTAGCAGATGACCTCCGGGTAAGGTTGGTCATCGGCCCCGGGTGCGGTGGCCTGCTGGAATCTTACGAGAAGGTCTATCGCTTCTTTGTAGAGGTCCACCAGAGCACCGGGTCCCCGTTCCTGTAGTTCCGCCAGTGCGGTGGCGTCGCCCAGGTCTTCGAGGAGCACAAACCCCTCGGCAGCCCCGTCGTGGTAGAGTTCAGGAACGGGCAATGCGAGCCCGCCCAGGTAATTGAGCATAGTGCAGAACGGAAGCTCTGCCACGGCCTCCTCACCCGCAGCTTCGTCCGATGCAAAAGGATCGTCGGGAAGCTGCATCAGGATCACGGTGGGAGGCGCTTGTGCGCCTGAGCATTCAAGACGAAAGTAGGAGCGGCTGGACGCCTGCCCCGGCAGCGGAATGCAGCCGTCAACGCAGCAGGCTTCGCCGAAACGAAGCCTGAGAGCGCTGGTTACAGGTGGCAGGAGTTCATGCATGAAATGTCAGCCGCAGACACCCGAGGGGATGTGCTGGCACTGGTTGCTGGTGCACTTGTCGATGGTGCACACGTCGCCATCGTCACATTCTTCGTCGTGAATGCAGCAGTTCTCCTGGGGCACGTAGATGCAGTTGCCGTTCTGGCAGTAGCGGTCCTTGCACGTCTTGGGAACGCAGTCGTCGGGGGTCTTGCAGCATTCGGGTTTGTCTTCGTATTGGCACTGCCCCTTGCATTCTCCGGGGGCAATGTCGCAGATGTCGATGGTGCAGATGTCTGCGTCGTTGCACATCCCGTTGGAGGCGCAGCAGTTCTCTTCGAGAACGTTGGAGCACTTGTGATTGGCGCCGCAACTGTCGGTGGTGCAGCAATTGCCGTCGTTGCACTCGATATCGGCGAGGCAGCAGCCAGGCTTCAGGTTGTAGTAGCAGTATTCCGCAGAGCAGGCGTGCTCGGTGCAGACGTTGTCGACGCAGTTGGGGCCGCCCTTGCACTGGGGTGGCGACACGTGATGGTCCACGTCACAGGAGTCGCCGGTGACCACATTCTTGCAGTCCATGCAGTCGTCATTGACCTCGCAACAGCCGCTGGTGGTGAGCACCCACTTGCACAAACCGTTTTCGCACGAGTCGATAGTGCACGGATTGCCGTCGTCGCAGACGATGGCCGCGGTGCCCGGAGTGCAGCACTTGGCGCCCACAGGCGTGTGGTGGCACATCCAGCCCAGGCATTCGTCTATGGTGCAGCCGATGCCGTCGTCGCATTCCAGCGATGTTTTACAGCAGTCTTCCCCATCCAGGATCTTGTATTTGCATACTTTGTCCTGGCAGGACCCTGCGGTACAAGGGTTGTCATCGTTGCAATCCTGGTCGTAGTTGCAGCAGTACGGGTCGTCGGTGTGCTCGTGGACGCAGAAGCTGTCTTCACAGTAGTCATCGGTGCACGCGTCGTCATCGACGCAGGTTTCGTCTGCAATGCACGACTTGCGCTTGTTGTGAATGCAGGTGTACATCTTGCAGTAGTCATCGGTGGTAGGGTCGTCGTCGTCACACTGGGACGACGCGCCGCAGCACTGATCCAATGACGCTTTGTCGTACAGACATTCCCCTTCCTGGCACGCATCCAGAGTGCATGGATTGTCATCGTTGCAGTCGATAGTTCCGGCGCAGGTGCACAGGGGATTCAATGTGTCCTGCGGATGGGCGCAGATTCCCGCAATGCAAATGTCCAGAGTACACGGATTGTCGTCCAGGCAATCGGAATCCTTGAAGCAGCAGTTGGCCCGGGGCGCAGAGAATACGCACAAGTTGTTTTCGCACTTGTCGTCCGTGCAGTCGTTCTCATCGGTGCATTCGGTGTGGTTGTGGCAGCACAACGGGTTTTGCACCTCGTGCACGCAGTGATTGTTCTCGCAGTAGTCGATAGTGCAAGGGTCTCCGTCCGGGTCCTTGTCAGTGGCCAGAGGATTCATGATGTCCTTGCAGTCCACGGTTTCTATGCAGCACCCAACCGCCTCCTCCGGGGAGAGCACTCGCTGGGTGCAGCAACCGCCGGCACACTCATCCTTGGTGCAATCGTTACCGTCGTCGCATTCCGATTCGAAATCACACGGCACGCACTCCATCACTTCCCGGCTGGACTGGTCCGAGACAACTTCCGGCTGGCATTCGCTCGCGGTTGCGGTGCACTCGTCCTCCACCGCACAGGAGCAAAGGGCAACGCATTTACCTTCCACGCATTTGTGCCCCTCGGAGCAGTCTTCGCTGGTCGTGCACTTGGCGCCGCCACCTCCGTTGCCGCAGGCCGGCAGCAGGAAGGCCAGTGCAATGGCTACAAACAACTTCCGATGCATATGTCTACTCCCGTTTTGGGAACCGTGTGGTTCGTACACTCAGGCTCTCAAGTTTAACCGCCCGCTTGCGGCTTTGCAATAGCT
>CAZVFX010000033.1:0-57216 GCA_964626565.1 uncultured Myxococcales bacterium
GGAAATCTATGTTCTCGTAATCCCTTCCGGATTGCAAGGGACCCTGCCGGGAATGATGGGCCGGGAGCGTTGGGGCACGCATGATGGCTGCATTTCGTACAACGAGCGGGGAACGAGTTGCGCTCAACGCAACGTGACCTCTAGACGACTCGCACCGACCTACCCTGCAGGTCGGTGACTCTCGCTCCGCCTTTGGCGAACGTGACGTTGTCCGCGGTGAGCGAGACTTTGCCCCCGGCGTCGGGGGTGTCGACTACCACGCTGGGCATCGCGATGCCTGACAGGGTGCGGCGAAGTTCGGTCGCGATGGCCAGGGCGTCTTTGACCGAGACCCAGAAATGGGCGGTCCCTTGTACGCGTTCGGTGAGGAACAGGTAGTAGGGCCGGCAGCGATGGCGGACCAGCCAGCGGTTGACTCGCGCGATGGTCCGGGCGTCGTCGTTGACTCCTTTCAACAGTACCATCTGATTGCCCAGGTTCACTCCCGCATCGGCTAGCCGGGTGAGGGCATCGCCTGCCCGGGGAGTACACTCTGCGGGGCAGTTGAACTGGGTATGGAGGTACACCGGCTGATACGTGGCGAGTACCGCGCACAGCGTGTCATTGACCCGGTTCGGAGACACCACCGGCATCCTGCTGCCGATGCGGATCACGACGTCGGGCTTTGCCCGGCGCAGCTCCGAGAGCAGACCGTTGAGCTCATCGTCCGGCAACATCAGCGGATCGCCGCCGGAAATGAGGAGTTCCTCGATGCCGTCGGTCTCCTTCAGATACGCCACCCACTCGCCCAGCAGTTCCGGCGTCAGTTTCGGTGCGTCGATCCGTTTCCAGCGACGGTTGCAGTGACGGCAGTTCACCGCGCATTCGCCGGTGGGCATCAGCACCACCCTGTCCTGGTAGGCGTGGATCAGTCCCGGAACGGGCGAAAAGGAATCTTCGCGGAGAGGGTCTCTGGCGCCGGCGGCCGACTCTTCGTCCGTACAGATCAGAATCTGCCTTCCCACCGGGTCGCCCGGTGACCGCTCATTCATGAGAGAGGCGTAGTAGGCCGTCGTTCTTTCCGGATACTTAGAAGACAAAAACCAACCCCTCGGACAGCACCGTGAGAATCGCGCCCACCAGGAGTGCCGGGGCAAAGGGGATGGTGCGGGCCACCGACAGTAGTTTGTCCGCGTCGTTGTCCCGGTACCAGTCCCGCACCGCGGCTGCCTGGTCTTCAGACAGGCCGTCGGGGGCAAGGGTGCCCAGCTTCTCAACAAAGAACTGCTTGCGCTCCTTGAATTTCAGAATCTCCGAATCGCCCAGAATCATGCCCTTCCTCAACTGTTCCGGGGTGATTTCCACTTCGTCGGTGGCTTTCAGGTATGCGTCGTATGCAAAGCGGAAAATGATGATGGATGCAGCCAGCCAGCCGACATTAATGAACTCGTATTTCGCCTCGCCGGTAGGGTCGAAAAAGAAGGCGTACACGCCGTAGCCGACGATGATGCCCACTGCCAGCAGGAACGCCCACTGTTTCTGAGCCAGCCTCATGAGCGGCTTGAACATGAGGAACAGAATCACATAGATAATTGTCTTGTTCATCTCCATGAACTGGTCAAGGCCTTCCCGGATGAAGTGACGCATGATTCGGATAGTGGTGAACAGTGCGAGGAAGAAGATGATGAGTTTAAAGATGGCCCACCGGTTGGCCCAGCCCTTCTTCATGAGTGTCTTGGCGCCGTCGGCAAGGGAGGAGCGACTGGACTTTCCAACGGTCAGCCCGGTCTTGACCAGGAACTCCGCCAGCAGGATGATGAACATGGCCACAAAGGTGTTGAAGAAGAGGGCGAAGGAAGGGAAGTACGAAAGGTAGTTGGCGTTGTAGACGCTAAGAGGCAGGGTGAACGCGATGAGCGCGAACATCTTGGCGTCGCCGGCGGCCCACAAGCCCAGGAGCCACAGGATCACCCCCAGAGCGAAGGAGAGAACAGTATTGATGACCAGCGCGGCTTCATAGCTGATTTTCTCGGTATAGCGGATCCATTCGGGAGCGTGAAATGTGCCGCCCATACCCACGTAAAGGTAGCCACACGCAACCGCGGCAATCCCGACCAGGAGCCAGGCGAACAGCAGCCGGTTGGAAATCCGTCCGTGGACCGCAGACTCATACTTGGCCCGCCCCAGCACATAGGGCAGCATGGGCCTTAAATCCCCCCATGCGGCGAGGGCTGCAAAAGCCAGAACTATCGCGACCAGAATGTGGTCAAAGGCCGGCATCTCAGTCCTTGTCTGCCTTTATCTTCCTGATAATCGGTTCGGGTGAAACGAAGACGGGGTAAAGCTCGCCGGAATCATAGCCCTGGTCAATGTCGAACAAACCGGCACAAATGGAATCCACGGTGCAAGAGGCGCAAACATCTGCTTTGCCGTGGATGAAATCGGTTTGCCTCACCATCCCCTTGTCATCCAGGAAATAGACTATGCGCTCCTCGCCTTTCACGATCTTGCGGGTCTCCGTGGAGGCCCAGGCAAAATCCAACATATAGCAGAGGGGCAAACGCTCCACGCGGAAAGTCCGCCCCGACTTATGCAAGATGGTGAGCGCCCGGTGCAGAGGCAGTTCGATATCCTTCAGCTTCGGCACCGTATCAGGGTTCTCCAGAACCCGGTCGCTGGTGGGGTCCAGGGTGTTGAACACGAAATGCTTCAGTCGAGGCCACCGCTTGGCCAGCCAGGTGACGGTTTCGTCGAGATGGTCGGCGTTGAACGACTGGATCGCGATGTTAACGTCCACGTTGATGTCGAACTCATCGAACATGTCGAGGCTCTTCTCGATGTTGGCCAGGGAATCTTCGTTGCCGGTGAGCTCCCCTTGCAACTCCGGCTTGCAGGTGTGCACCGAAATGTGGACGTGAGCCAGGCCGGCGTCCTTCAGGCCTTGCAGGAACTCCCGCTCCGCGGTTTTCTGGCCGTTGGTAATCATCCGGGGCGTGATCCCTTTCTGGTTCGCGTATTCGATGATTTCATGGAGGAAGGGACAGAGTGTAGGCTCGCCGCCGGTAAGTATGATCCCGTCGTATCCCCTTTCCACAAAGTCGTCCACCTTTCCCTTGGCCGCCTCAATGGACAGCGTGTCTTCGGTGTCCGGATTGGAGCAGAAACGACACTTCTGATTGCAGATTCTAACGAGTTGAATATAACCCAAATTGGCCATCTTTACCCCTTGAGTGGCTTTAGAATCCCCAGCCCGAAATTCCTCACCGCATTAATGTGCAGCCCCCGGCAACTCTCGTGGTGCACGCAGCGTGTGCACCTGAGGCTCCGGGTGAAATAGTGCCTGGTGATAAACCAGTCGGTAAACCGCACCAGGTCAAGTTTGCCGTCATCTCCCAGGATCGTCAAGTCTGCATCCGGTTCTGTCCGCGGTTGCACCGGTCCTCCCAGACAAGGGGGATAGCCTTCCAGGGCCACGCCGGTTTCGTCCCGCAGGCCGGCGATTTCATCGGGCGAGAGATCCTTCTCCAACGATTCCGACAGGTAATCGTGGGTTGAATGATACAGGGACACCCGTTCCAGCAGCGTCGCCGGCAGCTCGGCGAACAGCTCCGCCGCACCCTTTTCCGCAGGCAGCTTCAGGTCGGTTCCCGGGCGCTCCAGGAAAGCCGTCAGCGGGGCCGGGTCCGCATCTGCGAGGGAGGTCAGCCGCAAGGTCTTGACCGTGTCGAGTTCGAGCAGTCCGGCTGCTGCAGTAGTGGTGGCGCTTTCTACTTCCACCACCGACAACGGAATCGTCGTTTCGGCCACCCGGTCTTCGGTCAACGATTCGGAGTCGACTACGAGCTGCAAACCGGCTGCCCGGTTGGCCTTCCCCGCATCGACGATTTCCCCCAGCCTGGCCAGCCCGGACGTGGAACCTCGTACCGAATTCCAGGAGTCCTTGGCAAGACCGTCCAGGGTTTCCTGCAAGCAGGCGCAAAACGACTCCATGGCGCAGAATCGGCATCGGTCGTCCCGGCACATCGGTTCCACGCCGCGGTCGCGCCACTCCTCGAACATCTCGGTGCGGCCCCGAACCTCGTCATGGATCTTGTGCGGGTCCTGGATGAGGTCCTCACTGCCTTCCAGATAAGGAGCGGGCAGCCGGTTGGTCCAGATAATTATCCCCTTGCGTCGACGGAGTTGGAACCCGCTTTTCAAGTGACTCATCATCTCGACAGGATCGTAGAACAGGGTCTCCCGGTGCTCATTCCAGGCGCGGCCAAAGGGCACCATGTGCAGCAGGTCGAATTCGTTGATGCCCAGCGCGATATAGAACTCCAGGATCTCCTTGAGATGCGGAATGTTGAGCCGATTCATGACCACATCCACGTTAACCACCGTGCGCCCCAGGAGGTTGCGCATCCCTGCAAAGGCCTGGGCGAACCCGCCCTTGACGCCCACCAGGGTGTCGTGGAGTTCAGCGGTATGCCCGTGCATGGAGAAGGTGGCCTCATTGAGCCCTGCGGCCAGCGCCCGATCAGCGAACTTGCGATACGCGAACATGCGGCCGTTGGTAACGGTCTGCAGCCACTGGTATCCGAGCTGGCGCCCCAGTTGGAGGAATTCGATGTAGTTGGGATGGATGGTGGCTTCTCCACCGGAAAGGATCAGCCGCTGCCCGCCCTCTTCCCTGCCTGCCCGAATCCGCTCTTCCACCTGCTCACGCGGGATGATGGTACCGTCCTGGGTGTCGGAATCGAGGCAGAAGAGGCAGCCGTTGTTGCAGATTCTGGTCAAGCGCACCCAGATGCGCTTCTCCTTTACTGCGCTCTCCTTTATTTGCAGGTTCTTGCCGGCCAATTTCAGTCTCGTCAGCTCGCGCCTTGTTCGCCCTTGCACCCCACATCATCCGGGGGCGTGTCGGTGCGAGGAATGAACTCGTCCCAGCCGAATTTCTGGGGATATTCCCGCCACGGCCCTTCGCAAACCGAAAACCAGGTGCACTCGATGCACTGAGGCCCCAGCGCCTTGCCCTCGGTAAGCCGGAACTCGGTGTAGTCGTCCAGAACAAACTTGGCGTCGAAAATCTTGGTGCGGGGAATGTACTGTTCGGCCACGCACTTCTCGAACCCCTTCATGAAGCAGAAGGGAATCGCTTCGGTGAGCGCCACGGTCCCCTTGGTCAGGCCCACCGACAGCCCCCGCTTCACATACGGCTCGATGAGAGTCATGCGGGGCACCACCGAGTCGTAGAGTTCTTCCACGGTTCCGGTTGGGTGAACAAAGGCGAACTGGTACTGATCCACTTTGAGGTTCATGAGGATCTGGGCAATTTCCGGCAGGTGGCGATAGTTGGACCGGGTGATCACCGTGTTGGTGATGACGGGCTGCCCGAACGCCTTGAGGTTGATTATCGATTGCACCGTCTGCTTGAAGGAGCCTTTCGACGAGGTCAGGAAGTCGTGCAACTCTGCAGTGTGCCCGTGAAGTGCGGGGGAAAACTCGTTGGCCCCTGCCTCGATGGTCTGCCGGCAGAATTTCTTGTAGGCCAGCATCCGGCCGTTGGTCTGGATCTGGATGATTCTGAAACCCAACTCCTTGGCGAATGCGACCAGGTCCAGGAAGTCTTCGCGAATGGTCACCTCACCCCCGGTGAACACGATGCTGTCGCTGTCTTCCCTCGACTTCCGCAGGGTCTCCCTGACCTCTTCCGTGGATTTGTTGCCGTGCACATAGCGCTTGTTTCCCTGAACGCAGAACCGGCAGCGGTTGTTGCACACAAATCCGGTTTTGACGTCTACGCGCTGTATCGTCGGTTTCGCCTTGGTTTCACTCATCGCCTTCCTCTCCGCCGCTGAGTTGCGGCCTGAACTCTTCGAATCCGTACTCGTCTGCATATTTACGCCAGACGCCGTCGCACTCGTTGTAGTATAAGCATTTAGGGCAGTCAGGTCCCATAGTTCTTAACGCCTGGTCCAATTGTTCCTTGGTCACCAGCACCAGTTCGCCATCTTTGCCGTCGGTTTCCGAGGGCGTCGCCGCGCCTGAAACAGCGTCCAGCACTTCGGTCTCCGGCTCGAAGTGGCTATGCCGCTCGACGAACCCCACCGCGGCCGCGGGCAAGACTCGGGTCACGCAACGGGGTATATCCAGCAGCAGCACCCCTTCAGGAACAGTTTCGAAGCGTTCCAGCGCGGCGGCAAACCCCGTCACCATCTCGGAGTAACGCGGCACCAACTGTTTAAAATAGGTCTCCCCCCTTCCCAGGGGCTGGATCGCGTTGAACACTATCTGGTCGGGTGCGAATCCCAGCAGGAACTCTATCAGTTCACCCACAGTGGGCAGGTTGCGGCGGTTGAGCACCGTCGTGGTGACGAACCGCAGCGGCCGGCCTTCCCGCCGGGCCGCAACGATATTCCCAAGGCCTGCGACGACGTTATCAAAGGCCCCCGGAGTCCTGGTGAGACCGTCGTGGAGCTTGCTCGTATGGCCGTGGATGGAAACCAGGATGTAATTTATGCCCGCGTCGAGCAGTTCGTCCAGGTACTGCCGGTAGGCGAGGCGGCGGGCGTTGGTGATCATTCCTACCTGGGCAAAGCCCAGCTCTTTTGCGGCCCGGGCCAGTTGTGGGAGGTCTTCCCTCAGCGTCGGCTCACCCGCGGTGAACATCACCTCGTTCCGGGTTGTCGCCGACGACATTATCTCTACTGCGGCGGCGCGGTCGATGCGTTGAAAGCGCCGGGAGCGTGCGGCGCGGTCCTCTTCCATGCAGAAAACACAGTTGTTGTTGCAGTGCGTCCCGAAACAAATGTGCAGCCTTTGTTCGTCTTTTTCCATGCTCAAACTCCTCAAGCAGGCTACCATCATAGCCCGCCCTTGGGAAGTGAGATCAGCCCTTCCCTTACGGTCATGCGAACCCCCCGGTTTCTTTTTGCCAATTTTATGGTTGATCTGTTTGTAGTTAATGAATATACTCCGCCTCCGTTGCGGGTTGCACCGGGGGCGCAGCGAGGGTGGGTGTGGACGGGGAAGCGTCTTGTTTGAACAGAGGCGGGCTTTGGGCCCGTTTTTTTTTAGTCTCTCAACCCTTATCGGCCTGCACTGGACGGTCGAAAGGTAAAAAGTGATGGAACGGGACCTTAGAAGCAGACTTATTGCCGAAGGGGACGAGGTACTCGCCGATATGGGTGCGTACATCGTGGACGTGGAGGTGGAGCATTCCCGCAGCCGCACTTTGCTGCGCTTTTTTGTTGATTTGGAAGACGGTGGAATCTCGGTGGCGGACTGCTCGCGAGCGGCCAGGCTGATTATGCGGCACCTCGAAGACACGAACGCTTTCGGCGGCGACTACGCGATGGAAGCCTCTTCACCGGGTATCGAAAGACGGGTGGCGAGGCCGAGAGACTTTCGCCGGTTCGTTGGCCGCGAGGCGAAACTGAAAACAAGGACCAAGGTGGGTGACAAGCGCAACTTCTCCGGAGTGATAGAAGCTGCCGACGACACGGGCGTCACCCTCGTTTCAGGGGAGGAGAAATTTCACTTTCCCTACGACGTCGTTGCCCGGGCAAAATTGACGTACGACTTTTCCTAAGTGGAGGAGAAGGATGGAGTTTAATCTCAACACGGTTGTAAACGAAATAAGCAAGGAGAAGGGGATCGCAAGGCAGATCCTCGTGGAGGCGCTGGAAGCCGCCATCCTCGCTGCAGCCAGAAAAGTGTTCGGCCTGGAGAGGGAGTTGGAAGCCCGTTACAACGAAGAAGTGGGGCAGGTGGAACTGTTCCAGTACATGTTCGTTGTGGATGAGGTAGAAGACGAGAACATCCAGATGGAACTCGACAAGGCGCGCATGGTGGACCCGGAGGCTCTCGTGGGAGACGAGTTGGGCTTCCAGATCTTCTACAGCCCCCTCGACCTGGATAGAGCCCGGGAGGAAGAAGAGCTGTATGGAGACATCCTGGGTGTCGCATCGTTGCGAGGCACCTTCGGACGCATCGCGGCCCAGACCGCCAAGCAGGTGGTGAACCAGCGGGTCCGTTCCGCAGAACGGGAACTCATCTTCAGCGAATACAAGAACCGCAAGCACGAACTGGTAACCGGTATCGCCCGCCGCTTCGAGCGGGGCGACATCATCGTCGACCTGGGCAAGGCAGAGGCGATTCTACCTCTTAGAGAGCAGGTGCAGAAGGAATCGTATCGCGCCGGCGACCGGGTACAGGCCTTTGTCCTGGACGTGCTGGACTCAGAGCACTCGGTAAAGGGCTCTCAGGTAGTGTTGTCCAGAAAACACCCGTTCCTGGTGATGAAGCTGTTCGAGATGGAAGTGCCCGAAATCTACGAGGCAATCGTCAAGATAGTCAGTGTGGCCCGTGAGGCTGGGGAGCGAACCAAGATCGCGGTAACCTCCACCGACAGCGACGTCGACCCGGTGGGCGCCTGCGTCGGTATGCGTGGCGCTCGGGTGCAGGCCGTGGTGCAGGAACTCAAGGGCGAGAAGATCGACATCGTACCTTACAGCCCGGACCTCGCCCGCTTCGTTTGCAACGCAATCGCCCCGGCAGAGGTGGCCCGGGTTCTTATCGATGAAGACACCAACACCATCGAGTTGATCGTACCCGACGACCAGCTCTCCCTGGCCATCGGCCGGCGGGGCCAGAACGTCAAGCTTGCGTCCCAGTTGGTGGGTTGGAACATCGAAATCCACAGCGAATCCCAGATTGCGGAGCTGAAGACCGCGATTCTCGACGCCCTGACCGCCCGAGACATTATGGAGCCCATGGACATCGAGTACATGTTCAAGCTTGGTTTGCACTCGGTGGAGAACATTCTGGGCACCCCGGACGATGAGCTGCTGACCCTCCCCGGCATTTCCGAGGACAAGCTGGAAGGTCTGCGGCAGGCGCTGCTCGACCTTCAGGAAGAGCGGGAGCGCCAGGCAGAAGAAGAGCGGCAGCGTAGGGAAGAAGAGCGCCGAGCGACTGAACGGGCAGCTCTCGCGGCAGCCGAGGGGCTGACCGAGGAAGCCGACGCGGCTGACGACGCAACCCCGAGTGCGAGCGAGGGGCCTGCCGACGTTGAAGCAAGCGACGACAGCACCCCGATTGACGGCGAGGCTGTTGCCGACACGGACGACGACAGCACCCCGAGTGCGAGCGAGGGGCCTGCCGACACCGAAGAACCTACGGAAGAAGAAGACGAAGAAGAACCGGTCACACCCGCAGTGGTAGTGATGCCGCCACCGCTGCCGGTTGCCGACACGGATGACGACAGTACCCCGAGTGCGAGCGAGGGGCCTGCCGACACGGATGACGACGGTACCCCGAGTGCGAGCGAGGGGCCTGCCGACACGGATGACAAAGACGAGGTGTAAGACGTTGCTGCACAATGACCAGAGGGGAGGCGAGAAACCATGGCCGACAAGCACGTACCCATCAGGACGTGCGTCGGATGCCGGGGAAGATTCCCCAAGGCTGACCTGGTTCGTTTCGCCGCGACTCCCGCTGACATCCTGGTCGTCGATAGCAGCGGCTCGCAGCCGGGAAGGGGCGCTTACTTGTGCTTCAGGAAGAAGTGCCTCCGGCTGGCTTTGCACCGAAGAAGTTTCCACCGCACGCTGCGCAGGCAGTTGGTGGTCCCGGACGACAGCTTCTTGTGGGAGCAGGTTCGGGAATTAGAGTGATGGATTGACCGCTGCTCCGGGAAGTCTTACGGGGGGCGACATTGAAGTTTGGTCAGTTTGGTTGGGAAGTTGTTCGAGTCTATCGGACGAGGGGCTGCAGGGATGAGTAAAATCAGGGTTTATGAGTTGGCAAAGGAGCTAACGTCTCCGGGTCGAAAGGTCGCCAGCAAGGAGATCATCGAGAAGGCCCAGACCATGGGCATCATCGTTGATAACCACCTTTCGCAATTGGAAGAGACAGAAGCGGCTCGACTCAAGAAAGCCATAGTCGAGGCCCGTGCCACCGCTACCGGGACCGAGACCCGGGTGCGCCGGACCGTCATCCGTCGCCGCCGCAAAGGGACAGACGCTCCCATTGGGGAACCGGAGGAAGTCCAGGCGACGGAGCCGGCCGAGGCCGTTGTTGAGCCACCTGCGGAAGAGCCGCCGGAAGCTGCAGAGCCGGAAGCTATCGAAGAACCGGCGGAGCAGGAAGAGGCTGCTGAGGCGGAGCCGGAAGAGGCGCCGGAAGTTGAAGCCGAGGCTCCGGAGGCAGAAGAGCCGGCGGAAGGCGAAGAGGAAGCACCGCCCGAGGAAGAAGAGGCTGAGGCCGCGGAAGAACCGGCCGCAGAAGCTCCGGAAGAGAAGGTTGCGGAGGAGGAGAAACCTGCGGAAGAGAAGAAGCCGGAACCGCTGGTGCCGACTCGCAAGAAGAAGCCGGCCAAAGATGCTTACAAGGCGGTTGTGGTATCCATGCCTGAGCCGGAAGAGGTTGAAGCGTTGGCCAGGGCCAAGCCTGCAGCCCGGCCTTCCTCACGGGATCTGGACAAGGAAGAGAAGGCTTCCGGTCCCCGGCGCAAGGGCAAGAAACTCATCTACGACCGGCGCCGAGCCGGAGTCGGCGGAAGGTACGGCGACCGAGACGGCGGCCGCCGGGGCGCGAAGCGCAAGAAGGCGAGCCGGAAGGTCAGCGAGCAGGAGACCATCGAAGCCGCGGCGCAGGTGCGGACGATCCGCATCGAAGAAACAATTACGGTTGGAGAGTTGGCCGGACAGATGACAATCAAAGCCAACATCCTCTTGAGAAAGCTGGTTGAGCAGGGCATCATGGCCACTCTCAACGATACGCTGGACTACGATACCGCGGCCATCATCGCCACGGACCTTGGCTACGAAGTAGAAAATGTCGCGTTCGACATCGACCAGTACTTGGAAGCCGAAACTGCGGAGGAGCAGCCCCTCGCTTCCCGGCCGCCGGTGGTAACGATTATGGGTCACGTCGACCACGGAAAGACGTCGCTGCTGGACTTTATCCAGCGTTCCCGAATCGCCGAGGGCGAGGCGGGCGGCATCACCCAGACCATCGGCGCCTACGTCGTGGAGCGTGACAAGGGCAAGATTGTCTTTGTCGACACCCCCGGTCACGAAGCGTTCACAGCCATGCGGGCCCGGGGCGCCATGGTCACGGATATTGTGATCCTGGTGGTCGCAGCCGACGACGGCGTCATGCCGCAGACGGTGGAAGCTATCAACCACGCCAAGGCCGCGGGCGTACCCATACTTGTTGCAGTCAACAAGACCGACAAGCCTGATGCCGACCCGGAGAAAGTACGCCGGGAGCTTTCGAACCACGAATTGGTGGCGGAGGAATGGGGCGGAGACACCACCTGCATCAACCTCTCTGCCAAGACCGGAGAAGGGGTGGACAACCTTCTCGAAATGCTGCTGTTGCAGGCAGACCTCCTGGAACTCAAGGCCGACCCCAGCAAACGTGCGAAGGGAACGATCATCGAATCCCGCCTGGAAAAGGGCCGGGGACCGGTGGCAACGGTCATCATCCAGGAAGGGACGCTCACCGTGGGAGACATTGTGGTGGCGGGTCCTGCATCGGGACGTGTCCGAGCGCTGGTGGACCATCGTGGCAAACCGATGAAGTCGGTGGGACCGTCCTTCCCCGCAGAAATAGCCGGGCTCGACAGGGTCGCACAGGCCAGCGAGTTGATGTACGCGGTGGTGGACGAAAAGGCCTCCAAGGTGGTAACCGACCACCTGTCCAGGAAGGAGCGCGACGAGCGTCTCGCCAAGCAGAAGAAGCCGACCTTCGACCAACTGTTCAGCCAGCTTGGTGAAGACGAGGCCAAGGTCCTCAAGGTAGTCTTGAAGGCCGACACGCAGGGTGCGGTCGAGGCGATCCGGCAGGGAATGGAGCAACTCACCACTGAAAAGGTGATCCTCGAAGTAATCCACGAGGGGGTGGGCGTCATTTCCGAAAACGACGTAAACCTGACCCAGGCTTCCGACGGACTCGTGCTGGGCTTCAACGTGAAGCCCGACGCCAAGGCCAAAGGCGTCGCGGACCAGAACGGCGTCCAGATCCTCACCTTCAACCTGATTCACGAGTTGTTGGACAAGACCGTCGCACTCATGGAAGGCAAGCTGGACCTCATCGAAGAGGAAACCTACCTGGGACGGGCGGAAGTCCGGCAGGTATTCGGCATCTCCAAGGTTGGCAAGGTTGCCGGTTGCTACGTACAGGACGGGAAGATCCTGAGGTCAGCTCTGGCTCGACTGATTCGGGCAGAGGAGATTGTCTGGCACGGCCGCCTGTCGTCCCTCAAGCGCTTCAAAGACGACGTCAAGGAAGTTGCCCAGGGGTTCGAGTGCGGTATGTCCCTCGAGAATTTCGACAAGATGCGTGAAGGGGACATCATCGAGGCCTACGAAATCAACCAGGTTGCCGCGACTCTCTAGGCAGCACTTAGTCAAAAAGGTCTGGAACAATGGTAGTTGGCGTCTGCAGATTTGTCGTTTCAATGTCCGGCAACCGCAGCCTGAAGGAGAAGCGCAAGCTGCTCCGCCCGTTACTCAGCGCGCTCCAGAAGACCTACAAACTCACCGTTGCCGAAGTTGACCTGCAGGACATACCTGACCGGGCGGCCGTGGCGTTCGCCATGGTGGGCAACGACCGGCGCCTGGTCAATTCCCACATCGATCGGATAATCGACAAGATCGAAACCATGGCGCAGGTTGTGCTGCTGGAGCACGACTTCGAAATCACCAACTACTGAGGTGCCCCGATGAAGCGCTTCAAGCGAGCAACGCGAGTATCCTCCCTGGTGCGGCAGATTTTGGCCGACGTCCTCAGCTCCTCGGCCCGTGACCCCAGGGTCAAACACGCGGTGATCACCGAGGTCTCTCTCGGTGACGACCTGCGCTGGGCCACCGTCGGCTTCCAGGTAATAGACGGCGACCCGACGGAGGTACTCGACGGCCTCAACAAGGCCAAGGGATTCCTGCGCCGTGAGTTGGGCAAGCGGTTGGAAATGAAGATCACCCCCGACCTCAAGTTTGTGTACGACGACAGCCTGGACGCGGCGGCCCACATTGACGAAATCCTGGAACGCATAAAATCGAGCTGAAGCCCATGGCGACGAGCGGCATCCTGCTCCTGGACAAACCTGCGGGCATCACATCGGCCCGTGCGGTGCGCAGAATCAGCCGCCGATTGGGCGGCGTGAAGTGCGGGCATATCGGAACCCTGGACCCTATGGCTACCGGGCTGCTGGTGGTCCTCGTGGGCAATGCGGTAAAGCTGGTTTCCTACTACCAGGCCGGAGTGAAACGGTACTTGGGAGAGGTAACTTTCGGGACTGCCACCGACACGGATGATGCTGAAGGAGAAGTTGTCGCCCAAGCCGAAGTCCCGGCGGAACTGGCGACGCTGGTGTCCGAGGCGCTGGCCCGATTCACCGGGGTCATCAGGCAGCGGCCTCCCAGCTACTGCGCGGTGAAGGTCGGAGGGCAACGTTTGCACCGGCGGGCCCGCAAAGGTGAGAAGGTGGAGGTCCCGGAGCGCGAGGTGACCATCTTCGACTTGTCAATTCTCAAGGCCACTTCAACTACCGTGCTGCTGGAGGTGGAATGCGGCAGCGGGACGTACATACGGTCGCTGGCCAGGGATCTGGGGGAAACGTTGGGAACCGTTGCTCACCTGTCGTCGTTACGACGGGTGGAGAGCGCCCCGTTTTCGGTGGCCGGAGGTGTGGCCCTGGCGGACATTCTCGACGAGGAAGCCGCGCCGGAGAGCTACATCGGGCCGGTGGAGGAGCACTTGCCGCCCCTGGAGACGGTGGAGCTTGGTGCAGACGACGAGGATAGCGTGCGCCACGGCCGGGCCATTCCTTTCGAGCGCGGCTATACGGGCCGGGTGCTGCTGCTGTCCGAAACGGGCCAACTGGTCGCGGTTGGTATAGCTGACGCGGACAGTGGGCAAATTCGAGTAAAGAGAGTTATCGATACCTGAGAGTTTGGACGCAGACTATTTGGAGTCTATCTTCCGGTCCTTGCGATGTGCGTCTCCGGAACGGGGACGGGGGTCGGGACGGGCGGTTCCGATCTTCGCCTTGCCCTTGATGTCGCCGGTAGTGGCTGAAATGGCCAGGATGAGCATGCCGTTCTTATATCGGTGCCCGGCTTGAAAAAACATGCCGCCGTTCTTGATACGAATGGTGGTGCGCAGGTCCTCAATTTCCATGGTAAGCTTGATGAACTCGCCGGGTAGGCCCCGGAACTTCAACTTGAGGATCGACTGGTCGGGAAGAGCCATCTCTTCGGTGTGACCCAAACCCACTTTGAGCACGCGGCTGTCGAGGAGGCGGAAGGACGAATAGCGGGCTCCGAAACTCTTCTTCAAGTACTTTCGAACACTTTTCGGGATCTGCGGGTCAACCCTGTCTCCCTGCTTGGATGCAAGCAGCACTTTGACCTTGAACTTGGCAGTCTGAGACTGAGCCGCAACCCCCGCGGGTGCGAAAAAGAGACTTGCAAGCAACGGAACCAGCAAGAACCTCATATCCGATTGTCCTCCACAGCCGGCGATTCAAGGTCGTCCGAAAAATGCCAGACGACAGCCGGCTCGTCTCCCTCCGGGTCGACGTCAATCACCACCGTCCCGGATTCTACATTATAATATGTTACAAAGCACTCGTTTTTCTTGAAGGGCTTCTCGTCGTGCCGCGGCCGGCGTCCGGTGAGCCCGTGCTCGCCATCGTCGGCCAGCACCTCGCCGGGAGCCTTGGATGCAAGTGCGCTTGGAGCGCCCTCGTCCGCGGCCGGCGCAACGCTCTTCTCCGCCACGGTACGGTCAGGCTGCAACGCGTTGCCGTCCTTGGTCGCTTCGCCGCTGGAAACATAGATGAGCGTTCCTGCGATCACTGCCACCGCAACAGTGGCCGCCACCCCAACCGGCGCCAGAGGCGAGGCCAGGCCAAGGCGGTACTTGTCGAGCCAGTCGGAGAACCGCTTGAGCAACGAATCGGGCTCGGCCTGGATCTTTGCCATAACGCCGGGCAACAGCTCTTCCAGATCCGCATTCCGGGCGTCTTCCAAGAACACCTCGCGCACCAGGGCCCTCATCTTCTGCAGCCGCTCGAACTCCTGGCGGCAGGAAGGGCAGTCGGAAAGCTCCCGCTTCACTACCTCGTGCTCCTGGACGGACAATTCGCCGTCGAGCAGTTTCTCGAGGGAGTTGCGGACTTCCTCGCACGTCTTCTTTGTTTTATCCATAACGTATCTCCTCCTACGTCAAGTACCTGGACAGCCGTTCCTGCATCTTTTTGCGCGCGTGGTGCAATCTCGACATGACCGTACCAATGGAGATTCCGACCGTGTCCGCGATTTCCTGATAGGAAAGCCCCTCCAACTCCCGCAGCACCAACACTTCTCTGTGCTTCTGGGACAGCTTCCCCATCGCCTCGTGGATCTTCTCGGCCAGTTCCTCCCGTAACAAACGCCCTGTCGGGGTTTCTCTGGAAGCTGACGACACAACTGGAAATACCTCCTCCTGCAGCGCAGGAGCGTGGCGGAACTTATCGTCGTACTCATAGGCTTTGAGCTTCCGCTTTCGATAATAATCGATGCAGAGGTTCCGGGTAATCCGGTAAAGCCATGTGTAGAACGATGACGTCCCTTCAAAAGAAGGCAGGTGCTTGTACACCCGCAGGAACACCTCCTGAGACAGCTCCACCGTGTCCTGGTGATTGCTTATCATGGAGTAAATGTTCATGTAGACCTTCCTCTGGTATTTCAGGACGAGTTCCTTGAACGCAGCTTCGTCTCCTTGCTTTGCTCGTTCAACCAGTGTTTTATCGTCCGCTTCCAACCCTTCACCACAATTGCGCTAAAGACGCCGACGGGAGACACGTATTCAACCTTTGTGGAAGTCTAGCGCGAATCCGGCTTTCCCGCAACTTGAATCCGGGAGTGCGGTGAAGGACGACCATTGTCTATACACGCAAAATCGTTAATGCTAGGCTGACAGACGGTAACGGAGAGCCTATGAAGGAACGCCTGCTCCTGGTCGAAGACGACGCCAGCTTTCGAGAGGTAATGAAGTTTCACCTCGCCGATGACGGGCTGGAAGCTGACGTTGCGCAAGACGGCCTGGCCGCTCTCCAGATGTTTCGAAAAGCCCCCTTCTCCGTGGTAGTCACCGACCTCAAGATGCCCCGCATGGACGGCTTGACCCTCCTCAAGGAGTTGAAGAAACTGGCTCCCGACACCCTGGTGATCGTGATCACCGCGTTTGGCGACATAGATACTGCGGTGGAGGCGATGAAGGAAGGCGCTTTTGATTTTGTGCCCAAGCCGTTCGACCGGAGTCATTTCATTCACGCGGTGCGCAAAGCTGTGGACCATCAGTCGCTGCGCAGGAAGGTAGCAGAACTCGGTACGCGGGAAGACAGTGCGGCCAAGGAGCTGATTTTTTCGTCTCCGGCTATGGGCCGGGTGCTCGCCATCGCAGATCGCATCGCGGAAAATGACGCTACAGCGGTAGTTTCAGGCGAGAGTGGAACCGGCAAGGAGCTGCTCGCCCGCCGAATTCACCGCCGCAGCGACCGGGCCGACGGCCCCTTCGTGGCAGTCAACTGTGCGGCGATCCCTCGCGACCTGCTGGAAAGCGAGCTGTTCGGTCACGTCAAGGGCGCTTTTACCGGCGCGCTGAAGGACCGGAAGGGGAAGTTTGAGCAGGCCGAAGGCGGCACCCTGTTCCTGGACGAAATTGCCGAAATGCCGCTGGATCTGCAGCCCCGTCTGTTGCGCGCACTCCAGGAGCGGACCGTTGACGTGGTCGGGGCCGAAGAGCCGGTGCCGGTGGATGCAAGGGTGGTGGCGGCCACCAATCAGGATCTGGAGGCGCTGGTGGCAGCGGGGGATTTTCGCAAGGACCTGTTCTTCCGCATCAACATTCTACCGGTGACGATCCCGCCCCTTCGTGAGCGCCGCGAAGACATTCCGGCCCTGCTGGAGCACTTCCTGGAGCGCTACGGCAAGGGGAGAGACCTGTCAGTGACTCCGGCGCTGCTGGGGCGACTGGAGAGCTACCAATGGCCCGGCAACGTGCGGGAATTGGAGAACGTGTGCCAGCGCCTTGCCTTACTGGCCGATGAAGAAATTCTCGACGTGGACCTGCTGCCTGACGATGTCGCGGCGGGACCCGGCCCCGCAGGTGGGGGCGACGACCTGGTAAACCTGCCTGCGGAAGGAGCTTCTCTGGGCGCGCTGGAACGCCGCATTATCGTGCGCGCTCTGGAGCTTAATGACTACAACCAGAGCCGGACTGCGCGCTTCCTGAAGATTCCCCGGCACGTCCTTCTCTACCGGTTGCAGAAGCACAAGATCGTAGCCAGGAAAAACGGAGAGTAGGCCATGACGGAGTCCCCGGTCAACGGTTGGCGCTGGGTATTCACGAAACGCGCCTGGTTTCTCATCTGGTTTCCAGTGCTTCTGGTCTCTGTCGCGCATTACTCCACCGAGGCCGCGCATCACTGGCTTCACGACATTTTCAGGAAACTCTACTACATCCCCATCGTGCTGGGCGCATTCGCCTACGGCCTTAGAGGTTCTCTGTCGGCCTCGATCCTGGCGACTTTGATGTACCTGCCCCATGCATTTACCCATCTGTTCCACATGGACCCGGCCCACTCGGTAGAGAAGTTGCTGGAGGTGGCGCTGTACAACATCGTGGCCGTGATCACCGGCTCCCTGGCACAACGGGAGCGCCGCGAGCGGCTGCGGCAGGAACGTATCGCGGCTCGCCTGGCCGAGACGCTGGAGGAGAAGAAGCTGTTGGAGGAGCAACTGGTGCGCGCCGGGCGACTGCAGGCGCTGGGCGAGCTCACCGCCGGGCTCGCCCATGAAATCAAGAACCCCCTCGCCTCCATCAAGGGCGCGGCTGAGATCATCGCAGACGAGGTGCCCGAAAGCTCCCCCCGGCAGAAGATGGTGACGATCCAGCAGCAGGAACTGCAGCGGTTGCAGACGGTACTTGACCGCTTTCTCTCTTTCGCCCGTCCCCAGCCTGTGCAGGCCGGGGCTGTCGCCCTGCAGGATGTCATCGACTATGTGGTGGAATTGGTGGAGACGCAGGCCGAAAAGAGCGGAGTTTCACTTTCGGCGCCCAACGCGGATGTCGTGCTCCACGTCCAAGGGGACGGGGAGCAGCTCAAGCAGGTGGTTCTGAACCTGGTGCTCAACGCGCTGGACGCGACTGAGGCCGGCGGTCGCATCGAGGTCGGGTGCGACGAAGTGGTGCGGGCGAAAAAGCGCTATTGTGCGGTGAGCGTAGCCGACACCGGCCAGGGGATTCCCGAGGAAAACCGGGAGAAGGTCTTCAACCCGTTCTTCTCCACGAAGGAGAACGGAGCGGGCCTCGGTCTGTCAATTGCGGCACGCATCGTTGACCAGCACCAGGGCTTCATCGAACTATCGGAAGAGACGGGCCAGGGCACCCGAGTGACTGTCTACCTGCCTGCCGTCAACGCGGCCTGATAGCCGAAACAGTACAATATTCCACAACCGGCTGATCAATATTCTACAACTCGTCTACGACCGGTAATGACGACCACGGTTGAGATGCCCTCGGAGCCCCCTCCGTTTTCCGACGACAAACGCAGGTGCACATTGGTTGCGGCCGACCGCTGGCACGGACCTTGCTGTCGTCACTGGGGCTGTAGTTGGTGAAAGTGCCTTGTGGCTGACGGAGGAAGGTCGATGCCGGACGAAAAGAAGAAGACAACGATACTGGAGCGGGCCGGTGCCATTGCGGCCCCTTTATCCGGCGTCGCCGGTTGGTTGTGGCGTCACGCTTCGGTGCCCCTGTCCGTGTTGTGTCTGGTCGCGGTCTTCCTGTTGGGGCGGCAGGTTGGAGGAGGCCATGGGGAAGGAGGGGCCGACGCTCATGCGGCGGGGCACGAAGGGCACGAAGGGCACGAGAAGAAGGAGACTACCTACTACTGCTCCATGCACCCGCAGATCAAGCAGCCCGAACCGGGCATCTGTCCCATCTGCAACATGGAACTGGTTCCCATGAAGGGTAACGAAGGGGAGGACCCCGGCCCCCGCTCCCTGGTTTTGTCTGAAGCAGCCAGAAAGCTGGCTGAAGTTTCTACTTCCCCGGTGGAGCGCAAGTCGGTGGAACTGCAGATTCGCATGGTGGGAAGGGTAGACTACGATGAGACCCGCTTGAAGACCATCGCGGCGTGGGTTCCGGGGCGCATCGAGCGGTTGTACGCCGATTTCACAGGCAAACAGGTTTCCAAAGGGGAACCGTTGGTGGAGATCTACAGCCCGGAATTGTACGTGGCCCAGAAGGAATTGCGTCTGGCCCTCAATGCGTTCGAGACGCGCAGGGCGTCCATGGGAAGAGAGGCAGCCGCGCTGGAGGAAGCGCTGCTCGAAGCTGCCCGGGAGAAGCTCAGGCTGTGGGGTCTGACACCGGAGCAAGTGGCGCACATCGAAGGGCTGGAGGTGCCTTCCGAGCGCCTGGAGATTCCCGCTCCAATCGGTGGAACCGTAGTCGAGAGAAGTGTCACTCAGGGGGCTTATGTAAAGGAAGGCACCCCGCTGCTCAGGGTCGCGGACCTGGCCCGGGTGTGGGTAATGCTGGATGCGTATGAAAAGGACCTGTTCTGGTTGAAGGAAGGACAGGAAGTGAGGCTGTTCACTGAAGCCTACCCGGG
The DNA here is from genome assembly GCA_964626565.1 of uncultured Myxococcales bacterium. GTDB lineage: Bacteria > Myxococcota_A > UBA9042 > CAIXZC01 > CAIXZC01 > CAZVFX01. Next base: position 19,637 of record CAZVFX010000033.1, read on the forward strand.
AATGGAAGTGCGCGGCGCAATCAGGTTTATTGATCCTTTTGTTGAACCCCGCACGCGCACTGCTCGCGTGCGAGTGGAGGTACCCAACGAAACGGGGCTGCTGAAGCCCGAGATGTTCGTGCGGGCGACTGCGCTGGCGGTGGTGATGGAAACCGCGGCCGGATTGGCTCCGTCGGCTCCGCCCCAGTGGACTTGCTCCATGCATCCCCACGAGCGGGTGCGCGAGCCCGGCAGTTGCCGGATATGCGGCATGGACCTGGTGGTGATGGACACGGGCCGGGGGGATGCGCGCACCGATACGCGCCCGCCGCTGGTCATACCCGTTTCTGCGGCGCTGACCACGGGTAAGCGGGCGGTGGTTTACGTCGCTGTGCCCGACCGGGAACGGCCCACGTATGAAGGCCGCACGGTGGTGTTGGGGCCAAGGGCGGGCGACTATTACGTCGTGCGCACCGGACTCGAGGAGGGTGAACAGGTGGTCACCAACGGTGCGTTCAAAATCGATAGCGCGCTGCAGATCCTCGCCAAGCCGAGCATGATGAGCATGCCCAGCGAGACTCCGGAAGACCTGACGCCGGCCAGCTTCCACGCCACGTCGGAGGCGATCTACGCTTCCTATTTCGAAGCGTGGTCCGCACTCTCCGGCGACAATGCGGAAGATGCCGCGTTGGGGTTTGCAGCCCTGCACGCGGCCCTCGCAACGGTGGACAGTGGAGGCTTGTCGGCAGCGAAGAAGAAACGTTGGGAGCAGTTGTCCAAACAGCTTCATGAAGAATCGATGGCCGCGATGGAGAAACAGGACATCGGTGCACTGCGCCGGCATTTCGAGACCGTGTCCATGGCAACCCTCTCATTGCAGAAGGAGTTCGGTCACCGGGGTTCCGGGAAGCGGTTTGAGATGTACTGCCCCATGGCTTTCGAGAACAAAGGTGCTGCGTGGCTGCAGGAATCGGATGAGCTGCTCAACCCCTATTTCGGCGCTTCGATGCTGCGTTGCGGCGTAACCCGGGAGCAATTCAATGGTCAATAGGGCCATACGTTTCTGCCTCGAGAACAAGGTAGTCGTCTTCCTTGTGCTCGGGGTGGTAGTCGGTTGGGGTGCGATGGTCGCCCCGTTCGATTGGGACTTGGGCGGTCTCCCTCGCCGGCCTGTGCCGGTGGACGCCATTCCCGACATTGGTGAGAACCAGCAGATAGTGTTCACCGAATGGATGGGCCGCTCACCTCAGGATGTTGAAGATCAGATCACCTACCCGCTTACCATTGCCCTGCTGGGGATGCCCAAGATCAAGACCATCCGCAGCAACTCATTTTTCGGCTTCTCATCGATTTACGTCATTTTCAACGAAGACGCCGACTTTTACTGGTCCCGTACCCGTATCATTGAGAAACTCAACAGCCTGCCCAAGGACACCGTTCCCGAGGGAGTCAAGCCGAGGCTGGGCCCCGATGCCACCGCCCTGGGACAGGTGTTCTGGTACACGCTGGAGGGAAGGGATCCGGGAGGCAATCCCGCGGGCGGATGGGATCTCCACGAACTACGCACCATTCAGGACTGGACGGTGCGATACGCGCTCCGGGCTGCGGACGGGATTGCGGAGGTTGCCTCCATAGGAGGCTTTGTCCGCGAATACCAGGTTGACGTTGACCCGGATCTCATGCGCCACTTCGGGGTGACCCTCGAGCAGGTGGTGGCCGCGGTGCGGATGTCGAACCTTGACGTAGGCGCGCGCACCATCGAGGTAAACCGTACGGAACACGTGGTGAGGGCGGTAGGCTTCATCAAGGAACTGGCCGACATTGAGAAGGCGGTGGTCACGGTTCACGACAACGTGCCGGTGCTTGTCAGTCATGTGGCAACCGTGAAGCCTGGCCCCGCGCTGCGTCGGGGCGCGCTGGACAAAGAGGGGGCCGAGGCGGTGGGCGGGGTAGCGGTGGTCCAGTACGGTGAAAACCCCCTTGAAGCGATCAAGAATGTAAAGGAGAAGATCCGGGAAATCGAGGCGTCTTTGCCCAGCAAGGTTCTGGCGGACGGCACTGTTTCCAAGGTGACTATCGTACCGTTCTACGACCGAACCGGCCTCATTTACGAGACGCTGGGCACCCTGGAGGACGCGCTGAGCCAGGAGATCCTGGTCACCATAATCGTCGTGATCGTACTGGTGATGAACCTGTTGAGTTCCGTGCTGGTTTCCGTGCTCCTCCCCATTGCGGTGCTCATGTGCTTCATCGCGATGAAGGCATTTGGAGTGGAGGCAAACATCGTCGCTCTGTCGGGCATCGCCATCGCGATCGGGACCATGGTGGACATGGCCATCGTCATGACGGAGAACATGGTCAGGCACCTGGACGAGGCAGACCCGGACGAGAGTCGCCTCGAAGTGATCTACCGGGCCGCCACGGAGGTCGGCGGAGCGGTACTCACTGCGGTGGCTACGACCATAGTCAGCTTCCTTCCCGTCTTCACCATGGTTGCAGCCGAGGGGAAACTGTTCAAACCGCTGGCATACACCAAGACGTTCGCCCTGGCCGCATCGATTATTGTCACCCTTGCCCTCATCCCGCCCCTGGCTCACGTGGTGCTGGGCCGGCGCCTGAAACCGGGCAGGTTCAACTTCACCGAGTGGCTGCCCGGCTGGACGCGCAAGGTGCTGCGGCTGGGGGTCAATTTCGTGGCCGTTGGCGCGGTGACCTACCTGTTGGCCGGGCAGTGGGCTCCCCTTGGTCTCGGGGCCGGGATTGCCCGCAATCTCGTTTTCGTGGCGGGGCTCATTGGCGGTTTACTTCTGGCGTTCTATTTCTTCTATCACCTCTATCCCCGTTTGCTCGGTTGGACTTTGCGCCACAAGGTCGCCTTCCTGTCCCTCCCGTTTTCGCTGGTTGTTCTCGGTGTGTCGGTGTGGCTCGGGTTCGAAGCGGTATTCGGTTTCATCCCTGGAGTCAAGGAGGAGAAGAAGAAGGAGATTGCCGAGGCGAAGATGATCGAGCCGGAATCAGCGGCTCGCCTGAGGAAGCTGTTTCCCGGGCTGGAAGAGCAGTTCATGCCGCCCCTGGACGAAGGTTCCTACCTGCTCATGCCCAGCACCATGCCACACGCGTCCATCGGCGAAGCTCTGGACGTGCTGAGCAAGCAGGACATGGCGATTCGGGCGATTCCCGAGGTGGACACGGTGGTGGGCAAGATAGGAAGGGTAGAGAGCGCGCTGGACCCGGCCCCGGTCTCCATGGTGGAGACAGTGATCACCTATGTGCCGGAGTTCCGCAGTGATCGGGACGGGCGGCGGCTTCGCTTCAGTTACGACGAGGAGCGTCGGCAGTTCGTACGAAACGAGCAGGGCGAACTGGTGGAAGACCAGGACGGTCGCCCGTACCGTCAGTGGCGCGACCACATCAAGTCCCCCGATGACATCTGGGACGAGATCCAGGCGGCTGCGGAGTTGCCGGGTACGACGACGGCGCCGCGGCTGCAGCCCATTGCAGCCAGAATAGTAATGCTGCAGTCGGGCATGCGCGCGCCCATGGGCGTCAAAGTGAAGGGACCCGACCTGGAGTCCATCGAACGGGTGGGCCTTAGAATCGAGAAGTTGCTGAAGCAGGTTGAGGGTGTGAAGAAGACTGCGGTGAACGCGGATCGGATCGTGGGCAAACCCTACCTTGAGATTCACCCGGATCTGGACGCGCTTGCGCGCTTCGGGATCCACAAAGTGACGGTGATGAGTCTCATCGAATCAGCGGTGGGCGGCAAAAAGATCACCACCACGGTGGAAGGCAGAGAGCGCTACCCGGTGCGGGTCCGCTACAGCCGGGAGCTTCGGGATACGGTTGAGGAGCTCACCGGAGTGCTGGTGGCCGCGCCGGACGGCACGCAGGTACCGTTGGGCCAGCTTTCCAAAGTCCGCTACGTGCGGGGGCCACAGGCGATCAAAAGCGAAGACACCTTCCTCGTCGGCTACATCACTTTCGACAAGTTGAAGGGCCACGGTGAAGTGGACGTGGTGGAACGAGCGCGGGAGTTCCTGCAGACTGAGGAGGCGAAGTTCTCGGCCGCCCACACCAGAGCCCTGGCTGAGGCTGCGGAGAACGGCCGCACTCTGAGTCCACAGGAGATCGATGCACTGCCGGGGCTCAACACAGAGGGATGCACCTTCGCCTTCGCAGGCAACTACGAAAACCAGGTGCGTTCCAAAAAGACCCTCATGGTTGTGTTGCCTCTGGCGCTGGTGATCATTTTCATAATCCTCTACCTGCAGTTCCGGTCGGTCGCCACCACCGGGATGGTGTTCAGCGGCATCCTGGTGGCCTGGTCCGGCGGGTTCCTCATTCTCTGGCTCTACGGGCAGCCCTGGTTCCTGGATTTCGCGGTCTTCGGTGTCAACATGCGGGACTTGTTTCAGGTACGTCCCGTGGAATTGAGCGTGGCAGTCTGGGTAGGGTTCATCGCCCTATTCGGAATCGCCACCGATGACGGAGTCGTGATCGCCACCTATTTGAAGCAAACCTTCGCTCGACGCACGGTGACCACCGTTGAAGAGGTCCGGGCAGCGGTTATGGTGGCCGGCAAGCGCCGGGTACGCGCCTGCCTGATGACCACCGCGACCACCATCCTGGCGTTGCTCCCCGTAATCACGTCCACCGGTCGCGGCTCGGACATCATGGTGCCCATGGCGCTGCCTGCTTTCGGAGGCATGGCCATCGAACTGCTGACCATGTTTGTGGTGCCTGTTCTGTATTCTGCAGTTGAGGAGATGAAGCTAAGGTTCCGGAGGGCAGGTCCCGGGGAGGTGACCTCATGAAAGCGCTGATCATCGCCTTGGCTCTGGTTGCGGCAACGACTGTGCAAGCGCAGGAGGCGGACCTTCCCGACTTGAGCCTCCAGACCCTGCTGCAGGAGGCGTATGACAACAGCCCGGCCATCGCCGAGGCTCGCTCAGCGCACGAGGCGGCGCGGGCGCGCATCGGCCATGCAGGCGCGCTGCCAAACCCACAGGTACGTGCGACCCTGTTCCTGGTACCGATAGAGACCCGCGTCGGGCCCCAGCGCCTGAATGTGGGCGTGGCCCAACGTTTCCCCTGGTTCGGCAAACTGGACACCAAGGAGCGCATAGCAGGCAGCCAGGCCGACGCCGCGGGCGCACTGGCGGACGCCCGCATCAGGGATGTGCTGGTTAACGTCAAGCTGGCCTACTTCGAGTTGCACTACCTTGCCCGTGCGCTGGAAATAGTAAGGCAAAATCGGGACCTCGCACGTCATATCGTGGAACTGGGGACCGCGGCCTTCGGCAAAGACGAAATCCCTTACTTCGACGTCAACCGAGCGCGGGCCGAGATGGCGAGATTGGCTTATGATGAAACCGCGCTGCTGGATCTCGCCGAAGCTCAGTGGCGTAAGCTCAACGCTCTGCTCGGCCGTGTGGACGTTCCTGCAATGGGCCGGTTGCCCCCTCTGCCATATCTGGAGATGGCCCGCCCCGTTGACGAACTGGTAGAGCTGGCGCTGGCCAATCGGCAGGAGATCTCAGCCGCGGCCAGAATGGTGGAGCGGACCGACCACGCCATCGAGCTGGCTGAGAAAGGCTACTGGCCCGACTTCTCCGTTGGCGTCTCCTGGCTGGTGCATGAGGCTGAAGGCCCGGCCAGCGACGCGGGTAAGGACGCGTTCGGCGTAACCGTCGGTTTCGACGTACCCATCTGGCGAAGTTCGGTGGGGGCCAGGGTGGACGAAGCTCGAGCCCTTCAGCGCCAGGCGGGATTTCGTGAGTTGGATCTCAAGGCCGCGACCCGTGCGGAAGTTGCGGACAGAATGTACGACCTGGTAAATGCGGCGAGACTGGTCCGCCTGTACAGAACGAACCTCATTCCGCAGGCACAGGCGGCCATGGAAAGTGCGGAGGAGGCGAGCCGCGAAAACCGCACTCTGGGCACGTTACTTGAGCGCAAGGCTGTGTGGCTGCAGTTCCAGCTCGCGCTGCAGCGAGCTTTGGCCGACTACTACAAGGCGGTGGCGCGGCTGGAAAGCGTTGTGGGGGTGCCTTTGGCACTCGAGGCCCCTGAGAGGAGGCAAGAACCGTGAAAAGGAAAGGAGCTATACACCGAGCGACCCTGGGGGTCGCCGGCTTGCTGGTCGTAGTTCTGGCCGCCTCGGCGGCTGCAGAGGAACACCCGTTCCTGGTGGGCTCGCTGCATCAGGCACATGCCATCGAGCCCAAGCCGGACACCCCGGAAGGGGATGCCGAGCTTGCGGCGCAGGTGGCGCAGTTGAAGAAGCTTGCCGCTAGTTGGCTGCAGAAGCTACCCGGGCCGGAAGGACCTGGTCACGTGGACTTCCGGTCGGACGCGTCAAGGGCTGCGGCCAAGACCATCAAGGGAAAGGGGATGCGCGCCGCGTTGAAGGGCGAGCTTTGGATCGAGTTGATGGAGCGGGCAGTTTTGAAACGCAACCGCTCGCTGAGAGCCGCGGACTTGAAGGTTGCCGCGGCGATTCGTCGCTATCCGCAGGTGGCGCACCTGGACAATCTGGTCGCGCAATACGCCGACTTGTCCGCGGGGTTGCGGCTGGTCCCGGGCGCAATGAGCCCCCGTCCCATGGTTGGGGAGGGGTTTCCGTTTCCGGGCACCCTGTCCATTAAGAGCGGCATCGCCACCACGGAAGTGGAGCTCACGGCCGTGGCTGCCGGCCTGGCGCGCCGCCGCGCGGTGACCGCGGTGCGGTTGGCTTACGCCGACTATCTGTTCGCGACGAAGGCCCGGGCGGTGCTGGATGAACTGGCCCGCCTCACCCGGCAACTGGTTGACATCGCTCGACAGCGCGTCTCTACGGGTAAGGCGACCCAGAGTGATGTCTTGCGGGTGGAGATCATGCTGGCGGAGCTGGAAACCAGCCTGGAGAACCTCGTTGACGTACGGGAGAAAGCGCGGTCCCGGCTGGTGACTCTCGCTGGTTTGCCCGCAGATTTCCCACTGGGAGTTCCGGCCGATGCCGAGGTCGCCCCGGCAGTGGCTGCGGAGGACGCTATGGCGGACCTCGTTTCAGCCGCGCTTTCCAGACGCCAGGAGCTGCGCCTGCAGGACCTCTCCATCAAGAAATTGGGCCAGGTTATCGAACTGCAGCGGGCCCGGCTGTACCCGGATCTGGCTTCAGGAAGAAGCGACCTTGTGAATCCCCTGGCGAAGGGGGGAGCAATGGCCTTTCCGAAGCAGCCGATGGTGAAAGCCGACGCTTTTCTCGCCGGCAAGGAAGCGTATCTTGAGGAAATGACTGAGCGATTGGCCGCGCTGAAAGAGGCGCGCCGCGCACAGGAAGACACGATCCGGAATGAGGTTGCACGGGAAGTACGGAACCTGGCGGTCGCGCTGCGCACCCGGGACCTTCACGCCAGAGAGTTGGAAGAGAAATCTAAGCGCACCCTCGACCTGATCATCATCGGCTACGAGCAAGGGACCACGACCTTTCTGGACCTCATCGACGCGGAAAAGCTGTACATTCACCACCGCCTCGGCGCGCTCGAGGCCCATCGGGATGCACTGAAAGCCGCGGCCCGTTTGCGGGACGCCGCGGTGGTCCGCTAGCAACCCTGAGATTTCCTGTAGAAATCTGCCGGCAAACCCGCTAGAATGCGCCGTCTGAGCGATCGGGAGGTGCCAAACGATGAGTGCTTACAAGAACATTCTCGAGGCAATCGGAATGACCCCCATGGTTAGGCTAAATCGTCTTTCGCCGGCCGGTGGAGCCACCGTATTTGCCAAGTGCGAATTCCAGAACCCGGGGGGCAGCACCAAGGACCGCATGGCCCGCCACATTATCCGGAAAGCGATGGAACGGGGCGACTTGAAGCCCGGGGGCGTCATTGTGGAGAACACTTCCGGGAACACGGGGGCGGGGCTGGCGCTCATTGCCGCGGTTTACGGGTGCAAGCTCATTCTCACCATGCCCGACAAGATGAGCCAGGAGAAGATCGACATGCTGCGGGGGTTCGGCGCCAAGGTGGTGGTTACTCCCACCAACGTGCCTGCGGAACACCCGGACAGCTATTACGAGACTGCCAAGCGCATCGCGGGGGAGATCCCCGGCTCGTTCTACGTCAACCAGTACCACAACAAGGACAACATCGAGGCCCACTACATGAGCACGGGGCCGGAGATCTGGGATGACATGGAAGGACGTATCGACGCGGTGGTAATCGGGGCTGGGACCGGCGGAACCATCAGCGGCGTGGGCAAATTCCTCAAGGAGAAGGACCCATCGATCAAAGTCATCGGGGTGGACCCCGTGGGGTCGGTATACTACGATCTATTCAAGCACGAGACCCTGATCAAGCCCCACGTCTACAAAGTTGAAGGTATTGGCGAAGACATGGTTTGCGGCGCACTTGAGTTCGACAGCATCGACGAATTCTACCAGGTGAACGACCGTGAATGTTTCTCCACCGCCCGGCGGGTTGCGAGGGAGGAAGGCCTTTTCGTGGGCGGCTCCAGTGGGGGAGCCGCGTTTATCGCGGCCAAGGTGGCGCGACAGATGAACCAGGGGGAAAGGGTGGTTACCTTCTTTCCGGACTCCGGCGACCGCTATCTATCGAAATTCTACAGCGACGAGTGGATGCGGGTGAACGGCTTCCTGAGCGATGAAGAGGGCGACTCTGCTGGTTCAGTGCTGGAGGCCACCGGCGAAGGCGTGATCTGGGTAAAATGTCACGAATCGCTGCTGGCCGCCGGCGCGTTCCTCAAGGAGAAGAACATATCCCAGGCGCCGGTTTCCGACTCGGCCGGCAGACTGGTAGGCAGCCTTACCGAACGTGCGGTGCTGTCTGCCCTCGTTTCCGGGACGCCCTCGGACTCCCCGGTGGAGCAGGTGATGGCGAAGGCGCTGCCGGTGGTCCATCCCGACACGCCTCTGGCAAAAGTATCGGAAGCTCTCCTGGGTGGCTCCGCGGTGCTCGTGGGCGCGGGGGACAACGAAAGCACAGTGACCGGGATTCTCACTAGAATCGACATTATCGAGTACTTGAGCAGAAACAGGTAGGGGAACCATGAAGTTCGATACTAAGGCGATCCATGTTGGACAGGAACCGGAGAGCGCAACCGGGGCGGTGATCGTGCCCGTTTTCCAGACCTCGACATACGCCCAGGCCAGTCCCGGGCGCCACCAGGGGTTCGAGTATTCTCGCACCCACAACCCTACTCGCAATGCGCTCCAGGACTGCGTGGCGTCCCTTGAGGGCGCCAAGTACGGTGTGGCGTTCGCGTCGGGGCTTGCGGCCGAGGATGCGCTGATGCACCTGCTGGAGGTGGGAGACAAGGTTGTGTGCACCGACGACGTATACGGGGGCACGTACCGCTTGTTCGAGACTGTATTCAGGAAGCATGGCCTCGATTTTGACTGGGTGAACACGGCTGACCCCGCGGTCCTCGAAAGCGCGATTAAGCCAGGCACGAAGGTGGTTTGGATAGAGACTCCGACCAACCCCTTGCTGAAGCTGACGGATATCGCGCTCGCCGTGCGCAAAGCCAAGGAGGTCGGCGCCCTGGTCGTCGTCGACAATACCTTTGCCTCCCCCGTGTTCCAGCGACCGCTGGAGTTGGGTGCCGACGCAGTGCTTCACTCCACCACCAAGTACATCGGCGGTCACAGCGATGTGGTGGGCGGAATCGTTGCGACCAACGACCAAGAGCTGGCGGAACGACTGGCGTATCTGCAAAACGCGGCCGGCGCGGTGCCTGCGCCCTGGGATGCCTGGCTGACGTTGCGGGGGGTGAAGACTCTGGGAGTGCGCATGCAGCGTCACTTTGAAAACGGCCTTGCGGTGGCCAGGCATCTGGAAGACCACCCGAAAATTCGGCGGGTCATCTTTCCCTGGCTGCCTTCCCATCCTCAGTACGAATTGGCAAAGAAGCAGATGTCCGGCATGAGCGGCATGATAAGCGTCTACCTGGACTCGGACCTCGATGGCACCCGCCGCTTCCTGGAAAACCTGAACGTGTTCATCCTGGCGGAAAGCCTGGGCGGCGTGGAATCCCTTATCGAGCATCCCGGAATCATGACCCATGCCAGCCTGCCTCTGGAAGTGCGGGAATCACTCGGTATCGATGACTCTCTGGTGCGCCTGTCTGTGGGGATCGAGGACCTGGAAGATCTGGTTGCTGATCTGGAAAGGGGCTTGGCTGCGGTATAATACTTGATATTTTTCTGCCTGCCCGTCATTATTGTTTGTCGCAGGACACAATATGTTGGTTTGAAATTGACTGAGTGCGGTTATGCCGCAATAGGGCTTGACATTGGACACGGCTTTTCCTAGTAATTTGATATGATTTTCGGATGGAGGACATAATGTCTGCAGATTTCACGAGAAAACAGAGACCCAAGATTGCTGAAGATGCGACGGAACTGATTGGCAACACCCCGCTGGTAAAGCTGGGCAAGATGGGCGCCGGGCTTCCCGGGACCGTCGTTGCGAAGTTGGAGGCGTCCAACCCGTGTTCCAGTGTGAAAGACCGCATCGGTTTTTCCATGATCGACGCGGCTGAGAAGGCCGGGGCGCTGAAGCCCGGGATGATTCTGGTCGAGCCGACCAGCGGCAACACCGGCATCGCGCTGGCGTTCGTAGCTGCGGTACGAGGCTACAAGTTGCTGCTGACCATGCCCGACACCATGAGTGTTGAGCGGCGCAAGCTGCTGAGCGTATTTGGTGCGAAGCTCATCCTGACCCCGGGTGCGGGCGGAATGAAGGGTGCGGTGGCCAAGGCCGAAGAGTTGGCGGCGGAGAACGACAACTACTTCATGCCCCAGCAGTTCAAGAACGTAGCCAACCCGGCTATCCACCGTAAGACCACGGCCCTGGAGATTTGGGATGACACCGACGGCGCCGTCGACATCCTGGTATCCGGCGTGGGCACTGGCGGCACGGTCACGGGCGTGGGCGAAGTGATCAAGGGGTTCAAGCCCGAATTCAAGACGGTTGCTGTTGAGCCCATCGCTTCCCCGGTGCTGTCCGGCGGGGCGCCCGGGCCTCACAAGATCCAGGGGATCGGCGCCGGCTTCGTGCCCGACGTGTACAACAGCGACTTTGTCGACGATATTTTCCAGGTCACGGACGAGCAGTCCGGCGCGGCCGCAAGGCGCCTGGCTTCGGAAGAGGGGATCCTTGCCGGAATCTCCTCCGGTGCTGCCGCCCACGCGGCACTTGAAATCGCGGCCCGCCCGGAAAATGCGGGCAAGCTGATCGTTGTTGTCCTTCCCGACACCGGTGAACGCTATCTGTCCACCTGGCTGTTCGAAGAGTCCTATGCCAAGGCCGGGCTCGAAGGCTGATTACAGGTCCTCTCCGTGAGCGCCAAAGCGAAGTACCGGAAACTCTTGGAATTGTTGCGTGCCACCGGCGGTGCGGTGGTCGCATTTTCCGGGGGCGTGGACAGTACGCTGTTACTGGCGGCCGCACGCGAGGCGCTGGGAGACCGCGCCCTGGCGGTTTCCGGTCTGTCTCCTTCGTTCCCCGGTCGCGAGTATACCGAAGCGGTGCGACTAGCAAAGCAGATCGGGACGGAGCTGCGCACGGTTGAAACCGACGAGTTGGACGATCCTTCCTACAATCGCAATCCCCACGATCGTTGCTTCCACTGCAAGACCCACCTGTTCACCATCCTGCGCAAGGTGGCGGATGAAGAGGGTTTGTCCGCGGTGTTGGACGGCAGTAACGCTGACGACACCGGCGACTATCGTCCCGGAATCGATGCGGCCCGGAGCCTCGGGGTACTAAGCCCGTTGATGGACGCCGGGCTAACCAAGGACGAGATTAGGAGTTTGTTGAAGGAACGCGATCTTGATGTTTGGGACAAGCCGGCGCAGGCGTGCCTGGCGTCCCGCATTCCCTACGGCCAGGAGATCACTGAGGAGCGCCTCAACCGTATTGCGCGGGCGGAAGGAACCATGCTGGACATGGGTTACCGCACCGTACGGGTGCGGGACTGGGGCCACCTGGGGGTGGTGGAGGTGGGTCCGGACGAACTGGACCGCCTGTTTGAGTCCGGGGAGAGAATATCAGTTAGCGCCGCGCTCAAGGAAGTGGGCTACAAGCGGGTGGCGTTCGACACCAGCGGATACGTCACAGGCTCTCTCAACCTGGCTCTCTTCGACGACTAGCGAACTTTCCCCAGAAGGCGGGCCTTGATCTTCTTGCCGTCGGGCAGCACCCAGGCCGCGCCTGGTGATTGCCCTCTCGGACAGCGGTACTTGAGATCGAGGTTGCCTTCCGGATCAAAATGGTCCGTGGCAATCTTACGGCGGACTTTCACGCGCCGGCCGCACAGCACTTCCAGGACCCCCGGCACTACGACCCTGAACCCCTCCCCGTTATAGAGCACCAGCGACAGGCCGGCGGCGCCGCTGCTAAGCTCCGCCTCGGCTGGTGCGGTCTCACGGTCCTCGCCGAGCAGCACCAGTTTGCCCGCACTTTCCCGGTGCAACTTATGGGCCAGCCGCCCCAGCCGGGTCCTCGCCGATTGGCTCTCTGCGACCTTCTTCAGGAACGAGAACGCCTCCTCCGTGTACGTCTGGGCCAGCACGTGGAGGAGTTGCTCTTTCAAGTCGGGCCCGGCCGCGTCGAAGAGGATGGCCAGGTCCTTCTCAGCCCCCCTTGCTCCCAGTGCGGTGAGAGTCTCCATGGCCGCCGCGACCAGCAACGGTTCGTCCGAGTGAAGGAAGGGAACGCACAGGGCGCCCAGGCGCGGCTCTTTGACGGTCTTCATGAGGCCCAACGCGGCAAGCTTGAGCTGCTTGTTGTCTCCCTTGAGGCTCTTCTCGACCAGCTCGAAACAGCGGGACCGGGACAGATTGCATACCGACTGCAGGGTTGCCTGCCGGGCAGAGGTAGTTGCATCATCGAAGGCTGCCAGCAGTGCGTCCAACTTGCCGGGATGACCGCAGGAAGCGACCGCGACGGCAGACAGTCGGGCCAGCCCTTCATGCTCGTCCTTGAGCAGAGGCGTAACTATGCCCGGTTCCTGCCGGGCGATGCGGGTAAGCACCAGCAAGGCCGCGCCCGAGGGAACCCGGCCTTCCCTCACCGCCGCGGCCAACGGCTCGAGTGCGAGGGACGACATGGACACAAGGGCCCACTCGATCTCCTGAAGCAGGAGCGGGTCGGCCATGTGGTTCTCCAGCATGTCCACCAGCGCGAACGCGACGCTGGGGAACCGATAGACCGACAGCCGGCGCACCGCTTTGCATTTATCCTCGCCGTCATCCGCGGTCATCACCGTGGCGAGAAGATCCAGCGCCTGCTCTTCCTCCTTGGAAATGGCGTCGGCGGGGAGGGGTTCGTCCCCGAAGACGGGCAGCACTGTCAACAACAACGCCACCAGGGCCAGTATGGGCGCCAACCTTCTCACTTCTTTTTGCCTCCTTTCGACGGAATCACGGAGCCAATTCAACTACCTGCCCCGCACCTTCCAGCACTTTGTACCTTGCGTTGGGTGCCGCACCGTCAAACGATTCGACGTCGCCGCCCACCCAGCGCACCGTCAGTTCTTCTATTTCTCCCTGCTGTCCCAACCCGAAGTGTACGACTCTGGAGCTCTGGTTGTTGAAATGCCCGCCGCCGCCGGTGACGTCGCGGATCTGCGTCACGCCGCCGGCTTTCAGAGTTACCCGGGCTCCCACCGCACTCCGGTTGGTTTCGGTTCCTTCGAGCAGCAGCTCCACCCAGGCGGACTCCTGCCCGACCCGGTTCTCGAAGAGTTGGACCCGCCCCTCGCCTGCCCTGTCGGCAATAAACAGGTCAAGGTCCCCATCCTCGTCCAGGTCGGTCCACACCGCGCTCACTGCATCGTGGACCGCGGTCCCGGTCTCGTAGGTTACGTCCACAAAGCCGGCCTCGCCGTCGTTGCGGTAGAGGCGGGAGTAGTGGGTTGTATACAGGGAAGCCACCACAACGTCGAGGTCCATGTCGTTGTCGTAGTCCCCGAACGAGGCGTTCACATCCCCTTCGTCGTAGATGAACCCCAGTTCGTCCTTGCGGTCGACGAATTCGTAGTCCGGCGGTCCCTGGTTCTCCAGGAAGCGGCTGTCGTCGCTGTCCGGCATGGTGCGGGGGTGGGCGAGGTTGGGCTCGAACAGGTCCATATCCCCGTCGTTATCGTAGTCGCCGAAGTCGCCGCCGTAGGTATGACCGGCCATGTATGCGTAGTCGTCTTTTGCCAACCCCAACTTCTTTGCCATCTCGGTGAAGGTCCCGTCCCCGTTGTTGTGGTAGAAGAAGTTTGCGGTGAGCTGATAGTTGCCTACCCAGATGTCCTGGTGCCCATCGTTGTTGTAGTCCGTGAACCGCGCCCCGTAGCACGCTTTGGGCACCACGGGCGCCACTACGCCGGCAGCCTCGGTGACGATATTGAAAGTGCCATCCCCGACCCCTTCTGCGTACTGATCGGCTACGGCGTCGGATTCCGGATACTGCACGAGCCAGTTACCCCAGAAAACGTCAAGGATACCGTCACTATTGCCATCCCCGAGTGCGGCCGCTCCGGTGGGGTCGAGGACGTCCACACCCGGCTGCGGCACTACGGAGAACTGGCCTGCTCCGTCATTGATCCAAACTGCATTCGCCAGTTCCGGGTCACCGTCAATTGCGGTCCACGAAGGAGCGAACCCGTCCACATCGCCGTCGTTGTCCAGGTCGCCGAACACCACCATGCCGGCCTGGGAACCTTCCGGGAAGGTACCGGAAGGAGCGGCGATGAGGCTGAGGTCGCCTGCACCCAGGTAGGCTTTGGGGCCGCCATCGATTAACACCAGGTCGTCGTGGGTGTCGCCGTTGAGGTCGGCGATGGTGAGGCGGGCCGACATATCGGCTGTGAAAGGTTGATCGTCGTCCCGCGAGAACCAATGGTCTTCCTCTTCCCAAGTGCAGAAATAGTCTCCTCTGAGTTCCATGCGGAAGTTGCCGTCGAGGCCGTACGGTTCGAACTGACCGGGAACGTGGATCATGCTTCTGGAGTAACCTGTCTCCCCGATCTCCTCCACCGCCAGAAACGGCTCCACAGCCAGGTGCTCACGCACGAGGATGTAGTGCTGGGTCGGTTCCAGGAAGAGGTTCTCATGGGAGATGTCCAGTTCGAGCCAGACTTCGGGGTCGGGGTCGACAATGTCAACGTCGATGGGCGTGATAAGGTCTCCTTCCGGATTTCCGGTATCGGGATAGGAGCGGCCAAAGGACTTCATAAGCCGGATGCGCGCCTTTCCCGCGCCGCCGCTGAATGCAACGCGGATAGTGGTGGCGTGGAGCGGATGAAGCGGGATCACCTTGATGGTTTCAAGGGTCCCTTCCGGAAAGGAATCGTAGTGCCCTACAAACCCGCCCGACAGGGCGCCTGGTGTGGCCGGCGCCAGGTCCGAATCCCATGGTTTGCCCATGCAGAATCGATCAAAGCCCGGGCCCGGCCCCGGGGTTCCTACGACATCGGCAACATCTTCGGCGCCGGCATCCACGATCTCCTGGCCCGTTGTTTCCGCGGCAGTACCGTCGGCGGCCGCGTCTTCGGCGGTCTCGGGAGCCAGGTCCGGCCACACCGCAGCGTCAACTTCCGCAAGGGCCTCAGCTACGTCCAGCCCAGTCACATCAGTGGCCGGGTCTCCGCCGCCGCCGGTGCTACACCCACACACCAGCAACACAACCGCCACCCCAGCAGCACGGCATCTTTCCCTCAGGCGCATTCATCCCCCTCTTTTTTTTCCGCCTACCCATTAGACCAGCAGCCGCGACGGGCGGCAAGCAAAAAACAATTCTCTTTTATCCCGTGGGCGTGTGTGTGTAGAATGAGACTTGGAAGAGGTGTTTCAATGAAAGTCGGAGCAGTCCAGTTCTTTCCCGTTTTCGGCGCCGTGGCGCGCAACATTGCCAAGGCGATCAGCATGGTCAAGGGAAAGGAGGCCGACCTCTGGGTGCTGCCGGAGCACTTCGCCACCGGATACCAGTTCAAGAATCGAGACGAAGTACTGGCGCTGGCCGAACCTGCCGACGGCCCTACCGTGAGAACCATGGCGGGTAAGGCTGCCGAATTTGGCTGCTATTTCATCGGCGGTTTTCCGGAGCGTGAAGGAGGGCTGGTGTTCAACAGCGCGTTCGTCGTGGGTCCGGAAGGCGTGCTGGGCGTATACCGAAAGACCCACCTCTTCGACCGGGAAAAGGAGCTCTATGCTCCCGGTTCCCGCGGCTTCATGACTTTCGACGTCGCGGGCGTGCAGGTGGGAGTAATGATCTGTTTCGACTGGTATTTTCCGGAATCGGCCCGTAGTTTGAGCCTCGCCGGCGCCCAGGTAATTGCACATCCTTCCAACCTCGTTCTGCCCCACTGCCCGGAAGCGATGAAGTTCCGGGCGTTGGAGAACAGGGTGTTCACGGTCACGGCCAACCGCGTCGGCACCGAGAGCCGGTTGCCGGATGAGGAGCTCACATATATCGGGCAGAGCGTCATCTACTCTCCCCGGGGAGAGTTGCTGGCGCGGGGAAAGGAAGCCGACGAGGACGTGCTCTTGGTTGAAATCGACGCGTCGGCTGCGTTGGACAAATCGGTCACCTCCCGGAACGATGTACACGGCGACCGAAGACCCGCATTCTACAAACTCAAGTGAGGTGGACATGGGATTCTCTTGCGGCATCGTAGGGCTGCCCAACGCCGGTAAGTCGACGATCTTCAACGCCCTCACTCTGGCGGGGTCTGCCGTGGCGTCTTACGCTTTCTGCACTATCGACCCGAAGGAGGGGACGGTAGCGGTCCCGGACCCACGGCTGGCCGGGCTGGCGGAGTTGCTGAAGCCGCCACAGGTCACTCCCACCACTCTCTCTTTCGTCGACATCGCGGGCCTGGTGAAGAATGCCCACGCGGGCGAGGGATTGGGCAATCGTTTTCTGGCCAACATCCGGGAGATGGACGCGGTGGTCCACGTGCTGCGGGTGTTTGAAGATCGCAACGTCAGCCACGTTCACGAGGCCATCGATCCGGCGGCCGATTTCGACGTCGTGATGACCGAACTTATGCTCGCGGACATGGAAACGGTCCAACGACGGTTGGACAAGGCGCGAAAGCTGGCGAAGATCGGTGACAAGGAGGCGATGGGACAGTTGGATGTACTGGGCCGGTTGGTTGAGTCGCTGGGCTCCGGAGTCCCTGCCAGCCGGTTCGAGTTCGGCCACGACCGTGAGCGGGAGTTGGCTGCGGGGTTGTTCCTCTTGTCGGCAAAGCCGACCCTGGCGGTTGCCAATCTTGGGGAAGACCAGTTGGACGAGATCCAGCCCGCGGCGGAGAAGCTGCGCAGCCACCTTGCGGCACAGGATGTTCCGCTGGTCCTGCTTCCCGGCAAATTGGAGATGGAGCTTACCGAGTTACCGGAAGAGGACCGGCGGGAGTTCATGCACGATCTCGGCTTGGAGAGCCTGGCCCTCGACCAGCTCGTGGAAGCGGGCTACAGGCTGCTGAACCTGGTGACCTTTTACACGATCGTGGGAACAGAACTCAGGGCTTGGACCATACCGGCGGGTACCCCGGCGCCGGCCGCGGCGGGACGAATCCACACGGACATGGAGCAGGGTTTCATCAAGGCGGAGGTTGTGCCTTTCGACCAGTTCATGGACGCCGGCTCCGAAGCGGCAGCTCGAAGCAAGGGTTACATCAGGACTGAGGGGAAGGAGTACGCGGTGCAAGACGGGGACATCGTCACGTTCCAGTTCAGGGCGTGACTACTTCTCGTACTCTTTCACTTCCATTACCTGGCGGTTCTTGTAGTACCCGCAGGAAGGGCAGATGCGATGCGGTCGCCGGGGAGCTCCACAGTATGAGCAGTAGGCCACGCTCTGCACGGTGATTCTGTCATTCGCCGACTTGCGGCTTCGGGACTTAGCTTTCGACTTCTTCTTCTTCTGTACAGCCATCTTGTCCTCCACTACCGGTGCGCTCTTTTTCTTCCAGCGCGACCTTCAGTTCGGCCAGTGACGCCCACCGGGGGTCAATTTCGTCCGTAGCGCATTTGCATGCGTCCGAATTCAAGTTGGCCCGGCACCCGGAGCACAACCCCTTGCAGCCGGGGCTGCACACGGGGAAGGGCTCAACGTTCATCACGAGCTGCTCGCAAAACGGCTGCTCGACGCTGAACGTTTCGGATTCGTACCCGTACAACTCAGTGGGCGACTCGTTGTCAATTTCCGCATTCTCCAGCTTGATCGATGCTGCGTCCTGAGGCACGAACAAGGCCTGGACCGAATAGACGGCCAGCACGACACCAGGCTCTGCGCAGCGACTGCACTGGAATTTCAATTCAACTTCAAGTTCACCGACCACGTTCAAATTCACCCCGTCACGGGATGCATCAAACCGTAAGGCCGGTTTTTTTCCGGACACCTCGTACGCCGGAGCGAGTGATACTGCCGCCCAGTCGGCATCCAGAGTCGTTTCCACCCTGAGGCCTGCCCGGGGCACCTCTTCCAGTCGAATCACAAATGGTTCTTCCTTTTTCATAATCATTTCGACCGGTTACGCACCGAACCCATCAACAGGTGGAGGGAGTATATTGATTGTCCCTTGCCATGTCAAGCAAATGGTTCATAATGCTATCCGGCGTGTCAAATCGCCAAAACCAGGGAGTCGTTTTGGGATTCACTCATCTTCATCTTCACACACAGTATAGCCTGCTGGATGGTGCAATCCGGCTGACGGACGTTTTTGATCACTGCAAGGCCATGGGCATGGACACCGTCTCAATGACGGATCATGGCAACATGTACGGCGCGGTGAAATTCTACTCCGGGGCCAAAGAAGCGGGCATGAAGCCGATCATCGGGTGCGAAGTATACGTGGCGCGCAAGCATCGGACCCACCGGCAAAAGGGGCAGAAACCAAACCACCTGGTGTTGTTGGCCAAGAACGAAGAGGGCTATCGCAACCTGTCCAGCATGGTGAGCCTCGGCTTCCTCGAGGGATTCTACAGCAAGCCCCGAATTGACAAGGAATTGCTGAAGCAGCACTCGGGCGGACTCATCGCCCTGTCCGCCTGCCTGTCCGGCGAGCTTCCGGAACTGATCCTCAGGGGCAAGGCTGAGAAAGCCCACGCCGCGGCCTTGGAATTCCAGGAGATTTTCGGCCCGGACAATTTCTACCTGGAACTCCAGAAGAACGGCATGGTTGAGCAGGATCGGGTCAACGACGAACTGCTCAACATCTCGGAACTCACCGGGATTCCGGTAGTGGGCACCAACGATTGTCACTATCTAAAGAAAGAGGATCATGTCGCGCACGACGTTCTGCTGTGCATCCAGACCGGCAAGCTGCTCTCGGATGAGAAACGCATGTCCCTAGCTTCGGACCAGTTCTACCTCAAGTCTCCGGAAGAGATGTACGAGCAGTTCTCAGGCATGGAGCACGCGCTCGAAAATGCGGAGAAGATCGCGGCTCGCTGCAACCTGAAATTGAAGATGGGAGAGTTCATCCTTCCTGCTTTCCCTGCCCCGGCTGGTGAGACCGAAGATTCATATCTTGAGAAGACTTCCGCGCTCGGGCTGCAGCAGCGGCTGGAGCAGTTGCGCCGCCAGGGCGAGGCCCCGGACGAGGCGGTCTATCAGAAACGCATGGAGTACGAATTATCGGTCATCAAGGGAATGGGGTTCTCCGGTTACTACCTCATCGTTGCCGACTTCATCAATCACGCCCGGAAGATCAATGTACCGGTGGGTCCGGGGCGTGGCTCGGGTGCGGGCTCACTGGTTGCCTATGCACTGGGGATCACTCAGCTTTGCCCCATTAAATTCGACCTGTTGTTCGAGCGCTTCCTCAACCCGGAGCGCATCGACATGCCCGACTTCGACGTGGACTTCTGCAAGCGCAAGCGGGACAAGGTCATCGACTACGTGTCGAACATGTACGGAAAGGAGCGGGTGGGGCAGATCATCACGTACAGCTCCCTCAACGCCAAGGCGGCCATCAAAGATGTGGGCCGCGTGCTCGGCTTCACCTATGCCGAGACCGACAAGGTGAGCAAGATGATCCCGGACGGACCTGCGGGCGCGGCTATGAGCGTCAAGGAGCTGGCCACCAACGACCGCCGGGCCAAGGAGCTGATTTCGGCCGAACCCCGCTACGCCCAGCTCTTCGAAATCGCCCAATCTCTCGAGAAGCTCAACCGCCAGGCCGGAGTCCACGCTGCCGGAGTTGTAATCTCCGGTGAGCCGCTCATCGATGTGGTGCCGCTGAGCACCGGCAAGAACAACGAAATCGTCACCCAGTACGCCAAGGAGGAGTTGGAGAAGGTCGGGCTGGTGAAGTTCGACTTCCTTGGTTTGAAGACCCTCACCGTAATCGATGAGACGCTGGCCCTCATCAAGGGTAACGGCAAGACTCCCCCCGACCTGGACGAGTTGCCCCTGGACGCACCGGAAGTCTACGACTTGATCTCTTCGGGGGAAACCACCGGCATCTTCCAGATGGAGTCGGGCGGCTTCCGCAAGCTGCTGCGGCAACTGGGTCCGGACCGTTTCGACGACATCGTGGCGGTGCTGGCCCTTTATCGCCCCGGACCGCTGGGCGGCGGCATGGTTGACGAGTACGTTCGGCGCAAGCGGGGGGAGACCTCCATCGAGTATGAGCACCCCGCCCTGGAGCCGATCTTGAGTGACACGTACGGTGTCATCGTCTACCAGGAACAGGTGATGCGCATTGCCAGCACCATCGCAGGCTTTTCCATGGCCAAGGCGGACGAACTGCGCAAGGTAATGGGCAAAAAGAAGGTCGAGAAGATCCCGAAAATGCAGAAGGAGTTCATGAAAGGGGGCACTGCGCTTGGCCACTCCAAGACTTTGCTTACGTCACTTATGGACTCGCTAATGAAGTTCGCCCAGTACGGCTTCAACAAGTCCCACTCGGCGGCCTACGCTTATATCGCGTACTGGACCGCCTATTTGAAAGCTAACTTCCCCGTCGAATTCACCGCGGCCCTCATGACTCTGGACCGTGACAACACGGAGAAGATGGTCAGCTACCTTGCGGAATGCCGGCGCATGGGAGTTGAGGTGCGGGTTCCCCACGTCAACAAGTCTGCCACCGACTTCACCGTTGTGGGGGAGGAGATCGTTTTCGGCATGGCCGGGGTCAAGAACGTTGGCGAAACCGCGGTGGACGCGCTGATCCGGGAGCGCAACGCGTCGGGTGATTTCAACAGCCTGTACGATTTCTGCGTCCGGGTGGACAGCAAGAAGGTGAACAAACGTGTATTGGAGGGGTTGATACACGCGGGCGGGCTTGACTGCTTCAAGGAGCCGCGGCCCGACATGCTCAGGGAACTGGATCGCACCATGGCTCTCGCTCAGGCCGAACAGAGGGACCGCGCGGTGGGCCAGAAGTCGCTGTTCGGGATGCGTCCCGACAAGCCAAAACCAAAGTCCAAGCCGGGGGCATCCCAGGAGGCGCCGGCCCGCAAGATTATGACCAAGTTGCTAACCCGCGAGACACTCCAGGCGGAAAAGGAGGCCATCGGCTTCTACCTGTCGGGCCATCCCCTTGACCGCTACCGCGGGATCCTGGGAGACCTGACGACCCACAACATGGCGGAACTGGAAAACGCCCAGCACAACACCAAGGTCAACCTGGCCGGGGTGGTATCCGGTCTCTTCGAGCGCAGCCGCAAGGACGGCACGGGCCGCATGGCCCGCTTCAATCTCGAGGATCGTTTCGGCATGGTGAACATCCTCGCCTTTTCCAACACCTACGAACCGGCCCAGGAACTGGTCAAGGGTTACGACCCGATCATCGTGCGGGGCAATCTGGTGGTTGAGAAGGAGGGTGAGAACCTCACCCGGCTGGTGAAGGCGGAGTCGATCATGCTGGTCTCCGAGGCTGCGGAGAAGTGGACCCGGGGCATTGAGGTGAGTCTTGATGCGGGTCACATGGATGACGAGGCCCTCGAGCTCTTGAAGGGGGTCCTCAATGAGCATCCCGGTTCCTGCCCCATCCGTTTGCGGCTGATAATTCCCGGTCGAGGCAAAGTGCGCGTGGGGCTGGGGGGCAAGAGCGGCCTTCACCTGAACGAAGAATCTCTGCAAGCGATTACTGCACTGGTAGGCGTGAAACAGTTGCAGTTCCTGGTCCGCCCCCCTCGGTAATGTCGTTTTGTGTTGCAAACCACCAATCCGGTACATAATATGTTTGTGGGTGCACTTCTCTTCCAGCCTTTGGAAGACAAATGAAATCTCCATAACCCAGGTAGGTAGTCTTGGCTACAATTAGCAGAGGATAAAATGCCATCAAATTGCGGCACGTGTGGCGCGGCCTTCGCGGTGGAACCCGAAGAGCAGGCGTGGCTTGCCGAACAGAATGAAGATTTGCCTATGGTCTGTCCGCGTTGCCGGGCTTTCTCCTCCGGCATCCAGGATGAAACCATCACGTGCACGGTTTGCGGAAAGGTATTCATCTTCCCTCGCGAATTGCGCTTGTTCGCACGCATGTTCAAGTGGATGCGTCCTCGGCGCTGTATGGGTGGATGCAAGGCGCACGGTCCGGAACTGACGGAAGAGGAGCAGAGGATGGCCGATTTTCTGAAGCGGCTTCGCTCTTCTCGCAAGCTCAATGCGTCCATCGGCACCAGCATGCACGCAGCCGGAACATCTCTGTCCCGGCGTATTACGGGAGTCAACACCGGCCCCAGGTCCGCCCCGCCCTCCACCAACGAGGATGTCGGAGGTTCGCTGGCCCAGGCCCTGAAGGAATTTCAGGACCGCAAGCGGGGCCGCCGCCGGTAGCCACGACTCGCCGCTGTAGTTGCCACTTCCCGATCCAAGTCGTCTAAAACATTGATTACTTCTTCAAAGAGAATACAATATTGATACATTATGTGATGGGGGAAGTGCGAAATGAGATCGCCGGTCCTGTTAGTTTGGTTGTCAATGCTCTTGTTTTCCTGTGGTGGTAACGGGGGCAGCCAAGACCCGTTGGATGTACCAATAAGCGACGTTGTCAATATCGACCTGCCGGTCGGTGCCGAAGCTATCCAGGCTTTCTGCGAGGCCCATCCGGGAGAGGCGTGCGAGGACGATGACCCTTGCACCACGGGCCTTGGCGAGTGCCTGGTCACCGAGACGGGCGCGTTCTGCTACTACGACGACTCCAAGAAGTACTCTTGCGACGAAGCTCCTGACAACTGCCACGGTGACGGTTTTTGTGACGGTGAAGGTGGCTGCACCTGGGAGATACTGGACGGTTGGTGCGTCATCGACGACGCCTGTCTTTCGGAAGGAACCGCCAATCCCGCCAACGGCTGCATGGAATGCCGACCCGAGGAAAACCGGGGCGGGTGGACTCCCGTGACCGGCAAAACCTGCCTCCCTCAGGGGAATCCCTGTGCTGAGACCGGCGAGTGCATGGAAGGGTTCTGCGTGCCTATTGCCAGCGGTGAACAGTGCGCATCGGACCAGGACTGCATTGCGGCCGACGACGGCGACCTGTGCAACGGAGTCAGCACCTGCCAGGACTGCGCCTGCGTCTTCGACCCCGACTCGGTTGTCACCTGCGACATCTCCGGCGATAGCGCATGCGTCACGACGTCATGCGCACCCGAAAGTGGGTCTTGCACCCAGGTTGTGGCCCAGGACGGAACTCCTTGTGATGATGAGAACCCGTGCACCTCCGATGACTCGTGCAACGATGGAGTGTGCCAGGGGGGCGAAGTCTCCGTTCCCACCTGGTCAGCCGCGACCGGACCGGACACCGCTTACATCTCGTCGGTAGAAGTGTTGGCCGGAAACCCGCCACAGATATTTGCGGTGGGAACAGGCGGAGTTGTTTATACCAGTAAGGATCAGGGCGTGACTTTCGAGGCCGGCGACATAATCGCTCCGGGCGGCGTTGCGGGAGACTGGCTGCACGTGGTTCCCGGCCAGCCGCCGACCATTCTGGCCATCTTCAGCGGCGAACTGTTCGTATCTAAGGACGGTGGGCTTTCCTACCAGGTGAAGTTGAGCGGCTGCGAGGCGCTGACCCAGACTGCCTCTTCACTGCAGGGCTTTTTCGCCATGTGCCAGGGCACCCTCTACGCTTCGTCGGATGGGGCCCTTACCTGGCAGCCGTCCGGCAGTTCACCCGTCGGGGGTGCTGCAGAGATTACCGCGCTGGCCGCCATGAGCCCCACCATCATTTTTGCCGGTTCCAAGGACGAGGAGCCCGACGGGTCCGGCCATCTCTACAAATCTGAGGATGCGGGAGTCTCCTGGTTCCCGGTTGACCCGCCTGAAACTCCGCCCGGAGCTTACGTCTCCAAACACGGCCTCATGTGTCTGGCGCAGGCGCCCGACAAGGTGTTTGCAGGTTTCTCCAGCGTTGACGGCAAGCCGTTCCAGTTCGGATCGGTGCCGCTGTTCAGGTCCGACGACATGGGCCAGACGTTTGTGGGCCTCAACTCGAACATCCAGGGTGGGCACCATGTGCCGCTGACTCTCGACTCCATCGGCCGCCTGATCATCGGCGTGGACAAGCTCATCGGCCGGGGCGGCAATCTCGGCAACGGTCCCTGGGGTCCGTTGCAGGCTCCGGGAATAGGCGCAGCACCTCAACTGCACAACATCCATGACGCTGCGGTTCACCCCATGAACGACTTCTCATTCTACGTCCCTGCGTCCAACGGGGTCGCGTTCGCGACCAACTATGGCCAGGAATGGACACTGCATCAGGCCGGAATGAACGGTGGCGTTTTCGCGGAGGTCACCGCGTGCGGTGAGTCCCGGATTTTCGCCCAGGACCTGGCCGGCAAGGGGCTGTTCAAGTCGGAGGACGGGGGGGCAACCTGGCTGGCTGTGGCCATGCCGGCAGAAGCGAGTAACGCAGAGCTGACCTCCATTGTCTGCTCACCTGCCAACAGCGACTACATCTACGCCTTCGCGGGTGACGGCAGTGTCCTGGCGTCCAAGAACGGCGGGGTGCAGTTCGTCTACCAGGATGAAGCCAACGGACCGGTCCTGGGCTCTTACAACGCCATTACGTCGGCCCCCGGTGCGTCCAGCATTGTGTACGTTTCCCGCCTGGGCATGGGCGCATTCGTTTCAGATGACGGCGCGTTCGCAGAGGGCAAAGGGTTTGCCCCGCTGCCCATCGCAGAGCCGTTTATTGCCAGCATGGTGGCAGACCCCATCGACAGCTCTTACCTGTATGTCGGCACCTTCGACACCAAGGAATACGGCAAGGCGAAGATCTATGTGTGCACCGAAAACGGAACCAGTTGTTCCGTGACCCTACAGGTGGACCTTAACTCCCAGAGCGGGGCTCCCGAGGGCTTCAACATTTACCCCGACCCGGGCATGCAGGGCAGAGTCTATGCCTCGATCCCGGGCACCGATGCTGCGGTCTACTACTCTTCGGACCACGGCAGTTCATGGCAGATTTTCACCTACCTTCCACTAATGGGCGTGTCCGCGGGCGGAGGCCTGCTTGCTGATACGGAGGTCAAGGGCTCGGTGCTGGCCGCGTTCCGGCTGCACCAGCTCTACAAATACGACGACCTGTTCGGTGAGTGGGCTGTGTTGGAAGAGGCTCCCGTAGCCATTTCATCTCTCGTCTACGCTCCCGGTGAACAGGGCAAGATCCTTGCCGGCAGCGCGGTGGACTCCAAGGTGTGGGCCTCCG
Organism: uncultured Myxococcales bacterium; assembly: GCA_964626565.1. Classification (GTDB taxonomy): domain Bacteria; phylum Myxococcota_A; class UBA9042; order CAIXZC01; family CAIXZC01; genus CAZVFX01. Next base: position 45,272 of record CAZVFX010000033.1, read on the forward strand.
ACGACGGGGGCGAAACATGGAGCCTGTTCAAGGACTTCACCCTGTCCGGGTACAAGGTTCACCGCCTGGTGTCGGAGTCCGGCTACCTGTTCGCGGTGCTCCACGGCAAGAACAAGGACGACGGAAAGGTCTATGCATACAAGGGCATTCAGTGGATCGACACCGGGCTTGCCGGAGCGATCTCAGGCCTCGCTGTCCAGATCCCCGAAAACGAACAAATCCTAGCCTCGGCGAAGTACGGCGGGTTGCACATGTCCGATGACGGCGGAGAGAGCTTTGCGCCCTACCCCGGCCTGGACACCGCGGCCAACGCCCTGCTGGTCTCAAAGGCTGACACCAACACCGTCTACGCGGCGGTAAATTGCGGCGGACTCCCGGCCTGGTTCGACGAGGCCGAGACTTTCCTGGGCCCCGACTGCGGCGTAATGCGCTCAGTGGATGGCGGCATCACCTGGTTCGCAGTTCTGAACACCAACGGGTCCGCGTGTACTTCGTTGGCCACTTTGGAGGAGAACCCCAACATTGTAGTCGCTACCTGCCCCGGTGCAGGGGTGTACGCCACGTACGACGGCGGAGCCAGTTGGTCCAACTTCAACAACCTGGGGCTGGGGTCCGACGTAAACACCAAGCTCAAAGCAGCCAACTTTGCGACCATGGCCAATGGGATGCTCTTCCTTGGTACGGAGGCGAGCGGACTGGTACGCGCGGAGCTTGACTTCGAATCCTGGTCTTTCGACAACTTTGACGAGACTTTCGCCGCGGCTGCGGCCGACCTTACGCCGGTGACCGATGTCTCAGTCTCTCCTGATCCTGCCGACGCCACCCGGGTTGCGATCTATTCGCTCCCGGGAGGGCTGAGCCGCACCGATAACTTCGGCTCTGACTGGCGGGCCATTGAAACTCCGGCCGCACCTGAGGAGGCTTCCCTGGAAGCGGCCTACGGAACTCCTGCCATTCTCTCTTCCTACGTGCCGGGCGCGAGCGGTCCCGAACTGTGGGCGGCCGTCGCGGGGCAGGGCGTTTACACCTCCAAGGACCACGGAGATCATTTCGTGTTCGCATCCGAAGGTTCTCTACCCGTCAGCACCAGCCACCCGGTGGCGGTTGTATTCCACCAGGATTATGCAGGCTATGTCTGGCTGGGCACCCGTGAGGGGATGTTCCGTTCCAACGATTACGGCGCGACCTGGCTGAAGTTGGAGGCAGGCCTTTCCCAAGGGGCGGTAGAATCTCTCCTGGGCCCCAACAACGGCCAGGTTTACGCCTCTGTGGCCGGCAAGGGTCTGCACATGCTTGCCTTTGACGGCGCCAGTTGGCAGAAGGCGCATGCTCTGGACTTCTTCGGCAAGGACGCGCCGGCCTGGCCCACCCGGCAGTTCTCGGCCTGGCAATCGGCTGTCGCGGACGCCGACTCCGAAAACACGGTGTTTGTCGGCGTTGACCCCTACGGACTCTACTCCACTGAAGACGGCGCAATCACGTTCAAGCGTGACGCTGCCGGACTGCCCATGGGAGCCATCGCCGCGGTGGCCCAGTCCCCCCACGACAGCGACGTGTTGCTTGCGGGTACCGGCGAAGGGTTGTACATCAGCGAAGATCACGGCCAGAGCTTCGCACCGGCCAGCGCCGGCCCTCTCGACATGGGCGTTTGCTTCTCAATCGCATTCGATTCGGCTTCTCAAGATACATACTGGGCGCTATGCGCACAGGGACTTCCCCACGGCCTCCCGCAGGCCGGGCAGGAATCAGGCTACGGCACCCGCAAGTTGTACGGCACTTCCGATGGCGGTGAGACCTGGGCTATTCTGGGGCTGGGACTTCCCAACCAGGCTGCCCCGGTCCAGATTGTCACCGACCCGACGGTGGGCGGGACCATCTACGTAGCGACCGCGGTGGGCGGAGTTCTGAGGAGCGCCGACGGGGGCGCCAACTTCGAGGCTTGGAGCCTGGGGCTGCCTGCTCCCCACACCGGCGGAGCAGGGCGGCTTTATTCGTCGCCGCTGGCGGTTGGCTCAGATGCCTCCGCTCTGGTCATCGGCACTCATGGATTTGGATTCTACACCAGGACCCTGGCCGGGGCCTGCGAATAGGTTACAGCCGGCTAGTCCTGCTTGTCGTCTGCCAGGAACCCCATTCCCGCCATTCCCAACTGCTTTGCCCGAGCTTCGAAGACCAGGAAGTTGAGCAACTCCCGCTGCTCGATGGAAACATCCTCGAATTCCACCGCCAGCTCGGCAATCGCGCCTTCCCCCGGCTGGGGGCGGCATCTCACAATTCTCGAGGCAAGGTGAATGAGAGCGGGCTCTCGGCCCTCGGGCAAAGACAAGCTGACACAGGCGTAGCTGCCTTTCTTGACGTTGAGCGCATAGGGGAAACGAGCGCCGGAACCGCTAAGATCCATTGTCACCGTGGAGAAATCGAAGACTGATGGGTCAGCCGGCTTCCCGGTGATCCACTCGAGCCTGTCTTCGGGAGCAGCAACCGAAGCGGGGGCCTCTTCCACGCGCACGGCCATTTCCATGTCTGCACGAATGAACTCCCGGCGCTCGCCCACTCGCGGTTCTCCCACGGTGTGCACGACGATGCGATCCGGCTTGACGCACTCGGCCACCCGCCCTCTCCAACTGTACGAGTAGTCTTCGTCGCCATAAAGGATGGTCACCGGAGCATCGCCCAGTTTCAGGAAGACCTCAGGCGCAAGGTTCACCGTGGTCGCCACCAGGGCGCTCTTGCTCACCAGCACCTTCCCGTAAGTGACTATGGGTTCTCCCCCAACAACTGCGACTACGGTTACCAGTTGTTCCGGCTTGGGACCGGGGTTTGATTCAGTCATCTGGTTCCTCCTTCTTCCTGCCCACCTTGCGATAAATGGTGGCCCTCGAGACGCCCAGCATCCTTGCGGCCAGAGAGACGTTGCCGTTGCAAACCTCAAGCGCGTTAGCAATAGCCATGTCCTCCAGCCGTTTCAGCGGGATCACCCTGGTAGTGGCGCCGTCCGTGCCCCCCTCGAAGAGCGGCACGGTTGTGTCGGAAACCTGCCCCCCGCCACGGCGCAAATAAGGGGGGAGGTCTGAAATGTCTATCTTCTTTCCGGTGCAGACCACAACGGCATGTGAGACGATGTTCTCCAACTGCCGAACGTTGCCCGGGTAGTCGAAAGAGATGAGTCGATCCAGCGCACGCTGGGTGAAGCCGGCGATCTCCTTCCCCTCATCCGACCCGGACTTCTTCAAGAAGTGCCTGGCCAGCATCGGAATGTCTTCCTTGCGATCCCTGAGAGGTGGCAGGTGGATGGGAAACACCGACAGGCGATAGTACAGGTCCTCTCGAAAGGAATCCCGTTGAACCTCACGTTCGAGGTCCTTGTTGGTTGCCGAGACTATGCGCACGTCAACGTCAACGGTCTCGTTGCCGCCCAACCGCTCGAATGACTTCTCTTGCAGCACCCTGAGGATCTTGGCTTGCAGCGACAGATTCATCTCTCCGATCTCATCCAGGAACAAAGTGCCGCGATGGGCCTGTTCGAACTTTCCGGCCTTGCGGCCGTGAGCTCCTGTGAAAGCACCCTTTTCATACCCGAACAACTCGCTCTCCAGCAGGGTGTCCGGGATCCCGGCACAGTTGATGGCCACGAAGGGCTGTTTCTGTCGCGGGCCGTTGTAGTGAACCGCCTTGGCGATGAGCTCCTTGCCGGTGCCGCTTTCTCCCTGTATGAGCACTGCGACCTTACTCTCCACGACGTGCTCCAGGGTGCGGAAGAGAGCCTCCATTTCCCGGGACTGCGTGACGATGGAGGCGAACGTGTAGCGCGACCCGATCTGGTCCTCAAGGGACCTCAGTTTGCGCTCCAGAGCGAGTTGGTTGAACGCGTTGGCCACGGTGCCGGTCAACCTGTCGATAAACGACTCCTCGGCTTTGCTGTGAACGTAGAAGGCGCCCTTCTCCTGGATCGCCTTCATGGCCATGCCGATACTCGCGTGAGCAGTAACCATAATCACCCGGGAATCGGGCGCAAGGTCGGGGATCTTGTCCAGTAGCTCCAGGCCATCCACATCCGGCAGCTTGTAGTCCAGCAGCACCACCCCTTGGAAGCCCCGCGACAGGAATTCCAGGGCGCCCGTACCCGTTCCTTCGATGTCAATGGTGTACCCAACGGAGGCAAAGTGGTCACCAATCATCTCAGCAATTTCGGGGGAGTCATCAACTATGAGCAACGTGGGTTTCATGTCGGAGCCATTCTACTCGACGCAGCCGCAAATGCAACCGCCAATTTCCCATGGCTCGTGCGCCCGGGTCATGTCGCGCCCGCGCCCGTAAGAAACATCGGACCAAAAATATATTGACTCTTACCCCCATTCCTCGTAGAGTCTGCATCCTGATTTGCGGGAAGGGTGTATTATGACGGTAAAAACGCTTGATGACCTGGGTGTTGACGGCCGCCGGGTTTTCCTCCGGCTCGACCTCAACGTGCCGCTGGATTCAGATGGGGAGATTACCGACGACACGAGGATCCAAGCGGCCCTGCCGACCATCCAGGAGTTGATTTCCCGGGAATCGAGGCTTGTTATCGCTTCTCACCTCGGCCGCCCCGACGGCAGTCGGGACCAGGCTTACTCCATGGAGCCGGTGGCCGCGCGACTGGCCCACCTTCTGGACGGAGAGATTATCCTCTCGGAAGACAGCATCGGTGACGGACCACGCAAGATGGCGTTCGCACTTCGTGAAGGTCAAATCATGGTGTTGGAGAACCTTCGGTTCTATCCGGGTGAAACCGGCAACGACGATTCCTTCGCCAAGCAGCTCGCGTCGCTGGCCGACATATATCTTAACGACGCGTTCGGCACCATGCACCGTGAGCATGCATCCATCGTGGGCGTTCCAAAGTACCTGAAAGAGAAGGGGATCGGCAGGCTGGCGGAGAAAGAGGTCAGTTGCCTGACCGGTCTCGCGCGCAAGCCGGAGAGGCCCTTTGTCGCAATCATCGGCGGCGCAAAAGTGAAGGACAAGGTGGGGCTTCTGCTCAGCCTCGTTGAGCACGTGGACGTTCTCTGCCTGGGCGGTGCGATGGCGCTCACCTTCCTGACCGCAAGCGGCTGCGACCTGGGCAATTCCCGGGTCGAAAAAGAATCGTTCGCACTGGCCGAAAAGGTGCGCCGCAAGGCAAAGAAGCATGACGTGAAGCTGGTGCTGCCTGTAGACCATGCAGCGGTGGAGGAACTGGCTGAGGGCGCACCCTTTGAAACAGTCGGCAACGACCGGTTCCCGGAGAATCTCGTAGCTGTAGATGTAGGTCCGGCAACCGTGGAAGCAGTTCAAGGAGAGCTGGAGTCCGCTCGGACCGTATTCTGGAACGGCCCGTTCGGCGTATTTGAAGTGCCCCCGTTCAATCGCGGCACAGAGGCCATCGGCAAAGCGGTGGCCCGCAGCAACGCCTTCAGTGTGGTAGGGGGCGGCGACTCAGTAGCCGCCATCCGCAAGGGCGGGCTGGCGCCGTTCATTCGTCACATCTCTACCGGTGGTGGCGCATCGCTGAAGTTCCTTGAAGGACGCCCGCTACCGGGTTTGGCAATTCTGGACGAGGAGTAACCGATGACGACGGCAAGGCGGAAGCTCATCGCAGGCAACTGGAAGATGTACAAGACGCTACCCGAGGCCATTGAACTGGTGACCGAGTTGAAGAGACTGGTCGCCATGGTGCGGCAGGTGGACATTGCAGTGATCCCCCCCGCGCTGCTGGTGCAGCCGGTAGGTCGCAGACTGGCCGAAAGCAACATCGCCGTGGGCGTCCAGAATATCCATGACACCGGCTTCGGCGCGTTTACCGGCGAACTGTCCGCAGACATGCTCCCGGGCGTCGGCGCCACCTACTGCCTCGCAGGCCACTCCGAGCGCCGCAAGTACTTCGGCGAGACTAATGAAGGAGTCAATGCCCGGGTCAAAGGAATAATGTCGGTGGGAGTCACTCCTATCATGTGCATTGGGGAGACCCTGGAAGAACGGGAGCGCAATGAGACTTTCAGCATATTGCGCGGGCAGATGGACCAGGGACTAGCCGACCTTTCTGCCGAGCAGGTGGGGAAGGTTGTGGTCGCATACGAACCTGTATGGGCCATCGGCACCGGCAAAACCGCCAGCGCCGAGCAGGTAGAAGAAGTTCATACATTCTTGCGTGAGTGGCTATCCGATACATTCGGTCCGGACACTTCGCAAAAGGTGAGGATCCAATACGGCGGCAGCGTCAAGCCGGCCAATGCGGCCGAACTGATGCACACCCCCAACGTAGACGGTGCGTTGGTTGGTGGCGCGGCACTGGACCCCGTATCCTTTTCACAGATAGTCAAAGCGAGTTCGTAAGCAGGAGGAAGCTGTGCTTGGTACAATTCTCATAATACTCTACGTAGTGGCGTGTCTTTTTCTCGTCCTCGTCGTACTTCTCCAAGCCGGGAAAGGCGGCGGCCTGGGTGCGGCATTCGGTGGCGGCGGCGCCGGCTCGGTGTTCGGCGGCCGCGGAGCTGCGACCTTCCTTACCAAACTAACCGGCTTCATGGCTGCGCTCTTCATGGTGCTGTCGGTGGCGATCTCCCTCAATATGGGTAAGAACAGGTCCTCGGTGGATCCTGAGGCAGCCCTGGAGGAAGAGGAAATAGATCTGTCCAGCATCGGAGAAGACTCCGACGAAGCGGACAAAGAAGAGGGCAAGGACGGACCAGCCCCCCTCGTCGTCCCCGGTGACAAGGAAGGAAAGGACGAAGCCGCCAAACCCGCACCCGCGGAAGATGCGGCTGCGCCCGCTGAAGAAAAGAAGCCTGCGGAAGAGAAGAAGCCCGCGGAAGAGAAGAAGCCCGCGGAAGAGAAGAAGCCCGCGGAAGAGAAGAAGCCTGCGGAAGAGGAGAAACCCGCCGCGGAAGCTGCGCCGGCAGAAGCCGCACCGGCGGAAGCTGCGCCGGCAGAAGCCGCACCGGCAGAAGCTGCGCCTGCAGAAGCTGCGCCTGCGGAAGCTGCGCCGGCGGAAGCTGCGCCGGCAGAAGCCGCACCTGCGGAAGCTGCGCCGGCGGAAGCTGCGCCTGCTGAAGCCGCACCGGCAGAAGCTGCACCGGCGGAAGCCGCACCGGCGGAAGCTGCGCCGGCAGAAGCCGCACCCGCGGAAGCTGCGCCCGCGGAAGCTGCACCGGCGGAAGCTGCACCGGCGGAAGCTGCACCCGCGGAAGCTGCGCCTGCGGAAGCTGCGCCTGCGGAAGCCGCACCGGCAGAAGCTGCACCGGCGGAAGCTGCGCCTGCTGAAGCCGCGCCTGCGGAAGCCGCGCCCGCGGAAGCTGCACCGGCGGAAGCCGCACCGGCAGAAGCCGCACCGGCGGAAGCTGCGCCTGCTGAAGCTGCGCCGGCGGAAGCCGCACCGGCAGAAGCCGCACCGACTGGTGGGACTCCGTAGGTCGCGCCAGTGCCCACGTACGAGTTCAGTTGCAACAAGTGCGATCTTCAGTTCGAAGAACTGGTCTTAAGAATCGGGGCCACTGCCCCCTGCCCTTCTTGTAAATCCGACGACGTCTCCCGGTTGATGTCTTCCTTCTCCGCGCGCACAAAGAGCGAGTCGGGAGGGTATCGTTCGGTTTCCTCAGATGCTTGTGGAAGCTGCTCGGCAGGCTCCTGCTCCGGGTGCAGCAAGTAAGTCCGGTCCGTTCAGTCGAATTTCTTGGACACAGCCAGGTAGGCATCCCTGAAAGGCACGCCCTGTTCAACCATACGATACACTTCGGCGGTCGCGAACAGTTCGCCGGACATCGCATCCCGGCAGCGCGGTACATCCACCTCCAATCCCGCAAACACCAGGGTCATGACTGAAAGGCTTGTCCTGGCGTTTTGCAGCCCCTTCATCAACGGTTCCTTGGTGAGTTGAAGGTCTCGATGATAGCCCGAGATGAGATTGCTCGCCAGGGCTTTGACCTCGCCTTCCCGCGCACAGGCTACATGGTAGCGGGCCCGCACCAGCTCCAGCACGTCCGGGTTTCGTTTCTGGGGCATAATCGAGCTGCCCGTGGTGAACCTCCGTGGCAGACTGAAGTAGCCCAGCTCCGGCAACGTGAAGAGAATGAGGTCTGCGGCCGCCCGGTTCAGGTCGTACATCACCTGGGTGGCCGCGTGAAGTACCGTAGCCTCGAACTTCCCCCGGCTGAGTTGCGCGTAGACGGGGTTTGTCTGGACCCTGGAGAAGCCCAACTCAGCCGCGGCGCCTTTCCGGTCGAGGTCCAGCGGCACACCGTAGCCGGCCCCGGTCCCCAGCGGGCACTGGTCCACCAGCTTCACCGCAGCAGCGATCAGCTTCAGGTTGTCCTTCATGGAGTCCACGAAAGCCGTGCCCCACATCCGGACCGACGACGGCATCGCCTTGCGGGTATGAGTATAGCCCGGCAGAGGCGTCTTGCCGTGGCTTTTCACCAGGCCGCGCACTGCCGCGACAAACCCGGTTGCCGCGTCCGCCAGAGCTGCCAGCTCCGCCTTGCAGTAGAGCCGTAGCGCGGTGAGCACCTGATCGTTGCGGGATCGTCCAGTGTGGATCTTTGCTCCCGTCTTACCCAGTTCGGCGGTGAGTCGGGCTTCAATGGCAGTGTGGCAATCTTCCTGCTCCGGTCGGATCTCGAACTCTCCCCGGGCCGCCTCGGCCATGATCAGTTCCAACTGCTGCACCAGGTCTGCCACTTCCCCTTCAGCCAACACTCCGGCCCTGCCCAACATGCGTGCGTGAGCAATAGAACCTAGACAGTCATAGGGAACAAGCGCCTGGTCGAGACGGAAGTCTTCTCCTACCGTAAACTCCTCGACCTGGCGGTCAAGGGCGTCGCGGTCGGACCACAGCTTCATTTCTTTCCACCGCCGTCACGCCACTCGGTGCGGTTCTTGCGCCAACGGTAGGGACGGCGCTGGCGAAGTACCACCTTGTGGGCCTTGAGCCTGATGGAGCTGATGTTGATGAAACCCTGGGAATCCACGGCATTGAAGCCGCCCTCAACTTCCATGCTGGACAGGTTCTGGTCGTAGAGGGACGTGGGGGAGAAACGGGACACTACGTAGGGGACGCCCTTGTACAGGGTCATGCGGACCCAGCCGTCGATGGCTTCCTGGGACTTGTTGAAAGCGGACATGACAAAGTCCATCTCCGGCGAGAACCACAGCCCGTTGTAGATGAGCTCTGCAAATTTCGGGGTGAGCTGGTCACGCAGGTGCATGACCTCCTTATCCATGGCCACGCCCTCGAGGTCGCGGTGCGCAGTCCAGAGAATCGCCGCGCCCGGGCTTTCGTAAATGCCCCTGGACTTGATGCCGATATAGCGATTCTCGACCATGTCGATTCTGCCGATACCGTGCTTGCGGCCCATCTCGTTGAGATAGAGGTACAGATCGAGGGGATCCGTAACTTCAGTACCATCTCCGGGGTTGATCACCGCGACGGGGTTTCCGTCTCTGAAGTGGATTTCCAGCCTGTCCTCTTCATCGGGAGCATCTTTGGGCGAGGTAGTATGGGAGTAGACCTCCTCGGGCGCTTCGTACTCGAGGTCTTCGAGGATGCCCGCCTCGTGGCTGATGTGGAGGAGGTTCTCGTCCTCACTGTACGGCTTTGAAGTCGAGGCCTTCACCGGGATATCGTGCTCGTCGGCGTAGGCGATAAGGTCGGAGCGACCCTTGAACTTGGCCAGGAACTCAGGGTCTTTCCACGGGGCAATAACTTTGATTTTCGGGTTGAGCGCATAGTAGCTCAGCTCGAAACGCACCTGGTCATTACCTTTGCCCGTGGAGCCGTGCGACACGTACTCGGCACCCTCAGCCTCAGCTATTTCGATCTGCTTCTTGGCGAGAATCGGCCTGGCCAGCGCAGTGCCCAGAAGATACCGCCCTTCGTAGATGGCGTTGCCGCGCAACGCCGGGAAGATGAAATCGGTGACGAATTCCCGGCGCTGGTCCTCAACATACACCTTGGACGCACCGGTCTTCAGCGCCTTTTCCTTGATGGCGTCAAAGTCCTCTTTCTGGCCTACATTGCCAACATAGGCGATGACGTCATAGCCTTCCTGCTCCAACCACTTCACGAGCACCGACGTGTCGAGCCCGCCACTGTACGCCAAAACCACTTTCTTCTTCGACATTTTCCTCACCTTAACTCAACTGGTAATAAAAAACAGGCTGCAAAGATAGTGGCTATGCGTATGTAACGTCAAGTATTTTGTGCGTGACATGCACGGGCGCTCACGCAGGCGGGCAGTCGGGCCCGGGTTCGGTTGCCGGCTGGTACACGCACTGCCCGAGCTCGTCATCGCAGGTATCATCCGTGCACGGATCCTCATCATCGCAGAACTCGGGTGGAGCATCCAGGCAGCACCCTTCCAGTGCGTTCAGGATGCAGGTGCCCAGGGTCTCCACGTTGGCCAGCGGCAGGCACTGGTCAATAGTGCAGGCGTCCTCGTCGTTGCAGTCTTCTTCGTCCAGGCAGTACGGGCAGACCGAATCCACCACAAAATCGTCCAGGAAGACCCCGACATAATCGTTGGCCGTCGAATCAAAGGTGTCGAAGTCGAAAACGAAACGCACCGAGGACCCTGAAAACGAGGACAGGTCAGCGGCAACCGACACATACTCCTCGCCCGTGGAGTTGAGCAGCGGCTTGCTGGTAAAGACCGTATCCAGCTCCGCTCCCGATGAGTCCAGAACTCTGAGAAACAGCACGTCGAAGTCGTAGGGGTAATAATGGGCTGCGTCCGGGTCTGCAAGAATGGGCTCGGCGTCCATGCGAAGGGAGAAAGTCACCCGCCAGTCGGCTCCTGCGGGCAACGTGAGCAACGAAGAGACCAACTTCAGGTGCACGCTCGACCCGGTGTCATAGCTCCAGACCAGCGGGTCTCCCAGATACAACTCGCAGTCGCCATCCCCCTCCGGCCCGCCGGGCACTCCCCACCACGTGACATAATCGGAGGGCTGAAAATCGATCACCTCGAACCCTCCTTGAGAGCAACTGTCGAAGTTCTCCGTGAACAACACTTCATAGCCGCTGCACAAGGGCGCCTTGCAGAATCCGTTGGAGCAAGCAAACTTGGCCGGGCAATCGCCGCAGCTTCCACCGCACCCGTCCGGCCCGCACTCCTTGGTCGCGCAGCTCGGTTTGCATTTCTTGCACTGCCCGAACACGCACACCGGGGCCGAGTTCGGGCAGTTGCCGCAACTCCCGCCGCACATGTCCGGCCCGCATTCCATCTCGTCGCAAACCGGGACACAGATGTCGGCATCAACGTCCCACACCTCGCTCGAGTCCCCTACCCCGTCCGCTTCCTCCAGCAGGTCCACCAACTCTTCACCACTGCCGACATCAACCAGCTCGGTCGCAGTTTCGTCCGGTTCGACCAGGTCCACCAGCTCCGGTGCGGTCACGTCAGCAATGCCACCGGGCTTGAGCAATCCGGTCCCGATGGAACCTGCATTGGGTTCGCCGCGGAGGTTATCCGCCGCGTCAACACAGGCCATCACCCCGGCCATGGCCACAGCCGCCACCAAACACAAATAGGTAGAATTAACCTTCGACAGAACCGCCACCTCCTGTGACAGGTTAAGAAAACGGAAGGGAAACTGCAAGGAATGCGGCGGCGGAGCGCCGCGGGTGTGGTGGGGGTATGTGTGTAAACGGGGCGGCCCCGTGCTTACGCGTGGGGCTTGGATGGTTAACCGAGTATGGGGGGGGATGGGGGGATGATGCTGGTTGCGGCCCGAGGGGCCGGGGATGATGAACCATTCTGACCAGACATGCTGGATTAACCAACCAAGCCCTAAGCGTCAGCGCCGGGCCGCGACAACAAACCCCGGCCGTTCCAAGCTCGTGAGGCGGTGCCGAACGTCAAGGAATATGCGGCAGGCGCCGCGGGTGTGGTGGGGGTATGTGTGTAAACGGGGCGGCCCCGTGCTTACGC
>CAZVFX010000033.1:57316-57678 GCA_964626565.1 uncultured Myxococcales bacterium
GTGGGGCTTGGATGTGATCTGGTTATTTCAGGACGGCGTCCTTGCCGGTCTTTTGCAGCTCGCTGAAGAAGCTCTTCTTCAGCTTGGCCAGGCGTCCGAATTCGGCACGCTTCTTCGGGGACGAATAGGTCACCGTGGGCGCTTTGACATCGCCGCCGATGTTCATGGTGGGAAAGATGTAGAACTTGGATTTCACGCTGGGCTGGCAGAGCGCGATGCCGGGCATGAGGAATCCAAGAGCAACAACCGTAACGATGAGAAACTTGAACTTCATTGGGCGTACCTCCCCGCGGTAAAAGAAGACTGTCGACTAGACCTCAATCAAGCGCAAACCAAGGCGCTCTTTGCTTGAAGTAACCCGA
>CAZVFX010000034.1:0-57127 GCA_964626565.1 uncultured Myxococcales bacterium
CAGGCAGGGTGCTTCTGCCAGGTCACCAGGTCCTTGCTGCGCGCAAGAAAGATACTGTCATGCCCGTCGTTTCCCTGCCCTCCGTACCACATCCAGTACACGCCATTTATCTTCATCACGTCGGGAGCATAGATGTTGTCCGCGCCTTGTCCCGAATTTGAGGGGGTCGGCACGAGGACGGGATTCTGACCTGAGTGGAACCACTTGCCGGGCCACTGGCAGGGCCCCGGTTCGGGCAGGAACACGCAGCCGCCGTTGCCATCGGGAGCATCGGCAGTGCACAAGTTGCCATCGTCGCAGTCAGGCGTCCCGGAGAGGGGATCAGGGTCTACTCCATCGTCCAGGCCGTCGCCGTCGGTGTCATCGTCACAGAAGTTGAGCTTACCGTCGCCGTCGATATCGCTGGTTCCCGGCCCCCCGAGTTTCTCCATGATGATGCTCACCAGGAATACAAAGTCCTGGTTGCCGATGTGGCCGTCGCAGTTCAGATCTGCGTTTCTCTTGTGAGTCAGGCCCTTGCACTGTGGCGTGTCGGCCCCTGGTTGGGTGCAGTCGACTGCGGGGTCAGGCCCCAGGGTAACGTCCGAAGCCAAGCAGGTGGGCAGGCATAGCATCGACTGCCCGAAACCGCTTCGGCAGGACGTATCGGGGCCAACCAGAGCCAGACAATCGGCATCGACGGTGCACGGTTCACCCCCCTGCATCTCAGCCAGCACCACCGCGTGGAACACCAGGATCTCGCACTGGGTGTCGGCGACATCCACCGCACCGTCACCGTTTACATCTCCGTCCGGGGCGGTGTAGGGAGTGACGGACAAAAACAGGAGTCCCAGGAGCGCTGTTGCGGACAGGCGAAGCAGACCGCGTCGGGACAAGAATGGAAGTGTGCTCACTGACAACAGCAATTCTCCTGTGAACAGGTCAGGGTGATGTCGAGGTCGTAGTCGCCCCAGTCTTCGTCCTCGCCGCTCTGACGGCCGTCTACGACTACCGTGTACCACCCTTCCTCGTTCACCGCGTATGAAAAAGACTCGGGGTCGCCGTTTGATTCGTCGTTCCAGCACTGAATGATGTAGGTGGCGTTGGACTGAAACAGGCCGGCATCATCGTCATCGCACATGGTGCCGGTGTAGAGTTTCAGCATGGCATCGAAGTCGTTGTCTTTTGGGGTAAGTGCGACGGAGAGGGTGTCCCCCGGCATGAGGTAGAGACGGAAGAAATGGTCGTAGGATGCGTCCCAGCACTCCGGATGTTCGAGGAAGTAGTTAAGGTCGTCGTCGTTGCTATCGCCGTAGGTATCGCCCGAGTGGTGGAAGGTATTGGCCGCGTCGGTCCGGCCGATGACAAACGCTTCCGAGCATTTCTTCCCGCCATCGTTGAGGTCCGATTCGCAGCCAGAGGCCTGGCAATCCGGGATACAGGCGTTGGCCGTACAGACGAAGCCGGCCTGGCAGTCGACGTCGGCAAGGCATTCGACGCAGCCGGCGCCGTCGGGCCGGCAGAGAGGCATGCCCTCGGGGCACGGCTCGCACGCGGGCCCGCAGGTTGCGTCCGCGTTGCAGAAGGTGCATTCCCCATCCTGGCAGTGGGGGGCGTCGCCGGCGCACACCTGGCAATCATCCCCGCAGTGAAGGGGGTCTGTTGGACCACAGGGCACACACACCCCACCTTCACACACTGCGACCTCGCCGCAGGAGGTTTCGTTGCAAACGCAGAGGTCGTCAGCGCAGTCGGGGGTGGCCTCCGGGCATTCCAGGCACTCCGGACCGCACAACCCCAGGTCCTCGCACGAGACGCACTCATCGTCGAGGCAGCTTTTCCCCGGCTGACACGGATGCTCGGCGTCACAGCCCACGCATTTGAACGCCTCGGGGTCGCAATACTTGCCTTGGGAGGAACAGCTCTCGCACTCCATGCCACAATGGGCATCAACGGTGCACGCCATGCACTGTCCGCCCTTGCAATAGAACGCGCCGGAACAGCTCTCGCCGTTGCAGACGCAAACACCATCCTGACACACCGGTGTGGTCACGGGGCAACTTCCGCACGGTCCGGCGTCGACGAAGCCCAGTTCCTCAATTACCTCCGGCGCTTGCTGCACCTCCAACTCGACGGCAAGATCCGCAAGCTGGGGCAACTCCACCAGGTCGGCAGTCGCTTCGTCCGCTGGTTTGCTGTCGCCCGGTCCGTCCCCGGCCTGGTCCGTGGGCAAGCTGCCGGTATCCGGAATAGGGGTCTGGTCGAGCCCGTACACGTCGTCCCGGGGGAGTGGGACATCGTCACTGCCGAAGCGAACCACATCTACGGGAACAATTTCGCGGGTATCGGACGCGCCGGGACCACCACCACAATGGGCCAAACAAAACGCAAGGGTAATCAGCAGCGCATTTTCCCATCTTCCAGCGACCATCTCTGCCTCCTGGACTCCCCTGATTATACGCAACGCTTCAAGACCATTGCAAGGTATCTTGACGTACCTCTTGAACCGCGGTCCCGCGCCCCGTAACATAGGTTCCGGCTACCGGACACCGCAATGTCCGGTTGCAAGGGACGGACCTGGGAGGAAACATGACTCGAGTGCTTCTATCGATGGGCCTGGGTGCCACCCTGTTTTGCCTGTTCCCGTCGGAACTGTCGGCCCAGACCTACTACTACGGATTCGACAAAGACACCGCCGCGCTGTCCGGAACCGACGGGTGGGAAGGAGCCTACTGCGCCGACCCCTGGGCCACACACCTCAACGGAGGAGTCGTCCCGCTCACCGACGACGGCTGCTGGATATTGGAAGGTTGCGGCCCGTACAATCATTGCGGCTACGAATTCGCCTATTTCGCCTATTGCCAGGACTCCGATCCTTTCGACAACCACATCAAGGTAGGCTCGACCAGTTGGACCGACTACGAGTTTACGGCCAAATTCAGGAACGATGACGACGACGCTTTCGGCCTGGTTTTCCGGTACCAGAATTCCGGCCAGTTCTACCTCTTCCTGATGACCCGGGACTGCGCCCCCAGTCCCGACGTGGGGTGCACCGACCACCTGGTGGGTTCGAGGCTCATGCGAATCAAGGACGGCGACGCCGCCATCCTGGCCTCAAGCCCAATCACCTACGAGCAGGGCACAGTCCATACCGCCAGCGTGACCGTCGAGGACAATCATATCACTGCGGGCCTGGACCTGAACGAAGACGGTCAGATCGCAGCGGATGAAATCGTGTTCGACCTCACCGACAACGCGGGCATGACCTCGGGCAAGATCGGACTGTATGCATACGAGAACGGCTTTGCCGGGGTGGAGTGCATGACGGGCAACTGCTGGTTCGACGACGTGACGGTTACGTTGTTGGAGGCCCCCCCCGACCCTTGCGGCGGCATCTCATACGAAGGGACATGCGAAGGCAATACGCTGAAGTACTGCGACGACGGACAGTTAGCTGTCTACAACTGCCCCGGCTGCTGCCAGTGGATTCCCTATCAGGGGTACTACAATTGCGTCAACCAGAACCAGTGCCAGAACGGGTTCTGCTTGGACGAGTGTTACCCGGGGGAGGCGGGATGCAACTCTGAGTTGACCCACCAGTTGACGTGCGGCCAGGCCGACGAGGACTCGTGCCTCGAGCGCATCTACGAGTATTGCGTGGGGTCGGCGTACTGCAACCCTGCCACATCCCTGTGCTCCGCCCCCGCTTGCTTGCCGGATTGTGCGGGAAAGACCTGCGGCGACGACGGATGCGGTGGTTCATGCGGAGAGTGCGACGGCCCGCAGGAACAATGTGCGCAGGGAGTCTGCACCTGTTTGCCTCTGTGCGAAGGAAAGGAGTGTGGTATTGACGGCTGCGGAGGCTCTTGCGGGGAATGCACCGACCCTCAGGAGGAATGCTTGGAAGGACTGTGCAACTGCGTACCCTGGTGTGAGGGCAAGGAATGCGGAGACGACGGCTGCGCGGCAAGCTGCGGGGCCTGCGCAGGTCCCCAGGACGTGTGCGTTGAGGGGCTGTGCATATGTCAACCGCAATGTGTGGGCAAGGAATGCGGCGACAACGGGTGCGGCGCGCCTTGCGGACTTTGCGGCGGTCCTCTGGATGATTGTGTTGACGGCCTGTGTGTTTGCCAACCGGCCTGCCTGAACAAGGCTTGCGGCGACGACGGTTGCGATGGCCTGTGCGGGGTCTGTCCCGCGGGGCAGTATTGCGACGGCGGGGTGTGCACCGACGGTGGTTGTGTACCGTTGTGCGCAGGCAAGGAGTGCGGTTTCGACGGTTGCGGAGGCCTGTGCGGTGAATGCCCGGGGCCTCAGGACGACTGCGTCGACGGGCTGTGCGTTTGTCAGCCGTTCTGCGCCGGCAAGGAATGTGGGGACGATGGGTGCGGTTCGGAGTGCGGGGTCTGCCCCGCGGACATCCCCTGCGTTGGGGGTGTGTGCAAGGACTGTGAGGCGGAATGCCTGGGGAAGGAGTGTGGAGACGACGGCTGCGGTGGCGTTTGCGGGATGTGTGGCGAAGGTTACCAGTGCAATGAAGAGTGGGCCTGCGAGAAGAAAGAGCCGTGTGCTCCCCGTTTCGCCAAGGAATGCGTTGAAAACTCAGTATTCTGGTTCGATTCCTGCGGGGGGAAAGGCGAGCTTGTCGAGAAATGCGACGGCTTGTGCCTGGGCAACGAGTGCGTTGCAGCCACCGTCGACTACAACACCAGCGACGTCATCGATGAGGATGTCCCGTGGGTCCTTCCGGACGGCGAAGATGACTTCTCAGGTGGGCCGGGGCCGGACACAAGCGGCCAGACCTGGGACAACTCCGCGGGTGCGGGGGGGGACGCACTCTCGTCCTTTTCCGCAGGAGCCAAGTCCGGCGGTTGCGCCCAGACCGGCCTCCCCCGGGGGCTATCCGCGTTCCTGCTGTGCCTGCTCTGTCTGGGCTTGCTACTGCTGAGAGTGGCTACTCCCAGGAAATCACAATGAGGCCAGGTTTTCCGACGGTGCCGTTGTAGGGGTTGTCGGCTCCCCAGCCGGACTGGCCGTCGTAGTCCGGGTCTTCGGTGCCCCCCGGAGTCCAACCACTCCCGTTGATCACCACATCTCCGATTGAGGCTCCACCGCCGCCGCCACCACCTGCGTTGCCGCCCGGCCGGCAGATTCCGCCGCCGCCACCGCCGTAGTAGCCGCCACCACCGCCACCGCCCGCACCGCCGTTGTTGTTGGAGCAGCTATCGTAGGTGTTGCTGATGGATGGGTCTCCCCCGCGGCCACCGCCGCCGTATCCAGGAGAGCCATAGCCATGACTGCTGCAGGTGGTATCGCCCGAACCGCCCAAGCCCCAGGCACCCGGTTTAGCTGGATGATTGGAGTGGCCGACGCCTGCTGCGCCGCCTTGCTGGAGGGTGCCCGCTTTGCCCGCGCCGTCGGCACCGAAGCAGGAGGAATTGCCGCCGTTTTCGCCGCCGCCGCCACCGGGGCCCGGCGTGGGGGAATTCTGGTGCTGTCCGCCGCCGCCACCACCACCGCCGGCGGACACCAGGGGAGTGGCGCCATCAGCGGACAGAAGGGTGCTCGCACCTCCGCCACCGCCGCCACTCGATTGACTGGTGGTGCCGCCCTTGCCGCCAGCGCCTGCGACAATCGCCTGGTAGGTTTCACCCGGGACCAACTCCAGGACGCTCGTGGCAAACGCGCCGCCGCCACCCTTGGCGCCGTTTCGACCGCCGCTGCCACCGCCCGCGCCCCAGGCCTTCACCGTCACGTTGGGGCAACCTTCGGGGACAACGAAGTTCTGGGGTTCACCGGTATAGTTGAACACGATGGAGCCTGAGTCGCAGAAATCTACCTGGCCATCGCAATCGTCGTCGATTCCGTTTTCGACCTCGTCCGCCCCCGGATTGACCGCGGCGTTGCCGTCATCGCAATCGGTATTGTCGGACACATATCCCTCAGGGGCCGAACAGGCCTGGGTGGTGAGGCCGGGGTCTCCATAATCGTCGCCGTCGTCATCCAGGTAGTAGACTTCCTGGACTCCCTCGTCCACCTGGCCGTCGCAATTGTCATCCAGCTCGTTGCACTGTTCCGCGACCCCGGCCAACTCTTCGTCCACGTCCCCATCGCAGTCGTTGTCTTTGCCGTCACAAACCTCCGACTCCTCGAGCCCGGGCACCGCATCACACATGGTCCCGCCACCGTCTTCCAGACAGACGATGAGTCCCAGGGCAAGGCACTCGCCGAGGCCCTCGGCGCACGGTTGCTTCAATTCCGGCCACTCTTCATCTTCGGCGCCGTCGCAATCGTTGTCTGTACCATCACATATTTCAGGCGACATGCCCGCATAGGGGTTGCAGAGCTGCAGTTGCCCATCCTGGCAGTTTGGAACCGTGTGCTCGCAGGCGCCAAAGCCGCAGGTAGTGGCGCCCAGTTGTTCGTCTACCTCGCCGTCGCAGTCGTTGTCTTTGCCGTCGCATATTTCGAGATCAGAACCGTCGTCCGCATTGCAGATCTGCGGCACACCACCGACGCAGTTGTCCACGGTGTGAAGGCACTCACCCAGGCCGCAGGTGGTAGTTCCAAGCTGTTCGTCGATCAACCCATCGCAGTCGTTGTCCAACCCGTCGCATTCCTCGGGGAAGGCTCCTTCCTTCGCATTGCAGATCTGTGCAATACCACCTACGCAGGAATCTACGGTGTGGAGGCACTCCCCCAGCCCGCATGTAAGCGAGCCCAAATCCTCGTCCATCAGCCCGTCGCAGTCGTTGTCCTCACCATCGCAAATCTCTGCTCCTGCGCCCTCGAACGGATTGCAAAACTGAAGTTCTCCCGCCACGCAGAAATCGACGGAATGCTCGCACTGCCCAAGGCCGCATGAGAGGGTACCGAAGCCCTCGTCGTTCTGCCCATCGCAGTTGTCGTCAATTCCATTGCATTTTTCACCCATGCCGGCATGTACGTCCGGTGAGTTGGGGGCGCAGTCGGTTACGTCGGGATCACCGTCGTTGTCGTCATCTTCGTCGACGCAGTCCTTGACCCCATCGAGGTCATTGTCTCCGAATCCCTCGTCGGCCAGGCCGTTGCAGTTGTTGTCCGCGCCGTCGCACTCTTCGGGCGCACCGGCATGGACTGCGGGATCGTAAGGCGCGCAGTCGGTGACGTCAGGGTCCTCATCGCCGTCGGAGTCTTCGTCACAAGCATCGCCAACGCCGTCCTGATCCAGGTCTTCCTGACCCGGGTTTGGAGTCAACTCACAGTTGTCGATTTCATCTGGCGCCCCGTCGCCATCTTTGTCTCCCTCGCACGCGTCCCCCAATTCATCATCATCAGTATTTGTTTGGGAGGGGTTGAAGGTTCCCGGACAGTTGTCGAGGGGGTTGGGGACGCCGTCGCCGTCGAGATCGTCGTCGCACGCATCTCCAAACTGATCTTCGTCCAGGTTCTCCTGCCCGAGGTTTTTCACGGTAACACAATTGTCCGCGCTGTCCGGGATTGTGTCACCGTCGTCATCGTCATCGATGCAGTCGGCCAGTCCGTCCCCATCGAGGTCGCCGAAACCGTCGTCCACTTCGCCGTTGCAGTCGTTATCCAATCCATCGCACGCTTCGTCGCCTCCCGGAAAAGCGAGGGGCTCCAGGGGGTCGCAATCGGCTTCGTCGGGTGAGCCATCGCCGTCATCGTCAGTGTCGACGCAGTCCTTGAAACCATCGAAGTCCGTGTCGCTGAATCCTTCATCGACGACGAGGTTGCAGTCGTTGTCGAGTCCGTCGCAGGATTCTCCAGCCCCCGGGTGGACATCGGGATTGAAGGGATCGCAATCGTCTTCATCTGCGACCATGTCGTTGTCATCGTCCTGGTCGCACAGGTCCCCGTCGTTGTCCAGGTCGAAATCCTCCTGCCCCGGATTATACACGCCGGCACAGTTGTCCTCGCTGTCGGGAATGCCGTCGCCGTCTTTGTCGGTTTCGAGGCAGTCTGCGGTACCGTCTTCATCGGTGTCGGGATACCCCTCATCGATTTCGCCGTCGCAGTTGTTGTCTTCGCCGTCGCACACCTCGGGGTGGGCTTCTTCACCAACGCAAACCAGTTCACCCCCTTCGCACTTCTCGACTCCAACGCAGTCCCCGTTTTCGTTGATAATGTCGCAGGGAGGTTCGGCCAGGCCGTTATCGATATCGCCGTCGCAGTTGTCGTCTTCTCCATTGCAGATTTCGCTGCTGGGAACGGGTGCGGAGCAAGGGGACAGACCTTCCGCCACACACCCTCTTTCTCCGGGGCATGTCCCCCACTCATTTTCATTAAAGCAGTTTGTGTACGCACCCTGGTCGACGAACCAGTCGTTGCACGGGCATTCGTCATCGCTGCGAACACAGGCTGCGCCCGTGCTGCCGGACACGTCGATGGCTTCCGGAACACACTCGAAGTTCTCGGGGCACGCCTTGTTCTCGCCACAATCCTCGCCACAGAAATTGCCGGCGCCACCGTAGCTCACGCAGGCTTGCCCCGTGTCGCCCAATCCCTGCATACAGTCGGCGTTGACCTGGCAGGGCCGACAGAGGGAGACAAAGGATGGAACGCAGACATAGGCCTCGTCCGGCAGTGCCGGCTCGTAGAGCACGCACTGCCAGCCGAAGGGGCACTCGTTCTGGCATGTCATGGTGCACTGCTTGCCGTCGGGGGTCTGAATGCAGATCCCTTCGGTGCATTGGTCGCCGGAATCGCAGGGGTACCCGGGGCCGCCCGGTTCAGGCTGCCAGCCGAGGTCTGTCCCCTCTCCCGTTTCCTCCCAATCGGTGGCGGTGACAAGCTCAACTTCAGGGGCGGTGGCGACGTCACCTGGCGAGAGGTCTGTCCCCACCGTCTCTTCGTCGGTGGGGACATCTGCATCGACAAAAACTTCGGTGGGTTCGCCGGTGCCGCAACCAACAGCCAACAGGCTCAGCAAAGCTAATCTGGCAGACCATTTCATGCTGGATTCTCCTAGACTCCTCACCTGGGTTATCTTGCTGCACTAAAAGTAGCCCACCGGACAAACTGTTGTCAACGCGTGAGCGCGGCGGGGAACCTGGGGGCAAAGAGGTTGTCTATCTTGCTGTGAAAGGTGGGCGGCAAATTTCTTCCTCCCCCCGGTATTTTTGCGGAGATGGAGCGGGTCCGCCCCGGCCCGCTCCAGCCGCCCTCCTTCCTCCCCCCATTTCTTGACCGGTGCGCCTCGAACTCGTATGGTCTATTGTGGACCAAATTGAGGGGGAGTCATCATGTTACGGAAGATCGCGCTCCTTTTGTGCGCCGCGCTTTGTCTGGGATTGTGCTGCCTCGAGCCGGAAGAGAACGAACTGCCGCCCGAGTTTCAGGATGCGGTCCCCCGGGCCGACCGGGTGTGGCTGAACGTCCCGGGCGCCGAAGACGAAACCGCGGCGCAAGGGCTGGCTCTGAAGGGAGACGGGGACACCAAGGCCAAGTGGTACCTGGACACCATCGGCACGGTGCGGGAACTCAATACCATGACCTGGTCGTTGCTGCATTTTGTTGAGGACATCACCAGCTACCCCTACACGGACGAAATAGAGAACGGTTTCGTATGGGGTCCGTTTACGCCGGCCCTGTCGCTGGTGACCATCAAGTTCACGCTGGTGAAGGATGGGCACAACCAGTTTTCATTTGCCCTGACCATGCGCCCCAAGGAAGACGAGGGGGAGGCGTTCCAGGACGTGCTCACCGGTACTTATTTCCCCCAGGACGGAGTCACCCACAGTTCCGGAAACCTGAAGCTCATATTCGATACCGCCAGAGAGATGGATAAGTCGATGAACGCCACGGGCGTGTTGTCATTCGAATACGACACTACGGGCGAGAACCGCGACGTCGATATCGTCTTCGAGAACTTCCAGGCCGACGACATGGAGCAGCCAACCAACGCGACCTACCATTACTCTGAAGGCGATGGCCGTTCCGGCGAATTCGGATTCGATCTGGTCGGCGACATCCACAAGGACGACCCGGCACGGCAGGACCTGGTGAAAGAGGAGAACCTCGCCATCTTCGTGCGCTGGTTGCAAGACGGCAGCGGACGGGCGGACGTCCGGGTTACGGGCGGAGACCTGCCCGAGATCGTGCCGCCGTTTGAGAGTTGGGAGTCAAGCGAGTGCTGGGACGAGTTTTTCAACCAGACCTACCTTCAGGAGCAGGCAAATCCCGTCAGCGGAGAGCCGTACTTCGGCGACCCTGTGGGAGACGAGAGCTCGTGTGCTTTCGCGGAGCCTCAATTCCGCTAGCCGCAACCGGCATTTCAACTCGGCGGAAAACCTACCAATTTTATAGTCTTAAAAACACTGCATTTCTTACTTGACAGTACTTGGGGGGCTGCATAAGATCCGGCGCGTTTGGGTTCCGATGGATCTGGCTAGTTCGCTCCCCGTTCGTTCTCGCTGTTCCCGAAGAAGCTATCTAACTGACAGGAGTTTGCTATGGCACTAGAGTTTTTGGAAGGCAATGCGGCGATCGCCCGGGCGGCCATTAAGGCCGGGTGTGATTTTTTCGCCGGCTACCCGATCACGCCGGCGTCTTCAATCCTCCACTACATGCTGGATTTGTGCCCCCGGAACGACGGCGTGGCGATCCAGTGCGAAGACGAAATCGCGTCTATGGGATTCTGCCTCGGCGCCGCGATGGCCGGGCGGAAGGTCCTCACGGCCACGAGCGGTCCGGGCATAAGCCTGTACAGCGAGAACATCGGCCTTGGCACCATTGGTGAGACCCCGATGGTGATCGTGAATATCCAGCGGCAGGGTCCGGCCACCGGTTCTGCCACCAAGGGTGCGGAAGGTGACATCCAGTTCACCCGGTGGGTTACTTCCGGTGGGCTGCCGATTATCGCATTGAGCCCGGCGACGGTGGAAGAGGCTTACGAATTGACGGTGCATGCGTTCAATTTCTCCGAGAAATATCGTACCCCGGTATTCCTTCTGGCCAACAAGGAGATCGGCGTCACCCAGGAATCGGTTGACCTGGACGCGGTGAACCTTCCCGAGATCGTTGAGCGGAAGCGAGTGCCTGCGGATGAGAAGTTTGTCCCTCACGACTTCGACAAGGCCACCGACGTTGCGGCCATGTCCGATTTCGGCGGTCCCCACATCGCCCGGTACACCACGTCGACTCACGACAAGGCGGCGTACCTGACGACCAACACCGAGATCATTGCGGAGATGCTCGAGCACTACAAGGAGAAGATCGACGCGGCGGAAAACGATATTGCGCTTTACAAGGAAGACTACCAGGACGGCGCCGAGACGCTGGTGATCAGCTACGGCATCATTTCCAGATCGGTGGCGGTGGCGGTTCGTGAGGCGCGGGCCCACGGAGCGAAGATCAACTCGCTGGTTCTGCAGACGCTGTGGCCGGTACCTGAGACGGCAATCAACAACGCTATCAAGGGCATGAAGAAAGTGGTCGTCCCGGAAATGAACTTAGGTCAGTACGTGTTGGAGATACAGCGGATGGCACCTGACGGCGTGGCTGTCGTGGGAGTTGGCAAGATGGACACCACCCTTCTTTCTCCCAAAGAGATCATTCAGAGAGGAGGTCTGCTATGAGCGAAATCACGACCTACATAAATGATGCAATCGGCCCCATGCCGTTCTGCCCCGGTTGCGGGCATCACCAGTTGCTCAAGGCGCTGGACAAGGCGATGGTCAAGCTGCAGTTGGACCCGAAGAAGACGGTCATCGTGACCGACATCGGGTGCATCGGGCTGTCGGACCGCTGGTTCAACACCAGTGCGTTCCACGGTTTGCACGGCCGCTCCATAACCTATGCGTGCGGCCTGAAGATGGCCAACCCGGAGTTGACGGTTATCACGTTGATGGGCGACGGCGCCACCGGCATCGGCGGCACCCACTTCCTCAATGTGGCGCGTCGCAACATCGGCATCACCCTGCTCATCGGCAACAACTTCAACTACGGCATGACGGGCGGTCAGCATTCGGTGACCACTCCCACCGAGGGACTGACCTCGACCACGCCGTGGGGGAACGTTGAGGGCCCCATGGACCTGTGCGGAACCGCCATTGCGGCGGGCGGCGCCTGGGTTCACCGGACGACCTCATTTGAGCGGGACCTGCCCGACACGATCGCGGATGCGATCAGCCAGCCCGGCTTCGCGATGGTGGATGTATGGGAGCTTTGCACCGCCTACTATTCCCCGCGGAACCAGTTAAAGAAAAAGGATCTATACAACCTCGTCGATGGTTACGGGCTCGAGTTGGGGCTTCTGGTTGACAAGCCTCGCCCCGAGTACAGCGCCAGATATTGGGAGGCGTTCAAGGCTGGCACAACTGCCGAGGCGAAGAGCAAGCCTGGCATCGAGGTCCAGTTCGACAACAACGTGCAGAAGCAGACCGGAATCGTGCTGGCAGGTAGCGCCGGACAGAAGATCAAGTCTACGGCGACCTTGTTCGCCGAAGGCGGGATGTTCTCGGGCCTTGCGGCCACCCAGAAGGACGACTACCCCATCACGGTGATGACGGGTCACTCGCTGGCCGAGGTGATCCTCAGCCCGGAAGCCATCGAATACACCGGCATTTCTGAGCCGGACAGCTTCGTCGTGGTTTCGGCGGACGGTTTGAAACGTGCGTGGCCGCGCATCGAGGCGCTGCCTGCGACGTGCCGGCTGTATGCGGAAGAGACCCTCGAGCTTCCCGAGACCGAGGCCCAGATCATCAAGTTGCCGTTTATCGCCACTGCCAAGAAGGTGAGCCGGTTGTCAATCGGCATCATCGCCATGGCTGCGGTTCTGGCCGACCGGGGGTTCTACCCTCTGGAAGCCTATGGCAAGGCGATCGGTACGTTCCAGAAGCAGAAAATTGCGGACATCAACCTTGAGGCTATCAAGGCGGGCGCCGCGTTGATTGAGAAGTGATAAACAACCTATCGGAGGTAGTAAAATGAGCAAGCGGAAGATTGTATCCATGCCGGGTGATGGGATTGGCAATTCGGTTCTCCCCGCAGCCATCAGGGTGTTGGACGCGGCGGGCTTTGACGCGGAGTACATCCACGCCGACATCGGCTGGGAATTCTGGTGCAAGGAGGGCAACCCGTTGCCCGACCGCACCATCGAACTGCTGCGCGAGTACAAAGTAGGTCTGTTCGGAGCCATCACCTCCAAGCCCAAAGGCGAAGCTGCGGCCGAACTGGCCCCCGAGCTTCAGGGCAAAGGCTACGTGTATTACAGCCCCATCGTTGCCATGCGGCAACTGTTCAATCTGGACGTCTGCATGCGCCCCTGTATTTCCTTTGCGGGCAACCCGCTGAACTTCATTCGCCGGGGCAAGGGCGACTCGATTGAAGAGCCCATGGTCAACGTGGTGATCTTCCGCCAGAACACGGAAGGGCTGTACGGCGGCGTCGAGTGGACCAACCCTCCGGACCAGGTTTACGAAGCTCTGGGCACCCACCCGAAGATGAAGAACTTCATGGATGTACCCCGGGAAGGGCTGGCCATCTCCACCCGTATCTTCACCCAGGGAGCGTGCGACCGCATCGTGGGCGAGGCGTTCAAGTATGCTGACAAGTTCGGCTACAAGTCTGTAACCATTTGCGAAAAACCCAACGTCGTGCGTGAGACCTCGGGCATGATGCTTGAGACGGGCCTCAGAATTCAGAAGGACTACCCGCACATCCAGCTTTGGAACACCAACATCGACGCGCAGATGATGTGGCTGACCAAGAACCCGGAAGACTACGGCATCATCGTAGCGGGCAACATGTTCGGCGACATCGTATCCGACGGCTTTGCCGGCCTGGTAGGCGGCCTTGGCTTCGCGTGCAGCGCCAACGTTGGCAAGGAAGTAGCGGTATTCGAGCCGACTCACGGTTCCGCACCGAAGTACGAAAAGCTGAGCCCCTCCATCGTCAACCCCATCGCCATGGTGATGAGCGGCTGCATGATGCTGGACCACCTGGGCGAAGTGGAGATGTCGAACAAGATCAAGACGGCCATCGCCGCAGTGGTGAAGGAAGGCTCGTCGATGCCGTACGACATGTTGAAGCTTCGCGGCGGACCCGACGCGCTGAGCCAGGGTGCCGCAAACACCGACGAAGTGGCAGACGCAATTATCGCCAAGCTGTAAGCGAGGACAACCCGCGGCGGCGGGGGGTCTTTTGGGCCTCCCGCCGCCCGAAGTCATCACACGAGAGGAAACAATGATCACCAAGGACGAGATTCGCCAACTCTTTGCGGCCCAACTGGCCCGGATCGAGAACCCTGAACTGCGTGAGAAAGTGGTGGAAGTCTGGACGGACGGGTGCCGGCAGGGCAACTGGGAGACGGTTGCGGAGCTACAGCAGGTTCCGTTCACATTGCTCACCAACACCCGCGGCGTGAACTTCGTTGAGCACACCATCGCGGTAACCGAAGGAGCCGTCGCGCTGGCGCAGTGCCAGCTCGATGCCTATGCCGGAATGCCCTACGGTTTCAACATGGACCGCCTGGTTGCGGGCGGACTGCTTCACGATGTAGGCAAGTTGTTGGAAATTGAGAAGGACGGGGCGGGCGGATATCGCAAAAGTCACGCCGGCAAATGTGCGCGCCATCCGATTTCGGGCGCAATCATGGCTGCGAAGGCGGGGCTGGACGACGAACTGGTCAACACCATCGGTTGCCACGCCAAGGAAGGGGACGGCCGGCCGCAGGTGATCGAGACCGTGCTGATCCATCAGGCGGATTTCGCCACTTTCAACCCGCTGGTAATGCTGGAGAAGGGCAGCCTCATCCAGTAGCACATCGACTGATCACGCCCGGCACCCGCGGCACCCCGAGAGCGAGCGAGGGGCCTGTCAGGCACCGGCAGAGCAGAAGGAGAAAGAAATGGGCAAGACCATAATCGAGAAAATCCTCGGTGCGCACGCCGGCGGGGACGTCTCTCCCGGCGACATTGCAGACATAACCATCGATGTCAGAGCGGCCCGTGATTTCGGGGGTGCCAACGTCGTGAAGAACCTGCTGGACAACGGATTGGGCATTGAGGATGCGTCCAAGACGTTCTTCACCTTTGACTGCAACCCGGGTGGTTCGGACCAGAAATATGCCACCAACCAGCAGATCTGCCGGCTGTTCGCCCGGGAACACGGAATCACCATCTACGACATCGACGCCGGCATCGGCACGCATGTTGCCATCGATGAAGGGCTGGCGGTCCCCGGTTCCACCCTGGTATCCACCGACTCCCACGCCAACATCCTCGGCGCCATCGGCGCTTTTGGACAGGGGATGGGCGATGTGGATATCGCACATGCATTTGGCTTCGGCCGGGTGTGGTTCAAGGTTCCTCCGACGCTGAGGATCGTTCTTAACGGCACCCCCTCGGCCGAGGCGACGGCCAAGGACCTCGTCCTGGCGTGCGCCAAGGTTCTGGGAGCCAACGGGCTGTTGGGATACGCCGCGGAATTCTACGGCGACGTTATCGAGGGATTGGGGTTGTCGGATCGGATCACCATGGCCTCCATGGCCACGGAAATGGCTGGCATCATTGCGCTGTTCCCGCCTAACGACACGGTCATCGACTACTGTTCGAAGGCCGCGGGCAGGCCGGTGCCTGCCGTGCTGGCCGATGCGGACGCCGAGTACGCGGGCACCGTGGAAATCGATGTGGACGGACTGGGTCCCCAGATTTCCCGACCGGGACACCCGGAGGACGTGGTCGGACTGACAGATGTAGTGGGCGCCAAGATAGGCTCCGCCTTCTTGGGCTCCTGCACCAACGGCCGCATCGAGGACATGAGGGTTGCGGCCAAAATCCTGGAGGGCCGCAAGGTCGCCCCCGGGGTCGTCCTGAAGATCGTTCCGAGCACCGACAAGGTGTGGCAGCAGTGTCTCCAGGAAGGGATCATCGAGACTTTCAAGAGCGCTGGTGCGCTGGTGGGCAACGCCGGCTGCGCGGGCTGTGCGGCCGGGCAGATAGGCCAGAACGGACCTGGCGAAGTTACTATCAGCACGGGTAACCGGAACTTTGCGGGCAAGCAGGGCAAAGGCGAAGTGTACCTGGCCTCACCGGCCACGGTGGCTGCGTCCGCGGTTGCGGGCATAATTGTCCCTGCCGACGATATTCCGGCAGAGCCGACGGAGTTCGAGATCGGAGCCGGGTCGGCCGCGGCCGCGACGGCGGCAGAAGGGGCTGCAGTGGGCGACCGACCTACTACGTTCACGGGCCGCGCGTGGGTTGTGCGGGAAGACAACATCGACACCGACATGATCTTTCACAACCGGTACCTCACCATCACCGACATCGCTCAGATGGGCCAGTACACCTTCGACAACCTGGCCGGCTGGGAGGATTTCTCCTCCAAGACCCAGCCCGGAGACATTGTTGTGGTGGGTAAGAACTTCGGGGCCGGGTCTTCGCGCCAGCAGGCGGTGGACTGTTTCGAGAGCCTTGGGGTATCGCTGATTATTGGCGAGTCCTTCGGAGCAATCTACGAGCGCAACGCCATCAACAAGGGCTTTCCCATCGTCACGGCCGACCTGATCTCCACTGAACTGGAGAACGGCGGCGAGTTGACTGTGGACCTGGCCACGGGGGCGATCACGTTGCCGTCGGGGCAGACCGTTGACGGCGCCTTCTCGGACGTACAGATGGCCATCTACAAGAAGGGCGGTTTGTTGAACAAATAACCTGTGAGGCTTACAGATGGGCAAAACCTTTGCAGAGAAAGTCCTGGCAAAGAATGCGGGACTGGATGAAACAGTTGTCGGTCAGATTGTCATCGTCAAACCGAATCACATGTTGACCCATGACAATTCGGCGGCCATCGTGGGTAAAATCGGTGCGGACCTGGAGGAATTCGGGGTCGCCAGGCCCGAAATGCCCGTGATCGTGCTGGACCACGTAATCCCGGCGGCAAGCGAGAAGACCGCCACCAACCACCAGACGACCCGCCGCTTTGTGGCGGCCCACGGCATCAAACATTTTTACGATGTAGGAGTTGGAGTCTGCCACCAGGTTGTGGTTGAGAAGGGGCTGGCCAAGCCGGGCTACATTATCGTCGGCAGCGACTCCCACACCTGTTCGTACGGGGCGCTGGGCGTATTCTCCACGGGGATCGACCGCACCGAGGCTGCGGCGCTGCTGCTGCGAGGGGAAACCTGGTTGAAAGTGCCCGACTCCATCAAAGTTACTCTGACCGGCGAGTTGCAGCCCGGCGTTACCGCCAAGGACATCGTCCTGACCATAATCGGCGACATCGGTGCGGACGGTGCGAGCTACTGTGCGGTTGAGTTCCACGGCAACGTGGCGTCGCTGAATATGGAGCAGCGCCTTACCATCTCCAACATGGGGATTGAGATGGGCGCCAAGGTCGCGGCATTTCCGGTTGACGACGTGACCCGCGGCTACCTGAACTCCATTGGTGTATCCGAAGGCGATTATGAGCCTGTGTGGGCAGACGCCGACGCCGAGTATATGCAGGAATTGACCTACGACCTGAGCGCGATTGAGCCGGTGATTGCGTTGCCCCATACGGTGGACAACGTGAAGTCGGTGACGGAAGTGGCCGGTCTGAAGATAGACCAGTTCCTGTTGGGCACCTGCACCAACGGCCGGCCGGGTGACTTTGCCGCGGCCGCAGATATCCTGGAAGGTAAGAAAGTCGCTGACGGCTGCCGGCTGCTCGTCCTGCCTGCATCTCGTGAGATATACGAAGAGCTCATGGCGGATGGAATTCTTGCCCGGCTGTCGAAGGCTGGCGGCATCGTTCTCCCGCCGGGTTGCGGGCCGTGCCTGGGTGCACACCAGGGGGTGCTGGCTCCGGGGGAGAGGTGCCTCAGCACTGCAAACCGGAATTTCAAGGGCCGGATGGGCTGCAAGGAAGGTGAGATCTACCTGTCCAGCCCCGAGACGGTTGCGGCATCTGCCATCTACGGCGAGATAGCCGATCCCCGCAAGGAGGTGTAGGTCATGAAAGTATGGAAATATGGCGACGATATAAACACTGACATGCTGTTCCCGGGTAAGTATACGTACACGTGTGGAACTGCCGAGGAGATCAGACCCCATTTGCTGGAGGACCTCGATCCGGAGTTCTCCGGTGCGGTTGAACGGGGAGATCTGGTTTTTGCCGGTAAGAACTTCGGCTGCGGCTCTTCTCGTGAGCAGCCGGTGGTGGGGTTGAAGGACGTGGGCGTGCAGGCGATTGTTGCCAAGGGATTCGCGCGCATCTTCTACCGGGCGGCCATCAACCAGGGTCTGCTGCTGGTGCAGTGCCCGGCTGCGGTAGACGCGTACAATCCGGGAGACCCGGTGGAGTTTGACCTGGACGAGGGAATCATCCGCATTGCGGGCATCGACTACCCGTTCCCGAAACTACCGCCGGCAATTCTGGCTATTCGCGATGCGGGAGGTCTACTTCCGTACACACGCGAGGTATTAAGGAATCAATAGAAAGCTAATCTGAAACAGAATTTGGACATAAAGGAGGAAGATCGTGGCACCTAATGGAAGCGCTCCCAAAAAGACCGGCTGGAGCACGGTCACGACCAAAGTCGAAGCGAACAACCTGGTCGTCGCGGGATACCCGCTGGCTCAGTTGATTGAGCACTCCAATCCGTTGGAGACGGCGCACCTTCTCATCACGGGCGAACTGCCCAGCGCGGCAGTCCTGGCCGCCCATGACGAATCGGCCAAGCGTGCGGCCGGCCTGCCCGCACCGAATGTTGAGTGGTTTGAGGGGGAAGACATCTCCGCGGCCCTGGGCAACTGCCTCCTTTCGGACAAGGACCTGTTCGCCGTGCCCCAGACCGGGGACGACGGGCCGGTAAACAAGACCATCTTCGCGCTGGGCCGCATGGCTCGATATCTGGCCTACCTTCTCGGCAACGAAGCCGCGCTGGACAAGGCGGTTACGGCCGAGCCCTTCGGCAGCTTCATCTACCGGGCGGTCACCGGCGAAGAGTCGGTTGACGAAAAGCGTGGCAAGATGATTGAGACGATCATTACGGCCTGTGTCGACCACGGCGTGACGCCTCCATCGGCCCAGGCGGGCATGATTGCGGCTTCGGTCCGTGCAGACTACGCCATGTCTCTGTGCAGCGGTGTCGGCGCCATCACCGACGTCCACGGCGGGGCCGGGGCGAAAGCCGCCCGGGTGTTCCTGAAGATCGTTGACAAGGCGGGTGCAGAGGACCTCTCCATCGAGAAGGCCACCGAGGCGCTGATTGTTGAGTACCGTGAGACGAAGAAGCGGATCCAGGGTATGGGGCACCGTGTGCACAACACCGACCCGCGCCGCGACGTACTGTGGGTGCGGTCCAAGGAATACGGACTGGCGGGCCCATGCGTGGAAGTGTCCGAAGTCATCACCGATGTTTTCCAGCGGGTGAGCGGCAAGTACCTGCCGATCAATGTCGACGGAGTTATCGGCGCTATCGTCGCAGACATGGGGCTCAACATCGACCTTGCCAAGGCGCTGTTCGTGTACGGCCGCCTGGCAGGACTTTCGGCCCACTACTTCGAAGAAATTTCTACCCAGCGCCCCATGCGTCGGATCAATTTTGGCGACGCCGTCTACGAAGGCGAAGCGGACCGGGACTATCCCGTCAAGTAGGACAACCAAAGAGGAGAGCCAATGCCAGCGCTACCTGAGTATAAAACTAGAGTGCTCCTCGGCAACGAGGAGGTGCCATTGGTAGGCGGAGTGTACGTGGCGGCCGGAGAGGATCTTCCGGAGCAGCTGCCGGCAGCCCCGCAGTACCTGAAGGCGCAGATTCCCGGCGCCACCAGCCGTGCAGCACACGGCCTGGTGCGCAGAGTCGAAACGGACGACGAACTGAAGGCGAGCCTTGCCGAATTGCTGGCCCCGGGGCCCTGGGGCCAGGTGGAAGGCGTACTTATCGCCGAGCCGGTGAAGATGACCGGCGAGTACTACGCAGCCTGCATGTTGGACTTCGGCAGCGCGGAGAAGTTGCCGGGCGGCGTCCTGCTGTTTTCGGTTGAGGGCGGGTCCGGAGTTGAAGGAAGGACCGAGTCTCTGCAGAAGATACCGTTTTCGCTGCTCAATCTTCCGTCTGCCGCTGACTTTGCCGCGGCACTGGGCGGCGTCCAGAATGCGGAGACTATTGGAGCCTTCCTGGAAGGTTTCGCCCGGACCTTCGCCAAGTACAAGCTGACCGTTCTGGAGACCAACCCCATCGGCGTGCTCGAGGACGGCTCCCTGGTGGTAGTGGACTGCCGGGCCGAGTTCGAGAAGCACGCAGTATCCAAGGCAAACAAAGAGCTGTTCGCCCAGGCCCCCTCCGTCAAGGAAGACCTGACTCGGTTGGAGCGGCTGGTAGCCAAGGTGAACGAGGCTGACCCGGCGGGCACAGGCTTTATCCGTGAGAACCGCGAGCCGGCCCCGGAAGGCGCCTGGCGCGTCGCCACCAACCTGTGCGGCGGCGGCGGCAAGATGTTGTGGGAGATGACCACCGGAGCCCGGGAAGACATCTACGAAATGAACGAGTCCGATACGTCGGGCGGCTTGTCTGCGTTCAAGAGCTATCGGGTGCTGAGGGCGATCCTGGAGATGGAAGACTCCCAGGCTCTCCTTCTCACCGGGTCGGGCATGGGCTTCCAGAACCAGTATCACCTGGCCGCGGCCATGTGGAAGGGCCTGAGAGAGAGTGCGACCCCCCTTCCTGCGCTGCTGAGGTTCGGCGGCACGGATGAGGACAAGGGAAAGGCGCTCATCGACCGGGTTGCAGAAACTCTGCCGGTACCGGTGAAGACTTACCCTGCCCACGTGTTTCCCAACGCCATGGTGGACGACATTGCCGAACTTGCGGCCGCGGACAGAGTGAAGGTTACTCCCGAGCCGGCACCGTCGGGTGAGCCCACCTTCAGCGTGGCGGTCCCTCCGGGAGATTTCTACTTCTATCCGGAGAAGTGGACCGGCGACCAGGCGCCGGAGTGCGTGGGCGTCTGCCCCACGGAATTCCTCGCTTGGAACGCGGAGAAGCACACCATCGAGACGGTGGAAGGTGCACGCTGCATCGGATGCCTGCTGTGCGAGACCGTATCCCTGCTTGAAGGCAACGGCGAACTGCGCATCAAGCTCGACATGCCGGAGGTGGACTAATGAGCGGAATTCTTGAACATCTGATCGGAATCGAAACTCCGAAAGTCCTGAGCGTGGGAATCACCGGCCGGCAGGGCAAGGGCCGCACCCGGCTCATGAAGAAGATGGGCACCCAGGTGCTCGCCGGCTGCACTCCCGGCAAGGGAGGGCAGGAGGTGGATGGTGTGCCGGTATTCAACTCGGCCGCCGAGGCGGTTGCCGCGGTGCCGGAACTGAACTGCGCGGTGATGTACGTTCCTGCCGGTGCGATCAAGGTTGCAGCCATGGACGCCATGAACGCGGGCCTGAAATTCTCGGTGTTGACCGCGGACGGCGTGCCAACCCACGATGAAGCCGTGATGAAAGAGCACGCCAAGGCGACGGGATGCACGTATCTGGGTCCCAACACGGTTGGCATGCTGGACACGTCGGGTTACCTGTTCGGCCTCATTGGCGGCAGCGCGACCTGGGCCAGGAAGAACTACCTTCCCGGCTGCGTAGGCGTCATCTCGCGGTCCGGTGGACTCTCCCAGTTGCTGGGTGCGTTCCACTGCCGGCCCAATCTGCCGGGTCCCCGCGAGGACGGCACTTTCGGTCCGTTGTGGGGAGACAATTACCCGGGTGTCAGCGCGGTGATGTGCACGGGCGGCGACCCGATGCCGGGCGTTACCCTGGTCGACGCTGCGTTGGCGTTCGAAAAGGACCCGCGCACCAAGGTGATCGTTGCTTACGGCGAAACCGGTACAACCCAGGAGAACGACCTGGCCGCGGCCGCCGCGGCAGGCGCGATTACCAAGCCCATCATCATGTTCCTCGGTGGTATGTACACCAAGGCCGGAGTAGCTCAGAGCCACGCCGGTGCGATGATTCGCAACGAAGCGGAGACCTACACTTTCAAGCGCAAGGCTATGGAAGAAGCAGGTATCACTGTGGTGGAACGCCCTGACGCAGTCTTTGCCCAGACCGCGAAGGTGCTGGGCCTGTAGCTCCCCCAACGATCTCAGCCGTCCCAGCCAACCCCTTTGAGCAATCCTGTAAGGCCTTTAACTCCAACGGTCGGAACCGGGCCATTTTATTAGTATTTTCTACGCGCTGAAATCAAAACCCGGCATTGCACGTCTGCGCCCTTGGAACTTGGGCGTCTAAAGTGCTTGAAAAGCAGGAGAAAACAGGTTTTTTTTGTTGACAACAGGATCCTCGCTAGCCTAGATTGTCAAGGTCGTTGTCGGCTTGGCCGACCGAAGGGGTGTTGCTGAGCCTGGAAGTTACCGCCTGTTCTTATCCCCGCAAACGGTGACGATGATGAAATTGAGAGTTAGCTGTAAGTTGACCATATGGACCAACATAGTGAGGTGACAATGAAAGCGCAGCCAGGAAATGTCAAAGAAGACGTTTGGATTCCGACTTCCTGTGGCGGCTGCTACGGGCAGTGCGGGATCCGCGCCCGGCGGGTTGACGGGACTATCGTCGAAATCGAGGGTAATCCATTAAGCTCGGCCGGATCAGGCCGGATCTGTGCAAAGGGCACGGCGCAGCTCATGACCCTCTACGACCCTCACCGGCTGGATTATCCGGTGAAGAGAGGGAATCCTGAGAAGGGAGTCAACGCGGACCCGCAGTGGCAGCGGATCTCCTGGGACGAGGCTTACGACCTGATGGTCGAGAAGCTGAAGGAAGTCCAGGACGATCCTCGAGGATGCTACTTCCAGGCCACGACGGTGCAGACCAGTGAAATCCGGTTCGCCGTTCCGGCCTTCCAGCGGTCGTTCGGCTTCAAGAACTACTGGGTTTCGGGCGGCGGCTTGTGGTGCGGCAACGGTGCGCACTTCATGAACGGCATCATGCACGCTTCCTGGTCGATCATTCCCGACTGGAACTACAACAACCTGACGCTTTACTTTGGTTGTTCGAAGGGCCACGGGGCCGGCCACGCTGCGCTTCGCAGTGCGACCCAGGTCGCCGACGCCCGGGTCAGGGGCATGAAGGCCATCGTGTTTGACCCGTACCTGTCGACACAGGCGTCCAAGGCGTATGAGTGGGTGCCCATTCGTGTAGGTACGGACGGCGCGCTCGTTTTGGGAATGATCAACTACTTGATCAATGACCTGAACGTCTACGACGCTCACTACCTGAAGCTGAAGACCAATTCGCCGTACCTGGTGAAGGAAGACGGGTACTACAAGCGCGATGCGGCCACCAACAAGCCGCTAATCTGGGACCCGGTGGACAAGAAGGCCAAGCCCTTTGACGACTCCACCATCCGGAACTATGCGATCCTGGGTGAGTTCGAAGTTGACGGCGAGAAGGTGAAGCCGGGCTTCCAGCTCTTCAAGGACCACTTGAAGAAGGAATACCCGGTGGAGAAGGTGGCGAAGATATCCACCATCCCCGAGGATACCATCAAGCGCATCACCAAGATGTGGGCCGAGGAAGCCCAGATCGGGTCCACCATCACCGTTGACGGCAAGAAGCTTCCGTTGCGGCCGGTGGCAGCCATCTTCTTCCGGGGCAGCCAGGGGCACGTGAACTCGGGCTGGACCTGCCTGTCCATCGACCTGCTCAACCACATGGTTGGTGCGGCCGACGTACCGGGCGGCTCCATGGGTCACGGGCCACCGGTATGCCAGGGTCTGGAGTCCACGGGCAAACCCAACACGGTTCCCTACGCGGACGACGACGGCCTCATGGTTGTGAAGGGTTGGGTCTACGACCACAAACCTTATCCGCTGAGGACCGTTGGACCGCCCAAGCGCCTGGACATGCAGGACATGTTCCCGTGCTCGGTGTACAACGCCTGGTCTATTACATCTCTGGACTGGTACAAGTGGCTTGACCACTTCAAGGTTGACTACCGGCCCCAGGTGTTCTTCAATTTCGGGTCGAACTCAGTCATGACCATGGCTAATGCCGACGAAGTGACCGAGAATTTCCTGAAGAAGTTCACATACGTCATTTCGTTCAACATCTACCACAGCGAGTTTACCGAGGCGGTGGCCGACATCGTGCTGCCCGACTGCTCGTTCCTGGAACGGTACACGCCGTGCGTGACCTTCCCGTCCACTTTCTGCCACCCCACCGCGGTGGAGAAGTGGTCCTGGCAGATTCGCCAGCCTGTGGTTGAGCCCATTGCGGAGCGGCGTGACTTCAACGACGTGATGCTGGAACTGGCCAAGCGGCTGGGAATCGCGGGCAAGTACTATGAGGAGATCAACAAGTTGGTCCCGATTCGGTACGGCGGCGAGATGAGTGAAGAGAACGCGATCAAGTCTGACGGAGACTACACCTGGTACGAGATCTGCGACCGGGTCGTGCGGGACCGTTTGGGCCCTGAGAACGACATGGCCGCACTGATGAAGACGGGTGTCTACTCCTGGCCGATGAAGGTTGAAGAGACCTATTGGCGATGGTTCGTTCCTGTCCGCGTACCGGTCTACTTCGAGTACTTCCTCGAAGCGCAACGGCAGGGCATGGAATTCAGCAAGGAATGGGGCACTCCGGAAGGTGTCACCGACGGATTGCTCAAGCACGGCATTGCCGACTGGGACTTCTTCAATCCGCTGGCTCACTGGAACCCGTGTCCGTCGCATCCGGAACACCACCGCACTCCGTCTGCGGAGTATGATCTGTGGGCGTTCTGCTGGCGGCCTTCGTTCCACACGCAGTCGTCATCTCAGAACAATGCATGGCTGGATGAGATTTCGGTCAACGACCCGTGGGTGTACCTCATTCAGTTGAACGAGGACACCGGGAAGTCCAAGGGTTTGAACGACCAGGACTTCATCTACATCGAGAATGCGAAGGGCCGGAAGATCCATGGGCGAGTCCATCTCATTCAGGGTCTCCATCCCGAGCATATCTGCATTGCCGGCTGTCACGGTCACTGGGCGAGGGGAACACCGGTTGCCAAGGGCAAGGGGGTCTTCTTTGATGACCTGGCCCTCTGCGACCTGGAACACACCGACTCTCTGACTCAGGGTTCCGACACCTGCGTGAAAGTAAAAATCTATAAAGGGTAAGAGGTGACGAAAATGAGCGTAAGATATGGATTTGTCATCGACCTGAAACGGTGCTACGGGTGCTACTCGTGTAC
The DNA here is from genome assembly GCA_964626565.1 of uncultured Myxococcales bacterium. GTDB lineage: Bacteria > Myxococcota_A > UBA9042 > CAIXZC01 > CAIXZC01 > CAZVFX01. The sequence continues at coordinate 25,139 of CAZVFX010000034.1, forward strand.
TGCGGCTTGCAAGGCGGCGAACAACACGCCCCAGGGCATCGACTTCGCCAAGTGCCTGCAGGCTGAGGTAGGCGACTACCCCGGGGCTAGCCGTCAGATGTTGCCGACTTTGTGTATGCAGTGCGAAGAGCCTGCGTGCATGGAAGTCTGCCCCACTGGCGCTACCACCCAGGACGAACACGGAATCGTGCAAGTGGACAAGGACTTGTGCATGGGCTGCAAGTACTGCATGATGGCGTGCCCCTACGGGCAGCGTCACGTGGTTGGCGATTGGGACTCCTACTTCCCGGATTCGGAGAAGAAGGGTTTGGACGCCTATCAGGCCTATTGCAAGAAGAAGTGGGACGACAAGTACGGCTATGGTGTTGCGGCCAAGTGCACGTTCTGCATGGACCGCGTCGAGGAGGGCCGGGAGCCCAACTGCGTCCAGTCTTGTCCGGCGCGCGCCCGCTATTTTGGGGATCTCAACGATCCGAACAGCGAAGTTTCCATCCTGGTCCGCCGGGAGAGAGGCTTCCAGTTGAACCCTGAGTTCGGCACCGAGCCGCGCGTCTACTACTTGCCACCGAGATAAGGGAGGAGGATCAACCATGCAGGTGCAATCTGATCATAACTATTACCGGATCGAGATGAAGCCGCAGGCGAAGTGGTTGTGGGATCACGCCATTTACCTCTTCCTCGGCGGCATGGCCGGTGCGGTTTACGCAATCGCCGGCATCACGATGCTGTTCTTCAACCCCGCCAACTGGGCCGAATTCGCCCAGATCGGCATCTACCTGGCTTTCCCGGCCGGCGTCGCGGCTTCTGCCGCCCTGATGTTGGGCCTCGGGAATCCCATGAAGGCAGTTCACTCATGGAAGAAGCCGGGGACGTCCTGGATCGCTCGTGGAGTGTTCATCTGGACGGTGTTCCTGGGAGTTGCTTTCATCCACTTCATCACTCTGCTTCTGGGCATCGATATCGGTGGCTTGAACAAAGTGCTGTTCCTGGTTGGTACCATCGCGGCCTTTGGCATCATGGTCTACACCGGCTTCCTGCTGAGTGCGGCCCGGGCCATCGCTTTCTGGTCCACCGGCGCGTTGCCGTCGCTGTTCCTGGTTGGCGCTCTGGCTTCCGGCTTCCTCGCCATGATCTTTTTTGGTGCGTTGACCGGTGCCGAGGGCGGTGAGAAGGGCTGGCTGTTCGTGCGCTACGGCGCTCTGATCATGCTCGTCCTCCAGGCGTTCATCACGCTGTTCCACATCCAGGCGACCCACAGCTCTCCCGAAGGCAGGGTTTCTGCCAATCTTCTCATGAAGGGCGAGAGTTCGGCTCTGTTTTGGGGCGGTGCGATAATCCTGGGTCTGGCTGTTCCTCTGCTGCTCCTCGTAGTTGGGGGCGGTTCCAAGGCGGTCCTCATCGTGGCCGCGGCTGCTGGCCTCGTGGGCAACCTGGCTCTTCGCCAGGCCATACTCAAGGGCGGCGTCTTTGCCAGGCTGAAGGCCGGTCGGTTCGAATTCGTTCTGACCAACCCCTAAGCAATCTATCATGGCTGCAAGGGGGCCGCGACCGCGCCCCCCTACCCAAATCATCCTGAGGTGAACAATGAGCACGGAAGCCAGAGACTTGAAATATTTCCTGAGTCCGAGGTCTATCGCCATCGTGGGCGCTTCTGCAAAATTCGACAGCATCAGCGGCAAGCCGCTGCGCTTTCTGGTTGAGCAGGGTTATGAGGGTAAGATCTACCCGGTGAATCCCAAGTACGACGAACTGATGGGCGTAAAGTGCTACAAGTCCGTGCTCGAGATTCCCGAGCACGTGGACCTTGCGCTGGTGGCGGTCAACTACAGGCTGGTGCTGCCCATGCTCAAGCAGTGCGTGGACAAGGGAGTGAGCTTTGCCGCGGTGTTTGCATCGGGTTTTGCCGAATCGGGCGCCGAAGGCAAGGAGATGCAGCAGCAGATAGGCGAACTGGCCCGTGAGTCGGGCATGGGAGTATGCGGACCGAACTGCCAGGGTTCCATCGACTTGAGGACCCGTGCCATCGGCGGCTTCAGCGCGTCCATGGGCATCAAACCTCTGAAGACCGGGCCTATCGGCTACGTGACTCAGAGCGGTGCGTTAGGCTACTCAATTTTCAGCCTCGCCCAGGAGATGGGGGTCGGGTTCAGCTTCGTCGCCAGTACCGGCAATGAAGTGGATCTGCACACCCTCGACTTCATGGAGTACATGCTGGAGGATGAGGAAACCAAGATGGTCATCTCCTACATTGAGGGGATAAAGGACGGCAAGCAGTTTGTCCGTCTGGCCGACCGTGCCCTCGCATTGGGCAAGCCGGTAGTCGCGCTGAAAGTGGGACGCTCCGAAGTGGGCCAGAAAGCCGCTTCTTCGCACACCGCTTCTCTCACCGGTTCCGACGCCGTGTGCGATGCCTTCTTCCGCCAGAAGGGGGTTATTCGCGCAGATGACATCGAGGACATGATCGACATCGCGGCGCTGATGCAACGCATTCCCGAGATCCCCAAGGGTACCGGGCTGGGTATCATTACGACATCCGGGGGAGGCGGAATCCTCGTGGCCGATGCGGCAGCCGACGTTGGCATTGAGATTCCCGATCTTGGTCCGGAGACAACCGCTGCGATCGAGAAGGTGATCCCGGCCTACGGCTCGGCGATGAATCCGGTGGACGTTACGGCGCAGGTGATTAACGAAGCCGATGACTTCCGCAAGGTTCTGGGCATCATGCTGGACCACCCCAAACTCGACGCTCTGGTGATCGTGGTAACCCAGATTACCGGCGAGTCGGGCAGGCAGATGACCGAGGACATCATACGTATGTCCAGGGAAACGAAGAAGCCCATCGCACTGGCCTGGACAGCAGGCGAAGTGCTTGTGGGCGACTTCTACAAGATGCTTGAGGAAGGTGAGGTCCAGTTCTACAAGTCTCCGGTACGGGCAGTCAAGGCAATGGGCCGTCTCATGAAGTACGGCGCATTCCGCAACTCCTTGTTCTCTCAGGACACTGTAACCATGTCCTCGCCGGTCACTATCAGCGCCAAGGACCAGGCGCTGGCGTTGCTGTCGGGCACCGACAAGACTCTTACCGAGCACCAGGGCAAGGAACTGTTCGCCCTGTACGATATTCCGGTGACCCAGGAAGAGGTTGCCACCTCCGCGGACCATGCTGCCGAAATCGCGGACCGTATCGGGTACCCGTTGGCCATGAAGATCGATTCGCCTGACATCTTGCACAAGACCGAGGCAGGCGGGCTCAAGCTCAACCTCTCAACCCGGGAGGCTGTTGTGAGCGCGTTCACCGAGATCATGGCCAACGCCAAGAACTACGACGCCAACGCCCGCCTCAATGGAGTACTGGTGCAGGAGATGGTTGTCGGAGGCACCGAGGTCATCATTGGAGTCAACAACGACCCGCAGTTCGGACCGACGGTGATGTTCGGTCTCGGCGGGATTTTCGTGGAGATTCTGAAGGACGTGGCCCTGAGGGTTGCGCCCTTGTCGCGGGACGATGCACTGTCCATGATTCACGAAATCAAGGGCTACAAGGTTCTTGCCGGGGCCAGGGGGCGAACGAAGTGCGACATCGATGCCATCGCCGACACTCTGGTGAAGGTCAGCCTCATGGCCATGGAGCTGGAGGATCGGGTTGCTGAACTCGATATCAACCCGCTCCTGGCATTGCCGGAAGGCCAGGGAGTCCGCGTTGCCGACGCCCTGGTCATCAAACAGGACTAGCCATTCAAAGGAGACCGGATGGACAACGGATCCGACGGCGTCCCTCCTCCCACCTTTCGTATCGAGTCCACTGCTGTGGACCGGGAGTTGGAGGCCAAGTACGTCCCTTTTCTCGAGCAATCCATGGGAATGCCCAGAGAAATCGCCACCCAGTTCTTTGAGCACTTTCTAAAGGAAGCGAAAGAGGGGGCCGCCACCGATGGAACTGAGGGGTTCCCGGAGAAATTTGGGGAAGTTCTGCTGGAGCAGGAACGCAACGACCCGATGGTGAAGGATACCTTCGCAGACAAGCGCCGCGAAGGGGTCGTGGATCAAGATATCCAGATCTGGTGGAACATGCATGAGTACGAGCGGCGCATCATCGTCCAGATCGACGAAATGGGTCGCAACATCATGTTCAAGCAGCTCCAGCGTGCCAGCGGACTGGACGACGAAGCCGCGGCCTTCCAGGTAGCGCGTCAGTTCCCTATTTACGGCGACCCCGAGCACCGCCCCTTCGGCTCCATGGAAGACCGCCCCCTACCCTACGAGTTGAAATACCGGATCAACTTCTACCTGCAGCGTCGGCACCAGGAAGACATCAAGAAGTTCGACGAAGATGTAGCCAAAGCCGGCACCCTCAACGCGCTTATCCGCCAGGCCATACGGGACGGAGAAGCGTAGCCGCTCCACGCTTCGAGCTGACAACAGCTAGTTGACCGCTGAAAGCTGCCTTTCCTCTTCTTCCGCTCTCGCAAAGCCCAGGTCCGCGACCTGCTCAAAGTACTCTACAGGATGAAACTCCATCTCCTTGCGAACCGCGGGAGGCACTTCGTCGAGGTCTTGCAGATTATCGGCGGGCAGGATCACTTTCTTCAAGCCGTGCCGGTGAGCCGACAGCACCTTCTCTCTGATGCCCCCGACGGGCAGAACCTTGCCGGTCAAAGTGATCTCGCCGGTCATGGCTACGGTAGGATTGACGCAACGGCCGGAGAGAAGCGAAACCAGCGCGGTGGTGATGGTGATGCCTGCTGACGGACCGTCCTTGGGGATGGCGCCGGCTGGGAAGTGGATGTGGATGTCTTCCTCTTTCAGCTTGTCCAAGTCCAGTTCGAAGCGGTCTGCGTTGGCCTTGATATAGCTCATGGCAAGGTGGGCCGACTCGCTCATCACTTCTCCCAGTTTGCCGGTGAGCTTCAGTTTGCCGCTTCCATCCATCCTCGTTGACTCGATGAGCAGCGTGTCTCCGCCAACCGGAGTCCAGGCGAGTCCCAACGCGACGCCGGGCTTTTCGATGCGGGCAGCCCGATCCTTTTTGAAACGAGCAGGTCCCAGGTACTTCTGGAGATTCCGTTCGGAAACCCGCACCGTTCTCTTCTCACCCGAAGCCACACCCGCCGCGACCTTGCGGCACACCGCGGCGATTGTACGCTCCAGATTCCTCACGCCGGCTTCCATGGTGTACTCTCGGATCATCTTGCCCAACGCGGCCTTGCTCACCGATATCTCCTTGGACGACAGGCCGTTTTCGTGACGCTGCTTGGCCAACAGGTGCCGCCGGGCGATCTCCACTTTTTCGTGGTCGATGTAGCCCGGGATGTCCACCACCTCCATGCGGTCGAGGAGCGGGCGCGGGATGTGCTCTTTGACGTTGGCAGTGCAAATAAAGAACACCTGGCTCAAGTCGAAGGGCACGTCGATGTAGTGGTCGAGGAACGAGTTGTTCTGCTCCGGGTCCAGCACTTCGAGCATGGCGCTGGACGGGTCGCCCCGCCAATCCTGGCCCAGCTTGTCAATCTCGTCCAGCATGATGACCGGGTTCTTGGTCCCGGCCCGGGTCATGGCTTGGAGGATCTTGCCGGGCATCGCGCCGATATACGTTCGCCTGTGGCCCTTGATCTCAGCCTCGTCCCGCATTCCCCCCAGTGAAAAGCGGTAGAATTCTCTCCCCAAAGTCCTCGCAATTGACTTGCCCAATGAAGTCTTGCCCACCCCGGGAGGGCCGGCAAGGCAAAGTATGGGACCTTTGCGGTTCTCGCGGTGACTCGTAAGCTTCTGCACCGCCAGAAACTCGGTGATTCGTTCCTTCACCTTGTCCAATCCAAAGTGGTCATCGTCCAGAATCTTGCGGGCGCGCTTCATGTTGAGCTGGTCCTTGGTAACATCCGACCAGGGGAGGTCCAGGAGCACGTCGAGGTAGGTTCGGATGACGTTGTACTCGGCCGATTCCGGGGTCAGCAGTTTCAGTCTCTCCAACTCCTTTCTCGCCTTCTCTTCGGCGTCCTCCGAAAGTCCCACTGAGGCGATGCGCTCCTCGTACTTATCCTCCGCTACCGATTTCTCGTCCTTCTCCTCCCCGAGTTCCCGCTTGATTGCGCCCATTTGCTCTCGCAGGAAGTACTCCCGCTGCCGTTTCTCCTGCTTCTCCTTTATCTCGGACTGTATGCGAATCCCGAGCTTCTTCACCTCCAAGTCCCCGGCTACGTGAAGAAGGACCAGTTCGAGGCGCTCGGTAAGATCCATGACCTCCAACACTTCCTGCCTCTCCTCAGGCTTCAAGTTGAGGCTGGCCGCCACAAAATCCGCCAGCTTCGAAGCATCTTCCAGCCCGCTCAACGGCTTCTTCACGAACTCAGGCAGATTGCCGCCCGGAAGCAGTTTTATGAGCTCCTCGAACGTCTCCCTGGTTTTCTCGAACAGGGCGCGGGTTTTTAAAGGATTTGAGTCGGTTTCCCGCGGGTAGCTGACGCTCACGGTGGCGGGATATCCTGTGTGCCACTCGTCAACTTCGATTCTCCCAAGAACTTGAACGTAGGCCTGGACCGCACCGTCCGGGAGGCGCCCGAAACGTTCGATCCGCGCCACCACCCCCACCGAGTGGAGATTGTCCTCGCTCGGTTTGCCTTCTCCTCTTGCGGCCAGGAATGCTATATGGTTCCCGTTCTCCGCATAGGCCTGCTCCAGCGCGACCTGCCTCAGCTCATCGTTGGCGCGCACAGGTGCGGCCATGCCGGGATAGAATGCTGCCTGATCAACCGGGAAGACGTGCAATTTTCGGGGCAGGCTGTCTCTCATGGTCCAAAGGGAATCCGCTTCGTTTTGGTGTTTGGTATCTTCGTGTTTCATTGTAGCCTCCGAATCAGGGATTCAACTTACTGATAACCTAGTAGCAAGGGGGACCCTGTCAAGGACACCCGATGTCCTTTATTGCAGTTGTGGTGGAGAGAGGAGGTGCTAGAAACCCATCCAGGAAGGGGATTCTCCGGGGGTAATTCCAAACACGGGGACCACCCAGAAATAGACAAACGCGGTAATGACGCCAACCCCGATAAGGTTGAGGACGAACCCGGTTTTGCCCATTTGCATCAGCCCCACCTTTCCGCTTGCGAACACAATCGCGTTGGGCGGGGTGCCGATGGGCAGCATGAACGCGCAGGAAGCGGACATTGTTGCAGGGAGCATCAGGAGCAGCGGGTTGATTTTCAGCACGTGTGCCGTCGCGGCCAAAATGGGCAGCATCATTGTGGTGGTGGCGGTGTTGGAGGTAACTTCGGTCAGGAAGGTCATGGTAAACGCCACTGCGGCAATAACGATGGGAATCGGGACCCCCTCAAGCACGATGAGCTTGGTTCCGACCCAGGCGGTGAGACCCGATTCCTCAAACCCGGCTGCAATGGCGAATCCGCCACCAAAAAGCAGCAGTATTCCCCATGGGGCGCGCTTGCCGCCGCTTTCCCAGTCGAGCAGAGGCTCGCCTGCTTTCCTGTCCACGGGGATTACGAAACAGAGGATGCCCATGGCCATGGCCACGGTGGCGTCGTGAACGTAGGCCTTGAGCCCCAGCAGGCCAGCCCACCCCGGGATGACAAGGCCCCCCACTTGAATGTCTCCCCTGGTAATCCAGAGCACGGCAGTGGCAACAAAGATGGCCATCACCATCTTTTCGCCACGCCTCATTTTCCCCAGAGCTGCCAGTTCCCGCTGGATGAGGGTGTCCGCGTCCTTCACCACCTGACCCTTGATGGGGGCTGCGAAAAGTACCATGTACAGCCACATTAGCGGAATGAACAGGCATGCGAAGGGCAGCCCGATTTTGAGCCACTCGACAAATGTAATTTCCGGGCCGTGGGGGAAATGCTTGCCGAACATGCCGGCAAAAACAACATTGGGGAAGGTCCCTACCAGGGTGGCCACGCCCCCGATATTCGCGGCATAGGCGATGCCAAGCATCAGGCAAACTCCAAAATTGCGAGCAGTCTTGTCCTTCTGCCCCCCCTGCATATCTTCGATCTTCATGATTAGGCCCAGGCCGATGGGCATCATCATCATTGCGGTGGCGCTATTGGAGATCCACATTGACAGAAATCCTGCCGCCAGCATGAAGCCCAGGACCAGGCGGCGCGCGCTCGTGCCCACTGCACGTATGATCCACAACGCCATGCGCGTGTGAAGGTTCCAGCGCTGCAGCGCCAGGGCAATGAAGAAACCGCCGAGGAGAAGGAAGACATAGTGGTTAGCGTAGTTAGGCGCCACCATTGCCGAGGGCATGACGCCCAGCAGCGGAAAGGCCACCAGCGGCACCAGAGCGGTAACACCCAGGGGAATAGACTCACCTATCCACCAACAGCCCATGAGCAGGACTGTAGCGGCCATACGTTTCGCCTCTTCCGGCATTCCTTCTGGAGCAGGCCAGAGCATGACCAGGGCAAAGGACAAAATCCCCAGCCACAGCCCAAGGGACTTCCTGAGCTGAGAGGGGCCAACGCTACTCGTCGTCATGTTCGCCGGTCTCCAGCTCTTGAGTCAACTCGCCCAGTTCTTTGGCCGTTCGACGTGCGATTCGGGGAATGGTTTGGGTCTCGTGGAATTCGGCGATACGGTCAAGTTCCGCGGTTATCGCCGCTTTCTTACTGCCGGAGACCCGGTAGCGCATATCCACGATCTCACCACCCTGCAGCCCCTCTGACCCAACGAAACTGCCCCCGAGAGTTAGCAGGTAGTCGGGAAGCGCGTCTATACGATTAGCTTCGGCCCACATTCGGCACCACCCCCGGGTCACCGACTTCAGGTCGTATCCGCCGCCACCAAGCAGCAACAGGTGGTTGCAGTAGTCCCTGATGCGCTCCATGGCGGACACCATGCCGTTGTTGGTGAGGCTGAGGTTTGCCAGCGGGTCCGACCTGTGGGTATCGGTGCCGATAACAGCGACCACTACGGTGGGTTCGAACGCGCTGACAGCAGGGGTAACCACGCGGTCAAAGACCGTGATGTACGCCTCATCGTCTGTTTCCTCCGGCAGTGGGACATTCACGTTGTATCCCTTGCCGCGTTCCTCCCCGATCTCCGTCTCGAATCCCCCCCACGGATAGAGCGTCTTGCCGGTCTGGTGCAACGACACGGTGAGCACGCGGTCGTCCCGGTAGTAGGCGTCCTGCACCCCGTTGCCGTGGTGCGCGTCTATGTCGACGTACGCCACCCTGAAACCCCTGGACAGTAGCAGGTCGATGGCCACGATCACGTCGTTGACATAACAAAAACCTTCGGCATGGGAACGACTCGAGTGGTGGAAGCCTCCTAGCGGGTTGAAGACGATGTTGGCGTTCTCCTCCATGATCAGATCAACGCCGGTCAGCGTAGCGGAAGTGTATAGCATGATGTAGTCGAAGAGACCGGGGAAGATTCGACAATCGTCGCCACCGAGGTTGAACTGCAGAAACTCCTCGTTCCACGCCCCCGAATTGGCCTCTTCCAGCGCTGCCACGTAGGCCGGGCTGTGGGATTCGATGAGCCGCTCTCTTGCAATGGGCCGCGGCTCCTCGGTTCGAATCCACGGCTCGTTGAGAAAACCTTCCAGTCTGACCAACCTCAACGCATCCCTGGCGCGCCCGGGATTGAAAGGATGGTCTTCGCCGTAGGTGTAGTCGCTGAACTGCCCGGAGTAGATGAAGATACTATCCTTGGGCCGGGCGATGTCTGCTTCCGGGAATCGCACAGTGTAGGTGCAGGACCCCGAATCGAAGGTCTTAGTCGCAGTGGGCCAGGCCTTGTCGAGCAGGGCCATGGTGGCCCGGTTCTGCTGGATCACTTCAGCGTAAACGCCGGACAGTCCGCGGGAGTACGCAATCTTCTTCAGATAGTCGGCCAGAAAGACCGCGATTCCCTTGCCCCGGTAGTCATCACGGACAACAATGTCGAACTCGCCCATGTTGTTGGCCGGATTGTACATGTAGCGGCCTTCGGCAATCATCTCCGGGTTGTGGCGTGGACCAACCAGGCCCACGATGGGCATGTCTCGGCTGTAGTCGACGGCGGAGATTTTCTGCACCATTTCGTTAGTCATGGCCTTGATGGAGCCGTGATAGCGCAGGCGAACGCCCTCCGGGGAAAGCGAGTAGAAAAGCCGCTGCATCCTGCGTGCATCACATGGGCGCATGGGCCGAAAGAGGACTTCCGTATCGCCGAACGTATGCTGGAACTCATACTGGTGCGGATAGACGCCGCCCGATTCAGGAGAGATGACGGTACCTTCAGGCAGATAGTTGAACCGCTTGGCCTCTTCCAGAAGGTCGGCCCGGAACTTGGGATGAGCGATGGAAATCAGGGAGATGGCCCGCTCCCGAATTGACCGGCCGGTCATATTGGCCACACCATATTCGGTGACAACGTAGTTGATCTTGTGGCGGCTGAACGCGGCGCCGCGACTGATACTCAGAGCCACAATGCGGGACTGTCTGCCGTCACGAGTGGTGGAAGGTAGGGCGAGAATTGAGAAACCGCCGTCAGAGCGGGCCGCTCCCTCAACAAAGTCCATGCTGGAAGGGAGATTCCTGATCTCGGAAACCACCTCTGTTTCGGCTCGGGCGAGGCCCGTCAGTTCCACCTCGTGCACTGCATGCACCGACACCATGTTGTCGTTGCTCGAGATGACGAACGGGTCGTTCACCTGGTCGATGGGCAGAAGCTCAATGTAGGGATTGGCGTTCACCGCCTCATACAGTTCCGTCGAGCCGATCACCATAGTCGCTACCGACTTCCCCAGGCTCACCTTCTTCTTTCTGTTGGTGACCGCCCGGGAACGAATCAACCGCATGATGTCGTCTGTGAGGATGTCCGTGTGAATGCCCAGGTCCTTTTTGGTGTCCAGATACCGCATGGTTGCGGCCGAGATCGGCCCGCGATCGAAATGGAGGGTGGCGCCGTCAACGATGAGGCCGGCGATATGCCGGCCGATAGAACTTGCCACCGGGTCAAGTTCATCCGCGGGTACTTCGGGCAAAGGGGCGCTGCCTTCCGTGAGCAGGTGGAGAGAATCCACAGGGATTAGAGAATCGCCCAAAGTTACCGGCATCTTGTCATTTACCTGAGCCAGCACCACGTTTGCGTGCTCAACCGCGGCCTTGGTGGCATCCACAGAGACGCCGAGACTACAAAGACCGAACTCGTCGGGCGGCGCCACCTGGATCAGCGCGACGTCGATCCTGATGACCCCTATTTCCATCGCCCTGGGCAGATCGCTCACGGCCATGGGAGTGTAGTCTGCCGCCCCCTGCGCGACGATGGCCGACACGCCTCGACCGCTGTAGAAGGAGTTGTACCTGAAACTGTTGGACAGCTCCGGTCGGGCCAGGATCGACTCTTCGGAAGCGGACAACAGATGGATAATGCCCACATCGGAAAAACGAGGGGCCATTTCCACCAGGGTCTGGGTGAACGACGTCGGTTCGGCCGCGCCTGAGCCGATATAAACCGTCTGCCCGCTACGGATACAGGATACGGCTTCCCCAGCCGAGACGAGCTTGTCCGCGTATGTCTTCTGCCACGGCGATCGAGGCATGCGTATCCTCCAGCCACTCCATGGTCTGTGAACACCGGACGACAGCCCCGGCACCGGCTATTGTCTCAGGACGCCCCGCCACTGTCAAACCATACGGGCTGTCGCGGAAGCCAACCGGGTGGCACTATTCTGCGTGTCTTGTCCCTGAAGTTGTGCGATACTGGTTTCGATGCGTACTATCCGATGTCCAGAACGAGGTGACGACATGACGAAGCTTGCTGCACTGCTGGCCGGAGTGGCCATTCTCCTGTCCGGTGTCCCCGCCGCCCGGGCTGCTCTTCCCGGCTGTGAAACTTCCGACTCACCCGGATGCGGTGGGTGCGCGTGCGAGGCATGTGTCTGCGAGAACGACCCCTTCTGCTGCGAAACCGCTTGGGACGGTCTGTGCGTCGACGCGTGCATATCAGAATGCGACGGTGCGGCGACCTGCTATCCCAACTGCGGCAACGGAGCTTGCGACGCGGGCGAGGGAGAAACGTGTTCAACTTGCGAAGCCGACTGTGCGTGCCCCGACGGGCAATCCTGCTACGACGACGCATGTTGCGCAGGGGACTGCAACGGCAAAGAGTGCGGCGGTGACGGCTGCGGCGGATACTGTGGGGACTGTGCGGACAACCTGGAATGCAATGAAGCCGGCCAGTGCCAGGAGTGCCAGCCCAAGTGCGAGGGCATGCAGTGCGGCTGGGACGGCTGCGACGGCGAATGCGGGGTGTGTCCGGAAGGGCAATTGTGCAACTGGGAGAACCAGTGCGAGGAGTGCGCTGCCGACTGCGGAGACGCGGTCTGTGGCGACGACGGTTGCGGCGGGTCTTGCGGAGAGTGCCCCGAGGGGCTTAGTTGTGCGGGGGGAGCCTGCGCCCAACTCAACACATGTGAAAACCGGTGCGATAACTACGAGGGCGATGCTGAATGCCAATGTGACAGTGCGTGCGAGGAGTTCGGGGATTGCTGCGAGGACATCTGCAATTTCTGCCCGGAGATGGAGCAGTGCGGCGGCTGCACGGCAGACTGCACTGACAAGTCGTGCCTGGACGACGACGGATGCGGAGGCATATGCGGTTGTGAGGGCGAATTGCAGTGCTGCGGCGACGGCACTTGCAAAGCTGATTGCGGCGGCGACTGCGTGCCCGATTGCAACGGTAAGAGCTGCGCCGCGGACAACGGCTGCGGGGTGGTTTGCGGATGCGATGTCGGCTTGCAATGCTGCGAAGATGGTGCGTGCCTGGCCGAGTGCGCGGGCGGCGACCCGTGTGCGGCACAGCCTTGCACTCCCGGCGAGTTGGGCTGTGACGGCGCGCTGCCCTGGTCCTGCACCCAGGGTGCGGACGGCTGCGGAGTGATGACTCCGGGCGCTCCCTGTGCCGAAGGTTGGAGTTGTCAGGCCGGCGTCTGCCTGCTTGATGGTGTCGGTGACGCCGACGTGGGTGGTGGCGAAGGCGATATCACATCGGAGCCCGGCACCGGAGGAGAAGGCGGCGGAGGAGGAGGAGGAGGCGGTGGGAGTTGCTCAGCCGGCCCATCGTCCAGCCCGGTCACCCCGCTGCTTGTGTTGCTTCTCGTTCTGCTGGCCGTTCCGCTGCGGCGAAGGCTCGAACAGTAGTCGCAACTTCATGTTCGGCCGCATTGACTGACCCTTCCGTTGTTACTATCTTGTCCTCAGACACAAAAGCCACAGTAAGGAATTGGCTGCACAGCCGACTGATATGTAGTGACAGTGAACTGAGGGAATGCCATGAAAGTATCCGACCTGTTTGTGCGCAGCCTCGAAAACGAGGGCGTGAAGTTCGTCTTCGGCGTCCCCGGGGAAGAAAACGAGGACCTTCTCTTCTCCCTGAAGGACTCTTCAGTGAAGTTCGTGCCGACGCGCCACGAACAGGGAGGGGCGTTCATGGCCAACGTATGGGGCCGCATTACCGGCAAGGCCGGGGTGTGCCTGGCAACACTGGGGCCGGGCGCCACCAACCTCGTCACCGGTGTAGCTGACGCCAACATGGACAAGGCTCCCGTGGTGGCGCTCACTGCCCAGGGCAGCCTCAATCGACTACACCATGAGAGCCATCAATACCTTGACGTGGTGAGTATGTTTCAGCCCATCACCAAGTGGAACACCTCGGTCAAGGCGCCCGAAACGGTTGCCGAGGTGGTGCGCAAAGCCTTCAAGGAGGCCGAGTACGAAAAGCCGGGGGCCACCCACATAGAACTGAGCGAAGACGTCGCCAAGATGCTGGTCAACGGTGCGCCCGAGCCGCTGCCCATTCGCCGGGTGCGGCGCCCGGGACCCGACTACAAGGCCATGGAGGAAACCGTCGAGTTGTTGAAAGCCGCCAAGCGCCCCCTCATCGTAGCGGGAAACGGCGCGATCAGAAAACTGGCGAGCAAGCATCTGCGCAGGTTCGTAGAAGCACACCAGGTTCCGGTGGTCAGTACGTTCATGGGCAAAGGCGCCGTCTCTGACTTCAGCGACCTGTCCCTGCTGTCCGTGGGCTTCGGTTTCATGAAGGACTTCGTCATGGAGGCCTTCGAAGCAGCCGATCTTGTGATGACCGTGGGCTATGATATCGCCGAATGCTCACCCGCAGTCTGGAACCTTGGGAAGAAGAAGAAGCTGGTGCACATCGATTTCGTCCCGGCAGAAGTGTATGCCGACTTTGTACCCGACGTAGAGGTGGTGGGAGATATCTCAGGTGCACTGTGGGATCTCAACCGGCGCCTGGAAGGCCAGGACTTGAGATACGACACCAACTGGTTCCGCCCGATCCGGCAGAAAATCCTCGATGATGTCGCGAGTTACGACCTTGCGGAAGGCAAGCCCTTGACCGTTCCCGGCACTCTCAACGTGATTCGAGACACCATGTCCAGCAACGGCTTGCTCATCAGCGATGTGGGCAGCCACAAGATGTGGGTAGGACGCAACTACATGACGGCAACACCCAACGGCTGCATCATCTCCAACGGTCTGGCGAGCATGGGCATTGCTCTCCCCGGCGCGGTCGCCGCGTCGTTGACGGCTCGCAAGCGGCAGGTGGTGGCAGTCATGGGAGATGGCGGTTTCATGATGAACTCCCAGGAACTGGAAACTGCCCAGCGCCTCGGAGTGTCATTCACGGCAGTCGTGTTCAACGACAACGACTACGGCCTCATCTCGTGGAAACAGAAACTGTCCCGCGGCGCTTCCACCTCAACGAAACTCACCAACCCTGATTTCAAGGCGTACGTCGAGAGCTTCGGCATTGCAGCGTATCGGCCGGAAACGGCTGCGGAAGTGGACGCAGTGCTCCGAGAGGCGATACCAAGCCCCGGAGTCAAAGTGGTGGAGATCCCTATTGACCCATCGGTCAACACAGGTTTGGCAGAGAAACTCGAAGAATACTGGAGGAAATAATGAGCATCCAAAGTTCCAATCCGGTCACCGGTCAGTTGGTGAAGGAATACCCCGAGTTGAGCCAGGAAGGGGTGGAAGCAGCGATTCAGCGAGCGCACCGTGCGCAATCGGAATGGCGAAGCACCGACTTCACGTTACGCAGCACGCTGATGAAGAAGGCTGCGGCTGTGCTCCGGGAAAGAAAAGACCAGTACGCCCGCCTCATGGCCGTAGAAATGGGCAAGCCGATTTCAGAAGGCCGTGGCGAAGTCGAGAAGTGTGCCTGGGTGTGCGATTATTATGCCGACAACGCGGTCGAATTCCTGGCCTCGGAGCCTGTGTCCACCGAGGCCTCGTCCAGTTACATCGCCTATCGCCCCCTCGGTCTTGTTCTGGCCGTGATGCCGTGGAACTACCCGCTGTGGCAGGTATTCCGATTTGCCGCTCCCGCTTTGATGGCGGGCAACGGAGGCCTTCTGAAACATGCTTCCAACGTTCCGGGCTGTGCTCTGGCCATCGAAGACGTCTTCAAGGATGCAGGGTTCCCGGAAGGTTTGTTCAAGTCGTTGTTGGTGTCCACCAGCCAGGTGCAGGCCATAATCGATCACCCCCACGTTCGCGCTGCTACACTCACCGGCTCCACCAGGGCCGGTCAGGCGGTGGCAGGGGCAGCCGGAAGAGCGCTGAAGAAGACCGTTCTGGAGTTGGGCGGCAGCGACCCGTACGTCGTGCTGGAAGACGCCGACCTCGAACACGCGGCCAGAGCGTGCGTGCTAAGCCGCCTCATAAACGCGGGGCAGACCTGCATCTCTGCGAAGCGTTTCATCGTGGTCGAGGAGGTGGCGGACCGGTTCACCGAGTTGGTGGTCAAGGAGATGGCCTCCTATCGAATGGGAGACCCTTTGGAAGAATCCACGCAGATCGGCCCCCAGGCGCGGCACGATCTCAGGGATGAGTTGCACCAGCAGGTGCTGGACAGCATCGCCAGGGGGGCGACCCCCCTAATCGGTTGCGAAGTCCCCGAGGGAGTCGGAGCGTTCTACCCTCCCTCGGTCTTGTCCGACGTCAAGCCCGGCATGCCGGCCTATGACGATGAGTTGTTCGGGCCAGTGGCTGCGATTATCAGCGCGAAGGACGAGGAAGATGCGGTGCGTATAGCCAACGACTCGGTGTTCGGCCTCGGTGCTGCGGTGTTTACCGGCGACGCCGTGCGCGGCGAGCGCATCGCCAGTGAGGAGTTGGAGGCCGGCTGCTGCTTCGTCAACGATTTCGTCCGCTCAGACCCGCGGCTTCCATTCGGCGGTATCAAGGAGAGCGGTTATGGCCGTGAGCTGGCCGAATTCGGGATCCGAGAATTCGTGAACATCAAGACGGTATACGTGAAGTAGGGCCCCGCTACTGCTTGGGCCAGATGGCAGAGAACGCACCGCGCAAGTCACCGAACTCGTAGTCCACTGCTTTATCGTTGGGGTAGGCTTCTTTGATGCGAGCCCGGGTCGCGGGGAGAATCTCGTTTATGGCTCCGTGGCAGCGCAGGCAGACCCGTTTGTGGATTACGATGGGTTTCATAATACGCAATCCCCCGGGGGTATCTTCAGCGACCGTATCAAGGGGCAGTCTCTGGCCCATGAGCCTGTGCCAATCGTCGAGTACTTTCTGCTCCCATTCATCAGGCCTGTGCGCCGGATTGCGAAGCCGCGTGCCGACCCTCCTCACCCGAACACCGGGCAGAGAGGCGAACTCCTTGTCCAAGCCTACGGCTACCCCGCGGCACACCTCGATGGCGGCGGGCGTTCCCTCTTTCTCGAGCTTGGCGAGAAGCTCACCCCAGACACGCTTCTCGAACGCGGCGAAGTGCTGCAGCGTGGTCTCGATTTGCTTCTCCCGGGTGTCGACTTCGGCCTCCGGCTCCCCGGCCTTATCCTTACAGGAGGCACCGCCAATCGCCAGCAGGACGACAATTACGATCGCCGACAGACGGGTTCTGCATCGGCACGGGTTGTCTTTGACTAACATGGCACTATCTCCAATTGTCGGCATGATCGTGCCTCAACCAACCGGGATTATCAAGTTTTTCACGGCTATTGCCAGCCGGTGAGGACGGGCCAGACAATCAGGGCCATGGCCAGCAGGATGAATACGATCTGAAGCGGAAGATGCCAGCGGAACCACTTTTCGAACGGAATTCCAGCCATGGCCAGGGTGCCGACGGTCACTCCGGAGGTAGGAATGATCATGTTGGTGAAGCCGTCACCAAACTGATAGATGAGGACCGCGGTCTGGCGGCTGATGCCGGACAAGTCCGACAGCGGAGCCATGATGGGCATGGTGAGTGCGGCTTTTGTACTCCCCGACGGGATGAAGAAGTTCAGCCCCACCTGCAGGGCGTATTGGAGGTATGCGGAGGCCAGGGCGTGAAAGCCGGAAGTTGCCTGGGCCATGGAATATAGAATGGTATCAAGAATGGCTGCGTCCTCCAGGACTGCGAGGATGCCGCCGGCGAAGCCGACTATCAGCGCGGCCGAAACCATGTCCTTGCAGCCGGTCGTAAACGACGCGGCCAGACGGTTGGGGCTCTGTCCGGCCGCGATGCCCGCGGCAAGCCCCATGGCCAGGAACAAGCCGGCGATCTCGTTGATGTACCAGCCCCAGACAATAACCCCCACGATCATCAGGGCAACACCGCCGGCGAGGATACCGACGCACAGCGCATGACGGGCTGTGAAGTCGGGAGCCTCCTCTCCTTTCTCTTTCAACTCTTGTCGGCGCTTGCAATCGAGCTCGTACATGGGGCTGATCTCGGGGTTCTTTTTGACCCGGGCCGCATACACCATCACCCAGACGATGGACAGGGTCGTAGCGACACACCAGACAAATATCCGATAGCCCATACCGGAGAGCAGCTCGACGCCCGCTATCCCCTGGGCAATCTGCAAAGTAAATGGATTGATAAATGCACCGGCGAAGCCGACTCCTGCAGCCAGAAAAGTCAGGCAGACTCCAACGATGGAGTCGTAGCCTAACGCCAGCGCCAACGGTACGAATATCAGTGCAAAGGGCATGGCCTCCTCGCACATGCCGAAGGCCGCCCCAAAGAATGAGAACAGAGTCATGACGATGGGGATCACCAGGAATTCCCGGCCCTTGAGCAACCGCACCAACCGGTGGATGCCCGCGGAGATGGCCCCCGAATCGTTGATCATGTAAAACGCGCCGCCCACAATGAAGATGAACGCGATGATGTCCGCCAGTTTCAGGAACCCCTTCACCGGTGCGACAAACACTTCCAGCAGTTGTGGGTGGGACTCGGTCTCGATGAACGACCCGTCCACCAGGACGAGGCGGGTTGAATCACCTACTTTCTGCTCCCTCCGCTCGTATTGCCCACCGGGAACGACCCATGTGGCGGCCGCGGCCAGCAGAATAAGTGCGAAGACAATTACGAAGACGTTGGGAATTCGCGCCACGCTAGAACTCCACTTCGCAAATCACGGGACGGTGATCAAAGACGGTGGAATCCATCACGGGCTCCACTCCGGGCGATACGCCGGCAACCACGCAATCCCCCTCAATGAAATCGCTGATCACATGATCGATATGCATGGTGGTGACGTGGGTGGCCGGCCCTTCCGCCGAGTCGGCCGAAATGAAGTGAAACGGCTTTCCTGCTCCAACGTACTTGTTCAACTCTTTCGCACTCGGGTCCGCGCCCGCAAGCAAGAACGGATCGGTATTCAAGTCGCCCATGATCAGGTTCACTTCACCAAACGCGGCAGGTACTCCGTCCCCCCGATCCACAAAGATCTGCTGAAACTGGTACGTTCTGCACTCCATGTCCGAGTCCTTCATGCCCGCGTTGGCATGCGCGTTCACCAGCACCATGTAGCGTCCGTCGGTCAACTCGATTTCGATGGAGCCGATGCGGGCGGAATCAGAGCAGTTCTTGTCCCCCAGGCCCAGGCCCCAGATTCCGCCAAAACACACCTCATCCTCGGGGCACCCCACGAAACGTCCGAAGTCTCGTCGCACTCCCGCGCACCTGTCCTCCGCGTTCAGGTTGCAGGCGATCTGGTAGTCGGCGCCCAGCAGGCGTTCCATCTGGTAGGGGCGGTCAGGGGTATATCCGTTGCACACGAGGTCCAGTTCCGGCTTGTCCTCGATATCCTCACACCATGGATCGTGAAAAACCTCCTGAAACGCGACGATCTCCGGCTTCAATTCAGCCAGAAACTCGGTGGCCTCTTCTTCGGCGGGATTCCACGAAAGGCTGTTGCCATAATGGGCATCGACTTCCTCAGCGTGCTCGTCCGTGTACCCATCACCGTTGCCCTCTTCCTCGTCCTTGCTGTGCAACTGTCCGCTGGAAGTGCCCGCGTTAAAAGTCATTACGGTGAACTTCAACGGCTCGGCTGCCACCTCCGTCGATATTTCGGTGGTTACCTCCGGACTCACCACCTCGACCGGAACCTCGACCACGACGTCCGCTTCCTCCAGTTCGCATATTCCATCGTCTACGCTGCTGCAGGAAGCGGCTGCCATCACAATGATTGCCGTCAGAGCAAGAAATGATCGCACCATTTCGTGCGTCCTCCCAACTGTTCCCCCGTCATTATGAACGATGCAGATGCAGACGGCAAGTCAGCCCATGCGGAAAAAAAACTAAAAAAGGGGATTGACAAACCACCGAGGCGGAGTATGCTTTAGACCGGGTGGTCTAACTGGCCGGTCGAACCTGCTGGTCGTACCGGATGGTTGAACCACATAGTCTGTTTTGTTTAGGAGGGGTAAAAATGGTGAGGCCCAGGTTCTTCAATTTGCCGCCGGAAAAACAGGAAGAGATCCTGGATGCAGCGGCTGCGGAATTTTCCACCAACCCATACAAGGATGCGTCGCTCAATAGGATTATCGAGGCCGCGGGACTCAGTAAAGGTGCCATGTACTACTACTTCGATGACAAGGAGGACCTTTATCTGACCGTCCTTCAACGGGTGCAGGAGAGCTTCATGGAGGCCCTGGGCACCTTGGGCGAGTGCCATACCGCGGATGAATACTGGCAGGAAGTCGAGGTGCTGTTCATCCGAGGCGGCCGCATGAAGATGGAGCGCCCCGAGATGATCGCCATCGGGATTTCGTTCCTCAAGGCTGCAGCCGCGGGCGAGTTGAGCGTGCCGCCGGCTACTCTGTTTCACGGCATGTTGGAGTGGATGGAGGAGTTGGTCAAGAAGGGGCAGCAGGTGAGCGCGGTGCGCACCGACATCCCTTCCGACCTGCTCGTTGCCATGGTGTACGGGGTGGGCGAAACCATCGACCTGTGGGCGGCGCGCAATATCCAGGACATGACAGACATCGATTGGAAGAAGGCCATAGATTTCTACATCGGAATGTTCCGGCGTCTGATGCAGCCGGGAGATGATGAAGGGTTTTTCTGGAAAGTGCCGGAGAGGACTGTTGACGATGACGAGGGTACTTAGGAAATGAACGGGAGGTGCAAAATGCTTTGGAACAGGCAAATGTTGGTTGGCGTCTTGTTTGCGCTGGTGCTCGTGTCCTTCAGCTCTCCGGCTGGAGCTGAAGGGGGCGAGGCTCCGACCAAGGAAATGGCCATAAAGATCATCGACGACATGGAGAACCGCATGCGCGGCAAGGCTTCCGTGGGCGAGATGGAGATGTTCATCAAGCGCTGGGACCGCAGCATGACCATGAAGTTCTGGGAGGTCTATCCCGACAAGAGCCTGGTGAAAATCACGGCGCCGGCGGAGGACGCGGGGATGGGGTCGTTGAAGCTGGGGCCGGATCTGTGGAGCTACAATCCCAAGATCGATCAGGTCCAGAAGATCCCGCCTTCGCTGATGCTCGATTCATGGATGGGCAGCGACTTCACCAACGATGACGTGTCTCGCAGCTCCAGCGTGAAGCTTGACTATGATGTCGGGAAGCCCACGGCCGGGGAGTTGGAAGGGGTAAAGACCTGGCGGGTCCCGCTGTTTCCAAAGCCTGAGAGTCCGGTGGTTTGGGAGAAGCAGGTAATTGAGGTTGCCCAGGATGACTATCGGCCAATTCGGCAGGAGTACTACGATGAAAAAGGGAAACTGGCCCGCCTGATGCTGTTCTCCGAATACAAGAAGATGGATGACGGCCGCCTGTACCCGTTCCTGTGGCGCATGGACAATCTGCAGGAGAAGGGCAGGTACACGGAGATCCGGGTCAAGTCCATGAAATTCAAGGATTCCTTGCCCAAGCGCAAGTTCAGCATTCGCGGCCTGAAGAGGGGGCGGTAGAGCCATGAGCACTCTGCACTTCATCTCATTGTGCTGGAGGGACCTGTGGCGCAATCGTCGCCGCACGATCCTTACCGGCCTGGTCATGACTTTTGCAGTTACCATAATGATCCTGTTCATCGGCATGGGAGACGGTGCGCACACCCAGATGATCCGCAGCGCAACCGACTCGTTCCTCGGGCAGATCCAGATCCAGGAGAAGGGCTACATGGACGAGCCTGATCTCCTCCACCGGCTCGAAATTGACCAACTGGTCAAGGTGTACGAACTCCTCGGTCGAGCGGAGGGTGTGACCGGTTGGGCGCCTCGCGTCGCGACGGGCGGGCTGTTAAGCAAGAAGGTGCCCGACCCGCTGGATGAAGATGACCTGGACGCATATCGGGACATGACGTCGGAAGGTGCATTCGTAGTCGGGGTCGACCCTGCGATGGAGCGCACAGTAAGCGTGCTTCAGGAATCTCTAGTCGCAGACGCACCCCAGGATCGTTGCCTTAGAGGCTGCCGCATGGCGTTGGGAGAGATTTACGCGGCCGCGGATGATTGCGCGGAAATCTGTTCCGATTCGAAGTCCGGATTCGCGGGAGAAACTTGTCTGGCCTTGGCGAAGCACACTTGCAAAGGGCGCTGCGATCCCGAGGATGACCTGTGTTATGAGGAGGACTGCGAGGAGCGCTTCGGGGACTACTGTGACCCTGCCACATTTCTGGGCGACAGCGACCCGTTTTCAGATCAGCCGTATCTGGGCCAGATGGTGCTCGGCTCGGGCCTTGCCCGGGTGCTTGATGTTGGCGTAGGAGACCGTGTTGCGCTTACGAGCGGGACCTCTCAGGGACGACCTTTCGCATCGCTGTATCGGGTCGCTGGATTGGTGAAGACTGGAAGCCTGGACATCAACCGCACTTTCGCACTGACCCATCACACGAAACTAGCCAAGGGCCTTGAGATGCCGGGAGCCGCATCCTTCGTCGTTGTATCGGTAGACGATCTTGACGGCACCGAAGGGATCGCTGCGGGGGTCAAAGAGCTGGTCGCCGAAGCGGACCCGAACCTGGTGGCGCTGGGCTGGATGGAGTTGTCACCGGAGTTGGAGGTCTTCATCAAGATCGATCAGGGGAGCCTTCTTGTGACCTTGGTCTTCCTAGTGATGATCGTAGGCGTCATCCTGGCAAATGTAGTGACCATGTCGGTTATGGAAAGGACCCGCGAATACGGAGTTCGGCTGGCCCTGGGCGAGCCGCCCAACCGCATCACCCTGGGCCTCATCACTGAGACCATGTTGCTGGCTCTGCTTGCCAGCGCACTGGGATGCCTCATCGGCGAAGCGGCCAACTACTACTTCCAACTCAACGGCTTCGACCTCGGCATGGGGGAAATCGAGTCGACGGGAGTGCTGATCTCGACCTACTACTACACTGAAGTGACGCTCTACGGCCTGGTCTTTTCGGTGTGCACCGTTCTGGTTCTGGCCCTGGCCGGTGCGGTCTATCCGGCCTGGCGGATTCGGCGACTGAAACCCGTCGAAGCGTTGAGATTCGTGTGAGGAGGACGAAATGCAATTAAAGATGGCCTGGAGAAACTTGTGGCGAAATCAAAGACGAACAGGCCTCACCGTAGCCGCCATTGGCCTCGGACTCATGGTGCTCATCGTCATGGTTTCGTTTACGGAAGGGATGAAAGAAATCATGGTGGAGCAGATCGCCAAGTCCAGCATGGGACACGTGCAAATCCATCATCCCGACTACCTGGAGAAGAGGACCACCACGTTGGTGATGAGGGATGCCTCCCGCCTGACGAAAGTGGTCTCCGAAGTCGAGGGGGTCAAGGCGGTAAGCTCTCGGCTGCTGTTTTCCGGCAGTATCCGCTCCAACACCGCAAGCACCGTACGCGTGGTGAAAGTTTCTGCGGTCGACCCCGAACTCGAGCGCAATTTCTCGGCCCTGCCTGCCAAGGTAGCGGAAGGCGGCTTTGTGACGCGGCCGCCCGAAGCGTTGAAGCCCAACGCACCGCTTCGAGATCAACTGCGAAAGGGCATTCTCGTCGGCAGGAAGTTAGCTGACCAACTCAAGGTGCAGTTGGGGTCCAAAGTAAGTGTCTCCACCGCCGGATTCGACGGCGCCCCGGCCGCCGCGGGGTTCTTTGTAACCGGCATTCTGGAGACCGGCACCGACGCTTTCGACAAGCACCTGGTGATGGTTTCGTTGAAAGACATGCAGAAGACCACCGGCGCCGGCGACGCGGTTCACGAGATCTCCATCATGACTGAACCGGGATACGACCTGGACGATCTTGCCTCCCGCATGGAAGCCGCAATTGCGGAGCAGAACGAAGACGGGGCCATGGGACCCACCCAGGTGCTCCCCTGGTACAAGGTGATGCCCGACATCAAGCAGATGCTGGATATGTTCGACGCCTGGAACGGCGTACTCTACCTGCTGATGTTGGTGATTCTGAGCGCCGGGATTCTCACTACCATGTTTATGGTCGTATTCGAGCGCAAGAGGGAATTCGGCGTGCGACTGGCGCTGGGTACGAGACCCGCCACTCTATTCGGGGGCGTCATGTTGGAGGCGCTTCTCATCGCCTCATTGGCCGGGGTCGTGGGGCTGATCACCGGTGCCGTGGCGGTGGCCTGGTTGGTCTTCTACGGCCTGGATTTGAGCTTCATAATGGGCGGATTCGATTTCGCCGGGCTTTTTATTGAGAACATTTACTACGGGTCGGCGAAACCAAAGGTGTTCATCGAGCCGACCGTCGTGGTGTTTGTGGGGACGGTACTGTTTGCTCTCTGGCCCGCGTTGAAGGTGGCTCGCATGAAGGCACTCGACGCAATCCGCCAGGGCGGAACAACCCAGTGAAGGCGAGGGAATTGTCATGAACAACGTCATAGTTGAAACTAAGAAGGTGGTAAGGACATTTGAAGTAGGGGACGTCAAGGTAAGGGCGCTGCGAGGGGTCGACCTGAAGGTCACTGCCGGGGAGTTCATCGCGGTGGCCGGGCCTTCCGGCTCGGGCAAGACGACTCTGTTCAACCTCATCGGCGGGCTGGACGACCCCACCGAAGGTGAAGTTCTGGTTGACGGACAGGGTCTGTCAGGAATGAACCGCAAGCAGCTCTCACGCTTGAGGCTCGACAAGATCGGCTTCGTGTTTCAGGCCTACAACCTCATTCCGGTGCTCACTGCATTTGAGAACGTGGAATACCCGCTGGTATTGAAAGGCACGCCGTCAAAGGAACGGCACCAACGGGTGGAGGCCCTGCTGTCGGCGGTGGGCCTTGGCGACATGATGCACCGACGCCCCATGCAGATGAGTGGCGGACAACAGCAGCGGGTAGCCATCGCCAGGTCGCTGGTGTGCGACCCTGTGGTGGTGCTGGCCGACGAGCCCACTGCTAATGTGGACTCCGAAACCGGCGCCGCACTACTCGAATTGATGACGAATCTCAACCGTGAAAAGAACCTTACCTTTCTATTTTCCACACACGACCCCATGGTCATGGAAGCCGCTCGACGTCTCGTCCGCTTGAAGGACGGAATGATCGATAGCGATGTGGAGCAATAGGATGGTCGATACTCGATGGTGGACGGTCATCGTGGCGGCGTGCATCCTGATGCTGGGAAACGCTCAATTGGCCGCGGCGGAGCTGTGGGTCAGCGAAGACGAGGAGATTGCCTGGGAGGGGTGGGGATACCTGAAGACCCAGACTCTGGGCTTCGATTTCCGCGACATCAAGCTCTATCCCACGGACCGGGGAGCCCAGCACACTGCCCGCGCTCGCTTCGCCTCCGATCTGTACTGGGGAGAAGCCAGGGCTTCCGCCGAGTACGAATTTCGTTTCACGTCGCTGACCAGCGGTCTGGAGGGAAGCCAGGACCTGCTCAGTATGGGCTCCTCAAGCGCGGGAAGGCCGCGACTCTGGGACCCGGACCCGGACAGCAGTGGCGGCACAGTGATCGAGCATGACATTGACCGGGCATACCTGTCGTATCCCGTCGGTCCAACCGACTTCAAGGTAGGAAGGCAAGCGATATCCTGGGGCAGCGCCTGGTTCTGGAAACCCACTGACCGGTTCAGCCCTTTCTCGCCCATGGACGTGGACCCGGACGTCAAGACCGGCGTCGACGCCGTGCGGGCGGAGACCTTTCTAGGAGAGAAGTCCAGCCTCGACCTCATTGCCACATTCGAACGGCATCCGGACACCGACCGGGAGCTTTGGGTCCACGGGGGCGGGCGCGTTCGAACCTCGGTGGGCCGATACGATCTGGCCTTGTCCGGTGCTCGTTTCCAGCTATCCGAAGAAACGCTCTGGATGGCCGGCGCCGAATTCACCGGGGAACTGGGCAAAGTCGGATTCCGGGGGGAAGCCGCCTTCAACTACCTCGAAGAGGGCGAAGACTGGTACGTCGAAGGGGTTATGGGATTGGACTACCGCTTCCCTCAGGGCCTGTCTCTGGCCGGCGAGCTGTTCTACAACGGCTACGGCACTGACGACCCCGACGAGTACGTGAAGTACTTCGCCGACCCGGTACGAGGCGAGAGACTCAGTCGCGGAGAGACTTTCAACATGGGGCGTTACTACGCCGGCATGTCGGCTGCGTACGAACTCACTCCACTGATGCAACTCACCCTGGCGGGGATGGGCAACCTCACCGACCCGTCAGCGCTGGTTATCGCAGGATTCCGCTGGTCCGTGGTCGAAAACGGTCGCTTCACCGCGGGGGCGATGCTCCCCGTGGGCGAAAAACCCGACGGACTGAGTTTCAAGTCTGAATTCGGCAGCATGCCTGTGTTGGGCTATGCCGTGATGAAAATGTCGTTCTGATTACCTACTCGTTACGGTGGGAACCCAGCGTCTTGAAATGCAGCCACTTCAAGTACGTCCACAGGATTCCCTTGGTTCTCTTCTCGTGATACCGCTCGATTTCCAACTCCAGGCCGAACAGGCCGGTATCTTTGTCCCGCTCGATGAAGAGGATTCGGCACTGGCATTCCAACGGCTCCTCTTCTCCTTTGCTGGGGAGGTTGAAGAAGACCCTCGCCTTCCGACTCCCGGCCGAGGGGAAGTTGGACAACTCCAGGCGCATGCACTTGAGCCCCAGGCCGGTAACCGTCGCCTCCCTGTTGTCCCCGTCGTATCGAATGATAGCAGGAATATCGGTTGGCGGCAGAGTGTCACCCTGGCGGACTACGATTGAGAGCGGACCCTCCTCTTTCTTGTCGGACTGCTTGCGCACGTGGATAGGCAACTCCGATTGCGCTCTGCGCTCTCCCACTTCGCCGTCGTCCTGAACCACGTCCACCTTCCGACCGCTCAAGAACTTGGAGGTATCCGCAAACCCCATTTTCACAGGAGCAATCGACGGCTTCGGCTGGTCGGCCTTGACGACCACCGGCGCCCGCTTCACCGGCGCAGGCCGCGACCAACCGCCGGTTTTTGGCTTCACCGGAACGATGGGAAACCGGTAGATGCTTCGAAGGTCCTTCCGCGGCCCGAATTCCTCTCTGACAATGGACGGCGAAACCAGTTTCAGCCTGGCCACCAGGAACTTCTCCAAAGCGTCGGGTGCAGACGTGGTCACCGCCCGCATCCACTGAACTCCGGCGCCCGTCACCGGTTGCTCCTGATGTCGCACCGTCATGCCCAGCAGGAACACCGGCACATTTGCGCCGTCACTTCTCTCCTCGAAGACGAGGGCTACCACCGACCCCAGAGGCAGTTCGCTGGAGGTACGAATGAACATACCGCCCGCGCTGATGTCCTGAGTAGCCGCCTGTACCCGATTCCCATCGAGGTAACAGAACACCTCTTCTTCGAGCAGCCAACGGACATGTTCTCTGCGGTCGATGCTTCCACTCATTGTCGCCTGCTATTGCGGTTGTTTCAGGGATCTGAAGGTGAGCCACTTCAAGTAAGTGTACAGGATCCCCTTCATGCCTTTCTCTTCGTAACGCACAACTTCCAATTCCAGGCCCGGCATAGGGGATTCGTCGTCAGTGTCCACGAACAGCAGCTTGCATGTGCAGTCGATGGGAACAGAGCCACCCTTGCTGGGAAGCTCGAACAACACCCCCACCTGCTTGCCGGGAGGCGGGGGTTTGCACGGAACTCTCAGGTACATTCCTTTGAGGCCGAGCCCGGTGATGGTTGCGTCCATGGCCCTCCCCCCCAAGACCAGCTTGGCGGCAAGGTTGGTGGGCGGAAGTGTATCGGAACGACGCACCATCAGGGACAGAGGTCCGGGCTGTGCAGTGTCGCTCAACTTCGTCACATGTTCTTCCAGCGGCTTGACTCTGCGCTTCTCTTTCTTGCCGTCGGAGCGCACCACGGAAACTTCGTGCTGGCTGAGAAACTTGGACGCGTCGGAAAACCCGCGCCGCGTCGGGGTACGCATAACCGGCCGGGAAGGGGGCGGGGGAACGGGGCGATTGCTCTCCGGTTCCCAGGGCGCCGGGTGTTGCGTGGGAGCAGGCCTGGGCGGCGTGGGAGCTGGCTTGGGCGGCGGCGGTGCAGCCGCCTGGGGACCACCGAATGTGCCTACCGGAAAACGGAAGACGCTGCGCGACGGCTCGCGGGGATGCCCGGCCTCCTCAAGCACGTTGGCGTCAGCAATACCCATCCGCGCATCAAGGAACTGCTCCAGCACCAGTGGAGGCCCGGAAGTAATGGCCCGGGTCCACTGCATTCCGATGCCTGCCACAGGCTCAGTCTGGTGGCGCACCACCATCCCCAGCAGGAATATCGGATTCACAGCCGGGTCTCCCTGTTTGAACACCAACGCGATGACGGAGCCAATTGGCACCGTTGAGTTGGTCTTCAAAAACAGACCGCCTGCGCTGATGTCGTGAGAGCCGGCGTCGAAGCGAGTTCCGTCGAGGTAGCAGTAGATCTCTTCCTTCAACAAGCGTCGGGGATGATTACGTTTGTCCGTTCCGTTGCTCATGCCTGCCTCTTATTAAATACTAAGTTTGTTATAGCCGATAGACCGCCGGGATTGTCAAGGGAAACTGTGAACCGTCGGCCTGAAATTCGCGTCGGGGACGCCCCTCGGTTGCTCAGGCGAGCGCGGCTTGCTATTCTTACTTCATCTGGAGATTGGCAAATCCAGCGGAGAGTAACATGACCGGGAAGACCGCGCCGATTCTAATCACAGCCTTTCTGCTTGCAGCTTGCGGCGGGGGCTCAAAGGCCGCTCCACAAGCTGACCTGTCAGCCGACGCGACGCCCGATCCCACCGACCTACGCCAAACCGACAATCCGGACCAGGCGAGCGTACCCGACCTCCCGGAAGGGATACCTGAAGAGCTGGACGAGGATGTCATGGTGGTCTGCGTTGGCGGGGAGACCCACTGCGAAAACAATGCGATTATGGAGTGCCTGGACGACGGCAGCGGTTGGCAGGCTGTCGAGACGTGCGGCGCAGACCAATACTGCCATGAGGCCGCCTGCAACGACTACGTTTGTATCCCCGACGAAGCCTGGTGCGAAGGTCTGGTTAGCAGACTGTGCGACGGAGAAGGGCTGAGTTTCTCGGAATCGCCCTGCTCGGACGGAGAATTTTGCGACGGAGGAGAATGCTACCCGTGGCTGTGTCCGCCTGCCACCAGTTTCTGCGACGGGGTCACAGCCAAAGTCTGCGACTCTGAGGGCAGCGCAATAGTAAACGAGTTGGATTGCAGCGCGTCCGGGAAGGTGTGTGTAGATGGCGGCTGCACGGAACTACTCTGCGAGCCCGGGGCTGACTTCTGCCCGGACTACGAGACCGTCGGCCACTGCGCTGACGATGGACTCACATTCGGGACCGAAGACTGTCCCGAACAACACGCTTGCGTGGACGGCGCGTGCCAGCCGTGGATCTGCGAACCGGGGGGGCCGCTGTGCGACGAGACGGTGGCCACAAAATGCGATGAGATCGGGTCTGGCCCGACAGCCGGCGGGACCGACTGCGAGGAACAGGGCCTGGTCTGCCAGGAAGGGGAGTGCATTGACGCGGATGTATGCGGCGTCACAATTTGTCCCGATTTGCCCGGGTACCTCCTGACCTGCAATGCAAAGGACCACTGCGAGTACACCAACAGCGAAGCCGAGGGGTGGAAGCAGTGGGATCTTTGGATCTACGTACCTCCCGGAGAGTTCCCAATGGGCGGCCCAGCCAACGAGGGAGGCGCGATGCATGAACGGCCGATACATACGGTTACGTTCAGCTACGGATTCTTCATTTCGAAATTCGAGGCAGTTGTTGAACAATACGAGGCCTGCCTGGCTGCTGAGCCTGACCAATGCTCACCACCCTTCATCGATAGCGAAATCGGAGAATTCGGATGGGGTCTCAACAGCAGCGCAAACAACCGCGCCGACCATCCCCAAAATGGACTCGACTGGCAACAATCGCAAAGTTTCTGCGGCTGGCTGGCGCCCGGAGGACGTCTCCCCACCGAGGCGGAGTGGGAATACGCTGCGACCGGCTCGACACACTTGAAATTCCCCTGGGGAGACACGCCCTGGCCCACCTGCGAGAACGACACTGCCGTGTTCAGTGAAGGCCCCACCTTTCTCGACTACGGCTGCTACCAGGGCGGAACGTGGCCCGTCGGGTCCAAGGCGGAGGGCGCTTCCCGGTGCGGAGCGCTCGGCATGAGCGGAAATGTTTTTGAGTGGGTGGAAGACTGGTTTCAACCCTCCTACGAGGGAGCACCGGCGGACGGCAGCGCCTGGTTGCAGCCGGAAGGGACCAAGCGCGTACTTCGCGGTGGCTCGTTCTTTACCTCGGAACTGTTCCTGCGCTCGGCTCAACGCAGTTTTGGAACCCCTGAGTCTTCCGACGCGGCCAAGGGAGTACGCTGCGTTCGGCCCGTTGACTCACCTTTGTAACGCCTTTGTCACAACCCCGCACTTCGGGGAATTTCCCTCGTACCCTCATGTTCTTGAAAACAGGTGCGTCGTTTTCGGACAACCACGGCTCTTCACAGAGCCTACCGAGGGAGGGATTACATGAGATTCTTGTTCAAACTGGCGCTGGCAGTGACTCTGGTTGTCGCCGTGGCGGCCGCGGATGAATCGCCGGGGTTCTTTTCGTCGATGGGCGGCCCCAACGGAATCATGGGTGGAGGGATGCAGCAAATCGCTCCGCAGATTCAAGGGAACATAGCATCGGCGAAAGGCAGATCGGGTAGCGTGAGCCACCTGAAAACCGACAACCTCAAACCGCAGTCTGTGAAGTTGGGCGGATTTGCCGGATGGAAACTGACCGTGCCCGGCAACCGCGCGTTGGCCACGCCCGCGGTGGTGGACGGGGTAGCCTATATTGGCGGCGGCTTTGGCAGTCATGAGTTCTACGCGTTCGACGCCAGAACCGGAAAGGCGCATTGGGCGATCAAGGTGTCCGACGACGGCCCCACTGCCGCGGTGGTGGAGGACGGATACGTTGCTTTCAACACCGAGAGTTGCACCTTGTTCGTGGTTGAGGCAGACACGGGCAAGATGGTGTGGAGCAGGTGGCTGGGAGACCCGTTGATGAGCCAGCCCGGAATCGCGCATGGAACCGTGTTGATGGCCTATCCCGGCGGACGAGGGCACATCCTCACGGCCATTGAGCTTGCCAGCGGAAAGGAGGCTTGGGAGACCGCCATCGCCGGCGACATCATCACCGCGCCGGTCATTGAGGGCGACTCGGTGTATCTCTCTACCTTCAACGGCACCGTCTACAAGTACGGCCTCGACGACGGCAGGGAATTATGGAAGAAGGAGATGAATGCGACCAGCGCACCGTGGATCGTTGGTGACGACGTCTACGTTAGCAAACGAGAGGCGGGGAAAGACGGCGACACCTCACCCAGCGAGGGGATCGCCAACCTTGAGGGAGTCAAGGGCAAGCAGAAGAACGAAGACCTGTGGGGATTCCGGAAAGCGCGCTATCTGGATCGGCACGTGCAGTCCAAAAGCGTGTATCATCTGGAGAACTCGGCGGACGATTCTTCGGTGGGATTCGCAGTAGCCCCTGCCACCGCCAAGACCGGGGACGCTTCGTCCAACGTCGGGCAAGGCACTGTGCGAGGGCTGTGGGAATTCCAGGGCAGCCGCCCGACCTATGTTGACGGCCTCTTGTTCACCACGTTCGGGGACGCCATCGCCTGCATCGATCCCGCCTCCGAAAAGGTGCTTTGGGAGCAGAAAATCGAAGGAGACCTCGACAGATTGGGAGGGCATGGCGCCTCGCCTCCCGCCGCGGCCGGGGGAAAGCTATACATCGGTACAGCCACCGGCTATGTGATGGCATACGACCAGCAGACCGGAGACCAACTCTGGCGGGTGAACATTGGCGAGAAGATTCGTTTTCAGCCTTCGGTTACGGACGGCTGGCTCTACGTTGGCACCGCGGCCGGCAACCTGTTCGCCCTGGACCTCGACGATTCATCCGCCGACGGCTGGCCCATGTGGGGCGGTTCTCCCGCCCACAACGGCCCCCGATAGGGAATGCTCTTGATTTTGCTTTGCCCACACGCGATTCTTCCCGCAGGCAACTGACTCTACCCCGGGGAGGAGCACATGAAGGTAAAGATCCTGGCGATTCTGGTCGCGGCCATTTTCTCGGTCGCACTCAACGCGTGTAAGCAGGAAGCAGGCAAGACTGGCGAGAAGAAAGACGAGCCGAAGAAAGGTACGACCAAGCAACCGGAGAAGCCGTCAGAGCCGGAGAAGCCGGCAGAGCCGGAGAAGCCGGCAGAGCCGGAGAAACCGGCAGAGCCGGAGAAGCCGGCAGAGCCGGAGAAGCCGGCAGAGCCGGAGAAGCCGGCAGAGCCGGAGAAGC
>CAZVFX010000034.1:57227-57658 GCA_964626565.1 uncultured Myxococcales bacterium
CGGTAGAGCCGGCAGCAGATACCTCGGACGAAAAAGCTGTCGCCATCGTGGACCGAGCCATCGCAGCTTCCGGCGGATTGGAAGTGCTCAAGGCAAAGTGCGCAGCCGCGATTATGAAGACAAAGGGGAAGTTCTTCGGCTACGACTACGAAATGACCACCCACTGGCAGGCGCCCGACAAGATGGTCATGGATCTAGGTGCGGGCGGCATGGTCATGGGGTACATCGGAGACCAGTGCTGGAACCGGATCAACGATGTGGTCGTCGACTGCATGGCCGAGGAAAAGAGGTCGGCGCCGCAGGCGCTCTGGTCTTTCTACGTCATGGGTCTGTACGTCCTGAAAGACCCGGGGGTTATTCTCAAGTACGTGGGTGAAAAGGAGTTGGAAGGAAAGAAGGTTGAGCAGGTGCTGGTCAAGGCGGAGGGTGCG
>CAZVFX010000035.1:0-56977 GCA_964626565.1 uncultured Myxococcales bacterium
TACCCAAATCCAATGAGCAGCTCCCCAGGAGCAAGAGACAATAGCCCACATCGTGAGCTGTGGGAAACATGTCCACATCGGCCGATCCTTTTCTCCCCGGGCTGACGGCCGGGGCTATTGGCTTGCGTGCCCCACGGGGGCCTGATTCGGATTCTGGAGATCAACGACAACGACGACGCAAATATGCGTACGAGGTGCACAACAAAACCAGCAGCACCCACGACCCCATCGGGGTAGGGCGGGCGTCGGAGCCGCAGCCGCAGTCGCCTCCTGCTGTGGCTACGTCCGCGTCCGCGTAGGCGCCCGCGTCCGCGCCCGGTTCCGGGGCCGGGGGAGGCACGGCGCAGACTCCGTAAGAGCACTCTTCACCGGGTGCGCACGGTGCGGGGGTTGAAAGGGCCATGCAGCCCCACTCATCCCGGCTGCACACTACCACCGATGCACCATCGTCACCGCACTGGCGGGCCCCGTCAACCGGGCAGGTGTCCTCACAGCCGCCCCAGCAGGCCAGCTCCCCTTCCAGAGACGGCACCGGGCCGCACTCATTGCCCCCGGCCGAGCAATCCTCCAACTGCCTCTCCCCGTCATCGCACCAAACCAGCAGAGTCCCTTCGCACAGGCCCGCTTCCGTGATGTTCCCGCATCCCTCCGGACAGTGGCCGTCGGCACAGGCAAAGGGGGCGCACGGGTAAAAATCTCTCACCAGGCAGCCGCCCTCCTCCTGCACACAGGTCCATTGGTGGGAGTCCTTGGAACTGCACCCCGACTCTCCCAGCTCGCACTGGTCGACACATTCGTCGCACTGGCTGATGCAGCCGTAGTACCCTTTGCCCGCATTCCAGCCGCAGCATTCCGATCCCGCACACTCCAGCGTCTTGACCTCGCCGTCGCCGCACCATTCCACGACGTCCGGGGCCGCGCACCGGCCTTCGTATGCCAGAAGACCGCATGAATTGGCCTGGGAAGGGGCTGCACAGTCGGGGCCTTCCGGGTCGCACACCAACTCTGGCCCACACGCGGCATACTGTCGTTCAGAGCACTCGTCATCGTCGAACTGGCCGCACGCCCAGACGTGGTTCCCCTGCGCACTGCAACCGTCTTCACCCTCCGCACACTCGTCGGCGCACGCGGTGCAACTGTCGCCCTGCAGGCAATCGTACCAGCCGCTGCCGCCCAGCCCCCCGGGCGCCCAGCCGCAGCACCCGTCGCACGTTCTGGCGTGGGGATAACCGTCCACCCCGCAATAGAGCAGCGCGCCGTCACGGCATTCGCCCTCGGAAGGAAGGCCTCCGCAAGGGAGCAACTCGTCGCACTTGTTCAAGTCGTTGAGCGGGCACAACTCTACCGGGTCTGCCTGGTGTTTTTCGAGCTTACCTTCAGGGACCGTCATGGTGACACAGTGGATCGCACCCCCGGAAGGGATGATCTGGTCTGAGTTCACCGTTTGTATCTCCAGCCCCGGCGCCGCAGCCTCATACGCGTCGAGAGCCTCTGCCTCCATATCTTTGAAAGAACCGTACACGGGCACCAGCACGGTGTTGTTGACGATCAGCGCGTTGGTATAGGTGAACCAGACTCCGCTTTCGTCCCACGGCAGCGGCAGACGGTGGGTGGTGACGGAACCGCCCGATTCGGTGACCACCGCGTCGAAGATAGCCGCATTTTCATCGAGAATGGCCGCGTTTTCCGGACGCACTGCCGGGTCGTAGTAGCCCAGGATCATGGAGTCGTCGGTCATCAGCTTGGCGAACATGTCGATGTGCCCGGTCCCCAGTCCCTGGGGCAGCTTGGCGATCACCATCCGGGTGCAGCCCAGATACTCCTCCATCCACTTGTCTATCTGCTCCTGCGGGTATCCGCCGTTCTGCTTGTAGATTTTCTCCGTGACGTAGCAGGTGCCGTGGGGGTCGGACATGAAGTTGCCCCCTTCAAACGACATGGAAATGCGAAAGACATTGATTCCCCAGTGCGCGCCGAGCCGGGTGGGAATCGCATCATCGTGCATGCGTTTCTTGTAGTAGCGAAAATCGACAAATCCCACCATGCCGCCGTCGGACACGTGCGAAACGGGTCCGTAGTCCCTGGTCCAGATCGAGTCGGTATCCTCCACGTCGAGGAATTCGATGAATTCGGTGTCTACCCCCCAGCCGGAAATCTGCCCCTTCATCTGGGTGTCCTGCCCTTCAGTGTGGAAGATCACCAGTTGGTCGACGTGCCCTTCCAGTCCCTTGATGATCCCTTTGTGGAACTTGCTGATGCTGCCGCTCGGCCGCATCAGCACCGCCTGCGTCGGGCCGTATTCGGAAAGGGGGCGAACCGGCCCCGAAGGAGGTGCGGTCACTCCATACAGTTCAGGATGCGCGATCCTGAAATCGTCGTACTTGTCTGCTTTGCCCGGTGTAGAGGCTTTTTCCCATTCCGTTTCCCACGCGGGAAGACCGGCATAGCCGGCCGGCTCGGCAGCAGCAGCAGCAGGGACGGGGGGCGCGGCATTGCCGGGGTTGTTCAGGTCGCAGGACACGAGCACCAGAGACGCTGCGACGACAATGAAGTACTTCGACATCGGGGCCTCCACTCTGTTGCCCGCCAGATCGTACGCCAAACCGAACGGGCAGGCAACCGCCCGGCGAAAATGCCGAGCGACGATGCCGCAAAGCCGCTGCCTGCAAGGGGACGAGCGCGTCGGGGAGTTTATCGTCCGCTCCGCGTGCGCAACAAACAAAAAGTGTGTTGTCTCAGATCCGTTGAACTGGTATAAGATATTGTGTGGACGCCGGAGTTGAATTTCAAGGGGCTGGCGCCGCATAGGGTGTTTACCTACATTTTGCCTGCATGAAACGGCATTTGCAGGGGAGGGCTGAATGAACCAGTTTAAGAGCTTGCTGAGCGTTGTCGCGATGTTTGCACTGCTTGGTGCTGTGGTAATCGAATCCGGTTGTTCGGGCTGTTCGCCGGATCCGGGGCCGACGGAGAAGGACGAAGGGGTCCCCGACGGAGGAGACGTCATCGAAGAAGATGCTCTGCCCCCCGAGGTGGATGCCGCCGTCGATGAGAAGGAACAGGACCTCGGCTTCGACGAGTTGGATACCGAGCCCGAGGAGGACAAGGTAGACCTCCCCTACGGTCCGTGCGCGCCGGAGAATTTCAAGCCCGAGTGCAAGGAAGGCGAACGCAAGTGCATGTACGCCAACACCCAGGAGAAGGTCTGCATTGAGAACGAAGACGGGTGCTGGGGTATCTGGGGCGACCCTGAGCCTTGCGGCGAAAACCAGGAGTGCCAGACTCCCGGCGGTTGCATGTGCAAGTACAACGCGGACGGGTTTGATTCCTGCACCGGCGAAGACCTGGCCGAGGCGTGCGACGGCAAGCAGCTTCTCGGTTGTGACGCGTGGGAGTGCAGCGACGACGGCTGTTGCATCGTTGGCGTCAAGGAAGACTGCTGCGAGAAGAGCAGCGACTGCGTTGACTGCATAAACCTGGAGACCGGAGAGAAGCTTCAGCCCTGCCCCTCCGACATCCCCGATGATTTTGTGCCCAACAAGTGCACCATCGATGCGTGCATGCAAGGCAATTGCCAGTGGATCGACAACGAGGGTTGCGACGATGGAGACTCTTGCACTGTGGATTCCTGCGATCCTCTCACCGGTGCGTGTCTCAACGAAAAACTCCCCGACCCGCCCCTGAACTGCATCCTGACTCCCTGCTGGGGAGAAACCCAGGAAGATGCGGACTCCAAATGTAACGATGATAATGCCTGCACCGCTCAGGAGTGCGACTACGGAAACGACGGCTTCATCCCCTGGATCGGCCTTGACCCCGAAGACCCGGACCCCAATGACCCGGCCGAGGGGATCGGCGTGTGCTCCTTCAACGACCTCACCGAGGGTTGCGGGACCGACGATGAATGTAACCTGTACGGCTGTGACCCTGCTTCGGGATGCTGGGGTGAGTACCTGAAGGACAAGCCCGAGTGCAAGTGCCTCGATGACGAGAAGTGCGAACAGTTGGACGAGGACCCGTGCACCATCAACAAGTGCTACCTGGCGGAAACCGAGTGCTACGTATTGGAGCCCGATTGCGACGACGGGGATCCGTGCACCATGGACGGCTGCGATCCCGGCCTGGCGGAAGACCCGGACGCTGAGGACTGGCCCTGCTTCCACGTTGAGTACCCTGAGCCGCCTCCGGGATGCGACTGCGCCGGCCCGGGCGACGAGGACCCGACCATCTGCTACAACAACATTGATTGCGAAGAGTGCCTTGGTCTCTTCTATGCCGATCCGGAATTCGGCCTGTGCGTCACTGCGACCTGCGTCTTCCCCATGGGAGCCGAATTTGGTACGTGCGTATTCCAGGAGCCGGATTGCACCGAGTGCCCGGGAGACGAGTGCATCGGTGAATGCTCCGAGGGCTGGTGTGACAAGGAGACCGGCAAGTGCATGTTCGAGCAGAAGGACGTTGACGACGAGAACAAGTGCACCATCGACTCCTGCGACTGGGAGGTGCCCGGTGGAGCGGTGCATACGCCGGTGGAGTGCGTACCGCCGGACCCCTGCCACACCTGCATTTGCGATCCCAAGACGGGTGACTTGGAATACCCCGAGATCCCGTGTCCGAAGAAGACCTGCAAGACGGGAACCTGCAATCCGAACAACGGAACCTGCGACTACGTGTTCATCCAGTGCGACGACGGCGACCCGTGCACCTACGACGTGTGCGACATGCTCACCGGGGACTGCCTCTACGAAGAGGTGATCTGCGACGACAACAACGCCTGCACCACCGATTACTGCGACATCAATACGGGCCTGTGCGAATACGAGATGATGGAGTGCGACGACAACAACTCCTGCACCATCGATACCTGCCACCCGGTGCTGGCCAAGTGCCTGCACACCCCCTGTCCCTGCGATGACGGCAACCCGTGCACCAACGACGAGTGTGACGAGAACGCCGGCGGTGATCAATGCGCCTGTGTCTACAGTGACAAGTTGTGCAATGACGGCACCAACTGCACCGATGACGAATGCAATCCCGCGTTCGGCTGCTTCAATCCTCCTGCCGCAGATTGCCCGCCCGGCTGTGACGGTGTTTGCGGTGGCTGTGCGCACAAAGACACCGGTGAAACCGTTCACGCCCTGTGCGACGACGGCAACGGCTGCACCGATAACTACTGTCAGTGCGAGGCTACCGCACCGGGCAACCCCGACTTCTGCATGTCCGGGATCTGTGCTTCTCCTTTGCCCAAGGTTTGCGAAACGGACAACCTGTGCCAGGTTGCGTCATGCGACCCGGTAGCCGGCGAGTGCGTCTTTACGCCCGTAAACTGCAACGACAACAACCTGTGCACCACTGACGAATGCGATGAGAACAACGGCCTTTGCCTACACGAGGCAGTTGGGTGCAACGACAACAACCAGTGCACCGAAGATGTTTGCGACCCGGGTTCCGGTTGTGTCTACCAACCCATTCCGGAGGAGGAATTCAAGGACGAAGATCCGTGCACCCTCGACCTTTGCGACCCGGGATTGGGCGCGTGGCACCCACCCGTGGATTGTGATGACGGAGATGCCTGTACCGTGGAGTTCTGCGATCCTTCGATTCTGGATGCCAACGGCAACGGACAATGTATCTGGCAGGACAAGAACTGCGTGGATGATGACCCGTGCACGGATGACATGTGCGATGGCAACACCGGGTTCTGCTCCAACCTTCCCATGGCCTGCGTCGACCCGGTGAGCAAGTGCACTGTCGGCTTCTGCCAGGTGAAATTCAACGCGGAGACCGGCTTCCCCTACGGCGAGTGCGAATTCCAAGAGAAGGATTGTACGCCGGTTGACGGCGGCGGCGGCGCGTGCACCGAGGATTGGTGCGACCCGGCCACCGGCAACTGCCAGCACACCCTCCTCGATCCCGATGACAACGACGATTGCACCCTGGACTATTGCGACCCGGTGGAAGGCGTCCAGAATGTCCCCGTGGACTGCAACGACTTCAACTGGTGCACCGACGACGCATGCGTGCCCGGCTTGGGCGACTGCACCAACCTGCCCAAACCGTGCATCGACTACGTTGACGAAGAGGAGACCTTGGAGAACCTGTGTACCCTCAACGAGTGCAATCCTTCCAACGGCGCCTGCTACAATCCGCCCATCGATTGCGATGATGGCAATGCGTGCACTTACGATACGTGCAATATCGAAACCGGCCAGTGCGTCCATGAACCCAAGGACTGCGAGGACGGAGACTGCTGCACCATCGACTTCTGCGACTACGAAACGGGTGAATGCTCCCACTTCGAGAACGCGTGTGACGACAACAACGTGTGCACCGAAGACTCCTGCGACCCGGATGGCGGCTGCTGCGTAAACACCTATGTTTGCGGCTGTTGCCCCGACGGGCTGGATCAGCTTGATGACAAGCTGTGCGAGGACTTCGTACCCGATTCCGGGACCCCCAACCTCTGCACCCTGGATGCCTGCTTTGTTGACGACGATACCGGCAAGTGCCTGTGCAGCAACGAGGCGGTGCCCTGCATCGACGACGGAATCTGGTGCACGGACGAGGTTTGCGACCCGGTTACGGGCGCCTGCCTGCATCCGCCCAAGGCGTGTAATGATGGCGATCTGTGTACCATCGATGAGTGCCACGAGCCCGCTCCGGGCGAGGACGAAGGTTCGTGCACCCACGTGCCCAAAACCTGCAACGACGACAACCCGTGCACCGACGACGCCTGCGATGAAGGTACCGGCGATTGCATGTACGTGAAGATCTCCATCGATGACGGGAATATCTGCACGGAAGATACCTGCATCAAGGACCCCAACGATCCGCAGCAGCCCCTTGTGGAACACACTCCCCTCGACACCGAGGACGGCGACCTGTGTACGGTGGATTGGTGCGACCCGGTGACCGGGGTGAACCACGACCTGAAGAGCTGCGAAGACGGCAACCTGTGCACCATCGATACTTGTGAAAATGAGACGGGAGCGTGTGTCAACACTATCCAGACCTGTGACGACGGTGACATCTGCACCATCGACTCGTGCAATCCCGATACCGGGCTGTGCCAGAACCCGGGCATCCCGTGCAACGACGGCAATGCCTGCACCAACGACATATGCGACCCGGACACCGGGGAGTGCCTGTACCTGCCGGGTTGCAACGACCTCGACCCGTGCACAATCGACAAGTGCAACCCACAGACCGGCTGCACCCACATCCCGAAGAACTGCGAAGACGGTAACGACTGCACCGACGACCATTGTGAGAACATCGATGGTGTAGGCAAGTGCTTCAACCTGATCAAGGTGTGTAACGACGACAACCCGTGCACCATCGATATCTGCAACCCCGCGGAAGGCGGCTGCAAGTTCACCAACAAGTGCAACGACGGCAACCCCTGCACCGTGGATATGTGCGACACCCAGACCCTGGTGTGCAGCTATCCCTTCTTCTGTGACGATGACAATGCGTGCACCATCGAGACGTGCGAGATCATCGAGGAGCAGCAGGGTGAAGAGCTGGTGCTGGTGCCTGAGTGCAACTACGAACCGGTTGATTGCGTGGATGACAACCTGTGCACCGACGACTTGTGCGACCCGCAACTCGCCTGCGTAAATCAGTTGAAGGATTGCGACGACGAGAACCAGTGCACCCAGGATTCATGCGACGACGCCACCGGTGCGTGCCAGCACGCGGTTGCCTTCTGCGACGACGGCGACGATTGCACAATCGATGGTTGTGACCCGGTTACCGGCGAGTGCTTCTACGCATCGCTGTGCGATGACGGCAACGGGTGCAGCGTCGATACCTGCATCCTTACGCCCGACGGCCCGGTCTGTTCGTACAAACCTTACATTTGCGATGATATACTCAAGTGCACCGTGGACATTTGCGACCCGGAGGTGGGCGAGTGCGTATTCACCCCCATCGACTGCGGGGACGATAATCCGTGCACCAACGACATTTGCAATCCCCTTACCGGTATGTGCCTTTGGCTGCCGCAGAACGTAGACGACGGCAACCCCTGCACCATCGACTCCTGTGACGCCATTACCGGCGAAGAGGTCCACCAGACCATCTCGTGTGTGGATGACAATCCGTGCACCATCGACTACTGCGATCCGGCCAGCGGCGCTTGCACCTTCGAGCCCAAGCCGTGTCCCGACGTGGATGGAGACAAGTGCACCCTGGAGGTCTGTGACCAGGCCACCGGCGAGTGCCTCAAGTTGGACAAGGTGTGCGAGGACGGCGATAGTTGCACTGAGAACGCGTGTGACCCGGATACCGGCAACTGCCAGTATCCGCCCCTGAATTGCGACGACGACGATGCGTGCACCATCGACTGGTGCCTCGGTGAGGAAGGTTGCATGCACGAGTTGAAGAGCTGCGACGACCTGAACGCGTGCACCGATGACTTGTGCAACCCTGCCACCGGCCAGTGTTACACCGAGACCACCGACTGCAAGGTGTACCAGGACGAGGAAGAAACCGTAGTAGACCAGTGCTACCTGGAAACCTGCGATCAGGGCGACGGTTGTCTTGAGCTGGAAGATCGCTACAAGTGCGAGGACTTCTACGCCTGCACCACCGACCTGTGCGACCCCGATTCAGGGGATTGCTCCAGCGTCAACGCGTGCGACGACGGCACTGCCTGCACCCAGGACCTGTGCGAACTCAACGAGGATGCCGAGGAAGGCTTCACCTGTACTTACGTGGATCTCGTGTGCGTGGACTACCTGCCCGATACCGATCCGCTTGAAGAGAACCTTTGCACCATCGACTATTGTGACCCCGAGGCCGGCTGCGTCAACGAATACAACCTTTGCGATGACGGCGACATCTGCACTTCCGAC
Source organism: uncultured Myxococcales bacterium (assembly GCA_964626565.1). Taxonomy (GTDB): domain Bacteria; phylum Myxococcota_A; class UBA9042; order CAIXZC01; family CAIXZC01; genus CAZVFX01. The sequence continues at coordinate 8,859 of CAZVFX010000035.1, forward strand.
TGGTGCGAGCCATCAACCGGTGAATGCAACAACACGCCGGTATTCTGCAATGACAACGATGACTGCACTACCGATGCGTGCAACCCGGATACGGGGAGCTGCCAGTATCTGCCCGCGTGCGACGACGGCGTGCCTTGCACCGTGGACTACTGCGACCCGGGCGCGGACGAGGCCGACGGCGACTTCGCCTGCAACAACCCGGACAAGGTTTGCAACGACAACAACGAGTGCACCACCGACTCGTGTGACGAGGAATCCGGGGAATGCATGTACGACCCGGACGCCGACATCGACGATGGGGACGCATGCACCACCGACTGGTGCAACCCGGTGACCAAGAAGATCGGTCACGATCCCAAGGATTGCAACGACTTCGACAACTGCACCGAGGACTCCTGCGATTCGGCCATCGGCTGCATAAACACCCCCTTCGACTGCAACGACGACAACCTCTGCACTGTGGACTGGTGCGACGCCGAGATCGCACAGTGCAAGAACGACTTTAAGGATTGCTCCGACGGCGACCAGTGCACCAACGACCTGTGCGACCCGGACACCGGCGATTGCAGCCATCCGCAGAAGGAATGCGACGATGGCAACGCGTGCACCGAAGACCTTTGCGACCCGGCCACCGGCGAGTGTCTTTACCAGGAGAAGAGTTGCGACGATGGCAACAACTGCACCATCGACTCGTGCAACTTCGAGGAAGGCTGCATCCATGAAGACGTCGTCTGCTTTGACAACGACTTCTGCACCGTTGATGACTGCGACCTGGCCACAGGGGACTGCCCCTACGGCCCGGTCAACTGCGATGACCTGAACAACTGCACCGTCGACTCGTGTGACCCGGTTGTGGGTTGCGTCTACACTTCGGCGTGCGACGATAACAACCCGTGCACCGGTGTGTGGGATGAAGAGGCTCAGGACTTCGTGGACCCGTGTGATGTGGAAACCGAGGAGTGCGATTGGGACGGCAACGCCTGCACTGACAATGACGCCTGCACCCAGGATACCTGCGACCTCGAACTGGTCGACGATATTCCGCAGAAAACCTGCACCTACACGGTCACCGACTGCGAGGACCTCATTCCTGGAACGAGCGATCCCAACCTGTGCACTACCGACTCGTGCGATCCGGCCATCGGCTGTATTAATGAATGGATCGATTGCTCCGACGGCAACCTGTGCACCGAAGACAGTTGCGACGAAGTAACCGGGCAGTGCGCCAACGTCGAAAAGAACTGCGACGACCTGGATATCTGCTCCGATGACTTCTGCGAGCCGGAAACCGGCGAGTGCTTCTACGTTCTGCACTGTGACGATGAGGACTACTGTACAACCGACTTCTGCGATCCCAACACCGCGGCGTGCACCAATGTGGAGAAGATCTGCAACGACGGCAATCCGTGTACCGGCGATTTCTGCAACGAAGAAACCGGCCTGTGCGAGTATCCGCCCACGGCTTGCGAAGACGAAAACGAATGCACTGTTGACCTGTGCAACCCCAACACCGGCGATTGCGACTACATCACCAAGGACTGCAACGACGGCGACGCCTGCACCGGCGTCTGGGATGCCGAGGCCGGCGACGAGGGTGACTATGTGGACCCGTGCGATCCGGCGGAAGGATGCCTGTTCATCGAGCGGGACTGCACCGACTGCTACAATCCCGAAGGAGCTGAAGGTGAAGAGGAAGCTGCCTGCGACCCGGAGGACATCCCCGACGGCTGGGTGCTGAACCTGTGCACCAACGACTTCTGCGACGGTGTCACCGGCGCCTGTATCAACCAGTTGAAAACTTGTGATGATGATGACAAGACCACCTGGGATCACTGCGTTCCGGAAACCGGCGAGTGCATCCACGACCTGTGCGCCTGCGATGACGATGACGAGTGCACCGGAGTGATCAATGATGACACCGGCGAGTACTGGGACCCGTGCGACGAGGAAACCGGCGAGTGCCTCTGGATTCCCAAGGACTGCGATGACGGCAGCCTTTGCACCATCGACTTCTGCCTCTCCAAGGACGAAGACCCTGAGGACGAGTTCGTGGCCGGCTGTAACCATCAGGCCAAGGATTGCGACGACGACAACGCCTGTACCGGTGAGTACAACTCCGATGATGACGTCTGGTTCGACCCGTGCGACGGCGCTACCGGTCAGTGCATTGACAAGGTCATCGACTGCTGGGAGATCAACGGCCTGGACGCGCTGTGCAACACCTGCACGTGCAACCCGAAAGACCTTCCCGACGAGGGAATCTTCGCCGGCTGCGTCTGTCAGCCCAAGTGCGAAGACAACAATGATTGCACCAACGACGTGTGCGACCCCAATTCAGGTAAATGTACGTACCTGCCCGCGTGCGATGACGGCGACGCCTGCACCGCGGACTTCTGCAACGAGGAAACCGGTGCGTGCAACTACCAGCCGGTGGATTGCGAAGACGGCAACCCGTGCACCGACGATACCTGCAACCCCGAAGTTGGTTGCGAGAACCTGCCTAAGAGCTGCAGCGATGGCGACCCGTGCACCGACGACTCCTGCAACCCCGTGGACGGCGAGTGCCAGCATGGGCCCAAGGATTGCAGCGACGCCAATCCGTGTACCAACGACGAATGCAACCCCGACACCGGCGAGTGCTACTACATGCCCGCCTGCGACGACAAGGACAACTGCACCGTAGACAACTGCGATCCCGATACCGGCATTTGCGACAATGTGGACGTCGTGTGCGGTGACAACTTCGCCTGCACCGTCGATGCGTGCAACCCGGACACCGGCGAGTGCGAATACGTCTGGAATACCTGCGACGATGGCGACGCATGCACCGAAGACAAGTGCATGGGCGCCACCGGCGACTGCCAGAACAAGCCTGTCAACGTGAACGACAACAAGAATTGTACCGACGACTCTTGCGATCCGGAAACCGGCGACGTCCTCAACGTTCCGAAGGACTGCACCGACTGCATCAACCCGGATACCCTGGAGATGGCTGACTGCCCGGGCGGGATTCCGCCGGAAGGTATGATTCCCAACAAGTGCACTACTGACTACTGCAAGGCCGCCAACGGCCAGTGCATCCACGCCTTCGCCGACTGCGACGACGGCAATGCTTGCACGCTGGACGAGTGCGACTATGCTACCGGCGTCTGCACCAGCATTCCGCTGCCCTGCGATGACGGGCAGCCGTGCACCTACGATTCGTGCGACCCCGACACCGGCGAATGCACCTACCAGGACCTCGGCTGCGATGACAACAACGAGTGTACTACCGACTACTGCATCATCGACGACGAGAACCCGGAGAACAGCGGCTGCTTCAACGAGATGAAGGACTGCGACGACGGTGACGCATGTACCGTGGACAACTGCCAGGCCGAAACCGGGCAGTGCTACTACACCGACGTGGACGCCAGTGACGGCAACCAGTGCACGTCCGACTACTGCTCACCCGAAACCGGGCCTTATCACGTGCCCAAGTGCGACGACCTCAACAACTGCACCATCGATATTTGCGACCAGCTCACGGGTGCCTGCAGCACCAAGGGCTTCTGCGACGACGACAACGCATGCACCCTCGACTTCTGCGACGAGGAGACGGCGGAATGTGCCCACGAAACTGTGGTGTGCGAAGACTTCCTGCCTGATACCGAACCGCCGCAGCCCGATCTGTGTACCCTCGATTCGTGCGACGCGGTCCTCGGTTGTATCAACACACTGAAGGCCTGCAATGACGAGGTCAACTGCACCAACGATTCCTGTGACCCGGCTTCCGGCGAGTGCCAGAATCCGGCCAAGGACTGCGATGACTTTGACCCGTGCACTACCGATTCCTGCGATGAGCCCACCGGCGCCTGCATCAATCAGCTTACTTGCGACGACGGTGACAAGTGCACCATCGACACCTGCGATCCGGACACCCTGGAGTGCAGCTACGAAGACGTGGCTTGTGACGACGGCAGCCTGTGCACCGTCGACGCGTGCAACCCGGGCAGCGGCAATTGCGACTTCACCCAGATTCTGTGCAACGACAACGACCCGTGCACCATCGACTCCTGCGATCCTGCCACCGGCGCATGCGGGTACGCGGAGAAGGAGTGCGACGATATCAGTCCGTGCACCATCGACTACTGCGTGGGCGGTGAGTGTGTCTACGACCCGGTATTGTGCGACGACAATGACAAGTGCACGCTACTGGACAAGTGCGATCAGGTGAACGGCGGCTGCATCAACGAGGAAGTTGATGTGGACGACGGCGACCCGTGCACCTACGACCTTTGTGACCCCGAAACGGGCATCATCACCCACCCGCCCATCGTCTGCGACGACGAAAACGGGTGCACCCTGGATACCTGCGTCGACAGTGAATGCCTCTATTCGGAGATGGATTGCGACGACAGTAATCCCTGCACCATTGACAAGTGCGACCCGCAGCTTCCCGAGGGTTGCTTCTATACTCCTGTGGCCAGCGACGACGCGGATGCCTGCACCGTCGACGGGTGCGATCCCGACACTGGTCAGATTACCCACGTGCCCGTGGATTGTGATGACGGCAACCTGTGTACCGTCGATTCCTGCGACCCGGGCACCGGATGCGAGAACAAATCGGTGAACTGCAACGACGACGACCCGTGCACCACCGATTCCTGCGATGCATCCACCGGCTTCTGCCTCAACTTCATCTACTGCACCGACGGCCTCGCCTGCACCGACGACTTGTGCGTTGACAACCCCGCAGATCCGGACAACCCGTTCTGCGACTATCCGGCCAAGGACTGCGGCGATGGCGATGTCTGCACTACCGACGCTTGCGACGAGGAGAATGACGGCGCTTGCCTCAACCTGCCCAAGGACTGCAAGGACTACGTTGACGAGGGGCAGACGGTGGAGAACAAGTGCACCCTTGATTCCTGCGACGGGGGTTCGGAAGAAGGGGACTGCCTGCACGAACTCAAGGATTGCGACGACGATGACCTGTGCACCACCGACGGCTGCGTGCCTCTCACCGGAGAGTGCAAGAACAGCCCGGCGTGTGACGACCAGCTCAAGTGCACCATCGACTTCTGCGACCCGGACACCCAGGAGTGCACTTTCGAACCGGTCATTTGTGATGACGGCGACCCGTGCTCCATCGACCTTTGCGACGTGTTCACGGGCAACTGCAAGTACATTGCGGTGTCCTGCGACGACCTCGACGCCTGCACCCAGGATATTTGCGTGCAGGACGGGGAGGGCGGTTACGGCTGCGAGAACCCGCTGTGGGACCTCGAGGACGATGACCTGTGTACGGTTGATTCGTGCGACTCTGATGATCCGGACGGCAACGGCGTAACCCATACGCCTCTGGATTGCGACGACGACAACTGCTGCACCGTTGACGAGTGTGATCCTGCTTCCGGTGAGTGCACTCACAACGCGGTGGATTGTGACGATGGCGACCCCTGCACCAACAACGACTGCAGCCAGGACACCTGCGAATGCCTCAACTCGCCGCTGGTCTGCGACGACTTCAACGAGTGCACCGGCGTTCTCGATCCTGAAACCGGTCTGTGGCCTGACAAGTGCGTCAACGGAAGCTGTATCTATATTACTATCAACTGCGACGACGCCGACCCGTGCACCGTCGATTCGTGTGACGGCGGCAAGCACAATGATGAGACCGGCAACGGGTGCAAGAATCACGCTAAGGAGTGCATCCCGGAGGTGCCGGACCCGTGCATCACCTACGGCTGCGATCCTCTCGTTCCCGACCCGGAGAATCCGGGCGAAGGAAGCTGTTTCGAGGTTGAAAAGGACTGCGACGACGGCGACCCCTGCACCGAGGGCGACTACTGCGACCCGGATAGTGGCGGCTGTGTTCTGATTCCTCTTATCTGCAACGACGGCAATGCCTGTACCGACGACTATTGCGCCGAGGACCCGCAGAACCCGGGAGTCGGGAAGTGCTTCTTCGACCCGGTGAGTTGCGACGATGAGAACATCTGCACCGTGGACTCTTGCGACTCCATTACCGGATGTGATCATGACCCGACTCCGGGCGCTGAGTGCGTGGACGAAAACCAGTGCTCCGACAACGACCTGTGCACCGAAGATATTTGCGACAACGACGGCGCCCAGGCGAGCTGCACCTGCTCCAATCCGTTCGTGGATTGCAGTGACGACGATTGCTGCACCCTGGATTCCTGCGATGCCAACGCCGGCTGCAGCAGCCAACTCATCTACGATGGCTGCCAGGAATGCGGTCAGGATGACGAGTGCCGCGTCGAATGTCCGACCTTCGCCAATGGCGATCCCATCGAGCCCGACTTCCTGGACGGCACCTGCAAGCCGGATACGGTGGTGGAGGTCAACGGCGACCTGGAGGTTGTCAAGCGCGACATGTGCACCACCTGGTACTGCGACCTCAGCGACGACACCCAGGCTGAGTGCGGCGCCGGTGTCGGCAGATGCTCGTTCATCTACAAGGATTGCGACGACTTCACCAACTGTACTCTCGATATCTGCAACTCCGTTGACGGCGAGTGCGTGCACGAGCCGGACCCGACCTGTTGCACCCTTGAGACCGATCCGTTCCTCATGGAAGAGGATCCGAACTGGGATCCCGAGGAGTCCAAGTGCCTGGACGACGATCCTTGCACGGTCGACCACTGCGACTACGATACCGGCCAGTGCTACTACGACCCGGTGGTTTGCAGCGACGGCAATGAGTGCACCGTGGATAGCTGCGTGTCCGACAAGGGCGGTTGCCTGTTCACGCCCATCTTCGGCTGCGAGTATACCTGCTACAACGACTACGACTGTCGGTCCAACTACGGTAAGGGCACCGGCGAAATCTGCGACGACGGGAACAACCTCCCGGGTGACGGCTGCTCGGAAGATTGCGCCAGTAACGAGATTTGCGGCAACGGCTATGTCGACGTCGGCACCGGCGAAGAGTGCGACGACGGCAACGTGGTGGACGGTGATAACTGCAGCGCCAACTGCCTGCTGGAGCCCATGGACGATTGCGGCGACGGCGAGCAGGATGTGGGCGAAGATTGCGACGACGGCAACAACGTTGGCGGCGACGGCTGTGCCCCCGACTGCCTGAGCACTGAAGAATGCGGCAACGGCATTGTCGACGCTGCGGCTGGTGAAGAGTGCGACGACGGCAACCTCATCGGCGGCGACCTTTGCGACGGCGATTGCCAGGTTATCGTCTCCTCCGTGTGCGGCAACGAAGTGATCGACCTCGGTGATGACGACCAGTTCTGCAGCACCGAGTACTGTACCTTCGTCGCCGACCCGCTGGGTACGTGCGTGTACGAGACCCTCGTCTGTGACGATGGCAAGGACTGCACCGGCGCCGGCGATGGCTGCAACCCGTCAAGCGGTTGCCAGTACGAACCCCAGGATTGCCTGGACACGCCGTGCACGTCGCCGGAGGGTGAACCCGACCCGATCTGCATGGATGATGACTTGTGCACCACCGATGCGTGCGCAACTGAAACCGGGACCTGCCAGCTCTACTACACTGAGTGCAGCGACGGAGATGACTGCACCCGTGACTGGTGCAACCCCCACACCGGATCCTGCAACTACGAGGATGTCGGCGGCGATTGCATCAGCGACTGCGGACTGCTGGGCGGTGACCTGTACTGCGACGACGATGACTCATGCACCGTCGATTTGTGCAACGAAGACGACGGGACGTGCATCTACTTCCGCATCTACTGCAACGACCACGACATTTGTACCGACGACTATTGCGACCCCGACGAGGGTTGCAAGTTCGACTTCATCGACGACTGCGAAGGCTGCGAAACTGCAGCGGATTGCGACGACACCAACGTCTGCACCATGGACCAGTGTGTCGATGCCCTGCCCATCAGTCTGGCGGATGATGTCTACATGGGCGACAGCTTCCCGCACCCGTTGAAGTATTGCACCTATCGGTCAATCTGTACTGAGTGCGCTACCGATGCCGAGTGCGAGGACGCGATGGCGGAGAACCTCTGCATTATCGCCGGCACTTGCAACCAGGGAACGGGCTACTGCGACTTCGACACCCTGGACTGCAATGACGACGATCCTTGCACCACCGACGAGTGCAATCTCTTCTCCGGCGAGTGCATCAATACCGATGTGTACAATTGCTGCGAGTCGGTGGATGACTGCGTCGACACCAACAAGTGCACCGGCAAGTACTGCTTCGTCGAGGAAATGGAGTGCGCATTCCCCGACTATCACTGCGATGACTACGACCCGTGCACCGCTGACTCCTGTCACGTTCTGACCGGTGACTGCGAACACGAACCTATCGCCGACTGCCACAACGAGTGCGAAAAGGACTCCGACTGCCATGGCTTCGGTACGCCGCTCAACTACTGCGTCATACCGGTTTGCGCCGTCGACCCGAACGACGGGCTGAAGAAGTGCGACCTCGACGACGCCGTCGTTCTGGATTGCATCGACTCTCACGCTTGCACTGATGAGACGTGCGAGACCATCTTTGGCTGTCAGTTCATCCCCACCGCACCGTGCGACGCAGTCTGTGAAACCGCAGCCGACTGTTTCGACGACAATCTCTGCACCCTCGACATCTGCAACCCGGCCACCGGGCAGTGCGACAACCAGGCCAAGGATTGCGTCGATGACTTCGAATGCACTAAGGATATCTGCAATCCGTTGACAGGCGAATGCGAGAACGAGTTGGCCTGCGAGACTTGCGTCGAGGGTGATCCCGATACCGCTTGCCCGGGCTGTAATGTTGCGGGCGAGGACGCAGACCCCATTTGCGATGATAGCAACATCTGCACCAGGGACTTCTGCGAAATGGATGAGAACGATCCCAACGTGCCCGGCCGCTGCGCGTATCTGCATCGGACTTGCAACGACGGCAACCCGTGCACCATTGACACCTGCGACCCGGTCGCCGGCTGCATCTTCACTCCCGTCGACAAGTGCATCGGCTGTATGACTGACGAAGACTGCTTCGACAAGAACGACTGCACCGTCGACAAGTGTGGCTCGGACCACTACTGCACACACCAGTATGTCTGTGGATAATCGCTAAAACACTTCCGGATTTTCCAGGATTGTTCCTTCTCGCACTACCGTGCAACCGCCCGCGAATACCCTTGTGCGGTCAGCCTTGCGGAAAAACGGGTAGAGCAACCACCCTTTTGCGAATGCACCGGCGCTCAGGCGGGCGTCCACCTGAAAGGACTTGCCATTGATCGAGACGGCCACCGGTTTAGCAAAGTCGATAACTGCGGGAGCAAAGAAAAGGTCCATCTGCTTGATGTCGGCCAGCTCCGATACTGAAATTGAGACGCGGTTGCCGGTCAGTTTCCCTTCAAGCAGATGTTCCTTCCCGGCTACGCTGACGAAATGGACCAGTCGCGGGGAGTTGCTGAAGCGGGAGAAGAGCTTGAACGAACCGGGAGCCGGATTGTTGAACCCGGATAGAAAATCCATAATCTCCTGGTTGGCGTCCCAGTAGAAGTCGTGCTGGCCGGGGTACTCCTTGTAAACGTGCTTGATGCCGTACCGCTCCATCTGCCTGGCCGCTTCCCTGGCTTGCCCGACCGGACACTTGCTGTCCTTGGCCGCGTGGATAAGAAAGACCCCTTTTCCTTTAAGGTTCTTTAACTCCCGGTTTGAGACCCTGCGGATTCCGCATCGTACAACCAGAGCCGCGAACAGGTCGGCATATTTTGTACCCAGAACCCATGTTCCGGACCCTCCCGCCGAGTAGCCATTGAGATAGATGGCGCTCCAGTCGACGTGGAATCTGGTCACCGCATCACGCAACGCGGCCAGCATGACGGGAGCACCTTCGCTCCTGTGCCACCTGCCGCCGTCCAGATTTGGGGAGATCAGAATGAAGCCGCGGGCAGCAGGCTCTTTTCGCCAGTACTTGTTGTGTACCCGTTCGCAATGACGGGGCGGGTTTCCGTGTAGAGAGATGATGAGCGGCCAGGCCAGGTCAGGGTCGTACCCCTCGGGCAAGTCGTAGAGATAGTAGTTGTCCCCTACCGTCACTTTGCCACTCTGCGTCGTGGGGGCCGAGCGGTATGGCATGGCCGCGTCCATAGCTTCCATCACAAAATCGAGCGCCAAATTTCCCGCCGCATCCGCGGTCTTCCCCGATGGGGTTTTCAGGAAAGCCTGCAGGCAGGAGAATTGTGGTGAAACCGGCGCCGCCTTCGCATTTGCGGGCGGTTCCGCTAGAGAAAGAAACGTTATCAGTAGGAGGGATCCGAACATGAGCCGCATGGTAGGGAGTTTTTTTCTGACTGTCAACGGGGGCGAAACCGGGCGCACAAAGCGCTTGTCGTCATATCCGGCACAAAGTAAGATGTGAGGCGAAGACCTTCTGTCGTGGGAGTTCAGGACTGGGGAGTATGGGTATTTCGAGTTGGACAAGACTGCTATTCCTTGTAGCACTTTTAGTGGTGGGGCCGGTTCGCGCCGGTGTACCGGGTGATGTATCCGGAGACGGCTTAATTGATGTTGCGGACGTTCAATGCGTCGCGGTGTCCGTGGTTTCCGGCGCAGCCGCACCCTGCGTCTCAGCTCCGGGCGCCGCAGACCTGAACTGTGATGGGGCCACCGACATCTCAGATCTGCAACTGGTTGTGCTGGTCGCACTGGATTCGCCCGACGCCGCCCCTGGTCTTTGCTCCGGAGACGCGATGTGCGGGAACGGCTTTCTGGAAGGAACCGAACTGTGCGATGACGGAAACCTCGAAGACGGCGACGGCTGCTCATCGGACTGCATTCCCGAAGGTGTTGACCTGCTGGTCTGCGGCAACGGAATCCTGGAGCCCTTCAACGACGAACAGTGCGACGATGGTAATAAGGTGAGCGGCGACGGCTGCAATAAGTGGTGCAAAAAGGAAGGTCCCTGCGGCAACGGTATCGTCGAAGTGGGAGAGCTGTGCGATGACGGTAACGTCGATGACTATGACGGCTGTTCCGCAGAGTGCCTGCTCGAGGAAGACATGGGCTCCGTGATCGGCCTGGTCTTCTACTTCGCTCCCACCCCGGACGGACACTGGGTGCAGGTCAGAATATGGGATGAACCAGTGCCCGACCCCATGAATCCTCCCGGCCCGCCCCTCGCGCTAAGCCAGTACGAGGAGCCCCTCTTCCCCGTCTTCTACGTCCTCGAAGTCTTCCCGGGGACCTACTGGTTGACCGCGACCCTTATCCTCGATATCAACAAACCTTTTGACGAGAACAACGGAATCGCGATTACCTATCCCGAACCGATTATCGTCGAACCCTCCCAAAGTGTTGTCGGTGTCAACCTCGTGCTTCCCCTCGTGACCCCGGGGTGGGGGAGCCAATGAGACTGTCCTCACGGAAAACGGTCTTGCCCACCCTGGCATTGGTGCTGACCGCACTTGCCGTTGCCGGGTGTTCTGAGAAGAAATGCGAGTCCCCATGCTTGTTAGTCAGCTTTGATGTTGCAGATGTTCTGCAGGCCGACTTGCGGAGCGATGAAAGGGGTCCGGACCGGTTTGCCCCCGACGGCCCGACTGACATTGGTGGCGATGAGGGCGTTGCAGAGCTCATTTCCGACCCTGACCTGTCTGACAACTCAGACGCACCGGATCTGTTGTTGCCCGATGGCGGTTCCGAACTCCCGGACGTACATCCTGATCTTGATGTCGGAACCGATTTCGGCGGCGAAGAACTGTGGGCCGGCGATGCAGTGGACGCGGAATCGGTTGTCGATTGCGAGCCGTGCGAGCCGGGGTTCGTCTGTTTCAACGGCATGTGCACACCTGAGCAATGCCAGGGGCCCCTGGTCTTTGCTGACGCCGAACTGGAAAATGCGGTGCGAATCGCGGCCGCAAAACCCGCGGGGGACATCCTGTATTCCGACGTAGTCGTAGTCACCAACCTGGATTACTCCTACGGAGGAATCGCAGGAATCGACGGCTTGGAGTGCCTCACCGGACTGGAAACTCTGAAACTCGACCACAACGATATTTCCGATCTGACCCCTCTGGCCTCCTTGCACAAGCTGGTAGAATTGTCTTTGCTGTACAATCAGGTCCAGGACCTGTCGCCCCTGGCGAACCTCACCGGTCTCTCGTCCCTGGGCCTCAAGTTCAACGAGATCGAAGACCTCTACCCAATTGCAGGCCTCGTTAATCTGAAATACCTCGACTTGGAGAGCAACAACCTCGAAAGCTTGTCCGCTCTGGCCGGGATGACCAAGATGACCATCCTGGTGCTTGCACACTGCGGCACTCCGGATCTCTCCCCCCTGGCAGGAATGACACACATGAAGGTGCTCGAACTGTCCGGCAACGGAATTGCGGACGTATCGCCCCTTTTCGACCTCACCGCGGTCTCGTCGTTGTGGCTGGGAGAAAATGAACTGCAGGACCTCTCCGGTCTATCGGGGTTGACCGAGGTGGAATTGCTGTACCTCTATGAAAACCAGATCATGGAAGTGGAGCCACTTGCAACTTTGCAAAACCTGCAGGCCCTCTATATTCAGGACAACCAGATATCCGACCTTGGTCCCCTTTCCACTCTCGAGACACTGGTCTTCCTTGACGTCAGCGCCAACCAGGTCACCGACCTGAGTCCCCTGGCCCCCCTCACCGGCCTCATAAGCCTGGCCGTGGCCAACAACCAGATCCAAAATCTCGGTCCCGTGGCAGGCATGTTGGACCTGGCTCACCTTAACTGCAGAGAAAACTCCATCAATGACCTTTCTCCGCTCCAGCCCGTCGAAGCCCTCACAATGCTGTCCACCGGCACCAACGAAATCGTCGACATTACGCCGCTTCTGAACAGTGCCTGGGTGAACAGCGGTGACTGGATCGATCTAACCGGCAATCCGGTCGATTGTGAAGGGCAACTTGACGCACTTCAGGCCTTGAAGGACCTCGGCGTACAAATGGAGTTGCCCTGCGAAGCGTGGTGAGGTCGACATTTGTGGTCATAGATTTGTTGCAAAGCCAAGCTTATGCATGATATTCTCTCTTGCAGCCGGTGAGACGCGACTTTCCGGCTGGGAGATTGGATGACCCCGGTAATCGGCTTCGACCTTGGAGTTTTGCGGGAAGCGCTGGAAGTGGTGCCCGACGCCGCGCTGGCGTGTGAGCCGGGCGGCAACGTCATCTGCTGCAACTCCAACGCGTGCAGCCTCCTCGGCTGCCCCGAAGAGGATCTGCTGGGCAAGGACCTGGGTGAATTCGTGCCCGCCATTTCAGAATGGGCGGAGAGTGGTGGATTCCTCTCCATGGTGCGCTTTGGTGAGCTGGATTCGGAACACGCAATCAAGACCGGAACCGGCGGCGAGCGGGTGGTGTGGTCCAGGACCAACGTGATTACCACCGGCGACCGCAAGGCCAGGTATGTCATCCTTTCCCTTAGAGACGTAACGAGTAAGTCGCGCCTCGAAGAGCGCCTGCGAGCCCTCTCGGTGACCGACGAGCTTACCGGGCTGTTCAACCGCCGTTATCTCCACAATGTCCTCCCCTTCGAAGAGGAGCGCTCGCGGCGCTACGGCCAGATGCTTGCCTGCTCATTTATCGATGTGGACAAGTTCAAGGCGGTCAACGACAATCTGGGCCATCATGTGGGCGATCAGGCGTTGAAAGCCATCGCCGACTTGCTGCAGGGCAACGCTCGCAAGATAGACACCGTGTGCCGTTGGGGCGGGGACGAATTTGTACTGCTGTCACTGGTGAAGGACAAGGACGGCATGGGGGTCTTCCTCAACCGCCTGTGCGAGTGTGTGTCCCGCCAGCCGGTCAAGGCCGGCGACCATTCCGTGGAACTGTCCCTCTCGTGCGGTGCGGCTCTGGGAAGATGCGCACCGGGTCTCACGGGGAAGCAACTCGTTGAAAAGGCTGACGAATTGATGCTTCGAGCCAAGCGGGAAGGGAGAAACCGGGTCATCATCGAAGAGCTTACCTAGAATTGCGCCACTGCCTCCACTTTCAACTGTTTCTGAGCCTGCTCTCATTTGTCGTGCTTCTCGGTGCTCCGCACGTTTCCGACGCCACGGCCAAGGGCCGGCTCAAGGTGGGCTACCTTGATGCCGATGACCCTCACACCGGCTTGACGTCTTTGAAAGAGTGCTTGCCCGGCGCAGGTGCGAAAGCTCGCCGCGTCAAGGCCGCAGGTTCGTTTGTGGGCAAAGGGCTGGACGCCCTGTTTATCGGCTCCTTCGCCACCGGCGACCGAAAGGTCTCGAAATTCCTCAAGAACAATAGCAAGCGACTGGTTCGTTTCGTACAGCAGGGCGGAGTCATTGTGGCGTTCGCACAGTCCAGCAAGGACGAAGCAGCGCCCTCCTGGTTACCTGCAAGCCTGCACGCTCGTCGTTCGCCACGGGACTGCATGCGTGCTCGAAAACTCAAGCATCCCCTGTTCTCCTCCCCCCACGAACTGGAGGGGACAGACCTCATGAATCTTGAGGTGTACCGAGGGAAACGTTATTACGCGCCCAGCTTGCTCGGAGGGACGGACCTCTTCACCGAAACCCGAGGGTTCCAGACTCTTGCCCGAGAATCCGGAGGCGCTCGTTTCCCGCTCATTGTTGCGGGGCGGGCGGGAAAAGGAGCGGTGGTTATGATGTCTATCGCCCCCGACCTCGCGTGCGTCCACGGACTCACCGAAGGGGACAGGGAACGTGGATGCGGGTTGCTGAAGAACCTGGTGGCTTATGTCGCGGGTAGGGGACGCGATCTGAAGACTGACCCCGCGGCTTTCAAGAGCGCGGTTCGACAGCACGAGGTGCTGGTCTTTCTCGACGGCAACGACAACGGCCGGGCAGATCCTGGCGAACCGGGGCTGCCCTGGGCTGTGGTGACCTATGATTTTGCGGATTACGTCGCCGGAGCAGACGGCCGGGTCAGCATCACGGTGGACCCTGCGTCCCCTGAGATACTGTCCCTGAGGATACCGGACAACTATCGCAGCACCGGGAAATGGTACCAACGAGTTCTCGACCCCGGACCACACTCCTTCGGCCTGGCCAGACTGCCTGAAGCCGGGGCGACAGGTGCAGCCTCGATCGTGCAGTTGTCCGACGTTCACCTGGGACGGAACGGCCCTGCCGAAGAGGAGGCGCAGTTGTTGGAGAGGTTCCTCCAACAGTTGGGGCCGGAGACATCGCCTAGAGACCTTATCGCGTTCAGCGGGGACCTCACCCATACCGGCGACCGGCGCCAGTTCGCCGCGTTGGCCTCGGTCGCGGGCGGGTTGAAGAACCCGGTGGCCTTCTCCATGGGAAACCACGACTGGGGTAAGGGGCCGGACATCGGACGCATCTATGAGATGATGGTCGCCCCCGCATACTACACAAGGGAATGGGAAGGGCGCCTGGTGATCTCCCTTCCAACCTTGAAGCTCGACAAGCGGCAGCGTGCGTGGCTCGACCAGACGCTGAAGCGCGCCACCAAGAAGGTGATCTTACTGCTGCACTACTTCCCCAAGCGAAAACAGTTGGCGCAGTTCGACCTGAGCCAGGTGATCGCGGTGATCAGTGGTCACTGGCACGGCGATCTGGTCACGCACCGGGATGGGGCAGCAATGATCAATTCGCCTGCGTCCCTCATCGGGGGGTGGGACTTTTCACCCGCGAGTGCGCGCCGCATTACTTTCGAGGGACCGTCGGTCGCCCGCACCCGGCTGGTGCCGTTTCTGGCGAAGGACCGCCAGGGACTCTCGGTAGACATGCAAGGGAACCTGGCGTTTGAGGATGGAATTTCCATAGCCGCTGTTGACCAGGGGCCGACGGCTCTTGCTCATTCGTGGAGCAGTTCGCTGCCCGGGCGCGTGCTTCTGGCTTCCCCCGCCATCGGCGGCGACTCCCTGATCGTGCCGCTTCGCAACCTGGCGTCTGTGGGCAAAGAAGGCGCGGTGTGTGCCCTGGCTTTGGACTCCGGTGAGCAACGCTGGTGCCACGAAACCCACGCGTCCGTCACCGTCGAACCCCGGGTGGTCGGGGAAACCGCAGTTTTCGGGGAAGTGAACGGAGTAGTTTCAGGCCTGGACGTGGCGACCGGGACGGTTCGCTGGACTGTCTCGCTCGAGGACGAGGTGACGCCGAGGTTCGCCGAGCACTACATGCATTCTCCCGGTGTGGTACGTCGCGGCAAAATCTACTACTGCTACCAATCAGCGCCGTTCGGGGTGCGCAGCAGCAGTGGCGAGATTGTCTGGACCGGGAGCAGGTTCGGGGGTGAGGACGCATTCAATCACTCCCAGGGCGTTGTGGTCGGGAAAGGTGACAACTCCCGCCTGGTTTGCGGTAGTTTCCTGGGCGGTGTGTTTTCATACGACCTTCATCGCACCGGTGCAAGCCCGGTCAGGGTCGCCAAGAAATGGAAGACCTGCGCCAATCTGTCCGGGCGTCGGGAGGTGTGGATACTCACCCGAAGCCGGCTGGCCCGTTTTGACCCTGTCACCGGAATCCCGTCCCGGTCGGTGAGAGTGCCCTATGCGGTTCTTCCTTCTGAACCGATCCTCGGCGATGGCTTTGCGATTACCCGATATGGGCAAGAGGGTTTGTGCCGGATCGACCAGGGGTCGGGGAAGAAGAAATGGCGCTTCCGCACCGGGGAGGGGGCCATCTCCTTCGCCCTGAACAAGCACGCCAGTGCCGGTATTATCGGTTCCCCCTTGCTTCGTAAGCGACGGTTGTATGTTCCCGCACCCGACGGAAATCTCTACGTGTTGGACGCGCGGACAGGTCGGGAATTGGAGCGCGCTGTTGTTGGCTTGCCGCTGGTGTCTTCGCCCCTGATCCACCGTGGCGACATTTTCGTGGCGGACTACGGCGGCGGAGTCCACGCCTTCCACTCAGGCAAGTAAGAAAACCACAAAATTCGGGCGCCTATTGATCCTGTCGTTGCGGAACCGTATAATGTTCGCGCAACTGAAGGGATAGGTGTGTAATGACAGGTCCTCGCTTGAAGAAATTGACCCCGGTTTTTTCAACGCTTCTGTTCGTCCTGATTTTTGCCTTCCCGTCGTCGGCCGGAGCGGCCGAATGCCTCGGAAACTGCGGCGGTATGGGCAACAGCATGACCTGCTGGTGCGATTCCTCCTGTGTTGACTTCGGCGATTGCTGCTCCGATGCGTGCCAGTATTGCGGCCTTTGCGATGGCGGTGGTGGTGGCGGCGAGTGTGCGGGCAACTGCGGTGGAGCTGGAGCCAGTGGGAATTGTTACTGCGATGCCGCGTGTGTGGGCTTCGGCGATTGCTGCGACGACGCTTGCGCCCAATGCGGCGTTTGCGGCGGCGGTGGCCAACCCTCCGGACCCTGCGCGGGCAACTGCGGCGGTCAAGGAGACGACAACTGCTATTGCGATTCATCATGCGTCGACTTCGGTGACTGCTGCCCGGATGCTTGCTCCGAGTGCGGTTTCTGCGATGGCGGCGGATGCCAACCCAACTGCTCAGGCAAACAGTGTGGCTCGGACGGGTGCGGCGGTTCCTGCGGGACCTGCCCTCCCAATTCTTCGTGCCAGGGTAGCACCTGTGTGGCCAGTTGCCAGCCCAGTTGCTGGGGCAAGTCCTGCGGACCCGATGGGTGCGGCGGGACTTGCGGCTCCTGTGCCGGTAACCAGAGTTGTCAAAACGGAAATTGCGTTTCCAATTGCCAGCCCGACTGTTGGGGCAAGTCGTGCGGAGCCGACGGCTGTGGTGGATCGTGTGGAAGCTGCGGGTTCGGTGAAGTGTGCGATGGCGGTATCTGCAAGAATAGCTGCCAGGCAAACTGCGCCGGTAAACAGTGTGGCTCCGACGGGTGCGGTGGCTCCTGCGGGGAATGTGGGGGTGACACCTTCTGCAACGCGGCCGGTCTCTGCGAAGGGGGTGGCTGTACACCGACATGTCTGGGCAAGCAGTGTGGGCCGGACGGCTGTGGGGGGACCTGTGGTTCCTGTGGCTTCGGCGAGTTCTGTAACATTGAAGGTCAATGCATCTCCGGCGCGTGCACGCCGGCCTGTGCGGGCAAGCAGTGCGGCCTGGACGGCTGTGGCGGCACCTGCGGGACGTGCAACCAGGGTTATGTCTGTGTGGAAAATCTGTGCAAGCAACAGTGCGCGCCGGCATGTCAGAATAAGGAGTGTGGTGCTGATGGTTGTGGCGGCACCTGCGGAGCTTGCGGTTTCGGCCAGGTGTGTACCGTCGCCGGTCTGTGCAAGTCGGAAGACGAAGTAACCGACGACGAGGTCGCTCCTCCCGAAGGCGGTGATGGAGAAGGGGGCAATGGCGGCGGGGGAACAACTTACAAAGACCCCGATGATGGCGAGGAAGATGACGACGGCTCCGACCCCTTCGCAGGAGGCAACTCCTCCTCTACTCCCGGTGCGTCGGGAGAGTGCTCCGAAGGGCTGAAACTCATGTACGGCAAGTGCGTTCCCGATAACTCCTTTGAGGCGGAAGATTCCTATGAGAGCGGCTGCAGCGTGGCTCCCGCATCCTCCGGAGCTGCCGCGCTGCTGGTTCTACTCCTGACCCTGCTGGCCGTCGCCCGCCGGCGTGGGCTCACCCACTGAGATTCCAACAACGTTGAAAGCCCCGCGCCGGGGCGGTACAATAGAAGAGCAACAGGAGAGAGGAGCATGATGCGACGGAGAATCGCGATCCCGGCAGTGCTGATTGTGATCCTCCTCACCTGTGTCCCCCGAACTGCCCTGGCAAACGACTGCTGCATTCCCCACGGCGGCCCCGGCTGCTCAGACTTCTTTGTCTCCAGTTGCGTCTGCCTGTTCGACCCGTTCTGCTGCCTGCTGTCCTGGGACGGCATTTGTGTTTCCGAAGTGGAAGACTTCGGCTGCGGGTCCTGTGGCGCGGGCGGAGGTGAGTGTGCCGGCAATTGCGGCGGGGCGGGAGCTAGCGGGAACTGCTTCTGCGACGCTGCCTGTGTCGGGTTCGGGGATTGTTGCGCCGACGCGTGCGGCACCTGCGGATTCTGCGACGGCGGCTGCCAGCCCAATTGTGCGGGCAAACAGTGCGGTTCGGACGGATGCGGAGGAGTTTGCGGCAACTGTCCCCCCTCCCAAACATGCTCCAACAACGTCTGCATTCCAAACTGTCAGCCCAACTGTTCCGGCAAGCAGTGCGGTTCCGACGGGTGTGGCGGTAGTTGCGGCAGTTGCCCCGGCAACTCCTCCTGCCAGAACGCCATCTGCGTACCAAATTGCCAACCCAACTGTGCGGGCAAGGGGTGTGGTCCCGACGGCTGCGGCGGGTCCTGTGGAAGCTGCGGTTTCGGCGAGATTTGCGACGCCGGCATTTGCAAGGCGATGTGCGACCCGGTGTGCGCGGGCAAGCAGTGCGGCTCGGACGGCTGTGGCGGCACTTGCGGCTCCTGCCAGCCCGGCAGCTTCTGCGATGCCCAGGGGCAGTGCGTGGGAGGAGGGTGCGAGCCCAATTGTATCGGCAAAGTTTGTGGTCCCGACGGCTGCAACGGTACCTGCGGGAGTTGTGGTTTCGGCGCCTCGTGCAGCGACGCCGGTACCTGTGTTTCCGCTTGCAGTGAAAACTGTCTGGGGAAGGAGTGCGGTGAAGACGGCTGTGGCGGGACCTGCGGCGCGTGCACTCCCGGGTCTGTTTGTGTAGACGGTATGTGTAAGGGGCAATGTACTCCCCAGTGCGCCAATAAGGAGTGCGGCGACGACGGCTGCGGCGGCAGTTGCGGTGCGTGCGGTTTCGACAAGGTTTGCAGCGCTGCCGGGGCTTGCGTTTATGACGACCAGGTCAAAGACGGCCCCGATGCGGGTAGCTGGGATCCGGAAGACCCGGGCCCGGGATACGACGACGAGGGTGATGCCTTCTCCGCACCGGGACCGGACAGCAATTCCACCTTGCTTTCCTCCACCGGCCAGTGCCCGGCCGGTATGAAATTCATGTACGGTAAATGTGTGCCCGACAACCAGTTCGGGGAGGACGACGGCGTTCCCGACGGCGGTTGCTCCGCCGCAGGCCGCGCCGGCCCGGCCTGGATGCTTCTACTCCTGCTTGCCCCGGCACTCCGGCGCCGGCGAAGAAGGAGTGAGGCCGCGTGACTCAAGCCTTCGACAAGACGTATGGCTTCGTGGTGCAGAACCGGGGTCGGCTTGCCGCCACCGTTGTGTTCGTTTGCGGTCTTGTGGTGCTCGGATATCTGCTCCCCCGCGGTGAGGGCGGGGAACTGGTCGTCAACGGACCACTGTCCCTGTTCCCGCCGGTTATGGCCATAGGCGCCGCGATCATCTGGCGCCGAATTCTACTGGCCCTGGGAGCCGGTATTTTTGCGGGAGCCCTCCTGGTGGACAGCTTCAACCCGGCGACGGCTGTCTGGCACACCGCAGTCTCATATGTCGGGCCCACGGCAATCGATGTCGAAAACCTCTACCTGTTTGCCTTTACCTTCTCGCTCATGGGGATGGTTGGTGTGCTCATCCGTAACGGCGGAATCGAGGGGTTGGTGAGAGTTGTCTCCCGTTTTGCCCGGGGGCGGCGCTCCACCCAGGCCGTGGTGGGCGCCATGGGCACCGCAGTGTTCTTCGATGACTACGCCAACGCAGTGGTGGTGGGCAGCAGTGCGAGAGGGCTCACCGACCGCGCGCTGATCTCCCGGGAGAAGCTCGCCTACCTCGTGGATTCAACCGCGGCCCCCATCGCGTCCATCGCCATCATTTCTACCTGGATCGGAATTGAGATCGGGCTGCTCAGCAGTCAGATGGAGCACCTCCAGCTTATCGCCCCATCAGGCTACGGTGCATTCCTGCACTTGATCCCCTATCGATTCTACTGCCTCTTCACCCTGGTCACGGTGTTCACAATCGCACTTTCAGGCCGGGACTTCGGGCCTATGCTCTCCGCCGAAAGAAGGGCGTTGTCATCCGGAAAAGTGTTTCGGGACGGGGCCAGGCTTCTCTCAGCAGAGAGCTTCCAGAAACTGAAGATGAAGGAAGGTGCAGTCCCCCATTGGATTAACGGGTTTCTTCCGATCTTCCTCGTGCTGGTCAGCATCCTAGGGAGCTTTTTCGTCTCGGGCGCTCTGGCGTTGGAAGACAGAACGGTCTCTCCGTTCAGTATCTCCGATTGGAAAGATTGTTTCTGTGCAGTGCAGAACACCGGTCTGCTGCTCTCGGCGGCCGGGGTCTTCGGCGGGGTGGTGGCCATCGCACTTTCCCTCGGTTCAGGGCGGTTGACCCTGGCCGAGGCGCTCAAGAGCTGGTTGGCAGGGGCCCGCAGCATGGTGGCGGCCATCGTGCTGCTTGTCCTCGCGATGTCTCTTCGCAAAGTAACCGATGGGGACCATCTGGGTCTGGCCAACTACGTTCTGTCAATTCTTGCGGACACGGGCCCGGCCCTTATCCCTATTACCATCTTCCTCACCGCGGCCGTCATTGCCTTTTCCACGGGGACATCCTACGGCACGATGGGTATCCTCATACCGGTTGCCGTCCCCCTGGCTGCCCAAACCGGGGACCCGCTGGTGTTGATTCTGGCTACCGGGGCGGTTCTTGACGGGGCTGTCTTCGGCGACCATTGCTCGCCCATCTCCGACACCACGGTGCTGTCGTCCATCGGCAGCTCTTGCGACCATATGGACCACGTGCGCACTCAGGCGCCCTACGCCGTCATGTCGATGTTGGTGGCAGGCGGGTTAGGCTATGTTCTGCTCCCTGCCGCAGGGCTGTCCGCACCGATGGCATACTGCGCCGGTATCGGGCTCATTGTGCTGGTGGTGATGCTGCTGGGAAGGAAAGCCGGCCGAAAGCTCTAGAAGAAGAACTTGGCGAATACGGAGAGTTGGAGATTGTCGGCGATATCCCCTTCGCTGTCGCGGCAGCTCTTGGGCTCGCCGCCACCGGAAACACAAACCTCGCCTGCACCATTCCTGGTGAAGATATAGTCAGCGCTGACACCGATTCCCATGGTGGGGGCCACGTTGAAAGTACCGCCCACGTTGAGTTTCATATTGAGGAAGTTGTCCCACGCGAACTTGCCGCCGTTTTCCATGGCCCAGTACGCATACCCTGCGCCGACGCCTGCAAACAACTCCGCTCCCGGCAGCTTTGAGAACAGCCTGAGAGTCGGCATGGCGGACGCGGTTGTGATCGTCGCATCCCCGCCGCTGTCGTCCTTCAGCCAGCCGTAAGTTACGTCGAGGTAGAAACCGATAATGGGCGACATACGAAAGCCCGGGGCCACAAGCAGAGCCAACGCCGGGTCCACCTTGTCGCATTCGGCATCACCACTCTCCATGCACATGTTGAGCCCGCCGCCGAACATGATCTCACCGCCGGCGCGGCGCTGGCGTCCGTGGCGACGCCATTGGGCGTTGGCCGCATCCACCGTCATAAAGAAAACAAGACCGAAAACTGCGAGTGTCATAAATTTCTTCATTCTTGCCTCCAGGTTACTTAATGAATCGATAGGAAGAATACCGATTCGGCCTTCACCAATCAAGTGATTTCGAAGGACCGTTCCCGGCTCCGTTGAAGAGTGGGGCTGGAGTCTGCTATAAGCGTACCTATGGACGCGTGCGCCAACTTGCAGAAATTGTTTACCGAAGTCATGGGCGATGAAGGCATGGCGCCCGCAGGCGCCCCGGTGATGGTTGCAGTCTCCGGGGGGCTTGATTCCATGTGCCTGCTCCACCTGATGTTTCACTGGGCCCAAGAACGGGACACCCCGGTGATTGCAGCCACGGTTGACCACAAACTGCGACCCTTCGGGGAGGAGCGGGCCGCGGTTTCGGCATTTTGCGCCGACCTTGGCGTTAAACACCTGATATTGGAGTTGGAGCCGGGGCTGCCCGAGCGGGGTGCGGCTGCGGCCAAGTCGCTGGCTCACGCGGCCCGGGATGAGCGTTATGCGGCTCTCAACGCGGCGGCGGCTGGCGCGGGCGCGGCTCGAATCGCGCTGGCGCATCACGCCAACGACCAGGCGGAAACAGTGTTGTTGCGCCTGCTGAGAGGGACCGGACTGACAGGTCTGTCCCCAATGCGTCCACTGTCGGAGAGTCTCTATGTCCGGCCCCTTCTTCAAGTTATGCGTCGCGATCTCGAAGCCTATGCCGGGGACCGACGGATTCCGTTCGTGGAGGACCCGACCAACAGCTCGCCCCGGTTTCTGCGGAACCGTGTGCGCTCGGAGGTGATACCGGTGCTCGAGAACCTGGGCTCCGAGGCGGTTGAAGTGATCTCCCGGTCTGCAGCGGTCATGGGCGATGAGTTGGACGCTATGGCAACTATCGTGGACGATTTGTTGGACCGGGCTGTCGAGGTGGATGAGCGAGGGATATCGGTCGCGGTGGACAAGCTGGGTGATGGCTCGGTGCGGCGGTTGCTGATTCATCGGCTCCTCGGCCGAGCCGGCGACTACCCACCTGAAAATCGCCACGTTCTGGAAGTAGAAAGGCTGCTCTGCCGGGATGAAGGCAGCCGGCAGTTGGACCTGCCCGGGAATGTGGTGGTTCGCCGGGAGTACGCCGACCTTCGCATCACTTCTCCGGCAGTCGCGGCCCCCGACTATGAACTGGTGCTGCCAGGCCCGGGCGAGTACATGTTCCCGCTGGGAATCGTGAGGGTAGGGCGCGTCGAATCAGTTTCTTCGCCGCCACCCGATACCTCTACCACCGCGCTTTTTGCTGGCAACGAGGTAGTGTTCCCGCTGCATCTCAGGCCGTGGCGGAAAGGTGACCGCATATGGCCTTTCCGGGGGCAGGGCACAACCCTCGTATCCGACTTGCTTATCGACCGAAAGGTACCTCGAGCGAAGCGTTGCTTCGTGCCCATCCTCACCGACCAGGAAGGAGTACTTCTCTGGGTCGTCGGCCTGAGGCGCTCCAGCCACTGGCCCGTCTCCCCGGGGATGCCCGCGCTGGAGGTTTCAATTGACTTGACCTGACTGCATTCGCCCTCGCTTCCCTTACCGCCTACCGCCTGCCGCCTGCCTTTTTCCTTGCGCCCGTCCTGCATATGTGTAAACTGCCCGCAAAATGCCCTCTGGGCCGCTGACTCGACTAAAAGGAGTTGAGATGGCAACAACAACAAAGATATTGCGACCTGGCCTGTCCTTGGCGGTAATCCTTGCAGCCGCACTTGCCGCGTGCAGCAATTCTCCCGGCTCATACGACTACCACGGCGCCCCGCCGGAGGTGGGCGAGGAAGATTCCTGGTCCGCACCCGATACCCCGCGCATTGTCCCCGACACCACAACGCCCCCGGACCAAAAAGAAGGGACAGACCTCGCATCTGGCGACTCGCTGCCACTGGAAGATCT
Organism: uncultured Myxococcales bacterium; assembly: GCA_964626565.1. Classification (GTDB taxonomy): domain Bacteria; phylum Myxococcota_A; class UBA9042; order CAIXZC01; family CAIXZC01; genus CAZVFX01. The sequence goes on from CAZVFX010000035.1 coordinate 33,111, forward strand.
CGTCGAGCCGGAGGATACTCTGGTAGATGATGGCGGCGGCCCGGACACCACTCCGGATGTGCCCCAGCCACCGGAATGCGGCGAAGTAGAGTTCGCGTACGCCGCGGCTCCGGGAGTGCAGGAAGTACTGGTCTCCGGAGAATTCAACGGCTGGGGAGACAGCGCCGCGACCGCCACCCCGATGCAGGATGACGACGGTGACAACCTCTGGGAAGTTGCCCTGGTCCTTGACCCGGGCAGCTACCAGTACAAGCTCATCGTGGACGGAGTCTGGATGACCGACCCTTCCAATCCCAACCGCACCGATGATGGGCAGGGGGGATTCAACAATGTAGTGTTGGTTGAAGAGTGCGGCGGGCCGGGGAACATCTACCTGCAATCTCATGACACTGATCAGGGGACAGGCACCTTCACCGCGACCTTCGTGGCCAGCGGCGGTGGGCTTGAAGTCGGCCAGATAACCGTTACCACCGATTGGGAGGCAACTCCCGTCGGAACCGTCGAAGTCGCCGGAGACGGTGCATCTTTTGATGTCGAGTTGGAAGGTCTGTCCCAGGGAATTCACGATGTAAGAGTCACGGTTGGGGACGACGAGTTTCTCCTGAAAGTGTACGTGGGAGTCTCCACCGATTGGCGGGATGTACTTCTATACTTTGTGTTCACCGACCGTTTCTCGGACGGAGACCAGTCAATAAACGCCCCCCTGGACGACGTGGACTGGCGCACCAACTATCAGGGCGGGGATTTTCAAGGAGTCATCGACCGGATCGAAGATGGCTATTTCGACGACCTTGGGGTTGGCGCTTTGTGGCTCAGTTGGCCCGTAGATAATCCGGACTTCTTCGAGGAGGGCGGGCATGTGGATGATGTGGGCTGTGAGCTCAGCTCCCAGACCGCCAATTTCTCGAGCATGCGCTACACCGGGTTCCACGGCTACTGGCCTTCCGACCTGTACGAAACCGAAGAACACTTCGGCAGCATGGACAAGTTGCGGGAGCTGGTTACCACGGCCCATGCTCACGGCATCCGCATCTTGTTGGACTTCACCGCCAACCATGTTCACGACTCGTCTCCGTTCTACCAGCAGCACAAGGATGACGGCTACTTTCATTTTCCCATCGAGATTTGCGAGAACGTAGGCTGGGACAACAAACCGATTACGTGCTGGTTCACCGACTATTTGCCCGACCTCAACTACTCCAATCCCGCGGCGGTGAAGGAGGTCCTCGACTATGCAATGTGGTGGGCCACAGAGAGTGGCTGTGACGGTTTTCGCCTTGATGCGGTGAAGCACATTGAAGAGGAGTTCGTCAAGCAGTTGCGCAAGCGGGCCCATGACGTCATGGAACTCACCGGGGTGGACTTCTACATCGTTGGCGAGACGTTCACCGGCGACGCGGGCTTGATCGAGGATTTTATCGGTGCCGACAAGATCCACGGCCAGTTCGACTTCCCGTCCAACCAGAGCATCCTGAAGGGCTTCGCGACCCAGGAAATCGGGCTGGGGGCCATGGACCAGGCGGTTCGCCAGGCCAAGGCGGTATATGGGGACCAGGCGCTCATGTCCAACTTCATCGGGAATCACGACATCGTGCGTTTTATCAGCATGGCCGCGGGCATGATCAACTGTGGCATCTGGGACGTTGTGAGTAATATTGCGCAAGGGTGGAAGAGCCCTCCCGGGCAGCCGGGCGATGACACACCCTATTTGAAACTCAGGCTGGCTTTCACCTACATCATGACCGTCCCCGGCGTTCCGCTGATCTACTACGGTGACGAATTCGGCATTCCCGGTGCGGGCGACCCGGACAACCGGAGGATGATGCGTTTCGGCAGTGATTTGAGCGGCAAGGAACAGGCCACCCTCTCCTTCCTGCAAACGCTGGGGAAGGCCCGACAGGCTCACCCTGTGCTAAGCAAGGGAAACTGGACCGCTCCACTGTGGGCGGAAGGGGATTTCCTGGCCTATGCCCGGGTGTTGCCTGAGGAGACCGCCATAGTGTTGATCAATCGGGGTGGCGGCGACAAGGTTGGAGAATTGGATGTCGGACCGGCAGGATTGGCTGATGGCGTTCAGTTGGATGAAATATTGGGAAGCGGAAGTGCCGAGGTTAGCGGTGGTAAACTGCCGTTTTCCGTGCCGCCAATGACCGCCGAGATATATGTGACCAAGTAGACTGGGGGTAAGATGATGGTTCTGACAGGCGAGGCAATTTCGAAAGCTGTTGAGAGTGGAGAGATCGGAATTGACCCGTTCGACCCGGACAATATCGGTCCGGGCAGCTACGACCTGGCGATTTCCAACGAGTTCAGGTTCTTCCGCAAGGCCCACAAGATTCTCGAAGTGGGCGAGGACATGGACTACCAGGAGGAAACAATGCTCCGGGTGGTGCCGAACGACGAGACCTTTATCCTCATGCCCGGCGAGTGTGCGCACACAATTACGGCCGAGCGCATCACGCTCCCCGGGGACATCTGTGGTTGGCTCCAGGGGCGCAGTTCATTCGCCCGCATGGGCTTGATGGTTCACATTACCGCGGCCTTTGTTCAGCCGGGCGTCAACAACCAGCAGGTACTCGAGATGTTCAACGCTTCGCCCGTCCCCCTCGCTTTGCGGCCGGGAACCAGAATCTGCCAGATCATCTTCGAGAGGTGCGAGGGTAGTTCGGTGTATAAGGGAAGGTACGCTGAGCAGCAGCTCTAGAGTTTGAACTCCAGTTTGGCACCGCGGTGGACGCCGTGCCGGGAGCAATACCCGCCCGGCACCTCCAGGACGAATCTTGACGGCACACCAACGGACAGGCTCTTCTCCCGGCGGGGTTTGGCCCGGTGCACGATACCCACCACCGCCCGCGCGTTATCCACAAACAGAATATCAAGTGGGATGAGAGTGTTCTTCATCCAGAATGACCGCTCTTCTTCTTCCTCGAAGATAAACAACATGCCTTCGCCGTCCTTCAACTCCTGGCGGTACATCAGACCTTTCTCCCGGAGCTTGGCTGAAACCACCACCTCTGCCAGGATTTCCAACCTCGTCTCGCCGGTATCGATGGTGACTTCGACCACGGGGTTGGAGGGCCGCGTGGCCGGCTTGGGCGGAGATTTAGGGTCGGAACAGGATGCACAGGCCAGGGGAGCCAGCACGAAAAGCGACGCGGTCAGCAGAAGGGCAACACGCATTCCGGAGCTTTGTGTGGACATTGTCTCGAGTCAACCTTTAGGTAGGATCTTGGCCAGATAGTCGAAGTTGTACGGGGCAAACACTTCAGGTCCGTTGCCGTCCAGCTCCGTTCGCTCCACAAAGGGTCTGAAGTTGCCCGAGTCCATGAGCCACTCCGGGTTGTCGCCCATGTTGTGGTACTCGTCAGGGTGCCCGGGAACCATTGAGAGGCCCAGGGAATGGCCGATTTCGTGGGCCACGGTACCCCCGAGCAGATATCCCAGCGCCCGAGCCGCTTCCTCAATCTGTGCATGCCGGGCTCCACCCGGATACTCTCCAGGTTCCACGGGAGCTCCGGACAATTGGGGCACAAAGAAGCCGAAAACGTCGTCAAATCGCGGTGACGCCAGAGCGGTACTGCCGGCACTGATCGTGGGGCTGAACAGCAAAAAGGACTTAAGGAACACGCCGCCGTAGGCGTAGAAACCTTGCTCCTCGGTCTCCGCGTTCTTGCCGCCCACGATATCGTTGAACCGCAGGTTGTTTATGTCCTTGCCGGTAGTGTTGTCCAGCCCCAACAGATTGGCGCCGTTGGGATCTTCGCCGGATAATTCGATAATCGAATACTCCACGTAGTCTTGCGGCCTTTCGTCCACAAAGCTGACGTTGAAGGCGGAGTAGTCCCGCATGCACCGCTCGCGGATCTTCTCCTTGACCAGGTGTCGCACTTCGTACAGCCCAAACGAGTGGAACGCCTCGTCGAAGCTGGGGAGGTACTTGATAAACACTACCTGCAGTTGCGGCGCGACCGTCACACTGAAGTCCAGCCCTTGCCCGAGAAAGGTTTCGCCCCCGAAAAAGAGCTGCGGGTATGCCATTCCTGTGAACACCCCGGGGATGAGGCCGAGGCCGGTAAGATTGCCGTCGACATCGATGTTCACCCGCAGCACCACTTCCATGTAGGTGTTGTTAAGGAACACCTCTGGGAACATGAGCAAAGCGTCTTTGCCCATGAACGAGATCTCCTTGCCTGAGCTGGCCTCGAACATCCCTTCCAGAAGAACCAGCGTTGCGGTCTCTCCCACCGGCTCTGTAGGGATGAATCCCCGCCCCGTTACCTGCACGGTCTGTCCCCGGCGGACAACGTCCGGAGCAAACGACTCAATCACCGCGGACAGCACCGACAACTCTACGTCCGGCACCTCTGGTGAATAGAGCTTCTCCATGGAGGCGGGCGCGTAGTTCTCCAGCCAGGCCGTGCCCTTGAACTGCCCCGGATATACGCCGAACTTATCAGGGGTCAGCACAAACTTGCCCAGGTTTCGGTTTTCAACTTCAAGAGGGATGGCAACCCCCTGTACCGCCTTCTCCATCGGTGGCGACTTCACCAGGTAGGTGCCGGACAAGAACAGCATGGTCTGGCCTTCCTGGTAGCTCAACAGTCCTTGACCGTTGACCGCTACCGTATCGCCAATCCACACACCTTCCTGCTCAAAACTCATGAATTCAGGTTGCACGTTGTGTTCCACGTGCAGGGTGACGGACAGGTCGGCCGAATCGGAGCCCGGGTAGCCAAAGACCTTCCGGGTGACCTCCATGGTTCCCACAAAAGGCGCGTCGTAGGCAACGATGTCGGCAACGAAATCGGAGGAGACATTCCACACTGCGTTGTAGTCGTCCACATATGTGAGGGCCGCGGTGAAGTCCACCGATTTGGTGCCGCACGAACCCTCCAGGGACAACGTCATAGAGCCGAGTTGTGGCTTTACGAAACCGGCGCCGCCCAAAGTGAATGGGGTGCCCGCCAGCACGGTGGGCGGACCCCAGGTCGTGAGCACCAGCGGGTCAAGACCCGCAGGTGATCCCGGTTCAGTGCCGCAGGCGCCGGTGGCCATCAGGGTGCAAAGCAACAAAAATGTAGCCGTCTTTCTCATTCCCCTCTCTCCGCGGTCTAGTTTACCCCAACTCACAGGCATTGCAACGACTCCGGAAACAGAGAGGCGCCAAAGGGCGTACTGAGGGCAGCCCCGCCGGTGGAGTTTCACCGGCGGGGCTGTTTTGTTGCGAATAGGTGGTTACGGGCGGTTGAACCCGCTGATGTCGCCACCGAGGTCCTCGATGGAGTCGATAAGTAGCTGGGCCATGTAGTCGGTGTTGTGGGCCCAGGCACCGTGTTCCTTGTGCAGGAACTGGAGGTTGTGAGCACCCTTCATCAGAGCGGCATCCCATGATGCGTACTTGTTGGGATAGATCGCTTCGCCCGGGTCCACATCGCCATTACCGTTGGTGTCGATGAAGTAGTACGGGTAGGCGCCGCCGAAGTAGATGATCGGGTTGCCCGCGTCCGCCGCGTAAGCCTGGATCGCTGCATAGAGCGCTTCTTCGAGGGTGTGCAGTTCGTCAGCCAGCAACTCGTCCGCATCGCCGTCGCCGTCGTAGTCGGTGGGGCGGTTTTTGCGGATCTTCGCGACGTCGCCGTCGGCTTCGCTGTGGCAGCCCTGGCACGAGGCCGGGAAGGGCACGTGGAAGGAGTGATCCTCTGCGGAAGCCTCGTGACACTCACTACACTGTGCGGAAGTGCCCGCATAGTGCTCGAACTTGCCCGCGTATTCCTTGCCATCATACTCATAGCCCACTGCTACGTCGGAGCCGTACAGCATGGCGCCCGCCGGCAGATAGTGGACGTTCTTGAAGCCCAGGCTGTCGCCCGCGATGGCGTCATCGATGGTCTTCTTGGAGTGGCGGCCGGAGTGGCAGGTCATGCAGATGAACGAGTCGTCGGGATTCTCGGCATCGTTCTCGATGGTCAACTCACCCGGGAACGTGACGCTGGCAATGAACTTGCGGGGTGCGTCGCCCGCATAGTCGGCGCCGGTGTGGCAGGTGTTGCAGCGCAGGCCGTCGGTGAACGGGGCGGAGTTGGTGGACTCCTGTCCGTTGTCCGCCACAAACTCAAAGCCGTCTGCCGAGTGGCACTTGGCGCAGGACGAGCTGACAGAGCCGTCCTCGTCCCAATGCCGGAACGCATCCGAAGTGCCGTCGAAGTGGCCGCCGTCGTTGCGGGCGATCCCTTCCACGTCTCCACCGAGGTCTTCGATGGAGTCGTACAGCAAGGCGATGACGTACTTGGCGTTGTGCGCGTACGCACCGGGATCCTTCAAAGAGTACTGGTAGTTGTACGCACCTCTCAGCAGGCGGGGCGACCAGGTGGCGTACTTGTTGCCGTAGTTGACCTCGCCGTCGTCGATCTCGCCGTTGCCGTTAGTGTCGATGAAGAAGTAGGGATAGGAGTGCGAGTCGTACAGGATGCCGGTGCCGACGGTGTCCAGAGCATAGGCCTGGAGCGCGACAAACAGCTTCTCCTGAAGTCCCGCAATCTCGCCGTCGATTCCCTCTTCCGCGGCGTCGCCGTCGAAGTCGGTAATCGAACCGGGCATGCGAATCTCTTCTACGCCCGCCATATCGGTGGCGCCGGCATGGCACTCGCCACACTGTGCCACTTCAACTTCCAGGGAGTGGACGTTGTGGCACTTGTTGCAGCTCTCGAAGCCCATCTCGTGGTCGAATTTGCCATCATAGTGCTTGTCCGCGTACTGGTAGCCGCCACGTACCTGGCTGCCGTAGAGCGTTGCCCCGGCAGCGAAGTAGTGGACGTTCTTGAAGCCCAACTCTTCCGACACTTCGTCATCGCCGACTGCGGCAGTTTCAATCGCGCTGTCGACGCTCACCGTGGACTGGCGTCCCTGGTGGCACTGCATGCACCTGGCCGACTTGCCCAGACCCGTGACCGTGTCACCGGACGGGAACGTCACGCTGTCCATGGCCATGGTGGCGGAGTTGTGGCACGCGGCGCAGCTAACTACGGTGCCGATGGGCGCGGCGTTGTCTACGACGCCTGCGTCGGTGCCGTCGAGCCCGAGGAAGTCCAGGTAGCCCGGGGTGCTGTGGCACTTCGCGCACGAGGTGCTGATCTCCGGGGGATCATCTTCGTCCCAATGGACGAACGCCTCGGCTGTCGCATCAGCGTGACCGGAGCCTGCCCACAGGTCTTCGTATGGAACCTCCATGCCAACGGCCAGAACCACGACGCCGTGCTGGGCTGCCGCGCCGGTGTCGGCGCCGGTGGCGGTGATCAGTGCGTCACCGGGAGCTACTGCCATGACGAGGCCGGTCTCATCGACCGTAGCGATGCCTTCGTCGCTGGATTCCCAGGTGTAGCCGGAATCTTCGCCGTCGATGGTGGCGGCTTCGAGCTGAAGCTCGTCACCGACGAAGACGGAAAGGCCGCCCGTAACCTCGACCCGGGGGTCGGGAGGCTGCACTTCGGCCTCTTCCCATACGTACATGTTCCACGAGCCGGCTTCGCCCGTGTCGTCACCGGTGGCGGTGATGGTCACCGGGCCAACCGCGACGCCGGTTACCACGCCGGCATCCACCGTCGCAACCGCTTCGTCGGAGGATTCCCAGGCATAGCCTGCATCTTCCCCGTCGACCGTGGTCGCGGCGAGGGTGGCGGTGGCGCCAACTTCCAGGGCGATGTCGCCCGAGACCATCACTTTCGCGACCGGCTCAGGTTCTTCGCCTTCCACGTAAACGTGGATGCCCCAGGAGCCCACAGCTCCCGTGTCAGCGCCGGTGGCGGTGATGATGGCGGTGCCGGCGGCTACGCCGGTGACCACGCCGTCCGCGTCGACGGTGGCGACGGCTTCAGCGTCAGACGCCCATTCATAGGCGGTGTCTTCGCCGTCATTGGTGGCCGCGGTGAAGGTTGTGGTCGCCCCTGCGAGAAGCGCTACGTCCCCAGTCACGGTGATGGAAGGCGCAGGTATTTCTACCTCTACCTCCTTGGTCTCAGTGTCGGAGCCGCACGCCCATAGCAGCGCGGCGGCAGCCAACACCCACAGCAGATGCGTCATTCTGTTTCTCATCTTCTACCTCCCGTTGCGTTAACAACTATTCAAAACCAATATCCTATAGGTTAAGATACCTATACCAATCGGCGACACTCTAGGGATAAAGCAACACCCTGTCAATGGTGCCCCGGTTCTAATAAATTATTCCCTTTTGTGCTCGTCGAGAGATAGCGCCTGGATATACGATAATTGGCGCGTTGCGTTGCGTATTTGACCACGTTCGAGAGCGGGTAAATGCGGTCGTTGTTTCCCCGTAGTTGAACCTGAACGACCCAGTACACAGTTTATGTGAAGGAGGCGAGGACGCCTGATGAGGGTCGGTGGTCCATGGGTGTGCACAGTGGTTGTTCTAGGGCTGGCGGCCTGGGGCGTGGGAGGAATCATGGCTGAGGAGACTGAAGGCATGGGGCAAAACGAACTGGCGTCGGAAATCAGCCCTTACTTGCGGCAGCATGCGGACAACCCGGTGCACTGGCACCCCTGGGGGGACGAGGCTTTTGCCCTCGCGGCAAAGCAGGACCGCCCGGTGTTTCTTTCCATCGGGTACTCCACCTGTCACTGGTGTCACGTCATGGAACACGAGTCGTTTGAAGACCCGGAAGTAGCGGCGCTGATGAACAACACCTTCGTCAATATCAAGGTCGACCGGGAGGAGCGCCCTGATATCGACCAGGTATATATGACCGTTTGCCAGATGATGACCGGCAGCGGAGGATGGCCCCTGACCATCATCATGACCCCGGACCGCAAACCGTTCTATGCGGCAACCTACATTCCCAAAGAGGCCCGTTACGGCAGGGTGGGTATGCTGGAATTGATTCCCCAGATCAACGAGGCATGGTCCAGCCGCCGGGGCGAAGTCCTCGACGCGGCAAACCGAGTCACTTCGGTGCTTGTCAACTCCTCGAAATTGGAGGCCGGGGCGCTGCCGGGGAGCGAGGTTCTGGATGCCGCATTCCGGCAGTTGCAAGCCCGCTACGACCGGACTTTCGGCGGGTTCGGGCAGGGCACCAAGTTCCCAACCCCTCACAATCTCGGGTTTCTACTGCGGTACTGGAAGCGTACCGGGGAAGCGGAAGCGCTGAAAATGGCGGAAGGGACCTTAACGGCCATGCGGCTCGGGGGCATCTATGACCACGTCGGCTTCGGGATCCACAGATACTCCACCGACCCCGAGTGGCGGGCGCCGCATTTTGAGAAAATGCTGTATGACCAGGCGCTGGTAACCGTGGCCTATTTGGAGGCCTTTCAGGCTACCGGCGACAGTCTATACGCGCGCACGGCCGAGGAGATTCTGACCTACGTGTTGCGGGACCTGACTTCTGCTGAGGGCGCCTTCTACTCGGCCGAGGATGCTGACAGTGAGGGAAGGGAGGGGAAATTCTACCTGTGGACTTTGGATGAGCTGAAGACGGTACTCGGGGAGGAGGATGCGGCCTTTGCAGCAACCGTGTTCGGGGCGAATGCAGCAGGCAATTTCAGCGACCCGCATGATCGGTCTCTGTCGTCCAACGTGCTTCGCCGCATGCACCCGGACGCCCGGGCGGCTGCGGAACTCGGTCTTTCCGAGCCGGAGTTTGACGCTCGCATGAGCGCGGTGCGTACCAGGCTGGCGTCGGCCCGTAACCAGCGGGTCCGCCCTGCGCTGGACGACAAGATTCTCACCGACTGGAACGGGCTTATGATCGCGGCCCTGGCGAGGGCCGCGGTGGTGCTGGACCGCCCGGAGTACGCGGCGTCTGCCCGGCGCGCAGCTTCATTTTTGCGGGACAACCTGCGCACTGACGACGGGCGGCTGCTGCATCGATACGGCAGGGGCAAAGCGGGCATTGCCGCGACTCTGGACGATTATGCTTTCCTCTGCTGGGGGTTGCTGGAACTGTTCGAAGCCACCGGTGACCCGGCGCACCTGGCCGAGGCCCTCGACCTTGCCGAAATCATGGTGGCACAGTTCAGGGATGGCGACACCGGTGCGCTCTACCTGTCGGCCAACGATGGTGAGGAACTGCTGGTGAGGCCCCGGGAGGCCTACGACGGCGCTCTCCCTTCGGGCAACTCAGTTGCCGCCATCTGTCTGCTCAAATTGTCGCGAATTACCGGCAGCCCCGGCTACTTTGCCGATGGCAGTGAGATCATGGCAGCCTTCGCCGGGCAACTTGAGTCGTCTCCATCGGCTCACACCTTCATGCTCGGCGCCCTTGATTTTGCCCTTGGGCCCTCCTTCGAGGTTGTAGTTGCCGGTGCGGGCAACGGTGACGATTCACGCCCGTTAGTCAGGGCTCTGGCTGGCGTGTGGGTTCCCGGCAAGGTAGTCATTGTGCGCAGTTCGGGTGAAAAACTTAAAGGGTTGCTGGATATCGTGCCGTTCCTGAAGAACCAGCCTCCACGTGAGGGCAAGGCCACGGCCTATGTCTGCCGCGATTATAGCTGCAAGCGACCCACCCACGACCCTGCGAAGATGCTGGAACAGTTGGGCGCGGCTGCCCCCTAGCTCGCCACTATCCAGCGCTCCCGCTTTCCTCGCCAACCGCCTTCGCCCTCTAATTTGCCACTGTCTGCCTCTTTACTTCTTTTTCCCGCCCGTCTAAAATTCTTCACAGGCACATGAGATACGCGAGGGGAGCTAAATGTGGCGTAGGGGAAGGACAGCACGGTACGTTGCCGCCGTGGTCGCGGTAGCTGTTTTGTCGGCGGAAGCACCTGCAACAGAGGCGGCGGGTGCGACCGAGGGGTCGGCGGTTCTGGACCTGTTTCGGGCAAAACTGAAGGACCACCGGGCGCAGATGGATCGGTTCAAGGCGTGGTTGGTGCAGGGGATGGACCAGTCGGATCCGGACCTTAGCGGGTTTGAGAAATTCAGCGCTTTTGCTTCCGGTGGGAAGGGAGAGTTGACTGACCCCGCGGCCAAGCAGGCTTTTCTGGTTGAGCAATTGGCCATTTTGGGAGACGTGGGTTTTGGGGTTCTCTTTGTCGATGCGATGCAGTCGAAGCATGCGTCGGTCAGAGCCCTTGCGGCCACGGTGCTCGGCCGCTACCGGGTTGCCGATGCTGTGGGCCCCCTGCTCAAGGTCATGAAGAAGGATGCAGACGAGGTGGCGGTGGCCGCGATGGAGGCTTTGGGGCGAATCGGAGATGAGCGGGCCGTCGCCCCGCTCATCCGTATGGCCAAGTCCGGCAAGGGCCGGCCGCGATTGGCCGCGATGCGCGTTCTGGGCGCGATGGGTGCGGAAGAGGCGGTGGAACTGCTTGTGAAGGTGCTGGAGGGAGAATCTCCTCCCCAAGTGGCGGTTGCGGCTGCCGCTGCCCTCGGCGATTTGGGTGACCCCTACGCCTTCCCCGGCCTGCTCAACGCACGCGGGCGGGCAACGCTGGGCGACCCGGATAACCTGCTGGCCTACGATTTGGCCCTGATGAAGGTTTACCGGCCACAGCATGAGGAGCTGCTGGACCAGGCGCTGGGGAGCATCGAACCCGGAATGCGTTCCGCGGCTGCGCGGCTGTCCGGGCTGGTGGGTTACGCCGGCGCCTCGTCCCGACTGGGCGAGTTGACGTTGGACATTGATCCACTTGTCCGGCGTGAGGCGCAAGAGGCGTTGGGGCGGATGCGCGAGTTGAGTGTGAAGGCGGCCGGGGAATTGACGGAGTATTGCGGGACCTGGAAGGTGGCCCTTGGACCGGCGCCCACCGGCAAGGAACCTGTCCGGGATGTCACCGTGGTGGTAACTCATAACCGCGATGAATTGGAGCGCCCCATGCCGGGTGAGTACGGGGTCGTGGCCGGCGCCCCGGCGAGGGTGCTTGAATTGAGGGACCTGGTGAAGCCCGCCCGTACCGGCGACTCCGGGGCCTTGATACGGGAATTCGAGGCTGCTGCCCGTGCCCTCTCGTCGTGCGAGGCCGACCTGTTGACGGCTTTTGTCGGAGAAGGGTTGCTGTTGTCGAGAGCTCTGCTGACTCTGTCCGGCGCGGACGCGGGGGAGAGATGCAAGATTGCCCGGGGACTGACCGGTCACGCCGATTCCGGGGTACGGCTGGTTGCGGTCCGGGCCGCGGTGGAAGCGTGTCAGGGTGCGCCCGATGGCGCCTTGCTGAAAGCGCTGGCCTCTGTGGAAGGCGCCATGGAGTTGGAAGAGAGGCTGCAGTTGGCTCTGCGGCTGAAATCGCCCGCGCTGTTGAAGCAGCTTCTGCCTGAATTGGGGGCCATGGATGTCCGGCAGAAGGGAGAATACCTGGACGCGGTGGTCGCGGTGCAGGGGAAAGCCTCGCTTCCGCTCATCCTGAAGCTGCTCGAAGAGCCTGCGAGCGGTGGACTGGCCAGGAAGGCGACCGCCAGATTCTGCGAAGTTGGGGCGTCCACAAAGGGTATCGAGGTGATCGGTACGGTGGCACGCAACCAGGGCGCGCCGCCGCTGCCGGTGTGGTCCGACGATTGGAGCCTGCTTCCGGTGCACGAGTGCGTAGCCAAAATGGTGGCCGGTCGTCAGCGACGAAAGCTGATGCACCTGCTGAAGGATCGGGACGCCAAGGTACGAGGCCTGGCTGCACTCATGGTCTCGGCCGGAAAAGTGAAAGGCGCCAAGTTGAAGTTGAAGCCGCTGCTGAAGGACGACTCCCGGGTCGTGCGGGGGGCCGCGGTGCTCGCCCTTGCCCACTTGGAAGGTGCGGGGGATGTCAGGGCGGAACTTGAACCGCTGTTGAGAGACCCGGCGTCCAGAGTAAGGAGGGCGGCCATTTGGGCGTTGGCCACGATTTCAGGCCAGTCTGCAGTGCCTGCCCTCCTTCCATTACTCGATGACAAAGAGGTGTCGGGCACCGTGATTGAGGCGCTGGCGCGGGCCGGCAATCGCGTCGCGGTGGAATCGCTCATGTTATACTACCTCTCCGCAGGGTCGGACGGACAGCGCCGGGTGCTCGAGACCCTGGCTCTGCTCAAAGACCCGGTTGCGATGGAACTGTTTGAATACACGGCATTTAATGGTGACCCCGAGGTTCGGATGTTGTCGGTGCGCGGACTGGCTGCCATCCGCGCTCCCGGCGCCGGCCCATTGCTGGAGAGGGCGCTGGCCGATCCCCACGCGGGTGTAAGAGCGGAGGCGGCCACAGGACTGGCAGCCCTCAGCAAGAAGACCGACGCTCTGGGGGCTCTGCTCGACGACCCATCGACACGGGTGAAGCTGGCTGCTCTCACCGCGGCGGGAGATTTGAAGTTGACCGGCCTGGCCGAACGCGGGGCCGCACTACTTGTTGACGACTCGGCGGAAGTGCGGCGAGCCGCAATGGGGGTGGTGCTCAGCCTCGGGGAGTGTAGCACTGCCCCCCTCGTGCGACAGCATCTCAATGAGTGGCGGAACCGTGAGTTGCGGGACCAATTCGGCCCGTCGTCGAGAGAGTTATCCATGCGTTGCGTCGGCAAGTAAGCCGGCGTTCGGAGACCAATGAAGTTCATAGCCGCACTGGTGGTCCTGGCAATCATCGCCCTCGCTGGTTCCCGCCGGGTACTGCAGACGCGTCGCGTCCCTCTGGGCGCTCGTCTCATTTTCATGACCGGGACGGAGTTCGTGGTGGTGGGCATGCTGTTGGGGGACACCTACCTCGGAATCCTGGATGAAAGGACCCTGGCCGGTCTGGAGCCGTTCGTTATGGTCTGCTTGTGCTGGGTGGGGCTCCTTTTCGGTTTGCAGTTTGAGCGCCGAACACTTGGCACCCTGCCGCGCAATTTCTTCTCCATTTCCATGTCGCAAGCGATGATCACGTTTGTCGTAGTGTTCTGGGCTTTCATGGCCCTGCTTTCGATGGCAACAGGGGGTAGCCTGTCGGAAACAGTGTTCCCCGCGGTGACTCTGGCCGCGGCGGCTGCGTGCACGGGGCAGCCGGCCCTGGCCATGATTCGTCGGCAGGAGGTGGCCAAACACAAGCATGTGCTTTCTTTTCTTCACTACGTTGCGAGTGTTGACGGCCTGGCCGGCGTGATGGCGTTCGGGCTGGTGAGTTGTCTGCACGCCGCCTCTTCGGCTGGCGGGGGTGCCTTATTTGCCCTTGGCACCGTCGCGCTTTGCCTGTGTCTCGGCTTGCTGTTGGCCTGGGTGCTGCATTCCCTGGCGTACCGGCGGGCGAGCCAGCCTGAGTTGCTCCTGATGATTATGGGGACGGCCGCGCTTTGCGCCGGCTTCGCCCTGCAGCTCAGGACCTCTGCGCTTTTCATCAGTGTGGTGTGTGGAATCGTGGTGAGCAACGTGTCGCTTCGCCGGGTGCGAATGATGGAGACCCTGGCCGGAGGAGAGCACTTGATCTACGTGGTGCTGCTTCTCCTGGCGGGTGCGCGCTGGAATCTCCCTTCCCCGCTTGCTGTTGGTCTTGCGGTGGCGTATTTCTTTGTGCGCATGGGGGGGAAGGTGGCCGGTGGCTACCTGGCTACCCGTCCCCTGCGCACCCACTTCGAGATTCCGCGCACTGTCGGGCTCGGCCTGACAGCCCAGGCGGGCATGGCGTTGGCCATCGTTGTTGACTATCATCACACCAGCACCGGCCCCCTCGCCGACCTGGCTTTAAGCGTAGCTATTATCGGCATCATACTCAGTGAACTGTTCGGACCCGCGCTGGCGCTAAGAGTGCTGAGAGTCCGGCACGCAACCGGCGAGGCGTCATGATACGTAGAATCGGCGCGTTACTGGTGGTAGGAGTACTGGTCTGGTTGGTCCAGCATATGGACCTTCTGTTCATCAGTATGAATGGCGCCCGAATGGCGCTCATGCTCGGTTTTCTGTTGCTTGCGTCCTACCTTGTGGGGGTTATCGGAGAGCGCTTCAAGTTGCCCCGGATTACCGGCTATATTGTTGCCGGGGTTGTGTTTGGACCCTATGTCATGGAGTTTCTCACCGATGGTGTCCAGGGGCAGCTCGGGGTGTTCAACGACATGGCCTATGGCTTCATAGGGCTCGTGGCAGGCGCCGAGTTGCGGCTCTCGGTGCTTCGGGCCCGGGCCCGAAGTGTCCTCTACTTGATTCTGTTCACTACCGTCGTTGTGGCGGTGGGAATGACCGGGGTCGCAGTGCTGTCTTCTTCGATGATGCCTTTCCTCGACGGCCGACCTTTCCTGCAGGTGTTGGCCGTTGGCGTTCTCATCGGAGTGGTGGCCACCGCCCGGTCTCCGTCTTCCGCCATCGCGGTGATCAGTGAGACCAGGGCCGAGGGGCCGTTTACGGAGACTATACTCGGTGTGACCATGTCCACCGATCTCATCATACTCCCGCTGTTCTCCATCACCGTGGCGCTGGCCCGGCTGGCCTTTGTCTCGGGCGCCTCACTGGACCTTGCTTTCCTCGGTTTCCTGAGCGCCGAGATTGTCGCCTCGGTGGTCCTGGGAGCAGGGATCGGATACGGAGTTTCGGTGTACATCAAGCGGGGCGGGCCTCAACTGGCCATGGTGCTGGTAGGGGTGTGTTTCCTGGCCTACCGCTGCTCCCAGGCAGCCGAGCACTACCTGCTCAGTGCCCACGACGTCACGGTGCACCTGGAGCCGCTGTTAATCTGCGCGTCGGCCGGGTTCACCATCGAGAACCTGTCCCGGCAGGGTGACCGGCTCAGAGAAGCGATGGAAAGCGTGGCCCTGCCCGTCTTCGTTATTTTCTTTACAATGGCAGGGGCGGCTCTTAAACTCGACGCGGTTATTGACAGTTGGGCTGCAGCTATCGTTCTTGTCGTCGGCAGAATGGTGATGATGGCGTTGGGTAGCGGCATGGCAACCCGGCTTGCCGCTGACCCGCCCGAATACCGGCGGTACGCCTGGCTCGGATTTGTGACCCAGGCCGGAGTGAGTATTGCGCTGGCCAGTCAATTGGCCGCGGTTTTCGGCGATTGGGGTAGAAAGCTCGGCACACTGTTGATCGCGGCGATCGCCATTAACCAGATTATTGGGCCCGTGGCCTTCAAGTTCTCGCTCGAAAGAGTTGGCGAGACCCGCCTCATGAGGCGGCAGGCCCAGCGGGTGAAGCCGACAGGGGAGTCCACGCCATGAGGATGACCGAATTCCTAGAACTATCCAGGATCAAAGTTCCCCTTGAAGGGGGAGTTGCGGTTGAAGTAGTTCGCGAGTTGGTGGATCTGCTACCGCTCCCTGCTCCGGAGTGCCGCGCCCAGGTTCTGGCATCGGTGCTGGAGCGGGAGGAAGCTGCGCTGAGCGGCATCGGCCAGGGCGTGGCCGTGAGCTACGGCCTGGCGGTAATCAAAGAAGACCTGTTGGTGGCCTTCGGAATTCCGGAGTCTCCTGTGGAGTGCACATCGGCTGACGGACGGCCCGCCGAGTTGGTCTTTCTTGTGGTGGGGAATGAGGAGCGCCGCGGTTTGAGTGTGCGCGCACTCGCCCGGATCGCCCGGCTGCTGCATCACAAAGAGTTCAGAGATTCCCTCGGGCAGTGCCGGAGCGGCGAGGAGGTCATGGAAGTGATTCGCGGCGAGGAGGCCTTGCACCGCATATGAAACTGGTTATAGTGTTCTTGAATCGTGCCGAACTGCTGGAGGACGTCCTGGAAGGCCTTCTGGAAATAGGTGTATCCGGGGCGACCGTGGTGGACAGCGTGGGCATGGGCAGGATCTTGAGCCACGATGTGCCTATTTTCTCCGGCCTGCGGCAGATGTTTCCTGGTGCGGCGCCGGTGAACAAGACGGTCCTCCTGGTCACCGAGGAGGGGCTCATCGACGACGTCATGACGGTGCTGGAGGATGTGTGCGGCAGTTTTTCCAAACCGGGCGTGGGAGTGGTCGCAGTACTCCCCCTGGACCGTGTCGAAGGCTTGAGGCCCGGTTTCTGATGAGGCAGTCCGGTCTGCTTCTTGCCACCGGCCTGGCCGTAGCCTTCCTTTGCACCGGTTGCCCCTTTTCCGATGTGCACCTGCAGCTTGACCTCACCCCCGGTTCAAACAAGTGTGAGGCAGCCGGTAGCCGCGTCCATGTGCCCCGGGTCAAGGACGGGAGAGTCGAACGCTTCAGGATCGGCGTCAAGAAGAACGGCTATGGCAGCGAAACGGCCAGCGTCTTCCTCAAGCAGGATCAGGGCTCGGTTCCCGAATGGGTCCACCGCACGATGGTGAGGGAACTTGTCGCTGCGGGCCTGGAGGTGTCGGACGAACCGGCCCCCACAGATGAGCGTGTTACCCTGACGGTGAAACAGTTCTTTGTGGAGCCCCGCATAGACGTCTGGTACATGGAATTGCACGGAGTGTTGCTTCTGAATCTGGAAGTCCGGCTCACCGACGGCCGCCGCTACTCGCGGCTCATCCGCGGCTACTGGTCCGACACGGTCTTACTGCTTCTTGAATCGAACTACGAAAAGGCATTAAATAGAGCTGCCCGGCAGGCTTTTGCCAACGCGGCCGGGGCAATATGCAGTTTACTGGCAGCGGAGGCGGGCAAATGAGGGCATCCGGTAGAGAATGGTGGTTGCCTGGGCTGTGTACTCTGGCGTTAGGACTGCTCGTGGTTGTAGCGGTTTCCGGTTGCAACTACAGCCTGAGCTATATTGATCGTACCGAGCTGGGTGACACGGACTGGCAGCTGGTTTCCGGACCGGCGAAGAAGAAGGTCGCCCGTATCCCCGAGCCGGGGCCGGCGTTGCCCCCGGGGGAGCGGCTGATTATCGCGGTGATGGACGTGGCTGACAAGAGCGGAGAACTGGACGGTGACCTGCTAATCGGCCTCACCGACTATTTTCGCGCCCGCCTGGTTTCCTCCGGGCGGTACTCGGTTGTCGACAAGAGTCGTCAGGCGGAAGCGCGGCAGAAGATGATTCTGGACGCCAAGGCCGAGAGCTACAAACCGTGCTACGATCGGACTTGCCAGATCCCCCTGGGCCAGGCGCTGGCTGCGGACAGCGTCTTGTCGGGGAGCATCGCCCGCATCGGTTCCAAATACATAGTCAAGGCCGAACTGATCGACCTGGCCCGTGAAGTGACTGTCGCGGGCGGCCTGGCCAAATGCGATGTGGAGCCTCGGGAAGGCTTGGAAGAGCGGCTGGTGGAAGCGCTGGAGTCCATCGTCGTTCAAATGAGCCGCTGACCAGGTTTCAAGACCCGTTCTCGATGCGTGACGCAACGTGTTTGAACAGCACTGGGAACAGCATCCCACCCAAGATGGCGTACAGGACGATAGCGGTAGCTGCCTGATCGTCAATGAGGCCTCCATCAAGGCCCACCTGCGAGATGGCCACCAGCAGGGTAAGGGGCGCCGAGAGTATCAAGCCTGAAGCTGCCACTTCCCGGTTGCCCAGCCCCAGGAGACGAAACAGAAACATCGGGGCTGAGCGGGCCACGGTGCCGGCGATGATGAAGAAGAGAAGAAGCCAGATGAACCGGCCGCTGAAAACTCCGGCCAGCTCAAATCCCATGCCCACCTCGATGAAGAAGATCGGAATGAAGAAACCGAAACCGAAGGCGGACAGCTTGTGCTCTACCGCGGCCTTCTCCCGGAACACGAAGGACATGAGAGCGCCGGCGACAAACGCGCCCAGGATCGTCTCCACCCCCAGCAGGGCGGCCACTGCGATGAATGAGATCATCACCGCGAAGGAAGCCCGCACGCCAACTTCGGAAGTGTCGTGGGTTCTCACCAACCGTTCGAACTGGTGGGGAAACCACCACACCAGGGAGCGCAACACCACCAGCACCGCATAGGCCGCGACGAACACCAGCCCCAGCTTGACCAGCCCCACGAAAAGGTCGACGCCTACGCCGTGATGCGAGGCCAACTCCACCGAAGTGAGGAGTACGATGGTCACAAACTCGCCCATGGAGCCCACAACCAGCACTGTTTGTCCCACCGAGCTCTGGCCGTGGCCAGTGTCTTTCAACGCGACCAGGGCCAGGCCCAGGCTCATGGACCCGAGGACCAGCACATACAACAGCGGCAGGCCCGCGGCTGCCACCGCAGCTAATGAAATCACAAACACCGAGGCCGCGGCCAGGATGGAAATGGTCAACCAACGCCGCCCCAGTTTTTCGATGTTGGCGAAATCGATTTCCATGCCGGCTAGAAACATGAGAAATGCGAAACCGAAGTCACCGATGAAACGCGTGAACTCCGACTGCACGATGAGATCCAGGCCGTGCCCCGCGATGACGATGCCGAACAGGATTTCGCCGACCGCGGCCGGCACCCTCGCACGCTCCGAGAAGAGAGGAATGAAGAACGCGCCAAGCGCGATTATGAGCAGGGTAGTGGCGTGATAGACTTCCAACTCAGCTCTCGTGGCCGGGCAGAACCAGGACCGACTTGTCCAGGCTGTGAAGCAGGTTTGTTTCGACAGAGGGTCGCAGTGGAGTCGCCCGGCTGCCCTTTTTCCATCCCAGGACCACCAGGTCGAACTCGGCCGCGGCTTTGCGCAGCGAGTTCACCGGGTTGCCTTGCAGCTCCAGCGTGTTGGCCTTCAGGTCGTAAGCGTCTGCCATCGCTTCAAGCCTCGCCAGAGTTTCTCTCATTTGCACCGCGAACCCCGCCCCTGCCACAAATTCCGGAGGAAAGGCTGCGGCGAAGGTCAATTCTGCATCGAACATGCGGGCGACATCGATGGCCATGCTCGCAGTTTCCCCATCAAGAGCCTCGTTGATCACTGCATACATAATTCGGCCATAGGGATAAGACCCGTTGGGAATCAGGATCGGTATTTCGCACGCATCCAGCGGTCGTTGTAGCGGGCCCTGTCGAAAGCCCAGCTTCTGGCTCAATTTCAGGTGAGAGGCATCCAACACCAGGACGCCCGCACCGACTCCGCGAAGCGTCGCCTGCAGATCACGCTCTTCTCCGCCCGGCGGGGGAGCCAGGACTACCACTCGGTCGGCTCGGGTGTTCTCCACCAGGTAGGCCGATTCTGCGGCCGCCGATCTTGCCAATTCCGGGTTGGGGACAGCCACCGAAGTTCCGAACTGCATGGGAAACTCGGAGTGACCGGTCTTCAGGTATCTGGCAATGATGGGCAGGATCTGGTGGTCGCCGACGAGGAGGACGCGGTCCCCCTCCTGAAAGGTGGTGTCGCCATGGGGAACCACCAGCCGGTCGTCACGATAGATAGCGGCCACCAGCCAGCGGGCCGGGCTTAGAGCGGCGAGACTCTTGCCGACCACTGAGGAGTGCGGGAGAATCTCTGTGAGGAGCAGCTCTCCATCTCTTAGTCCGACACAAGTGGCGATGGGACTCTTCTCCGCGGCCTGGGCAGCGAGAGCCGCGGCCGCGACGGTAGGGGCGGACAAGGCGCTCACACCGAGTTCCGCGAAGCGGGGCAATAGCGCCGGCTCCCGGGTCAGTGCCCAGACCGGGGCTCCTTTGAACGCTGTTCCCACTGCTTTGCATACTTCCAGAGTTACCCTGTCCGGAGCGGTGGCCACGACGATGGAGTCCACGTCGGGCGGTGCGTCGGCGAGAGCCAGGGGCGAGGCTCCATCTCCCTTCAGAAACTGGATGCCCGGTCCTCCCGACGCTTCCCCGAGACGCGCGGCAACAGCTTCCGGTTCCAGGTCGAGAACCACTACCTCAACACTGTCCAGGAGTTGGCGGACCACTTCCAGTCCGGTGTCTCCGCCACCAATGACCAGCACCCGTCGGCGGTGAGTCTCGATCCTGCAAGAGTCCTGTGCCATCCCTTCCCCCAACCGTTGCGTGGGCTCTACCTCCAACATAGGGAGGCCGAACCTTCACGTCAAGCACGCCTGCACGTGCAGAGTTCTCTTACTCCTATTGAAACCCATCTAACCCGCTGGTATGGTTATATGGTAGTTTCTCAGGGAGGGTTGGAAAATGGTCCGTTTCGGTTTCACAATATGCCTCATGGCTAGTCTGTTCGCAGGAGCAGTAAGTTGCGGCAGCGACAAGGCGGAAGGCACCAAGGGCGACGTGGTGGAGGACTACTGGGGTGGTGACATCTCTTCGGCCAGCATCGAGGTGGATACCCTGCTTGCGGTCGCTACCGTCAAGGCAGGAAAGGCAGTGGACATCGGCTGCAAGGTGCTGAAGAACGGGTCCCCCATGGTGGTGCCCGCGGAGGTTGTCATTATCCACGACAGCACCGATCAGGTGGTGGAGCCCGGCGAAACTGTATTTGAGCAAGCCGGCCTCTATAGCGTCGCCTGCCGCACCAAGGACGGTAAGTTCAAGGATGAAACACCGGCGGAGTTTGAGGTGGTCATGGGAGAGGTGGCGACCATCGAGACTACGGTGAAACCCCCCGAGGTGGTGGCCGGCGGCACGGGAGATGTCTTCTGTCTCGCCATCGATGCCTATGGCAACAGCGCTCAGGTGACGCCCGGTTTTTCGTCTACCCCGTCGGAGGGTGTCGCGGTTGACGGCCATGTGGCCATCGGAGAAAAGGTCGGAACCTACCAGTTGAACTGTCTGGCGGACGCCGGAGTGGATGTGGTTGCGGCCTCGTTCACTGTTTCCGTCGGTCCTCCCGGCAGGTTCATCGCCTCAGTTGACCCCGGTACTGTCGGCGCGGGAGACTTTGCTACCGTCGGGTGCACGGTGGAGGACATGTTCGGCAACCCGCAGCAGGCGGACTGGGTGGTGATGGCCCCGGAGGGAGTTGAGGTGGAGGGGGTCTCAATTTACTCAGTTTCGGCCGGGACCCACAAGATCAAGTGTGCTCCCAAGAACCCTACGGGAGACGAAGAGTTGGTGCCGGCTGATTTCACGGTCACGCCCGGCACACCGGTGGGGATGAACGTCTATGCGAAACCGGACAAGGACCACTATTGTATCGGCGATTTGATCACCATCAAGCACGAGCTTGTGGACCAGTACGACAATTTTGTGGGCGACGCGGAGATAGACCCCATCGAGGTGGTGCCGGCGGACGCGGTGGAATTGCAGCCCAACAAGGTCGACAAATTCATCTTCATCAAGGATGGAACGGTATCGTTTTCCGTGACCGCTACGGAGCATCCCTACTCGGGCCAGGTTGAATCGCTGGTGGACTGCACCGGGCCTAAGATCACCATCACTTATCCGCCCCGGGCGCACACGTTCACCGGCCCGAATACCATTGCGGTTACCGGCTTTGTCGAAGAGCAGGTATCTGGGATTGCATCGCTGACCATCAACGAACAAGAGGTCAACGTCGACGCGGACGGCGGGTTCAATTTCCCCCTGGACCTCCAGCACGGCATGACTCTCATCGCCGCGGAAGCCACGGACGGTCTGGGCAATGTGGGGAAGGGGTTCAGGAGTTCTTTCTACTCCACCAAATACATCGTCGCGGATAACGATAATCCCGACGCGGCGATGGTGCCTTCTGCGATCTGGGCGTTCCTCGCCCAGGACTTCATTGATGACTGCGATCACTCGTCACCGCCTGACGATATCGCCACGGTGGTTGAGACCGTGATGGAGGGCTTTGACATCTCGGGACTGCTCCCCGAAGAAGGGCTGGAGTTGACCGCTCAGTGCAGCGCCACAGTGGACAGCATCGAGTTCGGGAAGCCTACGGTGAACCTGCAAACTGTGGACGGGGGCATTCACCTCACAAAGTGCGTCAACGGTCAGTTCCTGCAGGATCACGGCATGGAGATTCCGGACCTGGTGATGAACATGACCTTGGAGTGCTGCTACGAGGTTCCGTTCATCGGGGAGTATTGCGACCAACAGTACCTGTTCATTTATGCGGATGCCATTGTGATCGGCGCGTACCTGTTCATCGGAATCGATGGGGACGGGAATGTCAGCGCCGAGTTGGGCCCGCTCAACGTCGACTTCTTGAACCTGGACGTAGACATCCAGGGCGTTATCGGGGGGCTGTTCGACCCCCTGGTGGACCTGGTGATCACCATCTTCAAGGACATGCTCATCGATCAGTTCCAGACCGAGTTCGGGGACCAGTTGCCGGAGATGGTGGAGGATGCCCTCGGGCAGCTTTCCGAAGGTCAGGTGATCGAGTTACCGCCGCTCATCGGCGAAGGTGACCCCACCGAGTTGCTGTTGAGTCTCGACTTCGCATTGCTGGAGTTCTCCTTCGATGGCCTGGAGCTGATTCTTGACGCCGCGATCACCGCTCCCAAGGGAGTTACGCACGAGCCTCTTGGCGTGCTGGCACGCGATGGGTGCATGGGCGCGGAACCGGACCCGTTTGTGTTGATCAAGGATGCGGAGCTGGCCGGTGCCGGCGCGGTTGATCTCATCAACGAAGCGCTTTACTCGGTTTGGAATTCCGGGTCGTTGACTCTCGACCTGACGGCCGAGGACCTGGGCGACCTGGACGTTTCAGAGTTCGGTATCGAGAACCTGGCGGTCGCGGTTGACATGTACTATCCGCCCATCATGCAGAGTTGTGGCACCGGAGAGAAACTGGAGTTACAGCTTGGTGACGCCTTCGTCCACGCCAAGTTCTTCATGATGAACATGAATTGGGACATCCAGATCTTCATGTTCATGGTGATGGAGGCGACTCCAATTCTGGTGGAATCGGAGGAAGGAGAGACTCAACTCTCCATCGAGATGGGAGAGATGAAGGTTGCGGAAGTCGATGTCGTTGCCGTGGGCGAGGACCTGTTGGGCAAGGAGCAGATGGTGGAGGACCTGTTTAAAGGGGTGCTGCTGCCCACGCTCACCGACCAACTCCTCGGGGAGTTGGGTGGTTTCGCCATCCCGGAGTTCGATCTTTCCTCCTTGGATGACACCATTCCCGAAGGTACGACTATATCCATGGACCTGGAAACCCTGGCTCACGAAAAGGGCTATCTGGTCGTGGGAGGAAAGCTGAAATAACCTGGCGTGTCTGCTGTTGCAAACCGACCCTGCCGATGCTATAACGAGGCGTC
>CAZVFX010000036.1:0-20056 GCA_964626565.1 uncultured Myxococcales bacterium
CACTTATTGAAGGACTGGCCGGCATCGAGCGCGCAGGAGCTTTGGTTGTCGTTCCAGCAACTGTCACTGCAACTGAAGTTGCAACTGTAGCCGGTGGCGTGATAGCCCGACGGACAGCCGATACCGCACTTGTTGAAGCTGGAGCCGCAGTTGGGCGCGCAGGTCGACTGGTTGTCGTTCCAGCAACTGCTGGAGCAACTGAAGTTGCAACTGTAGCCGGTGGCGTGGTGGGTCCCCGGACAGCCGATGCCGCACTTGTTGTAGGTATTGCACCCCTGGCAGTCGGTACACGCGTCGGGCCAGGTGCAGTTGCTCTTACACTTCTTGACCTGGCAACTGTTGCTGCACCCGGACGTGGTGGTCTGCCCCGACTGGCATTCTCCCTGACCGTTGCAGGAACCCCACGCACCCCAGTAGCAGTTGCCCCCGCACGACCGGCTCTGGGAGCCGCAGTTGCCGCAGTTCTGGCTTTCGGACGCCCCGGGCGAGCACTGCCCCTGAGCCTGGCATGCCCCCCAGCCGCCCCAGGAGCAATTGCCACCGCAGGTTCGATACTTCGTCCCGCAATTGCCGCAGGACGCTGACTCCTGCTGGCCGGATCCGCACACTCCCTGACCGTTGCAACCGCTCCACCCGCCCCACTGACAACTGCCGGTGCAGGTTTGCGTCTGGGTGCCGCACTGGCCACACGATTGGGAGTTTGACTGCCCGGGGGAACACACGCCCTGACCGTTGCAGGAACTCCAGCCGTCCCACTGGCAACTGCCGTTGCAGTTCCTGGACTGGGTGCCGCACTGGCCGCACCCCTGGGAGCCGCTCTGCCCCGGCGAGCACACGCCCTGGCCGTTGCACGAGCTCCAGGCATCCCACTGGCAGTTGGCGTTGCACGACTGGGTCTGGGTGCCGCACATACCGCAGCCCTGGGAGTTGCTCTGCCCTTGACTGCAAACACCCTGGCCCAGGCAGGCGCCATAGTCGTTCCACTGGCAGCTCCCGTTGCAGCTCCTCGTCTGGGTGCCGCACAGGCCGCAGCCCAGGTTTTCGGTCTGGCCCGGCGCGCATACGCCCGCGCCCTGGCACGCACCCCAGTCGTTCCACTGGCAGCTTCCGTCGCAGGTTCGCGTGCGGGACCCGCAGTTGCCGCACGCTTCGGTTTCGCTCACACCCGGCGAGCACACGCCTTCGCCCAGACACTCGATGAAGTCCCACACGCAGCCCGCGTTGCACTCGTACTTCTTCTCCCCGCAGTTGCCGCAGCCACCGTCGATCTTGGTTTCGCCGGGTACGCACTGCCCCGCCTCCACGCACTGGCTCCAGGGCCCCCACTCACAACCCGGGGTGCAAATGCTGGTCTGGAGACCGCACGGCCCGCACACCTCGTCCTTTTCCTGGCCGGGAGTGCACGCGAATGTCTCGTCAGGCTGCCCGTCGCAGTTGTCGTCCTTGCTGTTGCACAGCTCCGGCGGCGGGAAGGGACAGTCGTCGACACACATCGGCTCGATGAGGCAGTTGTCGTAGTTGGTGCACGGCAACGGGTTCATCGCCGAGCACGGCCCCCACTCGGAGTTGACGCAAACCCTGGTGCCCGCCTCGCAATCGGAGAAGCAAGCCTCTTCGAAATCGTCGGCCACCAGGTCGCAGTCGTTGTCCTTGCCGTCACAAGATTCCTCATTGCCCGGGAAGACATCCGGGTCAAAAGGCTTGCAATCTTCGTCGTCCTTCACCAGGTCGTTGTCGTCATCCTGGTCGCAATCATCCCCCTGCCCGTCCAGGTCGAAGTCCTCTTGACCCGGATTGGGCACCAACGGGCAGTTGTCCTCGTCGTCGGGGACACCGTCGCCGTCGTCATCTTCGTCCTCACAGTCGGCAATGCCGTCGCCATCGGTGTCCTTTGAATCTTCATCGATCTCGCCGTCGCAGTCGTCGTCCGCGTTGTTGCACTGCTCCGGAGCGCCGGGATGAACCGCGGCGTCAAAGGGCGCACAATCGCCGGACTCGGTGGTCAGGTACAGGTCCACCGGCCCGCACAGGCACTGACTGAAGTCGTCCTGGCCGTAACCGTCCATGTCGACGTCGAGGAAGTGCTCTTCGCAGCCCAGTGCGTTGGGCTCGTCGATAATGCCGTTGCAGTTGTTGTCCAGCCCGTCGCAGATTTCGTCCTTGATGTGGGAGATGTTGGGATCCTTGGGAGCGCAGTCGGTGTCATCCCCTTCCCCGTCATTGTCGTCGTCGGAATCGCACTCATCCCCCAAGCCGTCGCCGTCCGTATCGAGCTGGTCCGGATTGGGCACGCCGACACAATTATCTTCGTCGTCGGGTACGCCGTCACCGTCGGCATCGTCATCACACGCGTCGGGGATACCGTCGCCGTCCAGGTCTTCCTGGCCCGGATTGGCCACCAGAGGGCAGCCGTCCTCGTCATCGGGTATGCCGTCGCCGTCGTCGTCGGTATCACACGCATCGCCCAAGCCGTCACCATCGGTATCTACCTGGTCCGGGTTGGGGATGTCGGGGCAGTTGTCTTCTTCATCCTCAAAGCCATCGCCGTCGTCATCGTCATCTACGCAGTTGGCCAGGCCGTCCAGGTCGATGTCGAGGAAACCCTCGTCCACCTCTCCATCGCAGTCGTCGTCCTTGCCGTTGCACACCTCTTCGGCCCCGGGATAGATGGTGGGGTCGAGCGGCTCGCAATCTTCACCGTCGGGGGAAAGGTCGTTGTCATCGTCGTCGTCGCACGCATCCCCGATCTCGTCCATGTCGAAATCTTCCTGCCCCGGGTTGGGCACGTTGGGGCAATTGTCCTTGTCGTCGGCAATGCCATCTCCATCGTCGTCATCCTGGATACAGTCCGCGATGCCGTCGTTGTTGGCGTCTTCGAACCCCTCGTCGGTCTCCCCGTCGCAGTCGTCGTCCTTGCCGTTGCAGATTTCTACGCCGACGCCTTCCATGGGATCGCAATCGCCGGGCTGCCCTTCTACGCACGCGGGTATCGAGTGCTCACACTCGCCCACTCCACAACTCGTCACCCCCAACCCCTCATCCACGTCGCCGTCGCAGTCATCGTCCAGGCTGTTGCACTTCTCTTCCCCTGCCTCCGGTGCGTTGCAAGGAGTGAGGCCGTCTGTGGCGCACACCCTCGACCCTTCGCAGGTCCCCCAGTCGTTCTTCAGCCAGCACGGTGTGGAGAGATGTAAGTCGATGGACTCTTGCACGCAGTCACATTCCCCGGCGTCGGCCACACACTGGAAGGACTCGCCCCCTTCCACGTCAACCGTCTCCAGGCACGAAAAACCGTCAGGGCACTGGCCACCCTGCAGCGCGTCCGCCTCGGGATTACACGGTCCGCCGCAGAAATTCCCGGCATCCCCATAAGTGACGCACAGGTGCTCAGCCCCGAGGCTGGTGCAACCCCCACTGTCCGCGCACGGCTTGCACAGATTGGCAAAATCGGAGACACAGATGAACACTACGTCCGGCCCGGTGCCCAACACCTGCTGGCAACTCCAACCCAGGGGGCATTCTTCGGCGCAGATGTCGGTACACACACCCTTGCCCATGTACTCTACGCAATAGCCGGAGTGGCACTGGGTGTTATCGTCGCACGGCGCCATGAAGCAGCCGTCGCACGGCGGCGTCGGCACATCCAGCCAGGAATCGCTCCGGATCTCCTTGACCACGTCCTTCTCCGGTGCAACGACCTCGGGAAAACGAATGCCGGAGTCGATATCGGTAAACACCTCGTAATCAGCTCCCGATCCACCCCCGGAACCCTTGACCGCACTGGAATCACAGGCCCCGGCCAGCAGGGCCAACGACAATATGACGAATAGCTTATTCATGATCGGCATCTCCTTAAAAGACGCACAGAACTCCTGACTGATAGTTTTACAGATCCTCTTGTTTAAAGACAAGGTTCGCAGCCCTTGAATTGACGATCGTGCGGATCCGGCACAGGTTTGGCTGGATCTTCGTTCGACCTGTGACAACCTGTCACGATCGCCCACTTCCCACCGGCACACACCCGCGGCAAAACACCGGCTATTGTTAAGGGCCGGCTCGTTTCCTACACTTTAAGGTGGGAGCCATGGAAAAGGTGAAACTGGTCACAACAATGGTGTGGATCGCGTTGGCAGCGATCACGATCGCATGTTCTTCAGGAAGGCGCGCTTCCATCCTCGAGTCCCATATGACCGTAGACGGAATCCCCGAGGACGGGAACAATGCCGACGGCGCGGGTGGGTACGATGGATGGCTGGACGACGTGTTGCCGCAGGTCGATGGGTGGTGGCAGGACCCGGGGCCCGGCGAGCCATGCAGCCTGGCCCCTTTCGAGTTCTCCTGCCCGTGCGACGGGAACGAGGAGTGTGAAAGCGGCTATTGCGTCGAGGGGCCCGACGGCTTCGTCTGCACCACTGAGTGCGTGGAGGACTGCCCTTCCGGCTGGTCTTGCAAGGTAGTCACGGTTCTGGGGGACCCCGTCTTCCTCTGCTTTCCCGACAGCAAGAAGCTGTGCCATTCGTGCGAACTCGACGCCCATTGTGACGAAGGGATTTGCATCGACATGGCGGACGGAAGCTTCTGCAGTTACCCGTGCGATGCCAAGGACCCGTGCCCCGAAGGGTATTTCTGCCCCGCGCCCGAAACGGTGGATACCGCCTACTGCCTTCCGGACAACGGCTCGTGCGAATGCTCCGAAGAAACCGAGGGCAAATCGCGACCATGCGGGCTCACCAACCAGTACGGCTCGTGCGCGGGATTTGAGACCTGCGACCCCGCGGTGGGGTGGCAGGGTTGCACTGCGGCCTTCCCGTGGAAGGAGGAGTGTGACGGCATGGACAACGACTGCGACGGTGAAGTGGACGAGGACCTGCCGGTAGAGGTGCCCTGCACCAATGCGGTGGAGAACCTGGGTTCGTGCCAGGGTTGGGCTCACTGCCAGGGGAGTGCCGGCTGGATTTGCGACGCCCCCGTACCCGAGAAAGAGGTGTGCGACTATTCGGACAACGACTGCGACGGCAAAGCCGACGAAAACTACATGGTGGGCAACCAGTACGGCACCGTTCAGCACTGCGGCGAATGTAACCTCGACTGCAACACCGTTGTCCCCAACGCAATCCCCTCTTGCGACTATATGGAGTACAAACCTGTGTGCAAGGTGAAGGAATGCCTGCCGGGTTTCTACCAGCTCGACGAGTTTCTGTGCATCCCGCCGCCCGATGTCCAATGCCTGCCCTGCGTGGACGACTCAGACTGCTACCTTGGGGCCTGCGTGCCTCTGGACGGCGGTCACTACTGCCTTAACCTGTGCAGCGAGGGGGAGTGCCAGGAAGGATTCCATTGCCAGCAGTTTCCCGACGGGGCAAAGGCTTGCGCACCGGACAACCAGACCTGTGAGTGCACGCCGGCTACTGCAGGCATGAAGCGCGGCTGCGCCAAGGAAAACGAGGCCGGGTCGTGCTTTGGTTTCGAAACGTGCGCCCCTGACGTCGGATGGACCGAATGTGACGCATCCGACCCGGCTGTCGAGTTGTGCGACGGGGTGGACAACGATTGCGACGGCATCGCTGACGAAAGCCTGGCTGCTACCGTGCCCTGTCAGGCAGAGAACGAGTGGGGAATCTGCCCGGGAGATGCAGTGTGCATGGGAAGCCAGGGGTGGGTGTGCCAGGCCGCGGCCCCGCAAGGAGAGGTGTGCGACTATTCGGACAACGACTGCGACGGCGAGGTGGACGAGGATTTCATCTCCGGTGGCAAATATCACCTGGACGAACATTGCGGTGCGTGCAACAGCTCCTGTGCCACGGTAATTGCCAACGGCACAGGGAAGTGCAGCTCCGAATACGCCACGCCCAAGTGCGTTGTGGACGAGTGTTTCGAGGGGTTTGCCCCGGTCAGCCCCTTTGAGTGCCAGCTTCCGCCCGACACCACCTGCCAGCCGTGTGAAACGGCCTACGACTGCGCCGGCCACCCTTGCATCGGAATCGACGGCAAGGGGCGGTGTGCGGCGGCCTGTGTAACCGACCTGGATTGCCAGGGCGAAACAAGTTGCCTTCCTTATCCGGGGTCGGGCTTTGTGTGCAAGCCGGATTCCGGGAGTTGCGAGTGCAATTCCTCCACTGCGGGCGAAATTCGCGGCTGCACTCTGGAGAACAACGTGGGAATCTGCTACGGGCTGGAAATGTGCGACCCATCCGCAGGTTGGAAGGGGTGCAACGCACCGCTGCCCGCACCCGAGATCTGCAACGGCTTTGATGACGACTGCAACGGCTTTGTCGACGATGGTTTCCCAAACCCACAACTGTGCGTCACCGGCAACCAGTGGGGGGAATGCATCGGCGACAGCATCTGCATGGGGCTGCAAGGGTGGACCTGCCAGGCGCCGGAGCCCGGGCCGGAGGCGTGCGACTATGTAGATAACGACTGCGACGGTCTGGTGGACGAAGACTTCACCAACGAGGCGGGAGAGTACGCCCACTACGACCACTGCGGCTCTTGCACGTTGTCGTGCGACGGCTGGTTCCCCAACGCCATCGCCACATGCGACGACAGCACCGGACTGCCGGAGTGCATCATAGAAGCGTGCGAGCCAGGCTACGTTCTGGTGGGCGAAGCCGCTTGCGTGTCCGGGGTCGCCGGCCTGTGCGAGGAGTGCTCCCAGGACGAGGAATGTGCCCTGGAAGGAGCGATGTGTATCGCATTGCCGGAAGGCAACTACTGCTCCCGGCATTGTGACGGAGACGGCGATTGCCCCCAGGGATACGCATGCCAGCCGTACCTGGGAGACCAGCAGTGTTTCCCGCTCACCGGGTCTTGCACCTGCGATGGGGGCAACTTCGGCATGACCAGGAGTTGCTCCTTCTCCTGGCCTCTGAATCCGGCGCCGGGTCAGGATTCGTACACCTGCTTCGGCACCCAGGTCTGCACGCCCTACGGCTGGACCGCGTGCGACATTCCGGAGGACACCTGCGACACCGTCGACAACGACTGCAATGGAGTGGTGGATGACAACTTTGTCTTCAACGGCAAATACGTGACCGCACAACACTGCCGTCAGTGCGGCAACGACTGCACCTTTCTCATCTACCCCAACGCGTCGGGGGAATGCGACGGCTCCCTGGAAGAACCGGAGTGTTTCATGGCGTGTTATCCCGGGTACGTCGACGTCAACGACAACCCGGTGGACGGATGCGAATGCAAGCAGGTCGACGAATTGGATCTGCCCGACGCAGACTGCATCGACCCCCCGGAATGCACAAACTCGACCAAGGATCAGAACTGTGACGGAGTAGACGGTGAAGTAGATAACGCGGTGTTCGTCGCCAAGAACGGTTCCGACGACAACCCCGGCACCATAGCTGAACCCCTGTTGTCCATCGAGGCCGGCATCTCGAAAGCGGAATCGGAAGGAAAACGGGACGTGTACGTGGCCACCGGGCTGTACAACGGGTCAATCGGGCTGAAGAACGGCATCGGCGTCTATGGGGGCTACTCCGCGGACTTCCTGCAGCGCAGCACCCTGCTGTACGAATCCGTTATCGTGGGCAACTCGTTCTCACCGTCGCTGCCCGGCGCGGTTACGGCCGTGGACATCTTCGGCGCGGGCGGGACCACCGTCCTGGACGGTTTCACCATCATCGGCGGCAACAACAGCCAGCCGGGCGGCTCTTCCTACGCAGTCTACCTGAACAACTGCTCTGCCAAGCTGGAGGTCACCAACAACAACATTATCGCGGGGAACGGCGGCAACGGTCAGGGCGGCGCCGGCGGAGCCGACGGTTTTGATGGCGAAAACGGAGCAGCCGGCGTGGACGCGCTCTACTATTTTCAGTCAAAATGCACCACCTCTGCAGCCATCCTGGAAGGGGGCTCGCCGGGGTTCATGAAGTGCGGAGCAGTCGACATTTCAGGCGGTGACGGCGGTGACAGCCACTGCCCCTACTTCTACAGCCTTCCCAAGTCCGGGGAATACGGCGCAGCGGGCCAGGGCACCGGTGGCGGCGAGGGCGGTCACGCCGGCTTTGACTCCGACCTGTGGTCGTCGTGTGACGTCTGCACCGTGCACACTGAGCCCGGGGAGCCCACCGAGGGTGGCGACGGCGGCAACGGTGCGGCCGGCGGCCACGGCGCGCCGGGCGACGGAGCTGCGGCCGCTGGCAACGGAGTCAACGCGGACGGCTTCTGGGTTGCCGCGACCGGCGGTCCGGGCGGGGACGGGGGGCACGGCAGCGGCGGCGGCGGCGGCGGCACCGGGTCGGGCGCGGACGGGCCCAGTTACTCGTGGTCCTGCCACGATCACATCGGCGGAACCGGGGGAGGAGGAGGCAGCGGCGGCTGCGCCGGCACGGGCGCGGCGGGCGGCGCGGGCGGAGGCGCGTCCTTCGGCCTGTTCGTACTGGTCGCCACCCCGCCCACAGGCTTCCCCCTTGTCGCGGACAACCTGATCCAAGGCGGCGCCGGAGGCACGGGAGGGGCCGGCGGCGTTGCCGGCTCAGGTGGCGCCGCAGGAGCCGGCGGCATTGGCGGACTCCAGGGCTATGACGATGCCTGGTGCGCCGACGGCGGCGGCACCGGCGGGGACGGGGGGCCCGGCGGCCACGGCGGGGGAGGAGGAGGAGGCGCCGGCGGCGCAGCCTACTGCATCTACGTCCACCAACAGCAATTCATCAACCTGGACGCAGTCAAAACCGGCAACGAATTCGTGCCCGGAACCGGGGGAACCGGGGGACCCGGAGGACCGTCGATCGGTAACCCGGGCCTTCCCGGCACGGCCGGACTGACCAGTCTGACTAATTTCTAGGGGAATCTCTCTAGAAGGCTAACGTGCAGTCCATCTCTTCACACATGTTGTCCTTCAACTGCTCCATGAACTCCAGGTCGTCCTCGATGGCCGGGTCATCAAGCTGCAGATTGATACCGGTGCAGAAAGTGGACGCGTCGGCAATCTCAACCACCGCACCGTTGATGTCCGGCGAGTCCTGGTTGAACAGAGTGCACGCCTGTTTCATGGCCAGAGCCATGCGCAGGATACAGAAGTTCCGCTGCATGATGGGACCGGTGAAATAGGCCAGGCCCGAGTCCGGATCGTCCTCCGCAAAATACGACAGGCTGCCCATGGCAACCGTCTTCGAGGCAGTCTCGGTCTTGCCGTTGTTCACCAGCTCGTAGCTGTACGTCACCTTGGCAAAATCCAACGCTTCCCAGGCATCAAAAATGTTGCTGCTGTCGGCACCGATCTTCACCATCAACAGCCCGTTCTTTTTCGATGCGAACAGGGTGGAAACCGCGACGTCGGGGCCGTCCCCGCCGCCGGGCGGAGGATTCTGCCCCGGAGGAGCCACATCATGCTGAGGCGACGGGCCCAACAGCACCACCTCACCACCTTCCTCCTTGAAATCAAAGCCGTAGATGTCCTGGACGAAGAAGCCGTCGGGCAGGCTGAATGAAATCTTCAGATTGTCCGCCACGGGGGTGAGCAGATACTCGATTTCGTGCTGGAACACTTCGATAAGCTTGCTGCCTTCATCCAGGAAGTAGAAATTGCCGTTGCCCTGGTTGGCCAGCTCGTACATGAGGTCGAAGTTGAAATCCACTCCCACGCCGATGGTGGTGATGCCGATCCCCTCATCGATGTATTCTGCGGAATCGGACAGAATTACGTCGGTATCCGCGATCCCCGCGGTGACCAGCCCGTCTGACAAGAGCATGAGCCTGTGCACCGCCTCGGAGTCGGTGATGTTCTTCATGGCCAACTCGTACCCCATCACCATGCCCGCGTGGAGGTTGGTTGAGCCGCCGGGCATGATCCCGTTGATTATCCCTTCGATCATCGGCTTGTTCTCGTCCAGAACCAAGGTCGGTCCCATGATAGTGGAGGCCGAGCTTTCGTAGGTGACGATGGACAGAGTGTCGTTCTCATCCAGGCTGTCCAGCATCAGCACCAGCCCTTCACGCACGAACTCCATCTTGCCGGCCTCCCCCATGGAGCCCGAGGCATCGACTACCACCACCAGGTTCAGATGGGTGGACTCGATAACTGCGGGGTCCAGCCCTGAGTTGAGGCCCAACTGCATGGAGATGAGGGGCTCACCAACGGCGGGGTCGTAGAAGAGGCCTAAGAAAGCGTGGAGGGTCACCAACATGGAATAATCGGGCGCGGGCAGCGGCGTGTCGTGCTCGTTCAAGAACCCTTCAATCGGAAAGAACTCGGCCTCGGGCACCTGGCCGTCGGCCACCAGGCTCCGGAAATAGCCCACGTCCTGAGCGCCGCCCGGTTTAAGGCCGATGCCGAATCCACCGCCGGAGCAGACGCCGCCGCACAGGTCGTCTTCGCCGATCATCTTGCCCGCACATTCCGGCGTGCATCCTTCAACTTCCACGCACACGCCCTCCTGGCAACTGGTCTGGGCTGAGCACCAGCCGCACGACCCGCCGCAGCCGTCGGGGCCGCACTGTTTGTTCTCACAGTCGGGGGTGCAATCCCCGGGAGTTCCCGGTCCCGG
This sequence comes from uncultured Myxococcales bacterium, assembly GCA_964626565.1. Lineage (GTDB taxonomy): Bacteria > Myxococcota_A > UBA9042 > CAIXZC01 > CAIXZC01 > CAZVFX01. The sequence continues at coordinate 10,500 of CAZVFX010000036.1, forward strand.
CGGCGGACCGCCGGGGAAGTCGGCGGCGGAAATATCCTCCGCGGGGAGGACCTCTCCCCAGTACCCGGGAGAGCCAGCGTCAACGGCCGAAAGGTCGTGGGGGCCTTCCCAGCCCGCGCCCCAGCCGTCTTCAGCGCTCTCGGACGCGTCCATAGCGTATGCGTCTCCGTAGCCAGCCAGAGGCGCCGGCTGCGGATTGGCTTCGTCCATTATTCCCAGGCTTCCGCCGCAACCAACCAGCCCGGCACATCCGATAATGAGCATTGCGACCACTGCCCCGCCAATTTCCGACCACAGTCCTGCACAGTTTATTCTGTTCATGTCGTCCCCCTTAATTCGTTTTTTCTCTCGCTCCCTATTCCCTTTACAAGAACCGTTCCAACTGCTGCAGATAGAAACAGTTTGTCGACGGTGAGAACGCCTGCAGCGAGGAATGTAACGGCAGTATGTTCCCCCTATGGCCGGGAAAAATACCGACTTGTCCCACTGAGCCGTGCACATCATGCACACTCGGAGGTCTCTGATCGCTATCGGAGGCTTTCGCACACACGTGTTAAAAGACCGTCTGAAGGATCCCCGCGCGAGGCGGCTATTGCCGAAACATGGCATCCTATTTGCACTGCTTGAAGGGTGCGAGAGAGAAACGAAACATTTCAGCGAAAGGGGGACGACCATGAAACCTCTTGTGAAACGATTTTCACTGTCTACTTTGTGCCTGGTGGGACTGGTTTTTGTCGCGGCTCAGACCGGCGGCTGCCTGATTCCATCCAACGACCCGATGCCCGGGGACGTGCAGGAGGTGGAGAATCCACCGCCGGACGTCGAGAATCCACCTCCCGATGACGTCGACGCCGGGCCACTACCCGTCGACGCCGAGGTGCTGCCCGACGGCCTGCCGTCGGTCGAGGTGCCCATCGCCTATGCTGACGCCGCGTTCAGCCCCAACGGCAGGTACGTGCTGCGCCTGTCCCTTGACGCGGGCGGCCAGGGCTGCCTCAGCGTGGCGGACCTGGACCAATGGAAGGTCCACCACCTGGATGACGTATGCAACTTGCGCTGGATCGACTTCAGCCCGGACGGCTCGGTGGCCTACCTGCTGGAGGTGACGGGCAACATGGTTACCGCGTTGAACCTCGACGATCTTTCCCTGACTGCATCGTACGAGACGTCGGACATCTACTCCACCATGGACGTCTCTCCAGGTGGAGACAGTCTGGTGCTCACCAACAAGCCCACCACCAACTGGACCGAAAGCCAGTACGAGTGGAACACCTACAACATGGAGTTGAGGCACCTCGGAATTGTGCGCCCCGGCGATAACCTGGTGCACGAGCAGACTTTCCCGTATGCCATCCGTTCCATCGCATTTTCGCCGGTGGACGATGCAGTGCTGGTAACCATGTCCTGGTGGAAAGAAGACGGCCTCCCCGAAGCCCAGGTGCACTTCATGAACCCGGTTACCGGAGTGGTGGAGAACGACATCGCATTCCCTAACTGCGCCGACGAAGTTGCAGTGCAGCCTGAAGGCACCCTGGCGATCCTCTCACCCAATCAGTGCTTCGTCCATCCCATCGTCCTGTCCCCGCCCCCGGAAGAGGAGTGGAGCAACGAGGAGGAAGGGGACACCTGGACCGGCTGGGATGACTCCTGGGAAGATGATTGGGACGAATGGGACGAGTTTGACGATGCGGACCCCGCCTCCATAATCGACCTCACCACCCGTGAATTCGTCGGCAACCTTCCCGGCTTCGGCCCGGTGCAGTTTTCGCCCGACGGCAAGACCGCGGTTGCCTTCTCACGTCAGGAAACCATGATGAAGCAGTGGAACATGTTCCAGCAAAGAACGGTGGGGCTTGTTATCATCAGACTCGAAGACCTGTACTGGAAGGTGGTGGAATACGGCGATGATGAACCGGACTACTTCTTCGGTCTGAAGAGCGACCGCCTCTTCCTTCATGACCAGGAAGGGGGCTCCGACCGCGTTGTCACCATGGATATGCCGACAGAAGAACTCACGGTGATGGGCGGAGCGCCTTCTCACTTTGCGGGGAAGACCATGACCGCGGACGGTAACGCGATCTACATGGTTTACGAAGGTGCGCTCAGACGCCTGAATGCAGGGGGCGAAAGTGTCTCCAACATCCCCCTGGACTTCACGGCAGGGCAGATCTCAGCCCGGCCCCAGAACGACTACCTCATCGTCACCGATGCTGACAGCAGCACCATCCACCTTCTCGACCTTGCCTCCGATACAGTGGAAAAATCGCTGGAGATGTAGAGAGGCAATTGCCAATTACCAATTTTCAATTACCAACTTTCAATTACCAACTCTCAATTTGCGACTTCGGATGTTTTGCTTCGTTGATTCTCGCTGCTGTTGGTGTACCCTTGACTGGCGGGAGGAATGATGCGGCTGATTGGGATAACGGTTGGTATTGTCATCGGTCTTGCCGCGGGCTGTGCTGACGAGTTGGCTGGGGAAGGCGAGGCTTGCGGCACGACTAGCGACTGCAAGTCCGGGTTGGTTTGTTATTCCGACAAGTGTGTGCATCCCGACCAGTCAATTCCCTGCATGGTGGATGCCCAGTGCCCGAGTCTCTACTCCTGCGTTCAAGGCCAGTGCGAGCCGGTGCCGCCGGCGGAGTGTGGGGCAGGCCTGCCGTGTCCCGAAGGGCAGGAATGCATGGAGGGCGCTTGCATCGGCGTTACTCCCGACGTCACGCCGGAGGTCGAGATTGACACCGGCCCGCCGCCGGAATGCACCAGCAACGCAGACTGCCTGTCCGGCAAATGTAACGTCACTGCGGGTACCTGCTACGACCCCAATTGCGTGGATGAGTCTGATTGCGAAGACAACAACGTCTGCACAATCGACCAGTGCGATCCCACGGAAGGGTGTTGGTGGGAGAACATCAGCGGAGATCCGTGCGAGGACGGCAGTGCGTGCACTCTGGGTGACGCTTGCGCGGATGGCTTGTGCGAGCCGGGCGCCAAGATAGATTGCAACGATAACAATGACTGCACCAGCGACTTCTGCGACCCCGCAACGGGCTGCGAGTACACCGAGTCGGTGGCCCCGTGCGACGACGGGAACCCCTGCACCGTGGGGGATGTTTGCAACAACGGGATCTGCGCCTCGGGCCCGCCTTTGGACTGCAACGACTACAACGTGTGCACGGTTGACTCTTGCGACGTAACGCTGGGCTGCCTCAACATGCCCCAGAACAACACCCCGTGCGATGACGACAACCAATGTACCTTGAACGACCTGTGCCAGGACGGGAAATGCCAGGGGCTCGACCCGGACCAGTGCGATGACGGGGACGTGTGCACCGACGATATTTGCGATCCGGTGGAGGGGTGCCTCCACGAGTTGGGTGAGGCGCCGTGCAGCGACGGCGACGCGTGCACGGTGGAAGACCATTGCGTAGAAGGAAGCTGCACGGGCGGGGTGCCTGTTGACTGCACCGCACCGTGCGAGGAAAAATGCCACGCCAGCCCCATTATTGAATGCTGGTGTGAAGACGGCGCCTGCCAGGCGACTTGTGGGTAGGATTTACGGCGCCGGGCTGCGGGGCGGTCAGCGCTCAGGATGACCTATTCTCGTCGCTGACAGCTAGTTTTGGAGAAACGAATTGGGAACGTTTGATCAACTACCGATGTCCAGGCCCTCGGCCGACGAAGAACGGCCACTGACACCCGGAAGGGCGAAGCTGTACGACATCATCTTTGAGGCGGACACGCCCGCGGGAAAGGCGTTCGACGTGCTTCTGCTGGCGGCCATCTTCCTCAGCATCGTCACCGTCATGTTGGAGAGCGTTGAATCGGTGAGGGCGGAGTACCGGGGCCTCCTCAACGGCCTGGAGTGGTTTTTCACCCTCCTGTTCACCATCGAGTATGTGATTCGCCTCCTTTCGGTGCGCCACGCCTCCCGCTACGCGACCAGCTTTTTCGGCGTCGTGGACCTGTTGGCCACTGCGCCAACCTATCTCAGCCTCCTTTTCCCGGGCGCCCAGACTCTGCTCATCATTCGCACATTGCGCCTGTTGCGAGTTTTTCGAGTCTTCAAGATGGCCCGCTATCTCGGCGAGGCAAGGCTGCTGGTCGACGCGCTCAAAGCGAGCCGGGCCAAAATCACCGTCTTCTTAGGCGCGGTGCTGGCCGTGGTGACCATTCTCGGCTCGGTGATGTACCTGGTGGAAGGCCCCGAGCACGGTTTCACCAGCATCCCCCGGGGCATGTACTGGGCCATCGTAACCATGACCACCGTGGGCTACGGCGACATCGCGCCTGAGACCGTGCCCGGCCAGTTCATCGCCGCATTCCTGATGATCTTGGGCTACGGCATAATCGCGGTGCCCACCGGCATCGTCACCGTGGAGATGGCTAATGCATCACGCAACCGCGGGGACCGACAGGAGTGCTCCCGCTGCGGGGCAAACGCACACGACGCAGACGCAAGGTACTGTAAGGCCTGCGGCAGACTCTTGGCCCTGGAGGATCCGGCGTGAAAGGCGACGTCATCATCGTTGAAGAGCATCACAGAAGAGCCGCCTCTGCCATCGTGCCAATGCTGCTGTCCGCGGTGAAGAACTGTGCGCGGCGGTACACCCTCACCGTTGCCGGGGAGTCGGGTAGCGGCAAGTCGGAGACCGCCAAAGCGCTGGCTGAAGCGCTGGCCGAAAGCGGCATTTCCACGGTGGTGCTTCAGCAGGACGACTATTTTGTGCACCCTCCGAAAACCAACGACGCCACCCGTCGCAAAGATATCGCATGGGTAGGCACCGGCGAGGTACACCTCGATTTGCTGGACGCGCATCTGCTTGAGGCACGGGAGGGAGCTGGGGAGGTGTCAAAACCTCTCGTGATCTACGACGAAGATCGCATCACGGAAGAAACCATGAGCCTGACCGGTGCACAGGTGATCATCGCGGAAGGGACCTACACAACGCTTCTGAAGAACGTGGACTCCCGGGTGTTCATAGCCCGCAACCGTCTGGAGACCATGGCTGCGCGCAAGCGCCGGGCCAGGGAGGCTCCCGACCCGTTCATTGAGGAGGTGCTGAAGATCGAACACGCGATTATCGCTCCCCATCGGGAACTGGCGGACTTCGTAATCACCCGGGACTACGATGTGGAGTTCACGGCATCATGATGAACCGGGAGTGGGTCGCTCGATACACCGAAGGGCACTCTTCCTTCATCCCTTTCCTCATGCCTGAGCAGGCGCTGAAAATGAGCGCGGGGGAAACCCTGGAGATACTTCGGGCCAGGTTCGGAGCCGATCTCGAACGAGCGCTATCACCGGAACCGATGGAAGCGCGGCTGTCTGGTGAATTCTGGCTGAAAAGCGCCAACATCGCGGGCATCAACGTCCGCACCGTCGGATCATTCTGGAACGTGTTAAAATACCTGTTGACCCTGCCCGCAGCCCGGGATTCGATCCACCTGTTGCCCATCTGGGAGGCCGGGGTAGTGGGCAGCATCTACGGCATGAGCAGTTGGGAGCTGAACCCCGAGTTCTTCAGCCCTGAGTTGGCCGCCGCGTGTCCCCACTTGAGCACCACTGAGCAGCAGCTCAAGGCGGTGATCAACGTTATCCATCTTAGCGGCCGGACCGTGGGAATGGACGTCATTCCTCACACCGATCGTTACTCGGAAATCGTATTGTCAAACCCCGACTTCTTCGAGTGGCTGAAGCGAGACGACCTGGAAATCGTCGACCACAGTGAGAACCTGCACGAAGAAGCCATGGGAGCGATTTTTACCCTCCTCAACGAGTTGGGGCCTGCGGTTGAAGATGAGACGACTCCCGCGTCGACTGAGGAGCTGTTCGGCCGGGGAGAGCGGGAAAAGGTGCGGGTGCTGTTCGGTGAGCCGGCCGACCACGAGGGAAGGGGACGACGACGCAACGAGTTCGTGAAACGGCTGCATCGCTTAGGCCTTGAGCCTGTTCCCGGGACTATGGCTCCGCCCTACCGAGGCCTGGAGGTGGACCCCCGGGAAGAAGCGAAGACTGTGGACGAGAACGGCCAGGTTTGGCGAGACTACCGGATCACCAATCCGGAGCCCATGTCCAGGGTGTTCGGGCCGTTGACCAGGTACAAACTGTACGGCCGCAAAGACGACAACCGGAATTGGGAGATCGATTTTGACCTCCCCCGGAAGAACGTTTGGGACTACGTGTGCCGGAAATACGGGGAGGTTCAAAAAAAGTTCGGGTTCGACTTCATGCGGGGCGACATGTCCCATGTGCAGATGCGGCCGGAAGGGGTGCCGCCAGAGGTGGACGACCACTACGACCTCCTGGCCGCGGTCAAACATCACATCCGTCAGCGCGGCTGCTCTCACTTCGGATACTTCGGGGAGTCGTTTCTGGCGCCTCCCGGAGTCATGGCATTCGGCTGCGAGGAGGATCATCTGGAAGCTTCTCACGCGGACGCGACTTTGGGAGATCTCCAGTCCACTTCCGTCGGGTCCGTGGAGTTCATGGAGAAACTCCATCACTATGTCGGCCTGGCCGACACCCGGTCTTTTGCTCCGGCCTTCACCGTGATGACCGGCGACAAGGACGACCCCCGCTTTGATGAGTTCTACCGGGATGGAAACGAAGTCAGGCTGTTCGCCTCATACTTCCTCACCGACATGCCGGGCTATGTGGGGCTGGGATACGAAACAAGGGATGTTCATCACAAACCTGCGCCCAATGAACACTACACCAAGCTGTACGTGTTTCAGGAAAGGACCGGTCCAAAAGCGACTAACGGGCCCTACGTGTGGGGGAAGAACAGCTCGCTGTTTGCCGCGGTCAACCGGCTGCGGCTCTACCTTGACCAAATCGACTTCGTGAGCAGATTCCGCGGCCGGAAGGTCCTGTGGCTGCAGCCTCCCGACCCTACCGGAAACAAGAAACTGATCGTCTGGACCTTCGAAGGACTGGAACAGTTCCTACTCCTGGCCAACTTCGACACCGTGAGCAAAAGCCCCGATGTAAATCTGTCGGATTCCATCAACGTGCCGGAACAGATGCGGTGGACGCTTGATTTTTCCACCCACGATAAGGCCGGGTGCGATATCCCGGCAGGTTCGGAGACCGTGGTTCGGCTAGCCCCAGCCGAAGGCCGGGTCTATCGACTATTGCAGGGGAACGCAACAGAGGGCTGACTCACCCGGGCAGCCCATCTCTTCCCAAGGGGCGAAGCCCGACTGGCAAAGTCCCTCGACGCTGGAGCAGTAGCCGCCCACCGCACCACAATCTCCCTGGGGCAAACAGCACGATGCGCCTGCGCCTCCCGGACAGTCCAACTCGGTCCAGTTGAAGTACCCTTCGCCGCACCATTCGCTGACGCCGGAGCAGTAGCCGCCCGCGCCGCCGCAACTTGCCTCCGGTGCGTCCTCGCAAACCCCGGCGTTGCACAACTGACCAGACCCGCAGTCAGAGTTGCTGACGCACACGACATCGTCCGGCCCGCCCATTTCGCAGGCTGGAAGGGCCGGAAGGGCGGTGGCGATTAGCATACAGAAACCAAGCGAAAGCGATTTGGAAAGACTCAACAAGTGCCGCATTTTCCCTCCTCCGTCGTCACCGTTTCCGTCGGCATACCCGACTGAACAAGGCCAACATATCAACCGATCGGTAGATTGTCAAGGAGAATTGTGTGTGTTGCGCTGAACGACCGCGCTCCGAGCGCGATTGACACACTGTATTCTGAATGAAACACTAGTAGTTGAACGAAAAAGGGGAGGAACACCATGCGCCTGTCGTTGATATGTGCACCGGTAATCGCCACGGCGTTGCTGCTGGCCGGCTGCGGTGGCGGCACCGCCGCGGCTTTCGGAGACATGGGTAAGGGCCCGGACGGCTGGCCGGACATCGCCATCGACGGGATTGCAGGCGACACCTCTCACGACCCGGGAAGCGGCGACCCGGATATCACTGGCGCCGACAACGCGGCACAACCGGATTTCGACGCGGCGGACGGTGTTTCCATGGAAGAAACACCTGCTCACACGGGAGAGTTTGGCTGGCCCTGTGATGACGGCTCCGACTGCCTGTCCGGCTATTGTGTGGACGCGGCCGACGGCAAGATCTGCACTTCGGTCTGCCTTGAGGAGTGCCCTTCCGGGTGGGAGTGCGCTCAAGACATGACCTCCCTCCCCGACGTGTTGTTCCTATGTGTGCCGTTGCACGCCCGGCGCTGCATGCCGTGTACCAGCCACCAGGAGTGCTGGCCGGGGTCCAACGATCTGGGGGCTCGCTGCGTGGACTACGGCAGTGACGGAGCATTTTGTGGTGGCGGCTGTTCTACCAACGACGACTGTCCCGCCGGCTACTCCTGCGACGAAGTGACCGTGCTCGACGGCGAGGCGGCCAGTCAGTGCGTGCCCGAGTCGGGTAAGTGCGAATGCTCATGGCTGGCGACGGAGCTGGGCGCCTGGACCAACTGCCACACCGCTGAGCCGCTAGGTGAGTGCCTCGGCGTGCGGGAGTGCGGCAACGAAGGGCTCACCGAGTGCTCGGGCGCGGCTTTGGTGGACGAACTCTGCGACCTGCTGGACAACGATTGTGACGGTGAGGCGGATGAGGAGTTGGGCGAAACCACCTGCGGCCTCGGCGAATGTATGCACACCGTAGAGAACTGCGTCGCCGGTACCGAGCAGGTCTGCGATGATATGGAAGGTGTTGGTCTCGAAGAATGCAACGGCCTGGATGATGACTGTGACGGCGATGTCGATGAGGACTTCCTGGATACCGACGACGACGGAGAGGCGGACTGTGTAGACTACGATGACGACGGCGATGACGTGCCGGACCAGTTGGACAACTGCCCGCTGGAGCCCAACTCGAACCAGGCGGACGCGGACGGCGACGACACGGGCGACCTGTGTGACGGTGACGACGACAACGACGGCGTGCCCGATGAGATCGACAACTGCCCGCTGGTGCAGAATCCAAACCAGGAAGATTCCGACGACGACGGCGAGGGCGATGCCTGCGATGACGACACCGACGGCGACGGCATCCCCGACAGCGCGGACAATTGTGTTGGTGTAAAAAACCCGGAGCAGGAGGACTTTGACGGGGACAACGCAGGAGACGCCTGCGACGAGGACGATGACGGTGATGGTGAAAACGACGTCACCGACTGCGAGCCCTACAACCCGGCCATCTCCAACCTCCAGGCCGAGCTTTGCAACGCCATTGACGACGATTGTGACAACGAAATTGACGAAGAAGACGCTGACGGCTGCGAGGTCTGGCTGCTGGACCTCGACCAGGACGGCTTCGGAGACGACAGCCAGGCCAGGTGCCTGTGCGAGCCGGAGGATTTGTACGTCACCCAGTTGGGGGGAGACTGCGACCAGTTGGAAGATGCGGTTTTCCCGGGCGCGCCGGAAGTTTGCAACGGCGTCGATGACAACTGTGATACGCAAATCGACGAAGACCTTGGCGAGACCACTTGCGGCATCGGAGTGTGCCTCCACACCGTGGATAACTGCTTCGGCGGTGTTGCACAACTCTGTGATGAAATGGAGGGTGTTGGTGTAGAGGAATG
>CAZVFX010000036.1:20156-56812 GCA_964626565.1 uncultured Myxococcales bacterium
TCGGCGGTGTTGCACAACTCTGTGATGAAATGGAGGGTGTTGGTGTAGAGGAATGCGACGGACTGGACAACGACTGCAACGGGGAGGTGGACGACGGCTTGGGGAGTACCACTTGCGGCGTAGGAGTTTGCCTCCACACCGTAGACAATTGCGTGGGTGGCATGGAGCAGATCTGCGACGAAATGGAGGGTGTTGGTGTAGAGGTATGCGACGGCTTGGACAACGACTGCAACGGCGAGGCGGACGAAGAACTGGGAACCACCACGTGCGGTCTGGGTGAGTGCCTCCATACCGTCGACAATTGCGTCGGTGGTGTTGCACAGCTCTGTGATGAAATGGAGGGTTCTTCCCTCGAAGAATGTGACGGTTTGGACAACAACTGCAACGGGGACGTTGACGAAGAACTGGGGACCACCACCTGCGGGGTTGGAGCGTGCCTCCACACCGTGGAGAATTGCGTCGATGGCGTTGTACAGGTCTGTGATGAAATGGAGGGTGTTGGTGTAGAAGAATGTGACGGTGAAGACAACGACTGCAACGACGAAGTTGACGACGGGCTGGGGAGCACAACCTGCGGGCTGGGAGAGTGTGAGCATTCCATCCAGAACTGCGTCGGTGGTTCAATTCAGGACTGCGACCCCATGGAAGGCTTCACCCTCGAAGAATGCGACGGACTCGACAACGACTGCGACGGCGAGGTGGATCAGGGGTTTGGCCAGACGACGTGCGGGCTCGGTGTCTGTCTACACACCGTGGACAATTGCGTGGGTGGTGTTGCGCAGGTCTGCGATGCAGAGGAAGGCTCCGGTCCGGAGATTTGTGACGGCCTTGATAACAACTGTGACGGCGACGTAGATGAGGGGCTTCTGGGCTCCGGGGCCGAGTGCCCGGCGCTCAACTGCGCCGAAGTCCTCGCCGGCATGCCGGAGGCCGCGGACGGCCCATACTGGCTGGACCCTGAAGGAGACGGAGGACCGGTGTTGCACCAGTGCGACATGACCACCGACGGCGGTGGGTGGACCCTGGTAGTCAAGTGGGACCGGATTCATGACGGGGACACCGTAGCCGCGTTCCTGGACCTGATGACCGAAGTGTTCAACAACATGACAATCTTCCAGCAGAAGAGCAACCATCTGTTCTGGCAGGCCGCGGGCGGCGGTGATCATTACGACGGCATGGCCTTCATGCATCCGGTAGACATTCCCAACGACGGCGAGGTGCTGTCTTACATCTACTACAACGGCGACAGCATGGAGCAGTCCGGGACCTGGTTCTACGTCGAAACCAACGAGGCGCCCGTGAATCTGGCGTGTGTGGACTACACCAACAACAGCCCTTCGTACAGCGCGGAAGAGTTGGATCTCATCCCCTACGACTGCCCGGTGAAAAACGTCAAGCACTGGACCTGGAACGACACGTGGCAAATCGACGCCGCGGCGGAAGTCTCGTCGTTCCACCTGAGGTCGCTTCACGGCGACTCCTGTTGCGACTACTCCAGGCTGTACGCATTCAAAGTCTGGGTCAGGTAGCCGGGGTTGAAATCTCATCGTCCAATTACCACATTGGCTTTGGTCTTAACAACGTGGAGGGAATCATCATGGCAGACACCATACGCACATTCTCCGACACTTTTCCCGTAGCCGAGCCGGTCGTTCTGGGCGAACTTATCGAGTACGGTGACGACGCGATCGTAAGCCGCACCCTGGCCAAGGGAGCGTCGGGCACCCTTACCCTCTTCGCTTTCGACAAAGGCCAGGAGTTGAGCGAACACACCGCACCTTTCGACGCGTTCGTCCAGGTTGTGGAAGGCGAAGTGGAGATCGTAGTCGACGGCAACCCGGTAACTGCCAAGGGGGGCGAAAGCGTGCTCATGCCCGCGGCAATTCCGCACTCGCTAAGCGCGCAGACCCCCATGAAGATGCTATTGTTCATGCTACGTAAGTAAGAGAGTTTACCGTGAGCGCAGCCGACCTGGCGGCAAGTCGAACGGCTGGTGACCATCGTTTATACTCCCGGTCCTCGTTCAAGTCTTCCCTTGCCGCGTTTACGCTCACCGCAGGCGCCCTGGCGATCGTCCAGCTCAAAGTCAGCCGGCCGATGTTGCTGGCCGAGCGTTTTTTACCCGGGGCGGGTTGGGCGGAAGTGCTGGTCCTGGGTTTGTACGCGGCCTGGCTGGTTTCCCGCTTCGCCAACGCCGCTGACACTGCCCGGTGGCGCCAGCGTCTCTGGCGGTTGTTCTCCCTGGTCTTCTTCGCTCAACTGCTGCTCGGCCTCGTTGGTGTGGAAAACTGCCTCATGACGGGGAAGTTGCACTTCCCCATTCCTGCCATGATCGCAGGCGGCCCTGCATACCGCGGCGGCGGCTTCTTCATGCCGACCCTGCTGGCGGTGACCATCGTTTTTGTGGGTCCGGCGTGGTGCAGCTACCTGTGCTATTTCGGCGCCTGGGACGACATCGGCGCCAAGTCGAAACGACGGGCCGTGGCCCTGCCCCGCTGGCGCAACCTGGTGCGGGTCGCGCTGCTGGCCGAGGTGATCGCCATGGCGGTGCTGCTGCGAGTCCTCGACGCACCCTGGTGGCTGGCCGCCGGCCTGGCCGCAGCTTTCGGCATATTCGGTGTAGTGGTCATTGCAGTCTGGTCTCGAAAAACGGGGGCCATGGCCCACTGCTCCGCCTACTGCCCCATCGGCTGGGTCACCACCACCTTCGGCCGAATCTCACCCTTCAGAATCAAAGTGGGCAATGAATGCAACCAATGCTCGGCGTGCTACCCGGTGTGCCGGTACGACGCGCTCAACGAGGCCCACGTGACCTCGGGGAAAGCGGGGCCAAACTGCACTTTGTGCGGGGACTGCCTATCGAGCTGCCGCCAGGGGCAGCTATATTACAAGTTTCCGTTCCTGGGACCGGAATCATCGAGGACCCTGTTTGTGGTCCTCGCCGTGTCGTTCCACGCCGCCTTCCTGGGGCTGGCTAGGATTTAGAGTTTAGCCAGAGCGCAGCCGCCCTGGCGGCAAGTCGAAGGCCTGGTGACCTGCGTTTACACACCCTGTCGTCAAAAAAAACCAAGAAATATGGCCATCCGGCTCTCAAACCCCCGATAACATATGGGGGTGATCAACATGCAGGTGCACGTTGAAACACATTTATACATTCTTCGGTGCCGTGACGGCTCCTTCTACGTCGGCATTACCGTTGACCTGGAGAAGCGGGTCAGCGAACACCAGGAAGGCCACGGGCCATGGCATACCTGGCGGCACCGGCCGCTTGAACTGGTCTGGTCCAGACCATTCCCCACCCGGCGCGAAGCAGCCAGGTGGGAACGCCGCCTGAAGGGGTGGAGCAGGGCCAGGAAAGAGGCCCTGGTTTCCGGAGAACTGGATTTTCAGTTCTAGCTCTCTTCGACGACGACCGGGGGTGGTGCAACGTCACCAGCCCTTCGACTTGCGGCTGAAGCCGCGGCGCTCAGGGTGAACCCGTTATTGAGACGATATCCGATGTCTATTTCCACTAGCGACCGCCGCAGGCGGCCGACTGAAGAATTAGGAGTTTAGCCAGAGCGCAGCCGCCTTGGCGGCAAGTCGAAGGCCTGGTGACCTGCGTTTACACACCCGGTCCCTACCAAATCGTCCGTACCGGCTCGTAGTCCCGGAGCCGACGGTCTTTCGTAATCAGGGCGAGGCGGTGCTGAAGCGCGGTGGCGACGATTATGCGATCGGCCGGATCGGCGTGGAGCGGCGGCGGCAGCTCCACCGACTGCATAGCAATAGCGTTGCTCACAGGAAGGAACTTCAGGAAAGGCATGGCCTCGCACCGGGCCACCCAGGCGCCGGCCTCCAACGTGAGCTTGAGCCGTCCCTTCTTCACTAGCATGGCCACCTCCCATACACTCATGGAGGATACCGCCAGTTCGCCGGCCTCCAGCGCCCCGTCCACAGCCTTTCGGGCACTCTTCGACAGCCGGGAAGGGTCACCAACAAACCACACCCAGGCGTGAGTATCAAGCAGGATCATCGAGGACCTCCCAATCCTCCTCCCCCACCGGCTCCGTCGGGTCGACGTACTCCAGCACAGACCCCCGCAGCGGCCCGAGGATGTGCTCGTGGTCCTGTTCGTAGGGCACGATACGCACCACCGGCCGCCCCCGGTCGGTGATCACTATCTCCTCACCGGAGTTTTCCACCTGTCGCAGGTACTCCAACACCTTCGGCTTGAATTTCGCCTTGGACAGAGTCTTTTCCATGGGCCACCTCACCGGCTGAACAAGCCTCTTATGCCTATGGTCATAATACCATGGTCATATATGATCTTCAAGCTCCAAGCTCTTTTCGACGACGAACGGGGGTGGTGCAGCGTCACCAGCCCTTCGACTTGCGGCTGAAGCCGCGGCGCTCAGGGTGAACCCGTTATTGAGACGATATCCGATGTCTATTTCCACTAGCGACCGCCGCAGGCGGCCGACTGAAGAACTTGGAGTTTAGCCAGAGCGCAGCCGCCCTGGCGGCAAGTCGAAGGCCTGGTGACCTACGTTTACACACCCGGTCGTCAGAAGAAGACCCTACAAGCCGGCAGGCTTGCCGCCGTCCCACTCAGCAACCGGGCACCGGAACCTGCTGACAGTGGTTGTGGACGCACTCAGCGACCGTACACGGTTCGCCGTCGTCCTCACAGTCGGAGGAGGTCACGCAGCATCCGGGGTCCGGAGCTGCCGTCTTGACGCAGGTGCCGTAGTAGCAAACCTCGATTGTGCACGAGCAGTTGTCTTCGCAATCCTCATCGGAAAGGCAACAGTCGGAAGGTTCCGGATGCGGGAGGGAGTAGCAGCAGAAGTTGACGCACTTGTCCTGGCTGCACGGATTGCCGTCAAAACAATCAGTGTCCGTCCCGCAGCATCCGCAGCTGGCAGCACTCACGCACTTCCCATCCACACAAGCATCGTTGGTGCAAATGTTTGCGTCGTTGCAGTCAGCACTCGTCTTACAGGACCCTAGAGCCAGATGGGGAAGGCACATACATTCCTCCACGCAAAAGACGGTGGTCGATGGGTTCGAATCCGGCGGGCAAGTCTGAGGCCAGTTCGACTCGCAATCGCATTCCTCCGGATATGGTATATGCTCACACTGATCCCCGGTACAGTAATCCCAGGTATCCGGGTCGTCGGGACCCGGCAAACCATCGTTGTCGCCGTCCTCTTCCCAAATACCGCCGGCCTTGCAGTCAAGATTTGAAGTGCAGCACTCAAGCCCTTCGGCCTCCTGCTCTTCGGTGCTCTTCCAGACATAGTCGCAATAGTGCCCGTCCAGGTTGCACCAGTATGTCCCGCACGCTTGCGCACCCGCACAGTCGGAATCGTCGTAGCAGCAGTTCAACTGGGTGGAGACCAGAACACATTTGTGGTGCATGCACATGTGTTTTGTACAAGGATCATCATCGTCACAATCTCCTGCGACCTGGCAACAGCCCGGGGCGATGGCCGCAGGGTGCTGGCAAGCATACCCGTCGCAGATATCGGCGGTGCACTCGTTGCCGTCGTCGCAATCCAGGCACTGGCCTCCGCAACCGTCATCACCACAACCCTTGCAATCACAGTCGGGAACACAGAGCCCGCACACCCCTTCCTGGCACTCATCTACTGTAGTCGGATCGCCGTCATCGCAAATGCCGCACACGCCTCCAACGCCATCAGGCCCGCACTCCTTGCCCTCACAGTCCGGAAGTTCCTCCGGAAAACAGATCCCGCCGGCGTAACACTCCTGCCCAACCTGGCACACCCCGCAAAGCCCGCCGCAACCGTCATAGCCGCAATCCTTGCCGTCGCAATCCACTTCGCAAAGATCCAAGGACTCCATCTCATCCCATATCGAATCAACCAACGAGTCGACCTCGACAAGTGAAGAATCGGGTATCTCCAACTCATCCCATGTCGAATCAACCAGCGAGTCGACCTCGACAAGTGAAGAATCGGGAATCTCCAACACAGCGGAATCGACAACCTCTACAACGGGTACGTCCACGGCTTCCGCAACGGTGCCGTCACTGACGTCGGCCTGCGAACTGTCGGCTATCTCGGCGGATACCTCTTCAACGGTCTCAACAAGGGCGGTGTCCACAACTTCGGCGGCGTCCGTCTCTACCGCGTCCGCAGGTTTCCAACCGTTGGTATCCATGGCATCGGCGGCAGCCGTTTCTATTCCATCGACAAACCCGACCTCCTTGAGAGCGTCGGCACCAACAGCGACGCTGCCCTCAACCGCCCCATCTGCAAGCCAGCCGGCCGAATCAAGGCCGCTCGCCGCATCGTACACCTTGTCCACCGGCTTGCCCCGGCGAGCACACGCACACAGCGCCACGCAGGCAAGACAAACCACTACCAACTCCGGCACTTTCCTCATCTCCAAACTCCGGCGGGACCTCCAAGGTTCAGTATATGAGACGAAGTGCGGAGTTTCAACGCCTGGCTGTCTCCAACGAGACAGCCAGACCTCTTCGATGACGACCGGTGGTGGTGCAGGATCACCAGCCCTTCGACTTGCGGCTGAAGCCGCGGCGCTCAGGGTGAACCCGTTATTGAGACGATATCCGATGTCTATTTCCACTAGCGACCGCCGCAGGCGGCCGACTGAAGAACTTGGAGTTTAGCCAGAGCGCAGCCGCCCTGGCGGCAAGTCGAAGGCCTGGTGACCTACGTTTACACACCCGGTTGTCATATCAGTAGGAGCCCGTCGCTTCGCGACAGGCAGGCCCCAACGGTCCGAACCGTTGAATCCCTCCGGTTCATGTGCGAGAATCGCGGACGAACCGGAGGAAAAGGGCGGATGCTACACAGAAGACTGGAGTTGCTGACGTATCTGGTGATGTTGGCGGGACTGTCGGCCCTGGTTTCCGCGGTCCCCTTCACAGCTCCCTCCGGGGACTTGAACCTCGACGGAGACGTCAACAGCCTGGATATCCAATGCCAGGTGTTGCTGTTCGAGCAGCTCACTACGGCCGAGGAGGTTCAGGGGGACGTGTGCTCCGACGACGATGACTGTGCCGCCGTGCTGGCCGACAGTTACTGCGGTGCGGGTCTTGCGGGCCAGAAAATCTGCCGGCCCGGGTGCCTCGGAGTGTCGGTAACGGTCGGGGTCTCCGCGGATGTGACCTGCACCGACCCGGACGCCGATGATGACGATTGCCTCGGCCTGACGCAGAAGCGAAACGCGGACCTCAACTGCGACGGTGCGTTCGGCAATGAAGACCTCGTATTCCTCGTCGCAGTAATCACCGGCAAGGTGGGTTTCCAGAACAGCCCGGACCACGATGGCGACGGACAACTGAACTTCTGCGATGCGGATTCCGACGACGACGGCCTGCTGGATTTCGACGACTGCGTACCTTTGAGCAGCGACGACCCCGATTGCCAGGACACAGTGGAATGCACCGTCGATTCGTGCGCACCGGGTGCGGGGTGCGTATACGTTCCTCAGGACGATCTTTGCGACGACCAGGACCCTTGCACCGACAACATTTGCGACCCGGTAACCGGCTGCCTCTTCGTTCCAGCCGCAGACGGGACCTCCTGCGGCGAGTCGCCCAACGACCAGTGCGTGGCGGGCGAGTGTGCTTGCGTACCCGACTGTGCGGGACGCGTGTGCGGGGACGGGGGATGTGGTGAGAGTTGCGGCGATTGCTACTGCCTGGAAGGGTGCGTGTATTACGGCGGAGTAAGGGAGACCGGCTCCCATCCGGCCCAACTGTTGAGCATCTGTGTGGACTGCGGAAGTCCGGCAGGCTCCGTTATTGGGGACCTGGACACTGCGGACGGCACCAACCTGCCTCATTTTTCAGGGCTCGTGGAAGCGGGCGGCGTGCTGTACGGCATCGGAAGGGGTAGTTCGCCGACCCAGGGCATCCTGTTCACCATCGACAAAGCCACGGGCCAGGCTTCGCCCCAGGTAATCGCCTGGGACTCCAGCGGCGGCCAGGCCTTCGATCTGGCGGTTTCGCCCGACGGCAGGCTTTACACCGCCATCGCCTCCTACGGTCCACGCTTGCTGTACGTCATCGACCCCGACACGATGGCAGCTACCTCGAAGGGCGAATTTCCCTTCACCCCGGCAGGAGTCGAGTTCGACGAAAACGGAGTGCTCCACGTGGTGGACATCGATGCCAGTCGCCTGGTCACGGTGGACCCGGAGACCGCCGAAGTGTTGACCGTCGTTGGCGAGGGGCAACAACTCAGCCACATCCGGGGATTGGCGTATTCGTGGGAAGACTCCAAATTCTACGGTGGCGGCGGCGGCTCGGGCTCCAACTTGTGGTCCATCGATCCGGTTACCGGCCAGCAGACCAAGCTGGCCTCCATCGGAGTGTCCCACCTTCAGGCCCTGGCCACCGGAACAGCGCCGTGACGGCCTCGGCCGCGACCTTGGCAGTGCATCGACTTGAGAACGGCTCCGGGATTGGGTAGAATCAGGCTGTTGACTCAAATTGAGAGGGGACTGGAGTGAATGGGCTGGTACGGGACGTCCGTTTCGCGCTACTCGTCGCGGTGACAGCCGCGTGCAGCGGACAGAGCACAGTGGTAGAAAGGGACTTGTCACCTGAAGCGGTGCCGGATGCGCCGTCTGACGAACAGGTCTTCGACGGCACGGGAGGGCCGGCAGAGCTGGAGGTGGCAGAGGTAGGCCCGTTGCCCTGCCAGCCTTGCATGGCGCCCTCGTTCTGCTGCCCTGAAACAGGCGAATGTATCGTGAGCGTGTGTGATCCGGGGGACAAATCCTGCAGCGGACCATCCGAACTGTACGAATGCCTGGTCACTGAGAGTTGCGTCAGCGAGTGGATTCTCGTCGAAGATTGCGCCCCTGCTCCCTGTGAGGACGCGGAGTGTCAATGCCTGCCGCAGTGCAACGGCAACGAATGCGGCGCCAACGGGTGTGGGGGATGGTGCGGGGCCTGCTATGACGGCATGGAGTGCAAGAACGGCCAGTGTGTCCTCTGTGAACCGGCTTGTGGTTCAGCAGAATGCGGCGACGACGGCTGCGGGGGTAGTTGCGGTGAATGCGGCAAGGGGTTCGACTGCGAGGTAAGTCACTGCGTTCCTTGTGAACCCGACTGCATTGGCCTTGAATGTGGCAACGACGGCTGCGGGGGGCTTTGCGGCAGTTGCTCCTCCGGCGACTTCTGCTGGCTCGGCGAGTGCACCTCCTGCCCCAACGAGTTGTGGGCAAACGCAGCCAACGCAGGGGACCCGGATGCAGACGGGACAACAGTGCATCCCTTTCCAACCATACAGGATGCGGTGGACGCGGCACTTCCGGAAACCTGTATCAGGGTATCGGCCGGAGACTACCACGAGGCACCGTCAATAGACAAGGCGACGCTGGCGATCCTCGGCTCCTCCACAGGGGATACGGTGGTGCACCTGCCCCAGTGCGAAATCGGGCTCACTATTTCGGCGAGCGACGTGCTGTTGAGCGACCTGCACCTCGTTGACGGTGAGGTGGGTGTCGAGATCACGGGCTCCGAGGAGTCCCCGTTGTCGAACGTGGTGCTGCAGCGTCTGGACATCCACGATCTTCAAGGGTGCGGGTCCGACCAAGGCTGGTGGTGCGATGGCTATGGCTATCCCGCGAGTCACGGCATCGGGGTGTCTGCAGAGCACGTCCAGGGGCTGGTTCTCGACCAGGTGACCGCCACAAACATTGCTGGAGACGACTGCTCCATGGGGCTCGGACTCGGGTTTCGGCTGCACTACGTGGACAACTGCATTGTGCGGGATTGCGTGGTTGACGACCTGCTCGGCGGAACCGGCCTCGACTGGGGCAGCGGCGCCCGAGGCATGTCGGTCTCCCAGTCCTCCGGGTGCGCAATCGAGGACAACGTTGTCGTCAACATTGACGGCGGCCACGGCGGGTTTTACGGGGGAGGCGGCAGTGCCACCGGCATCTCCATCGGCAGCCTGACGGAGTCGACAGTCGCCCGCAACAAAATCAGCAACGTTGTGGGCGGGTGGGCCGACGGTGACGCGGGCATTGCCACAGGCATTTCGGTGTATGCTGCGGTCGACACCATGATTGACGGCAACTTCATTGACCACATTCTCGGTGGAGGGTCAAACGGCTTCGGCGGCGCCGGTGCGTCAGGCGTCTGGGTGGACGCTAGCACCGGGGTTACGGTGAAGAGCAACAGCATCTCCGAGGCGCGTGCAGGAGAGGATTGGGACGCCTTCTGCCACGCGGCGAGGGGGATTTTCGTCGAAGACAGTACGAAGACCCTTGTGACCGGCAACGTGATGCAGTCCATCGCCGGGGGAGCGGACTACTCTGACGTTGATGCCAACACGGCGGGCATCATGGTGTGGCAGAGTACGTCGACTGTTCTGCAGGGGAACACAATACGAGGCGTTTGGGGCGTGTGCGGCCCCGACCCGTTCTCCCTGCCGTACTCGAGTCCGCCGGAGTCCCTGGCCTCCGGCATCCTGGTTGCTACCACTCAGGCCGATAGCATCCAGATATCGGACAGCGTCATTTCCAGCACCGAGGGGTTTTGCCTCTACAACCCGAACGGGAACGACGAGGAGGTGTTCGATGTGAGCTACAGCAACCTGCACGATTGTGGAGCGGGCGCGGCGCACAACCTCTCCGTTGGGGAGGGTTGCCTGGGCGAAGATCCCCTCTTTGTCTCGCCGGAAACGGGTGACCTCCACCTGCAGGCCGAATCGCCGTGCGTCGACGCCGCGAGCCCCATGAGCAGCTTTGCACTTGAACCGCCCCCAAATGGATGCCGCGCCAATATGGGGGCATACGGGAATTCGCCCGAGGCGACCGCCGCGCCGGGTGCTGCTCACTGCCCCAACGACATTCCGTGCACCGACTGCTGTGGCGACACAATCGTGGCAGCCGGGGAGGAATGCGACGACGGCAATACGGACCCTTGCGACGGATGCCTTGCCGACTGCACTCCAAGTTCCTGTGGTGATGGTTTTGTCTGCGGCGAAGAACAGTGTGACGACGGCAACGATTCCGCGGAGGACGGTTGCACCCCCGCTTGCACTTTCACCGAGTTCGGCGTCGATCAGACCGAAGGATACGTCTGCTACGATCCTCGGGTATCTTCCCTCGCCGATGGCGGTTTCATCGTTGTTTGGCAAAACAACCTGGTGGGTCCGGAGGGGTCGGATTCCATTCGGGGCCGCCGGTTCTGCAAGAACGGACTACCCTGCACCGACGATGTGGCGCTGCTGGATGGTGAAGCAGGCTCGGTCCCCGAGGTGGCCGGGCTGGAGGATGAGGGATTCGTCCTGCTTTGGAGACCGGAAGTGCCGCCAGACTGCGCCCAGCTTCTGGCGCGTACGTTCTCAACAAATCTGCTGGTTGGCAGCGACGTACCCGTGCCGGTTTCCTGCGGAAAATCGCTAGGCGGGGCTTCCGTAGCGTCTCTCCCGGGGGACGGATTCGTGGTGATCTGGGAGGAGAGGATAGGATATGAGACCGACCCTATGATCGTCGGCCAGAGGTGGGGACCGGGTGGAACTCCGGCGGGTACCCCCTTCCAGGTGAGCCAGGTCGAGGCCTTCGACCACCGCCTTCCTGTGGTTTCCTCATTCCCCGACGGCGGCTTCGTTGTGGCTTGGGAATCTTCGGAGACCGAATGGTACGGGCCCACCCACGCCTGGGCCCAGCTCTATGCGGCGGACGGCGCCGAGTCGGGAGCCAACTTCATCGTCAGCGACGAACCGGGAAACTACCACCTGAGCCCCCGCGTAGCGGCCGGTGCGAACGGGGAATTCGTGACGGTATGGACGGAAGACCCCTACAGCTCCGGTGAGACCTGGAATGTGAAGGGGGTGGTGGTGTCGGCGGACGGTGCCCCGGGGTCAATCTTCGGGCTGAACTCCTTTTTGCCCTACACACAGAAACGGCCTCGCCTCGCCAGCTTCCCCGACGGCAGTTTCGTAGCCGTCTGGAGCAGTTCCCTCCAGGACGGCTCGGGCTGGGGTGTCTTTGGCCGGCTGTTCGAGGCAAGCGGCTCTCCGGAAACGGACGAATTCTCCGTCAATACCCAGTACTGGGGTACTCAATCTGGCGGGGCTGTCGCGACCCTGGACGGAGGGAAGTTCGTGACGGTCTGGAAGACCCAGTCGATCTTTTGGGGGGGGCCTGGCCACATACATGGCCAGATCTTCGGCCCCGGCGGTGAGAAACTCGCGGCCCCAGTCGACTGAGAGGGAGGCAGCGGCATGAAGCGGAAGCGAATTTCCACATTGGCTGTGATGCTGACGCTTTGCCTCCTGTCATGCGCCTCAACGAAATCGCTACCGGGGGACACACCTTCCCCCGGGGCCGCTTGCGCCGACGCTACCGGCCGAATCCGGGCCCTGAGCGACGAGGAGTTGGCTCACGCCATCGGTAAGACGGAATCGTTGCTTGAAGACGGCGGCAAAATGCGAAAGCTGGGGTGCCGGCTGCCGCTGAGGCTCAGGGTGAACCCTCTTCAAACCTTGGCCGTCCCCAGACTCTGGTAGCGACCGCCGCAGGCGGCCGACTGAAGAATTAGGAGTTTAGCCAGAGCGCAGTGGCTTCCAGCCACAAGTCGAAGGCCTGGTGACCTGCGTTTACACATCCGGTCTTCAGACTCGCGTTTGACAACGCGCCCGGGCGGCGCGCATACTACCGCCCTGGCAGCAAGGAGACTGCATGGCCTGGACAGACATGCTCATCATTGCCCTGGGGTTGGCCATGGACGCATTTGCCGTGGCCATCGCCACGAGCATCGTCCTGGGCGGCTCGGTCTCGAGACGCCAGGTGTTCCGCCTGGCTTTCCACTTCGGCCTGTTTCAGGCCTTCATGCCGATCATCGGCTGGGCCGCGGGAACCACGGTGGCCGCGCACATCGAGACGTGGGACCACTGGGTGGCGTTCGGTCTGCTCACCGCCATCGGTGTGCGTGCAATAGCCGGGTCATTCAAGGGAGAAGGGGGAAACCGTCGGCCGGGAGACCCCACCCGCGGAGTGTCACTTGTGGTGCTGTCGGTAGCCACCAGCATCGATGCGCTGGCGGTGGGCCTCAGCTTCGCCATGCTTCAGGTCGCCATCTGGACCCCGGTCGCGGTGATCGGCGTGGTTGCGGCTTTGATGACCATGGTCGGATTGGCGCTGGGGATCCGGCTGGGCGCCCGGTTCGGAAAGCGCATGGAGGCGGTGGGCGGCCTCGTGCTCATCGCCATCGGCGTCAAGATCCTTGTAGAACACCTGGCCTGATTCGAGAGGTCGTCTTACTCCCCGGTTGCGGCCACCGGCTCCGGGACCGGCCTGCTGCCCGGCACCGCGGCCCGCTTTCTCACGGACACGAAATACTGAAGACCTGAGGGCTCCGTCTCCACTGCCACCTCGTCGACGGTATCGGGCAGTTCGGAAACCAGTTCCTTCATCTCCCGCTCGGTGCGGTACTTCAGGTCCCAGTCGAGGATGTGGGAAGGGGCCCAGGCGTGG
Organism: uncultured Myxococcales bacterium; assembly: GCA_964626565.1. GTDB lineage: Bacteria > Myxococcota_A > UBA9042 > CAIXZC01 > CAIXZC01 > CAZVFX01. Next base: position 33,630 of record CAZVFX010000036.1, read on the forward strand.
CGCGGCGGGCCTGCAAAATTGCCGACCAGAAGGCTTCCCGAAGGGGCCAACTTGTCAAACAGACTGCCCATGAGCACCCTGGCCGGCCTTTCGTCCAGATAGTCGAAGAGCCCCCCGGAGTAAATCAGATGCGCTTTCGGAATCGTCTCGAACAGTTCCCGACTGCGCAGCAGTTGTTTGAACGCCACGTGCAGGTACTGAACCTCCACCAGGCCTTCCGTTCCCACCAGCAGAGGAGGCAACAAACGGCTCACATAGGCCAGCGCGCTGTCATCCTGGTCCACGAGAATGAAGCGGACCCGCCGGTCGCCCCGATAAGCAGCGGCGAACTCGGCCACCTCCCGGGCCGGGCCGGAGCCCAGGCAGACGATGTTGCAGCGTGCTGATGGATCTGACGGCGAAAACCTGGAAACCGCGGACTCGATCTGTCTGCGCAGATGGTCTTTCCTGCTGCGCACCGCCTTCACCATCGGTTGCTCATCTCCTGATTTGTACATCAGTTTCGAAAACAGGTCGGGACCGTGCCATCCCCGGTCATAGAACTGCGCCATGAGCATGTAGTCGCCGGGATAGCCCAGCGGCTTGTGCCAGGCGCGACGGTAGTTGGCCGCGGCGGCCATGTACGGAGTGAGCACGGGCAGCGTGTATGCCCGGTGAGCATAGCGAAACTCGATATCGCCATAGTTGGGGTTGGTGAGGACCTCCATTTCTTCCTGCAACTCGAACGCAGTCGGGCTGAATTTCTGCCAGGCCTCCTCCAGGAGGGCGGTTTCCCACTCCGAGCGGGCGATGGGCCCCGCCCGCTCCAGGGCGCGTTCCTGTTGAGCCAACAACGACCGGAACTGCACCAGGAGGAAAAGGTAGTCGCTGACGCACATGCGATACTTCGGGCTGATGGCGTTGTGGGCCAGAGTCCCCAGCGCCTTGCCCATCTGGGCCGAGGCATGTGCTACCGACCGAAGCTTCATCACCCGGTCGATGTCTACCACGTCGTCCACGAGATGCAGGCCCACTGTGGTCTGTCCCGCATCCGAATCATCGTCGGTGTTTTCGTGAGCGGCGTAAACGATGCGAGCCCGGCCCGCATATAGGGTGAGGTCCCCGATGACCACCCGCACCCTTCCGATGAGCTGACCCTCTTTCACGCTGGGCTTGCCTGAGCACACGCAAGAAGCACCGGTAACCGCCAGGTCTTTCAGCGTGCCGGTGAACTTGTCGGACAGCACGAAGGATAGCAGGCTGTTCTCATTCCCCAGGAGGTCGGATAGACGATAGCGGACCTGCCTGAAGTAGATGTCACGGCCCTTGCCGCCCACCAGCACCTCGTAGTTGCTGGTTTCGTGTGCGACCGTCGCAGCATCGATAAGTTCGTAGGTTTCAAACCCCGCTTCGTTCTTCATAGCAAACCTCCCCCTTAACTAACTTCCTAGTATTAGGATGTACTAACATAGTATTTGTCGTCAATCGGGGGATCCCTGATTATGAACTCAGGGAAAACCCTACAAAACCCTCAGGGAAAACCCTTGGTCTGGACGGGCGCGGCCCCATGACAAAACCGTGACATTGGTTTCGTATAGTCACCTTGAAATTGGAGGTGACTATGACGACAAAACCAGAAGCTCAAAAATCAAAAAAAATATTGCTCACCGGTGTTTTCGGCCCTTTCGGAGTGGATGATGAGTACGGGCGCAAGGAGAACATCATGGAGCTTTTCCATAACCAGGTGACCCGCGAACAGGGCCTGGGTTCCTTCCGGTTCCACCACCGCTCCTTCGGGCTCTATTTTTTGGCAGAGAACATCGACGCAGACGTGACCATCCTGGATTTCCCGTCGAAAAAACGCTTCGAAAGGGAGGTCCTGAACGACTATGACGCGGTGGGCATTTCGTTCATCGCGCCCAACTTCGTCAAGGCGAAAGAGATGGCCCGGTACATCCGGGAAGCGGCGCCGGAAACGGAGATAATTCTCGGGGGTCACGGGACCGCGGTAGATGGCGTGGAAGAGCTCATCGAAAACGACCACGTTGTGAAAGGCGAAGGCGTCCGATGGTTGCGCCGGTACGTGGGCCAGGATCCCGACGGCCCCATCGTCCACCCGGCTCTGCCCAGCGCTGAAAGGGCCGCGATGTTTGGAGTCCCCGTTCCCGGTGTGTGCGCCAGCCTGCTGGTGCCGGGAGTAGGATGCGTGAATGGGTGCAAGTTCTGCTGCACCTCTCACTTCTTTGGTCTGAAGTACACCTCTTATATCTCCACCGGGAAGCAGCTCTTCGACACCGCCTGCCACATCGCTGACGAGCGCGGCACCGACGAATTTTTCGTGATGGACGAAAATTTCTTGAAGGACAAAACCCGGGCGTTGGAGTTGATGGAGGAGATGGACCGGCAGAAACGGTTCTTCAAATTCAACATCTTCTCGTCGGCGGAGGCCATCGCCGACTTCGGCCCGGACAACCTCGTACGCCTGGGAGTGAACTACGTCTGGATCGGCGTCGAGTCTGCTTCGGAAGTTGGCAACTACACCAAGAACAAAGGCAGCGACCCCAAAGCCCTCATCAAGGAGTTGCGTGACCGTGGCATCATAGTGCTGGCTTCCGGCATCTTGTGCATGGAGCACCACACTCCCGACAACATCGATATCGACATCGATTTCATGGTGGGGCTGGAGTCGGATTTCGTGCAGTTCATGCTCCTCACCCCAATGCCGGTCACAGCCTTGTACCAGGACCACAAGAAGCGGGGCATACTGCGGGACGACCTGCCGTTTGAGGAGATCCACGGGCAGAAGGAGTTGGGCTATCGGCATCCTGCGTTCCCGGGTGACTCCGCAGCCCGCTGGCTCAAGAACGCTTTCCGCCGGGACTACGAGGTAAATTCCAGCTCCATGTACCGGGTGCTGGAGACCAGCTTCCGCGGGTACAAGCGCCTCGCCTCAATGGGGCCTTTGGACGACTGCCTGACAACGCGACTGAGGGAAGTTGAACAACGGGTCCGGGATTGGGCGCCCATGGCGCCGGCGCTGGTGCAGCACGCCGTGAACGACAAGGAGCGGCGCCGGGCTTTGGAGTTGGGGCGCGACATCTCCGCTCACCTGCCTCCTACCGTGCTCGACCGCCTGAAGACTGCAGGGATCATGGTCCTATCCAACGCCTGGAAGCTGCGGCTGAGGCTGTTGGGTGACGGCATTCAGCCCAAAACGATCGTCACCCGCTACCCGGCAGGTGCGCGCAAGGCACGACCAGTCATCGAGTGGACCGCGCCCTGCAAAGGAGTTGAAGGGCGGGAGCAATGTCAGGTAGGGTAGTAGCCGCGCGGGTCTGGGCAGGCCCCGCGTGGGGAGGCGACGTGGCGGCAACCGAGACCCGAGGCGGCAAACGCATCAGACGCCTGCAGGAGAACCTGCGGCTCACCGGGCCCATTGTGGTCCTTGCCGCGGGCGTTCTGTTTCCTGTCGTTCTGTCAACCACAGTCGGCATCATCGCCCTGGTCATGTGGGAGAGTTCCAAGGACCTTATCTTAGGCACCATGGCCGTCTCGCTGGCCGCGGCCACCATCGGCAGCGCAGTGGTGGTCACCGTATTGCTGGGAAGGCGGGCGCGGACGGCGCGGCTGCAGTCCGACCTGCTGGGCAATGTCACCCACGAACTGAAAACACCCCTGGCCGCGATACGAATGTATGGCCAGACCCTGCAGATGGGCAACGTCGACCAGGATCCGGAAATGGTGAAGCAATGTGTGGACACCATCGTGCGGGAGACCGAGTGGCTGGGCGCCATGATCGAGCGCCTGCTCACCTGGCGCACCGCGGCCAAGGACCGGGACAACCTGAACCTGGCGGTGGGCACCCTGGAAGGACTGGCAGAAGAGGTGGCGACCCGTTTTTCCGGGATGCTCCCCCCGGGGGAAGTGGAGTTCCGCGCGGATATCGACACGCGCTTGCCCGTGCTTCACGATCGTAGCGGAATCGGCTCAGTGATCATCAACCTGCTCACCAACGCGTACAAGTACACCGGCGAAGGGAAGAGTATCTCGCTTTCGGTGACAGACCGGGAGGGCCGGGTCGAAATCATAGTGAAAGATAACGGCATCGGAATCCCGGCCAAGGAGTTGAAGCGGATATTCGACCCGTTCCACCGGGTTGATTCCCGCCTGTCCAGCAAGTCGACGGGCGCGGGCCTGGGCCTCGCCATAGTGGACTTCATGGTCAAGGCTCACGCCGGCACAGTGTCGGTGGATTCGGTGGAAGGTAAGGGGAGCACCTTCAGCATCAGCCTGCCCGTTGCCGAAGGCCCCGAGGACGGCTCATGAAGGACGGCGTTCAGGAAGGCGGCGAAACGATCCTCATCGTGGAAGACGACCGCTCGCTGCGCGAAGGGCTGGCCATGAACTTCAGGGTCAAGGGCTATACGGTGCTCACCGCAGTGGACGGGGAGGAAGGGATGCAAAAGGCCTTCGACGCCCGTCCCGACCTCATTGTGCTGGACATCATGCTGCCCGGCTTCTCAGGTCTCGACATCCTGGACGAACTGAGGGAGCAGGGAGAGAACACGGCCGTACTCATCCTTTCGGCCCGTGGAGACCTGGACCAGAAGATCGAGGGGCTAAATTTAGGCGCTGACGATTACCTGGCCAAACCGTTCGAGCTGCCCGAACTGCTGGCCCGCGTCGAAGCGCTGTTGCGCCGTAATCGGCGTGAAGTGGAGAGCCTACCCCCCCTGGAGTTCGGGGAGGTCGTCATCGAAATAGCGGCCCGCCGGGTGACGTTACGCTCGGAGGAGGTAAAGATCTCGGCGCGAGAATTCGACCTCTTATGCCTCCTGGCCCGCTCTCCGGGAAGGACGTTCTCGAGGGAGACGATTCTCGACCGGGTGTGGGGCTGGGGTTTCGAGGGCACGCCGAGGACCGTGGACAACTTCGTCATGTCACTGCGCCGCAAGCTGGAAGACGACCCTGCCAATCCCCGCCACCTCCGCACCGTCCGCCAGGCGGGATACAGGCTGGATCCTTAGCACTTCAACAGATCAGTCAGGATAGCAGGCCTGGTCCCACAAATCCTCGGGGCAAACAACGGAAGGGCAGTAGAGGTCCGCCAACAGTCCGACGGACTGTTTCTGAAACTCGAGGCCCAAGTGCAACTCGTCAACTCCCCCTATGAGAAGGAGCGTTTCGTTGGGTAGAACGCTGGCCGTGTGCCCCGCCCGGAAGGCACCCGGAACATCGACTATCGCCGCCCCCAACTCTTCGGTATTCAGGTCGAAAAACCGGACGTCGTTGACGGCGGCTGCGGCGAAGACAGTCTCCTCATCCTGAAGCTCCGAGGAGAACCCGCCGTACACAACTACCCGCGCACCGTCCAGGGTGGTAGCGGAGTGAAAATACCGGCCCAATCCAAGACCATCCACAGTGTTGACACCGATCTCCTGGTCGTCCGTGACCCTGATCTGGTAGGCGTCGGCAGCAGACGGTATTCTGAGCTTACCGCTGGAGTAGGCAGTTCCGCCCGCCAGCAGAAATGTACGGCCCTTGAGTACCGTCATGGTGTGGAAGTAGGGGCGCTTGTTGTAGGCCGACGAGTCGAGCCAGGTTACTTCCTTGAAGGCACCGAAGTTACCGTCCATCTGCCCGGATGACTCCTGGTACAATTCGGCGAGGGCTCCGTCAACGGAACCGCCCCAGTACAGATGGGTGGTCAAGGCGTCCTTCACCTCCAGTAGCACACCGCTGTGGCCGCTGCGCACGGCCTTCATGGTGAGCGCACCGTAACTCTCCTGGAAGCCGCCGGTGTAGTTGTCACTCCTCGGCCGGTACAGTTCTGCGATACGGTAGTCGGCGTCCGTTTCCATGTCCGTGCCGCACGAAGGCCAGTAGCCGCCGCCCGTAACCAGCACCGTACCGTCGTTGTTGAGGACTGCGGCAGGGAACACCCTCCGCACCGGCGTAACCATCTCGTGCCCTTCATCCGGCCAATCATCCGAATCCCAGTCGAGGAATCTTAACGCGGCCGGGTCGAACAACTCGTACGTAAGGCCGGCATCCCCCGCATTGTCCTTCTCCCAGTACCACGGGAAACACTCGTTGTTCTTCTCCCTGTAGAGACGCTGAATGCCGCCTACCAGCAGCACCAGCCCACTCTTGGGCAGGTAGACGGCGGCGTGGGCGCCGCGACCTCTATTCATCAGGTTGGCGGATTGGGCAACTGTGCCATCGCTCAGGTCAACGACGAACCCCTGATCTGACGAGTTCCCCGCCTCGAAGCGCCCGGTCTCCTCGCTTGTTTTGGTGAAGCCGCCTGCGATGAAGAAGCGTCCGTCGGGCAGTTGCGTCGCCGTGTGAAACATCCGGTTGGCAGCTCCTCCCGGAGTTTCCACGCAGCAGTAATCGGCATATCTGGCTTCCATCAGGTCGACGACGGTCTCTTCCCCCTGCGCGACCACCAGGTTCTTCATCCGAGCAAACAGAATGGGCTGGTCTTCTCCTTCGCGGAACCCCAGGACGGTAACCTCCAGGTCCGAACTCCCGTCGAAATCAAGGTCCGAATCAACACTGACGTGCTGGGCGTCAGCCCAAAACTCAGTGTCCAGCACGACCTGCCCGTCGGCGGCCCAGTCCACGACCTTGACGTGCAGTTGTTCCACCGGCCCTCCGGCCGCGGCTGAATAGCACGATTCACACGGGTCCCCAACGATCAGCCTCAGCCGCCATGGCAGCGGCGCCGCACATCCGCCCGCCCTACACGCGACGGGCAGATCCCAGCTCTTGCCGCGCGTATCCGCTTCAGCCGGTATTGGAGTGGTCGAGGACCCGCAGCCGAAGCAGAGGACCGCCCAGAGGCCGGAGATCAAGATCCATCGCAACTGTCGTTTCATGAACGCTCTCCTGCCGATTGGTCAGTTTCAGTTTACGAGACCGGGTCGTAGATTTCAACGCCGCGCTGTCCTTGAACCGGCAAAGCCGGTGAAGTATAGTCGCGAGAGGATACAAGAGGAGAGTGGAATGCGCGGATTCTCACTATTGCTGGTGGCGCTGGTTTGCGCGGCGGCGTCGGGTTGCGGCAGCTCCGAAGACGCGGAAGATGCAAGCACCTACGCCACGCCGGAGGTCGTGGCTGAGGTAGCAACGGACAGGTCTGTCCCCATTCCTGAGGACGTGCCGGACTTGTCGAAACCCGACTTGCCCAGCTTCGACCTGGGTCCCGAGGAAGGCGACTTCTTATGGCCTTGCACCGGTAACGACGAGTGTGACAGCGGGTTCTGCGTCACTACCAGCGACGGCGGGCGCTGTTCCGTCGGGTGCGTCGAAGACTGCCCGGAAGGATGGGCCTGTCAACAGGCGGACACTCAGCCGGACATCGTCTACATCTGCCTGCCACGTTTTCTCACTCTCTGCGACCCGTGCCACACCAATGACGACTGCAAGACTCCGGACGCACTTTCGGTGTTCCTGGACCAGTGTCTGGAGTTCCCCAACAACGCGGGCAGCTTCTGCGGCGCCGACTGCAGCGACCAGAACGGCTGTCCGGAAGGATACTCCTGCGAGTCGGTCCAGACCCCCGGCGGGACCTTCTTCCAGTGCATGCCGGAGAACGGCGCCTGCGAATGCTCGTTCCTGGCCATACAGGAGGGGAAAAGCACCAACTGCATCAACGAAAACGAATTCGGTCTCTGCGAGGGAGAAAGGGCTTGCAGCGCGGAAGGGCTGTCCGCCTGCTCGGCCATGATCCCGGCCGAGGAAATGTGCGACGACACGGATAACGACTGTGACGAGGTGGTGGACGAAGGGTGCGACGACGACAGCGACGGATACTGCGACGCGGACATGCTGACCTTGGGAACGCCTGCCGCGTGCGGCAACGGTCCGGGGGATTGCGAAGACGGGGACCCGGCGATATTTCCGAATGCATCCGAGGAATGCGACTCCAAGGACAACAACTGCGACGGCCAGGTGGACGAAGGGTTGTGCGACGATGGTGACGCGTGCACCGACGACCTGTGCGACCCGGAAGCCGGGTGCTCTCACCCGCTCAATGCCGCGGCCTGCGACGACGGCAACTCCTGCACCGACAACGACCACTGCTTCCAGGGAGTATGCCAGGGGGCCGAGAAATACTGCGACGACGGCAATCCCTGCACCGCCAACCTGTGCGACCCGGTGAGCGAGATGGGGTGCTACTTCGTGAACAACTCCGACACTTGCGAAGACGACGGCAACCAGTGCACTCTAGACATCTGCGAGAACGGGGCGTGCCAGCACAAACCATCCACCGGCCTTCCCTGCAACGACGAGAACCCGTGCACCATCAACGATACGTGCAACAGCGGCAAGTGCATGGGCGGCGGCCCTGCCGACTGCGACGACGCAGAGCAGTGCACCGTTGATAGCTGCGACCCGGTGCAGGGGTGCGTGCACGAGATGGTGGCCGGCGTACCGTGCATCTATACGCTCATCCCGATTGTTTGCGAAATGGAAGGCACGTGCGGCGCGACCTCCTGCGTGCCCACCCCCAACTGCCAGTGCGACGACTGCTACGTGTGCCTGTGCTGCAACGGAATCTCGGCCTGCGCCGACGGTTTGTTCTAATGGAAGGGGCCGGGGTCACTCCCTTCCGCCGGGTCGCAGTAACGGCAACTCTATCGTTGTCGCTGCTATTCCTCTCCGCATGCAGCGAAGAGACCCGCATCGGGCCCGCGGTGAAACCGCCCGAGGACATCGTCAAAGACACGGGCCAGCCGTTCATAATCGCCGACACCGGCCGGGGCGAACCCGACCTCGGTTTCGACCAGAGCGCGGACCTCGAGCCACCACAGCCGGATCTTCCCGATCTTCCGGACATGGCACTCTTCGAACTGGAGACAACTGACGACCTCCCTTCCCCACCGGAAACCTTGGACCTGGCCGCAGACACGGCGGAAACCGAAGACCTGCTCGATGAGGTGGAGGTAAAAATCGAGGTGGAGGTTGCAGAGGATGTTCCCGAGGTTTGCGACGAACTTGCGCTAACCAAACCACCGACATGCGTGGAATGGAAGTGCGATCTGAACCCGTTCCCCCAGTGTTGGACCTGCCAACTCATCCCCGACCTGCAGCAGGAAGGGGACGAGTGCCTCACCGCTCTCAACGAATCGGGGAACTGCAACGCCGGCATCTGCGAGCCGCCCCCGCCCCCCAACCCCGGCGATGCGGGGCCGTATGAGTACGCTAAGAGCGAATACCAGCTTAAGCTGGGGCCGGGTATTTTTGCACCCAAACTCACCCTGGTGCTCTATCTCCCCGACGACGAAGGGCCCTTTCCCGTGGTCGTCTTCAACCACGGTTTCCAACTGGCGCCGGCCCACTATGCAAGCTATGGTGAGCACCTGGCGAGCTGGGGATTCGTCGTGATTATGCCGAATATGCCTTCCAACCTGCTCCTTCCGAAATCCCACGAAGAGCTGAAGGATAACCTGGTCAAGGTGCTGGACTGGATTGAGGAAACGGGCGGCAACCCCGAAACCGCGCTGGAGGGCAAGGCGGACACCGACAAGATCGGCGTCGGGGGTCATTCCCTGGGCGGCAAGATCTCGTTGCTGGCGTGTACCGAAGACCCCAGGCCCAAAGCCTCATTCGTCGTGGACCCGGTTGATTCCGCGGCCGCTCCTCTCTTCTCCAACCCGGACGACTGGCCTTCCGTAACCCCGGAACTGATGCCCCAGATCGATATTCCACTGGGCCTTCTCGGGGAAACGGTAAGCGGGTCGGGAGATAATGCCTGCGCACCGGAGGATGAGAATTTTTACCAGTACTACCTGTACGCAAACAGCCCGGCAGTTCAGATCAACGTGCTGGGAGCCAGCCACATGTCATTCATCGACAACCCCGACTGCGGCTACGTCTGCTCAGTTTGCCCCAAAGGCACCGACGACCCGGAGTTCACCCGCTACCTCACCCGCAAATACATGACCGCATTCTACAACTACCAACTCCTCGAACTCGACGAGTTCAAACTCTACCTCGCCGGCGCACACATGTGGGACGACATGCTGGACGCCCTGGTCGATTCCGATTCCAAAAACGACTTCTAGGCTCAGGCCCCATCACCGGTGAGCGTAAGGAAGTGGGGCTCGTCGCCTTTCCACTCCAGGTAGTTGAGGTAGGAACCTTCGTAATAGCTGCTTGCGACTATGGCCTCGTCGATGTTGTCGCCGTCGAGGTCTACCAGGTATTGCACCTCGTACCAGTCGAGGCGAACGTCGGGAAGCACGAGAAAACCGATGATGTTGCCATGGTCGTCGGCCAGGAAGAGGGCGGAGAAGACTTCGATTTCATCCATCTTGCCGGCAATGTGAGCCCGCAGCGAAACCAGCGCGGTTGCGCCTCGGGGGAAGCGGCCCGGCGTCCACGCCAACGAGTCCTCGTTGACCTCCACGAGGTCCAGCAACCCGCGGCGAGCCTCGGGGGTCGCCGCACTCAACCGGGCCATCACCCTGGCCAGGCTGTCTTGTACATCCGGTGCCGAATAGTCGATCTGCCCGGCGATCCTGAGTTTCACCCCCTCGGGGGCCGGCACGTCATAAAGGGCCAACCCCTGTCGCCCGTCCAGTTCCTTCGCCCCTTCCAAGTGCACGTACCAGTGAGTCTCACCCGCCCCCGGGGATGCGCCGAAACCGGTGACACCCAACGAAATGGCGCCTTCAGTTGTGACCACCGCAAACTTCTTGCCCCTGGCTACAAAGGAAGGCACGTCCGGTTCATCCTCCGGGATGGAAGGAAACTCCGCCGCCTCCCCCACGAACCGGTCACCGTACTTCATGGCAAGCGCCTCTACCCGGTCGTAGTCTTCTGCCGGATAACTGATCATGTCGATGCCCGACCGTTCTTTGCCCAATTCGGCCCAGCCGAAATGCACGGGCCGACTGTAGGATGCACCACCGCAACTCCAAACCAAGGCTACCGCCAACAGAAATATGAGCTGTTTCTTTTGTCGTACCATTTCCACCTCCCGCCCCCGGTCATCGGGTGCAATGGGAGAACACATCAGCAATACCCGTGCCACGCTCCACTGTCACGCACATTCAGGTCGAGGACCACCGATAATTGAAAATTGGCATTTGAAAATTGATAATTGCCGTTCACTCTTCCCTCGGTAGCCTGGCTCTACGATGAAGAGCACGGGCGCTACATGTCGGTGGTGCCGTTAATGTGAAGATCCGGATCCTTGAAGGTGGTAGCGGAATCCATCACGGTGCTGTGGCAGACGCTGCAGTCGTCGGCGTTGGCGTGGGGGCCACCTTCCGGGGGGAGGCCATGGCAGGCGCCGCAGTCGGCCTGGCCTTCGGGGCCGGCGGACCACTGAGGAGAGTGGACCGTGCCGCCGGTAAGGGTTGCGCCGTGGCAATAACTGCTCTCGCACAGGCCGATTTCCCACGCCGGCTCCGTCCCCTGGGCGGATGCCAGCGGTCCCCAGGTAAGGTCACCGTGGCCGCCGTCGGCGTGGCCTTCGTCAAGGATGCTCGTCGGCACGACGTGGCACTCGGTGCAGGCTATCGCCTTGTGCCAGTCGGAGTCCTCGGTGAGGTGTGCGGTGTGCGCACCCACTGCGTCGTTGAAGCTGGTAGTGTTGCCCTGAAGGTCGGCAGGGGGAGCGCCGGTCTGGTTGTCGGTGCCGCCATGACAGAAGGTGCAGTTGGTGCCGAAACCGGGGTGGCACTGCTCGCAGGAAACGCCCACGATGCCCCCTTCCAGGTCCTCACCATGACAGCCGTTGCAGGTTACAATGCCGAACTTGTCGAAGGTCAGGCCGTGCTTCTCCATTGCCGCGTAGCCTTCCGGGTGCATGGTGGACGACTCCACCGTCCCGTTGTCGTGGGCGCCCGACTGCACGTTGAGCGTGCCGTCCTTGTTTACCGTCTCCTCATGGCAGGCATTGCAATCGTCCAGTTGCACGTGTGGCTCAGGCGGTGGAAAACCGTGGCAGGTATCGCACGCTGAAGGGATCTCCGGCAGGGTCAACTCCGCAGGCGCATCGGACGCCACGTCCGGCGAGGCGAGCTCTGCTCCGACGTCCACTACGGCAGTCTCGGCCCCGGCATCAGGTTCTCCATCCTGGGACCCACTACCGCCACATGCGGTATACAACAGGACCGGCACACTGACCGCCACACAGCAAATCACCGACTTCCACGAAGCCCAATTCATGACATCCTCCAAAGCTGACCACTTCCCTTTGTCAGCCGGGTATCCTACCCGCAGTTTTGCAAAAGTAAAGGGCGAAATGGCGTGCGGTTCTACCGTTCCAATCTGCCTACCAACATGCTAGTATTGCTGAGAATTCGATTTGCACGTGACCACAGACTGCAAGAGGTAGGGACCATGGAAGAGGAACCGGGAGGACTGAAGCTGAAATCAGCGCCGTACGGCTACGGCGACCTGTCGCTCAACGCTGAGATCATGTTCTCCAACCACAAGGGGGTGCACAAGAAAGGGATCGAGAAGCGGCAGACCAAATTCACCGAGAAACTGGACGCCCTGCCCCACTTCCTTGAGGAAGGGGAACAGATTCTTCTCATCACAACAGCCTGCTCTCCCACTTCGTTCTGGGAGCAACTTACCATCGGCTGGATCTTCCTCTATCTGAAGCGCTCACTGCTGGTCTTCACCGACCGTCGCATCTTCCACATCCCCACCACCATGGAATTCGGTTGGCGGTACACCATCGCTGAGATCCGATATGCCGACTGCGAATCGATCAAGGTCAAGGGCAGGAAGATCATCTTCAGATACAAGAACGGAAAGAAGGAGGGCTTCTACTACGTCGCCAAAAAGGAAGCCAGGAAGCTCAAGTCCTTCATGCCCACCATCCCTCTCACCGGTGAACAAAGCGCGGCTCAGGGCCGGGTGCATCTTTGCCCCCGCTGTACCGCCCCCCTTGAATCTGACGTTTACACTTGCGGGAATTGCAGCCTCGAATTCAAGAACAAGAAAGAGGCGATGCGACTCTCAGTCCGTTATCCCGGCGGCGGCTATTTCTACACCGGCCACCCGGTGTTGGGGGTAAGCGACGCCATCGCCGAAATATGGTTGCTGGTACTCCTCGTGCTCTCCGCTATCGAAGCCGCCAACGGCCTAAGAGGAGGGGTGCTGGGGGTGTGCATCTTCGGAGTCGCCCTGGTCATCGAAAAACTGATGACCATCTCCCATTCCCTCAACTTCGTCACCGAGTACCTCCCCGTCGACAAGGTCGTTGACCCACAAAGACAACCCGCAGATTCCGGGCTCCAGTAGTCTTGCCCACCAAGACCCGAGTGACTATCATACGGCGGACGATAAGGAGGGAATCATGAGTGACAAATCGGTACAGATACTTGATGCGATGAAGGCGGCGGGCAAGCCGGTGCGGCCGGGGGATGTGGCTGCGGCCACGGGAATTGAAAAGGCCGAAGTTTCAAAGCTGATTCAAGGGTTGAAGAAAGAGGGGAAAGTGCACTCCCCGAAGCGCTGCTTCTGGGCGCCCAGCGACTGAAGTCGCCTACTCCCCGCAGTTGTAGATATGTAAGTTGGACCAGGTGGGTCCGATGAAGTAGCCCCCGCCGGGGCTCTTGTCCCTTCCCAGGAAGAAGTGGGTGAAGGCCAGGTGCGGGTCGCCGGCCGGACACAACTCCGGGTCGGGATTGAAGTCCCCCTCCCCCGGCCAGGTCAGGGCCACCTGGGCTTTTTGCTCCCCGTCAATCTTCAGAGTCACCTTCCCCGACGTCCAGGTCAGCCGTAGCTTGTAGGTCTTGTTCACATTCCAATTATACTTGGGCGTATAGTTGGTGCCCCCTCCGCCCCAGCCGCAGGTAGACCCTTTCAGTTTCAGCTTCTTGGGTCGGTCCGAGGTTTCCGGACCGGTGGCCTGGACTGCAGACTGGGATTCTCCCTGATTCGCCGCCTTGTGTTGGCTGCCGTGACTACCCTGGTAAAGGCCCAGAATGTGGGCGTAGCAGTCGGTGTTCTCGGCATCACAGTCGTAGTTCTCAGTCTTGTGATCGTATTGCTCGGGAGGGTTGAAATTGGTGAGGTCGACTTCTACATAGCCGCAATCGATAGCATCGAAATTGTAGACAATTCTGTGATCGATCTTCTTGGTCTTCCACCCGCCATCCACAAACTGGCCGCCCTGCTGCTGGCCCACAGTCGAGCCCGACAGCGGATCTTCCACTACCAGCGTACAGTTGTTCCCGCAGCACGGGCCGCAATCAAGGGTCCCGCCACAGCCGTCATCCGCCGCGCCGCAATTGGCGCCGGCCTCTGCGCACGAGAGCGGTGCGCAAGGCAACTCCGGCGTCCCCAGGTCCGGCTCCTCAACAGTGTCGGGGAGGGGTAACTCCTGGCCAATCTCTGCAACCTCGGAAGCGACTTCGGGGAGGGGAGAAGCCCGGTCTTCGAGGAGCCCTGCGTCAGGTTGGGATGTTGACCTGTCGCCAACCTCGTCGAACGCGGGAGGTAACTCGAAGATGGACGTCTCCCCCCCTCTTTCGTCAGAAATGCCATGCCCTGTGATGTCTTTATCAACTACCACAGTTGAAGAGCAGCCGAAGACGAGCACCCAGACAAGGGCAGCGACCATCCTCGGCTCATCGCTCGGCAGAATCATGTGCACCTCCCGTCACGGTGCTTCGAAACCCTTCTCGGCCAACAGCAGCTTGTCGAAGGTGTAGATCACTCGGCAACCCCGCTCCCTTGCCAGACGGCCGATAAGGTAGTCCGCGAAATCCGCCTTTCCTTCCGAAAATACCCTGATACAGTGCGTCAGGCGGTCTGTGTCGGCAAACGCGAGTTGCCGGGAGCGAGCCAACTGCTGCAGCACGTTGGAGATTTCCTCCCTCGCAAATCCGTAGCAGCGACGAAGGACCCAGACCGTTTCAGCCAGCACCAGGTCGGAGACATAGATCTCCCGCTCCTTTCCGGCCGCGGCTGCGAACACACCAGCCGCGCGGGCAGATTGTTCCTCGTCGTCTTCAACCAGAAAACGCACCAGCACGTTGGTGTCAACCGCGATCATCGGACGCTCCCTCGGCTATGGCCCGTTCCATTTCCTCCAGGGTTACGCCTCGCCGGCGAGCCTTGAGCGCGCCTTTGAGAGCCATAACGTCCGATGTCTCGGCCTGAACTTCTACGACTCCATCTTCCCGAACGTGAAAAGCTACCCGGTCCCCCGGCTTCAATTCCAGGGTGTCCCTGACAGCCTTGGGAATGGTAATCTGACCTTTGCTCGTTACGGTTGCGCTGGGCATCCTTACCTCCCCCGTCATTCCTTACTTAAGGGTAAGACAGAGGAGGCAAGAAGTCAACCCATCCTCCAATCTAGCCGAAGTTGGCTGCGGCCCACTCCTGCTCGTTGAGATGCTGGACGGTGACGTAACGACGCTCCGTCTTCTTCACCGCACCGTCAACCTCCGCACGATCGATGAGCCCTTCGTAGATGGCGTTGTTGATGATCCGCGGATCGGGAACGCCCACCTCTTCCAGGAAATCCCCGAGTACTACGGCGACCTCTTCCTTTCGGCGCCAGATCTTCTTGCCGTCAGGCCTGAGGATCTTCTTGTAGCGATCGCCCAGCCGCCCCTTGAGCAGCTCCTCGTCGTACTCGGACTTCTCCCATTTGCGCGCGGTGATTTTCAACTGGCTGCGGTCCACTTTCGTAAACCACTCCTTGGCTCCGCTGAGCTGCATGTGCCGGTTCAGCCTTTCCGCAAGCTCGGCCTTTTCCCGTTTCAGCTTCGCCTCAGCCCGTTGAATCTCGATGTACCTCGTCAATGCGGCCTGGATCTGTTCAGTCAACTCCGGTGGTTTCAACTGCATGACTGCCTCCTGATTGTGGTTGATGTACACTCTTACTTATCGGGGTTTGCGCGGCGATGTGGCCAAAAAAAATGCATTTGGGGCAAAAAAAGTTGCTCAGGCGGGGGTGTCCGGGGCGGCTACCACTCTTCCCAGTGGACTATGCGGTCGAACTCCAGACGACGCTTGGGGCGGGGAGAATCTGCAGGGTAACCGAGGGGAAGAAGTTCGACGACAGGGATGGCGTCCGGAATACCCAGCAACGACTTAACTCCGGGCTCGTCGAAAGCTCCGATCCAGCAGGTTCCCAGGCCCAACTCCACCGCGGCCAGAGTCATATGATCGATCGCGATTGCCACATCGATGGGATAGCTCTTCTGCCCGCAACGCATGGTGTGATGATCGGTATCCGCACAGCAGGCGATCACCACCGGGGCATCCGCGATAAAGGTCTGATTGAGGGCAAGCCGGCCCAATTCCCGGCGCTTGTCCGGGTCTGTCACCACCACGAACCGCCACTCCTGCCGGTTGGAAGCGGAAGGGGCCAGACGGGCAGCCTCCAGCACTGCTTTCAGTTTCTCCTCCTCTACCGGCTGATCGGTATAGGCTCGTACGCTCCTGCGCTCGCGAATTGCAGTCATTACATCCATTTCGTTTACCTCCCCGTGACATGACAGCCACTGCTCCGAATGCCATAATAGTCACCCCGCCCTGCACGTACAAGCCGCTCGTAGCAGATGCCGGGAGAAACCCTTGAGCTTCAGTCAATGACACGCGAGAATGGGGACGGAGAAACTCAGCGGGAGACACCAAGAGGATCTAATGTTCAAGGGACTACTCGGGCCGATGGCAATGCTGCTCTTCTCGTGCCTGGGTTGCGGGTTCGAGGCTGAAGAACGCCGGGAATGGCCCCACAACCTTCCCCGACCTTCCGGCCACTTGAAGGCAGATTCGGTCCCCGACATCTGTGTACCTGATTGCTCCGGCGTCGAGTGCGGAGATGACGGTTGCGGAGGCAGTTGCGGCCTTTGCGACCACCCTGAGGCCTGCTATGTGGAAGGATACTGCGTGCCTCAAAGCGTATGCCTCGAGACCTGCTCTCATAAGGAATGCGGAGGAGATGACTGCGGGGGAGTGTGCGGGGCCTGTCCTTCAGGTCAGGAGTGCGATGAAAAGGGGCAGTGCGTAGACTGAGGCCGGACCGGTCTACCGCGCCAGATCGCTCAACTGCTTGACCACTTCAACCAGGCGGTCCACCTTCGTCTGCGCCCGGGCACGCTGCCCGTCTACCTGCGTGTATGCGCGGTAGAGGCGCCGGTAGTTTTCCTCCAGTGAAAGGCCCCGGTCGAATACTGAAAGCGAATCCAACGGAACCCCGGCGAAGCGAACTTCGTCCAGCACGGGCGGGGCAGTCGCCTCCGCCTCGAACCGTGGTGCCGGAGGTGGCTCCACCGGCGCGACCGCAGGTTGTGCAGCCTGAGGAGCTGGCATCCTAGCCTGGGGCGCAGGCGCAGCAGCCTGGGGCGCAGGCGCAGCAGCCTGGGGCGAAGTTATCGCGACCCCCGGGGTTTCCTCGCTCTTCCCGTTGTCTCCCAACACAGGCATCCCGCATTCATCCCGGCGCCCCGCAAGCAGGCCCACAGCCCGCCTGACCTTGTGGAAACCCTTGCTGTGACCCGCACTGGCCTGCAACTGCGCGATTGTCCAACCCGCCGTGTTTTCGCCCTGGCGCTCGGCCGCTCGCAACAACTTCCGGATATCCGCCGCGGCTTCGGTCAAAATGCGAATGGCGGTCTTGTACGCCGGCTTCCGGTAACGCCGCTTACCGAATTGAGGCCGCAACCGGTCGATGGAATTCAACACCTCCGCCACTTTGGGCGCGGCCACAGGCGCCGGTGCCTGAAGTTCATCTACATATTTCCGCGCCATATACACGGCACTATTAAATCTCCCACGAAGACGCTTCTGGTCCCGCAGGCCAGGGTCTGTTCGCAGAGCCTCGAACTGGTCCAGCGTTATGGCGCTCAAATCCTTGCCCAGAAAAGCGCACACCGCGCCGAAACTGGCCTTGTGGGCCAACAGTGTCCTCGCCTCGTCGACCTGGCCCTGTGACCTCAACTCCTTGCCTCTGTTCTCAGCCAAAGTAATAAAATCCTGCACGATCATACTAACATACCTCACTAATTGACACATCTGGAGAAAACCACCAATAATAACTCAACAATAGCGAATGGTCTTAGATGCGTCAACTGTTTTTGGTCTTGCTGTTCACATTCCTGTGCGGCATCATTCCACGCCGGGAGGAGCAATTGCTGCGGCTGTACACACTACTACCGATCGTTCTCCTCATGAGCGCCTCGTTTCCGGCAACGGCAGAAGAAGGAAAGAACTCCGAAGCCCTCCCGTTTTTCATGGGTGAAGAGCTCAGATACCAGAACTGCAACATGTTCAGCCGTTATTTTTACGACCTGACCGGGACCTTCGCCAACATCGGCTACTACTGGGACGGAGAGGACTGGCTTTATGCCGGTCTGACCGCGGCCGGCACCCTGGCGCTCATGGCACCTACCGACCCTTCCCCCGACGCCAGGCTGCAATTCTGGATCATGGACCAGGATATTGACTATCTGGACCCGTTCTTTCCACGACTCACCACGGAACGTTTTTCCGTATTTGGTTTGAGCCTGGCAGGAACTACTGCGGTGGTCGGATATGTCGGCGGTTGGCCTGATGTAGTCGAGTTATCGTCGCTGTTTTTGGAAACTCTGGCATTCACACAGACCCTTCACATAGCTCAGAAGCTCCTCATCGGCAGAGAAGGGCCGGAGCAGGGGGAAGGGAAGGGCATCGTCTACGGCCCTTCCCGAGGATGGGAGTTCTTCCCTTCCGGAACTCCGTCGGGGCACACTGCGAGCGTTTTTGCCCTGGCTACACTCACCATGGACTACTTTCGAGAGCCGTGGCTGGATGTCATCGGATACGCCAGCATGGCCTACATCTCATTCTCGGTTCTGTACCATAACCAACATTTCATTTCCGACGTTGTCTGGGGTGCGCCCATGGGCTACTTCATAGGCAAATGGGTCGCCCGGAACCGGTCCAGCAAATATCGCTATGAGAAAGGCGAGGCCCAACGAATCGAGGCATCATCGGCCAGGTTCATCGGCGTGGTTCCGTGGGGCGACCCCGGGTACGGGGCCAGCGGCCTGTCTCTCTTGTGGGGTTGGTAACCCACGGCCGGCTTCAGCCACTCATGGAACCGCAATCCCCAACTGCCTCAGTCCCTCAGACGCGAGGCGTTCCCAGCCCCGGTTGGCGACAGGATTGGCCGGACTCGGGTGAGGCAGCACTCCGATGGTGAGGTCCTTCCCCTCGAGCGCCCGCCGGGCGCTTTGCTCCGTGAAGCGGCCCAGGCCGACGACATAGCGCGGCTGAAGGTATTCGATGGTTGCCGCCAGGGCCTCATCGCAAGCGGCCATCAGCGGGTCTCGTTCCCGGCGCGGCAGTTTGTCCGGCGTCCGATTACGGCCGCTCTCCTCCAGGAACGCCAGCGGGCAGTAGTTGGCGACGAAGAAACGGGTGAAAAAAGCTTCCGGAGTGTCAAATTCGTTGCGGGCCCAGCCCCAGACCCGCCTTCCGCTAACTTCGCTCCGTGTGCACTCGAATCCCAGCACCGGCCGTTTGGGGTGTTCGAATTGCGGCTTGTCGACGCGGCCGGCAATTCCAAGCCAGTCCCGCACCGCGGCTATCTCTCCGAACGGCACCCCGGTCTGCACCATCCCCCACGGCCCCGGGTTCATGCCCAGCAGAACCACCTCTCTTTGACCAACCCCATACTGCTGAAGATAGGCGGAGTAGGGCTCACGAGCGTAGATCAGGGGATTGTAGACATGGGCCACCGGCGCGGCAAAGTGAAGCCGGCTGAGCGCCCTCTCCAACGAATCGGTTACTGCCTGCAAGTCCATCTTGTCTCCCTCCGCTTCCTTCCGTCCCGACGTCTTGACATCATAGCACATCCTGTACGCAAGGGGCGGGCGTTGTCGGTTTGGCGAACCGGACCGGTTCGGCTATACTGACCGGGACGTTGAAACTCTGCCTGAACTCGAGGTACCGAAAATGCGCATCGGAACGATACCATTCTTGATCCTATTTCTCTCCGCCTGCGGCGGAGGCGCCGCGGCCGTGGTCTCGGCTGACCTGCCCGACGGCCAGGCAGACACCAGTGAGATATTCGCGGACAGCGGGGGCGGGCCGGAAATCCCGCTGCCGCAGGACACCGGGATCGACTTTGGCAAGTTTGACCTGAGCGGAGACACCGCAGTACAGCCGGAGACTCTGGACGAGTGCCTGCCCGGCGAAGGATGCTTCGGGGATCAGTGCTCCGACATGCAGGACTG
The DNA here is from genome assembly GCA_964626565.1 of uncultured Myxococcales bacterium. GTDB lineage: Bacteria > Myxococcota_A > UBA9042 > CAIXZC01 > CAIXZC01 > CAZVFX01. The sequence continues at coordinate 53,819 of CAZVFX010000036.1, forward strand.
CCTTTCCGGGTGGTGCGTTGAGCATCTGGGCGAAGGGATCTGCTCCATGACCTGCCAGGAGGAGTGCCCGGAAGGGTGGAGTTGCGTCCAGGTCTCGGGCACCTTCCCCGACGTCGTATTCGCCTGCGTCTCCGACTTCCCGGTCCTGTGCAAGCCGTGCGCCACGGGCAGCGACTGCAACACCCTCGGGGCCGCTAGCAACGTCTGCGTGAATTACGGCGAAGACGGCCGTTTCTGCGGTGGACATTGCGACGAGGCCACACCCTGTCCCGACGGCTACGCGTGCCAGGACGCAGAAACAACCGAAGGGGTGTTGATCCCACAGTGCGTTCCGCTGAGCGGTGTTTGTGAATGCACTTTGAAATCGATAGACGAGGCGCTGCTTGCTCCTTGCTTCCACGATAACGAATGGGGGTTGTGTGAGGGCAAGAGAGTATGCGTCGAAGGCGGACTTACGGAATGCGACGCGGCTGTGCCCGCACTGGAAACCTGCAACGGCCTCGACGACGATTGCGACGGCCTTGCCGACGAGCCGGACCAGATCGGCGGTGACTTTGTCAACCTCTGCGACGACGACAATGCGTGCACCGAGGATGTGTGTGCGGGAGAAGACGGTTGCTCCCATTCCGAGCTTTCCGGGGTGGAGTGTGTCGACGGCGACATGTGCACTGCCATGGACCATTGCGACGAGGGGAGTTGCACGGGCACACCGGTGATCTGTGACGACGGCAATGTATGTACCGACGGGGAGTGCGACGGCCTGGGAGGCTGCCTGCAAACTCCCAACAACAACGTTTGCGACGATGACGACCCCTGCACGGTGGGAGACCAGTGCATCGACGGCGGCTGCGTGGGCACCCCGGTTTCGTGCGATTGCACCACCGATGAGGATTGCGCCGACCTGGAAGACGGGGACCTGTGCAACGGCACCCTGTTCTGCGACCAGGCGAGCTTCCCGTTCAAATGTGCGGTGACTCCGGCCAGTGTGGTGGAGTGTCCGCTCCCCAACGGTTTGGGAGCCGTCTGCCTGCAGGCGTCCTGCGCCCCGGAAACCGGAGAGTGCTCACTCGTCCCGGACCACGAAGGTCTGGCCTGCAACGACGGCGACGCGTGCACCCTCGGCGACGTCTGTACGGAAGGGCAGTGCGCCGGAGATGTGGGCGCCAACTGTAACGACGGCAATCCTTGCACCGACGACCTTTGCAATCAGGATGACGGCTGCACATGGGTGCACAACAATGCCCCCTGCCAGGACGGCAGCGCGTGTACCCTCGGTGACGCCTGCCTGGACGGCGACTGCCTCCCCGGCCCGGAGAAGGACTGCGACGACGGGAACGTGTGTACCACCGACAGTTGCGACCCGGGGGCCGGATGTCTCCACACACCGGCCGGCGGCCTTTGCGACGACGGCAATCAATGCACCGAGGGAGACTCCTGCCAGGGCTCGGTTTGTGCTCCGGGCGGCGCGCTCCAATGCGACGACAACAACCTGTGCACAACCGACTCATGCACCCCCGAAACAGGGTGCGTGTTCCAGGCCAACACGGCACCCTGCGATGACGGGGACGCCTGCACCATGGGCGACCTGTGTGGCGGCGGCGCATGCCTCGCAGGCGGTGCCGTGGACTGCAACGACGGAAACCCGTGCACCGACGACGGCTGCCTTCAAGACACAGGCTGTTTCCACAAGAACAACCAGGCTGCTTGCGACGACAACAACGAGTGCACAACAGGGGATGTGTGCAACGAAGGCACGTGCCTGGGGCAAGGTTCACTCGAATGCGACGACCAAAATCCCTGCACCAAAGACATCTGTCTTTCGGGCGGCGGGTGTGAATACGAAATAATTGAGGGGGCATGCTCCGACGGCGACCCCTGTACTTCCAACGACTACTGTTCACAGGGTGCCTGCGTCTCGGGGCCGGCACTGGATTGTGACGACCTCAACCAGTGCACGTTCGACTCCTGCCTAGACGGTGTGTGCATCCACGAACCGGGGGACCTGGACTGCAGCGATGACAACGAATGCACCGACGGCGACCACTGCGAGGAGGGCCAGTGCGTGGGCACAGGGGTAGTGGACTGCAACGACGACAACGTGTGCACCCAGGAGTATTGCGACCCCGACACCGGCTGCGTTTTTCAAACCAACACCCTGCCCTGCGATGACGGAAATGCTTGTACCACCGGCGACGCTTGTGCCGATGGCGAATGCAGCGGCGAGGCGATGGTGGACTGCAACGACGGAAACGTCTGCACCGACGACGGCTGCGACGTAGATGGAGGTTGTACCTATGAGTTCAATAGTGCCGCTTGCGACGACGGCAACGTGTGCACCGAGGATGACCAGTGCCTGGCGGGAGCGTGCCTGCCCGGCGCTCCGCTGGACTGCAACGACGGCGCCATCTGCACCGCGGATTCGTGCCACCCGGCCGACGGTTGTATCCACGCCCTCATCCAGCCCTGCTGCGGCAACGGCTTCCTAGAACCTCCCGAAGAGTGCGACGACGGCAACAGCAACAACGAGGACGAATGCACCGTGTTGTGCCAGAACCCCGGCTGCGACGACAATATCAAGAACGGTGGAGAAACCGGCTCTGACTGCGGCGGGCCCTGCCCGCGCTGTCCCGACGGAGAAGGTTGCCTGGACGGAGTGGATTGCGAGAGCGGTGTTTGTGTGGCCCTGATCTGCCTGCCGCCCGCGTGCGATGATGGTGTCTTCAACGGTGAGGAGACGGGCCAGGATTGCGGCGGGCCGTGCCCCGCCTGCCCCGATGGAGTCGGCTGCGTGGACGACTCCGATTGCTTGAGCTTGTACTGTGAGGACGGCATCTGCCAACCGCCGGCCTGCGATGACGAAGTGTTCAACGGCGACGAAACCGACCTTGACTGCGGCGGGCCCTGCCCCCCCAGCCCCAACCAATACAACAGCGAAAACCGCCGCCCCGACGCGATGCGAATAAGCGAATACCGCCCCTGCCCCCCACCCCCCCC